>JAJDUK010000092.1 GCA_022826665.1 Alphaproteobacteria bacterium | reverse complement strand
TCGGCGTAACCCCGTACGAGACCATGGACGACGCGATCGCGGCCGCGGTCGCAGCGACTCGCTGACCGGGCCGAGACGTGGAAGGGCGCATGGCCGAGACGTGGAAGGGCGCGTGGACCGAAACGTGAAAGGAGACATCGGCCAGGACATGGAGGAGGACATGAGCCGGGACATGGAGGAGGACATGAGTCGGGACATGGACGTGGACGCAGGCCGGAACGCGCAGCAGCGCGCGGGCCGGGGCATGGATGCGAACGGCGTCAGGGACGCGGGAGGCGTGTCATGATCGTGCACGGCGACCAGCGGGTGCTCGTGCAGGGCATCACCGGAAAGCAGGGCACCTTCTGGACCGAGCGCATGCAGGCGTACGGCACCCGCATCGTCGCCGGCGTGAACCCGAAGAAGGCCGGCACGCTCCACTGCGGTGTTCCGGTCCACGCGAGTGCCGACGAGGCGATGCGCGAGGTCGGCTTCGACGTCTCGGTGCTGTTCATTCCCCCGCTGGGCGTGAAGGCGGCGGCGCTGGATGCCATCGAGGCGGGGTGCAAGCGGCTCGTGGTCCTGACCGAGCACATCCCGGTGCAGGACGTGATGGAGGTGCTCGCGGCGGCACGGGCCAGCGGCGCCGAGGTTGTGGGCCCCAACACCGCCGGACTGGTCACTCCCGGGGAGTGCTTCGTCGGCTTCATGCCCGCATTCGAGACGGACATCTTCCGACCCGGTGGCGTCGGTGTTGTTTCGCGCAGCGGGAGCCTCGGCACGCTGATCTGTCTCAACCTGGTCCAGGCGGGGCTCGGCGAGTCCGCGTTCATCGGGATCGGCGGCGATCCGATCCTTGGCACCACCACGCGCGACGCGGTGCAGGTACTCGATGCCGACGATCGCACCGACGCCGTCGTCATCGTCGGCGAGATCGGCGGGACGATGGAGGAGGACGCGGCGGAGTACGCGCAGGGCATGCGAAAGCCGGTCGTCGCATTCGTCGCCGGCGGCGCATCGCCCTCCGGCAAGAAGATGGGGCACGCCGGGGCAATCGTGATGGGCGACAAGGGCACTTACGCATCGAAGCGCAAGGCGTTCGAGGCGGCCGGGGTGGAGGTGCTCGACACGCCGTCCGACGTCGGACGCGCTCTCGGTGAGGCGCTCGGTCGCGGTTGAGCGCACCCGATCGAGCAGGGTCGATGGCGGAGGCACATCGGATGCTCGAGGCGCGAGAGTCCCGAGGCAGGCTGCTGCTGGAGGTTATCGGATTCCCTTCGATCGAGTCGTCGACCTGCCCGAAGCCGCTGGCCGACGTCAAGCCGCCTTGAGCTCCATCACCCTCGCCCCCGTGGCATCGCGCAGGCGGGCGGGCTCGATCGCGAACACACTGAAGGGACTCCCCGCCGCGGCCCAGATGCGGTCGAAGCGAAACAGGTCGGCGTCCATGAAGATGTCGATGGGCGTGGCGTGTCCGAGGGGCGGGACGCCGCCAATCGCGTACCCCGTCCTGGCGCGGACGAAGTCCGCGTCGGCTCGGTGGACGTCTTCTTCGAGCACAAGGGCGAGCCGGCCGGGATCGAGGCGGTTGTCTCCGCTCATCACCGCGACGACGGCCCGGTCGCCGGATCGGAAGACCAGCGACTTGGCGATCTCTCCTACGGTGCATCCCACAGCCGCCGCGGCTTCCACCGCGGTGCGGGTCGAGTCGGGCAGGGTTCGGATCTCGCACTCGAGCGAGGCCGCGTCGAGCGCGGCACGCACGCGGTCGGGGCCCTTCATTCTCGCCATCTCCCAGCCTCCGATGTTCCGGCCCGGGTGGCAGGGCGTTCGTGGATCGATCGCCTGCCCCGCGGCACCGGTTAGAATCGCGCCGGCAGGAAATGTGCGGGTCCTCCGCCGCCGACCGCGAGCGCCCGATCATCGAAGGCTCGCGCCCGGCTTGCAACCGACACCTGGAAGAGGAGGAGAGGCGACACATGACGGATGCGAACCAGCCCGCGGTGCATCGCGGCTTGAAGGACCTGTGCTTCGACCGCTCGCCCACCACGCTGATCGACGGCCGGGCCGGCGAACTCCGCTATCGCGGGTACTCCATCCACGATCTCGCCCAGCACTCGTCCTTCGAGGAAACCGGCTACCTCCTGCTGCACGGCGCGTTGCCGACGCGCCCCGAGCTCGATGCCTTCGACGCTGAACTTAGGGAAGCGCGCGTTCTGCCCGGCGCGGTCCACGACATCATCCGCGCGGTGAAGGACTCGCACCCCATGGATGTGCTGCGGACCGCGGTGTCTGCGCTCGCTGCCTATGATCCCGAGACCGGCGACAACTCGCTGGAAGCGACCCGGCGCAAGGGCATCCGGCTCACCTCGCAGGTGCCGATGATCGTGACCGCGCACCACCACATTCGCCAGGGCCGGGAGCCGGTGCCGGCAAGCCGGGACCTCGGCCACGCCGCGAACTTCCTCTACATGCTGAAGGGCGAGGCGCCGAGCGAGGACGCTTGCGCGCTGATGGACACGGACATGGTGCTGCACGCCGAGCACGGCTCCAACGCGTCATCGTTCACCGCCCGGGTTGTCGTCAGCACCGATGCGAACCTGCATGCGGGCATCACCGCGGCGGTGGCCGCGCTCTCTGGCCCCGCACACGGCGGCGCGGCCGAGAACGTGATGCGCATGGCCAAGGAGATCGGCGATCCGGCCAGGGCGGCGGGCTACGTCAAGGCGAAGCGCAAGGCGCGCGAGCCGATCATGGGCTTCGGCCACCGGGTCTACCGGGCCGAGGACCCCAGAGCCCGGCACATGCGGGAAGGTGTCAGGCGGCTCTCCGAGGAGATGGGGGAGCCCCACTGGCACGCGATCCTCGAAGCGCTGGTCAAGGCGATGAGCCCCTACGCCCGGCACGGCGTCAACGTGAACGTCGATTTCTATGCCGGTGTCGTCTACTACCTGCACGGGATTCCGGAGGACCTGTTCGTGCCGATCTTCGCCATCGGGCGCATTCCCGGCTGGACCGTGCAGGCGATGGAGCAGTTGGAGAACAACATCCTGATCCGCCCGCGCCTGCTCTATACGGGGCCCGAGGCGCGCGACTACGTCCCCATCGACGAGCGCGGATAAACGCTCAGGCCATCGCGGCGGTGATGGCCGCGGCGGCCACGATGTCGTCCACCGTCGCGCCCCGCGAGAGATCGCATATGGGCCGCGCGAAGCTTTGCAGGAAGGGGCCGATCGCGCGCATGCCGCCTGCGTGCTCGCACAGCTTGTAGCCGATGTTGCCGGCATCGAGATCGGGGAACACCAGGACGTTGGCCCGCCCCGCCACGTCGCTCGAGCTCGTGGTGTGCTCCGCGCGCGTTCCGCGCGACGTCTTGAGCGCCGCGACGCGCGGCACGAGCGCAGCGTCCGCCTGCAGCTCGCCGTCGATGGCGATTTCCGGCGCCCGCGCGCGCACGATCTCCACCGCGCGGCGTACCTTCTCGACCCGCTCGTGCTTCGCGCTGCCATGGGTGGAGAACGAGAGCAGGGCCACTCGCACGGGCGCGCCGAGCAGGCGCTCGGCACTCGCGGCCGAGGCGATGGCGATATCCGCGAGCGCCTCCGCGTCCGGCTCGACGTTGACGGCGCAGTCGGCGAAGACCAGCGGCTCGCCGCCGCCGCGTGGGACCATGATGAAGAAGCTCGACGGTATAGTGATACCGTCCGCAAGCCCCACCGACATCAGCCCGGCCTCGATGACCCGCGCCGTGGGCTGGCTGGCGCCGGCCACGAGCCCATCTGCATCGCCCGCCTTCACCGCCATCGCCGCGTAGAACAAGGGCTTGGCGAGCAGGCGCTTCGCTACCCGCTCGTTCGCCTTCGGCCGGCCTTCGAGGTATAGCGCGGCGTAAGCGTCGAGCGCGCCGCTCTCTGCCGGCGCCACACTCTCGATGGGATCGAGCGAAACGCCCGCCCCTGCGGCGGTCTCTTCCAGCGCCCCACGCGCGCCGATCAGGACGGGCCGGGCGATGCCCTCGTCGTGCAACCACCGCGCCGCCTGGAGGATTCGCGGATCGTCGCCCTCCGGCAGGGCGACCGTGCGCCGACGCTGTTTCGCTTGCGCGATGAGGCGCTCGACGATGTCCACTATTGGGGATGCATGTCGGCGCCGCTGATGCCCGCCACCACGTTGGGCTTCTTCATCGCATCGCGGCGGAAGGGCTCGCCCAGCTCCTGGTTCAGGATCACCTCGATGAAAGTGGTGACGCCGTCCGCCTGCGCCGCGCAAGATTCTCGGAGCGCCGTCGTCAGCTCCCCCATGCCGCTCACCGCCACGCCCTTCAGCCCGCAGGCGTCCGCCACCCTGGCGTAGCTCAGGTCGGGGTTCAGCTCGGTGCCGACGAAGTTGTTGTCGTACCAGAGGATCGAGTTGCGCTTCTCCGCGCCCCACTGGTAGTTGCGGAAGACCACCATGGTGATCGCAGGCCAACCCTCGCGCCCCATCGACGTCATCTCGTTCATGGAGATACCGAAGGCGCCGTCGCCGGCGAAGCCGACGACAGGCACGTCCGGGCAGCCGATCTTGGCCCCGAGGATGGCCGGGAAGCCGTAGCCGCACGGGCCGAAAAGGCCGGGCGCCAAGTACTTCCGGCCCTCCTCGAAGGTGGGATACGCGTTGCCAATGGCGCAGTTGTTGCCGATGTCTGACGAGATGATGGCGTCCTTGGGCAAGCCGTCTTGGATCGCGCGCCACGCCATCCGCGCCGACATCCGGTTCGGCTCGCGAGTCCGCGCGTCCACGTTCCATGTGGTTCCGGGATCGTCGTCCTCGTGGTCCATGCTGGCGAGCGTCTGCAGCCACGCGGACCGGGTGCTGTGGATCGTCGCCCGGCGCTCCTCCCGTCCCGCGTCGCCGGCGGGGGCCGAGAGCCGCTCGCGAAGCTGCCGCGCCACCTTCTTCGCATCGCCGCAGATGCCGACCGTGACCTTCTTGGTGAGCCCGATGCGATCCGGATTCAGTTCCACCTGAATGATCGCCGCGTCCTTCGGCCAGTAATCGATGCCGTAGCCCGGCAGCGTCGAGAACGGGTTGAGGCGGGTGCCGAGCGCCAGCACCACGTCGGCCTGCGCGATCAGCTCCATCGCGGCCTTGGAGCCGTTGTAGCCGAGGGGACCGACGGCGAGCGGGTGCGAGCCGGGGAAGCTGTCGTTGTGCTGGTAGCCGGAGCAGACCGGGGCGTCGAGGCGTTCGGCCAGCGCCCGGCACTCATCGATCGCGCCCCCGATCACCACGCCGCCGCCGGAGAGAATGACCGGGAATCGCGCCTCCGAGAGCAGCCGCGCGGCTTTCGCCACCGAGTCCTCGCCGCCCGCCGCGCGCTCCAGGTGCACCACCGGCGGCAGCTCGATATCGACCTCCTGGGTCCAGAGATCGCGCGGCACGTTGATCTGCGCCGGCGCCGACTGGCGCACCGCGTTCTCGATCACCCG
>JAJDUK010000091.1 GCA_022826665.1 Alphaproteobacteria bacterium | reverse complement strand
GCGGGCGCGGCCGCGGCAGGCAGACAATTTGGCGCGGGTCTACGACCTGTTTCCGCGTCTCAAGGAGCGCCGTCGCCAGCAGGCGAAGACCCTCTCCGGCGGCGAGCGTCAGATGCTCGCAATCGGCGCGGGCCTCATGGGTGAGCCCACGATGCTCATGCTGGACGAGCCGACACTCGGCCTCGCGCCGAAACTCAAGGACGAATTGTTGGATGCAATCGCGGAAATATCGCGCTCGGGCGTGCCGTTGATGCTGGTGGAGCAGGACCTGGAGTTCTTGCTCGAGCTCACGGATCGACTCTACATGATCAATCATGGTGTGGTCGCGCTCGACCTCGACGCGAGCGAAGGATTCGATCACGACCAGATCATCCAGATGTATTTCGGCAAGGAGTGACCGGTGGACGCCGGCACAGCGCAATCGGTCCTACTGAGCGGCATCGTCCTCGGCTCGCTCTATGCGCTCATGGCGACCGGACTCTCCCTCATCTGGACCACGCTCGGCATCTTCAACTTTGCGCACGGCGTGTTCATGACCATCGGCGCCTTCATCGCCTGGCAGATCGGCGCGGACCTTGGCTGGGGGATGGGGCCGGCGGCAGGCATCGCCGTTGCCATCGCTGCCCTGATCGGTCTGGGCTGCCTTTCAGAGTTCATTCTGGTTCGCCCGTTCCTGCGCCGGCCGGACGTGGTTCTCGTTGCCGTGATAACAACACTGAGCGCCGCCATCTTCCTGGAGAACTCGGCTCTCCTGGTGTGGGGCGGACGCTACAAACAGCTCCCGCCCCTGATCGAGGGCAAGGTGGGGATGCTGTCGACAGCGATCTCGACACACGAGGTGCTGATCATCGCGGTAGCGCCGCTCACCCTGTTCTCGCTCTGGGCGTTCCTCAAGTTCACGCGAACCGGGTCCGCGATCCGCGCGGTCGCGCAGAACCGGGAATCGGCGCTTCTCATGGGCATGAACGTGCCGCTGCTTTACAGCTTGGCGTTCGGGCTCTCGGCGGCGCTTGCCGGCTTTGCCGGCATTCTGCTCGGCTCCATCCGCTTCATCACGCCGGGGCTCGGAAACGAGCCGTTGGTGAAGGCGCTCATCGTCGCCATCTTCGGCGGTCTCGGTAGTCTCGGCGGCACCATCGGCGCGGCCTACGTCATCGGCCTGATGGAAGCCATCAGCATGTTCTTCATCGGGCTCTACTGGACGCCGGCGGTCCTCTTCGGCGTGATGATCATGGTTCTGCTGGGCCGGCCGACCGGCCTCTTCGGCAAGCGGTAGCGCACGATGCGAGAGCTGCTCACCGGGCCGAACCTGGCGAGGCTGATCTGCCTCCTTATCCTGATCCTGCTGCCACTCGTCGTCCCCTCGCCCTACATCCGCCACTTGCTAATCATCACCTTCATCTACGCGATCGTGGCGTCGAATTGGGACTTGAGCCTCGGTTATGCCGGCGTGTTCAACTTCGGCCACATCGCCTTCTTCGCCGCCGGCGTCTACGGCTCGGCGATCATGTCCAAGACGATCGGCATCACGCCTTGGCTGACGATTCCTCTCGCGGGCGTGATCGGCGTCATCGCGGCGCTGATCGTCTGCCTGCCGGTGCTCCGGCTGAAGGGCATCTACGTCGTGCTCGTTACCTTTGCCTTCAGCCAGCTCTGCTTTCAGCTTGTTCTGAGTCAGGAGGAGATTACCGGCGGCTCGATGGGCATGCCGCTGCTGCCACCCCTCAAGATCGGGGACTACAATTTCGCGCGAGACGGCAAGTTCGGCTACTACTACGTCGGCCTGTTCTTGCTCGTGCTCTCCACCATCTACCTCCACCGCCTGGTTCGATCGCGCTTCGGCACGAGCATCATCGCGCTGCGCGACAACGAGGACTACGCGATCAGCCGGGGCATATCGCTCGCGCGTCAGCGCATGCTCACGCTTGGCTTGAGTGCCTTCTTCACCGGCGTCGCAGGCGGCTTCTACTCCACTTACGTCAGAGTTGCCTCGCCGGAGATCTTCGGCTTCGGCTTTCTCTCCCTGGCACTCTCGATGCTGCTGCTGGGCGGGCTCAACAGCATCTATGGGCCGATCCTGGGTGCCTTCGTGATCACCCTGCTGTCGGAAGCGATGGTCGACCTTGGCCCAATGCGCTTCCTCATCATCTCGGCCCTGATCATCTTGATGCTGCTGTTCTATCCGGGCGGCCTCATTAATGCCATTCAGCAGACGTCATCTTTGTTCTCGAAATCCGGCATGGCCGAAAAGTACATCCGAAAACTTGTAGACAGATGATGTTCGTCACGGGCGCGAGAGAGGCGGCCAGGGTGGCAATCGAAGCAAGGAGACCGATCGCATGAGCATTGAACTCGAACAATATGACGCCCTGGGTCTGGCCGATCTCGTGAGGCGCAAGGAAGTCAAGCCCATCGAGCTGGTGGAAGCAGCCATCGAGCGGATCGAACGCGTCAATCCCGAGCTCAACTGCGTGATGTTCAAGAACTATGACGCGGCGCGCGCGACCGCCGAGCAGCCGCTTCCGGACGGACCGTTCACCGGCGTGCCTCTGCTCCTCAAGGACCTGTTGACGGCATACCAGGGCCTCCCGCTGACGGGCGGCTGCCGCTACCTCCAGGACTTCATTGCGCCCGTCGACAGCGTCATTGCCGAGCGCATCGCCGAGGGCGGCTTCATCCGCCTGGCAAAGACCGTCACGCCCGAGATGGGCTATTGCGTCGCATCGGAGCCGCCGCTCTACCCGCCGGGGCGCAACCCGTGGAATCCCGATCATACGCCGGGCGGCTCCAGCGGCGGCTCGGGCGCCGCCGTTGCTGCTCGCATACTTCCACTGGCGACCGCCAACGATGGCGGCGGATCGACCCGTATCCCCGCCTCCAACAACGGCCTGGTGGGCCTCAAGCAGTCGCGCGGACGCACCACGACGGCGCCCTTCTACGGGGATCTGTGGTACGGCTGTGTCGTTGAGGGCTGCGTGTCGCTGAGCGTGCGCGATCAGGCGGCCTACCACGACCTGACCCAATATTCCGTGCCCGGCGACGCCAACGCGCATGCGCGGCCGGAGACTCCATTCCTGGACGAAGTCGGCAAGGACCCTGGCCGCCTCAAGATCGGGCTGATCACGAAGGCCGCCAACGGACGGACGGTTCATCCGGAGTGCGCGGCGGCGGCGAACAACGCGGCGAAGCTGTGCGCGTCAATGGGCCATGACGTGGAGGAGGTGGAGTACAGCTTCGATTTCGATGCGTTGGGCGAGGTCTTCTCACGCATCGCCTGCGCGGCAACGGCGGCCGGCATTCACAGCTTGGAGCCGGTGATGGGACGCCCACCGGGGGAGGGCGAGCTCGGCAACGTGATCCGGGAGATGGTTGAGCGCGGCGATCGAATGAGCGCGCCGGCCCTGGCCCAGGACATCGAGACCATGCACATGGCCGGCTGGACCATCGCCGGGGACTGCGCGCCCTATGACGTGGTCATCACTCCGACCATGCCCAACCCGCCTCACCGGGTCGGCTACTACGACATGTCGCTGCCGTTCGAGAAATACAACCACGAGCTTCTGATGCCCGAGGTCGTTTTCACGCTGCCGCACAACGTGAGCGGTCTGCCGGCGATCTCGCTGCCGCTGCACTGGAGTGCGGACGGCCTGCCCTGCGGCGTGCAGTTCATCGCAAACCACGCAAACGACGCACTGCTGTTTCGTTTGGCAGCGCGCCTGGAAGAGGCGCAGCCCTGGTTCGAGAGGCTACCCTCCGTCCACGCCTGAGGCCTCGGCGTTCCGACCTCGCGGTCTTCGGCATCGCCGCTTAGGATTTCGCACCCAGCAGGGGGATAGGATCGGGCAGCGGAGATTCGAGACGGGAGAGCTGGCGACGAAGCGAAGCGGAGCGCGAGGAGGCCCCAATGCTCGTTCGGACGATCGAAGACCACCGTGCCGGCGGATGGGAGAAAGTGCTCGATGCAGGCAAGGTGCGCTCGGTGCGCTGCGTGACCGCGGCGGACCGGGTCGGCTTCTCCCTGCACTTGAACGAGATCACGGACGGTGACGGGCGCCAGCTCTGGTACAAGCATCACTGGGAAGCGAATTACATCGTCGCGGGCGAAGCCACCCTTGAGGATCTGGACCGAGGCGATTCCTGGCCGCTGCTTGCGGGATCGCTCTACACCGTCGGTCCCACTGATCGGCACCGCCTTACCGGACAGAAGGAACTCCGCATCGTGAGCGTCTTCTGTCTAGCGCTGCGGGGCGACGAGGCGCACGACGAGGACGGCGCCTACACCCCGTCGGGCGAGGTGCCGGTGGGGCGCGAGCGTCTCTTCCTGCGCGACGCCGATGCCCTTCGCGCCGCGGGACAGGAGATGGTAGTGGCCAACGGCGAGGCGCGCACTCTGCGCATGCTGGCGAAGGACGACCGCGTCGGCTTCTCACTGTCCGATGTCCATGTCGCGGCCGGGGCCCGCGCCGCGCTCTGGTACAAGAACCACTGGGAGGCGAACGTGGTGATCGAAGGGCGGGGCAAGGTTGCCGAGGTCGCCAGCGGGCGCGAGTGGCCGCTCAGCTACGGCACCACGTACCTCGTTGGGCCCGAGGACCGGCACGTCCTCGAGAGCATCGAGAATATGCATGTATTGAGCGTATTCTGTCCGCCGCTCGCCGGGGACGAACAGCACGACGCCGACGGTGCCCTCGCCCCGAGCGGGCCGATCCCACCCGGCCCCGTCGAACCCTAATGAGGGCAGTTACACGCGAACTCTTCCGCTTTCCTCAATCAATAGCTCCGAAACTCAGCCCGCGGTGGAACTCATTGAACTATGCGGGCCTTCTGTTCACAAAGGGGGTGGGATTCGGCGGTTCCTGTATCCTGTTGTATTCGCCTCGTTATTTGGCCCGCCATCTTGCCAGCCCCACATGCCGCCCAACACGGCCGATCGGAACATGCCGAACTCCCTGGGTGCCCCCGCACCATATCACGATGTCACGGCGGTGCCCGGCGCGCGCATCAACGGTGCCAACCTCTTCGATTCGGTCCGCTCAACGGCCCTACCTTAGATTGGTATCCAGGAAAGACGACGGTTTCTAACAAGAATTTGGCGCCGGCTCGTTCATCGGTGCCCGATCTCACCGTGCGCCACCGGCCTGCTTGCGGCCCACTCGTCGAGTTCCGACACGCGCCATCTCACCGCACGCTTGCCGATCTTCACTGGTTCCGGGAACCGTCCGGCCCGCATCTCGCAATAGATCCAACTGCGCGATACGCCGAACCGCTCCTCCACCTCCTCGCGACGCAGCAGCTCGCGCGCCAGAGTCTCGGTCAACATCGCCAGCCTCCTCTTCCGTTGCCGTCGGGCTCACGTTTCCCGCCCCGATCCTTCCGCCGCCACCAAGGCCGCCGCACCACCAGCGGACCCCAGAAACCGCGTCAGCGGAGGGGGCCGGGGCTCTTCCTCAAGGCGCGTCAGCCCCCTGAGCCGGAGCCGCCGCTTGATCGTCCGGATCGCCGAGAAGCAGGGCGCCGCCCCGCGGCCCGACAGGACCGCGACGCCCAGGAGCGCCGCAACCAGCCTCCCCGCCGCCCCTGCGAGACCGCAACCCGGCCGCTGGAATACCGTGATTGGGGTCGTGCCGACCGTGAATTCGTGTCCTGCCGGCATCGCCGCGAGACCTCCCGTGGGCCATCGAAGGTGCGCAGAAGAACCCGAGGTTTTACAGCTGTCAACAGGGAAACATAAATGAAAACAATGGATTAAGTATGATCCAGTCCGTTCCAGTCCACTCCTGACTGCTCTGGTCCGCTCAGGGCCGCAGCAAAAAAATTCTCGGTTATCCGAGATACTCTGCCCGAAGCGGTCACCTCCACGGTGTTGAGATAGCGCGTCTCCGTCATGGCGGGGTTCCTCCGACGGACAAACCCCCATTGCAACCGCTCCTGCCGGCCACGGAGAAAGAGGCCGGCGCGGAGATCCTGACCGCCGCCGGAAGCCTCCCCTCGTAGTCGGTGAGAGGCGCCGAACGATCAAGATCGGGTTTTCGCTGCCGACGCCACGCCGCAGCCACGACAACCAGGACACCGAATAGCTGCGATCAGGAGATCCACACCCGAATCGTTTCATCATGCGTGAAAAGATATTCCTGAACCGAGAACCGTCCTTCGGATCCATTTCGACGACTGCATCACGCCCACAGACAGGACAGCGGCGCCGCTGCCAGGTCGTCGCCGAATGGCACGAAATCGGCGCTGTCATAGAGAACGACGTCACAGGCGAAACGCTCCTTGCACGCGTCGGCCAGGGTCCGCAGCCCGGCGAAATCTCTGGACGTCACCGTCGCGCCCGCCTTGACTTCGATCCCCGCCATCGTCCCGCCGTCGCGTTCCAGCACGATGTCGACTTCGTGCATCTGCCAGTCGCGGAAATGGTACGCGGCCGGCTGCAGGACCGACGCGGTCATGAGTTTCAGCACTTCCGAAAACACGAAGCTCTCGAGCAACGCGCCGAGCTCACCATACCCACGTAAGGCCGGTCATTCGCCCGGACATTCCGCGCCTTTTCCAGCGCTCACATGCTCCACGACCGCCCCCTGTCGCGGCTCTTAGACTGGGCCCGGTGCTGCGGCGACAGGCGGTCCATCCGCGACACCGAGTCGGCCACAGATTCCACGAAGTCTTCCCCGCGCTTGAGGTGGGCGCCGTAGGTCCCGGGATCGTCGAGGATCGCCCTGCCCTCCCGGCGCAGGCGCTCGTTCCGCTCCAGCCAGTCCGGCCAGACGCGCAGGGTGATGGTCTGCACGTTGAGCGCCCTGGCGCGGCGCCGCAGGCGGTGGAAGCGCTTCCAGTGCTCATCAGAGGCCTTGAGCCAGTTCTGAACGTGGGTGCGCGCTTGGACGTGCGCGCGGTAACCGTCGACCATGGCTTGCAGTCGCCGGCGCGGCTCGGCAGGAACCCGCTCGTTCCCGGCGAACTCGGCGATACGCTCGATCAGTGCGGCGGCGCCGTCGAGATCGTAAGGAGAGATGTCGGCCCGTTCCGCGCGTGCGCGATGCAGGTTCCAGTCGAGGCGCAGGTTGCTGTACTCGGTTCGCGAAACCGGGAGCGAAGCCTCCTCGCCCGCCTGCGGTGTGGCTGCCGGGCGCTTCGGCGTGCGGGCCGGGGGGCGAGCCTCTGTCTCGACCGACTTCTCCGCGCGGCTGGCCTCCTGTGAGCGCTGCGGCGGGCGAGCCGTCGCCTCGACGGGCGTCTGCGTGCGTTGCGGCTCCTGCGCCCTCTCCGGCTCCGTCCGCCGTGCGTGCGCGGTCCTAGCGGCGGCGGCGCGGCGGTAGCTCCCCGCGCGGGCATACACGTCCCCGAGCTCGTCCAGCTCGCTTTGGCCGATGCCGGCGCGCTCGGCCAGGAGGCGCTCGAAAACCTGCGGCCTGGCACGGAACGTTTCTGCCTGCCTCATCAGTGCGCCGTGGCGGTCGAGGGTCTCGCGGAAAGCCGGGCTCAGCGCCACCGCGTCGCCGTTTGCGCGGGCCCTCTCCCGCAGATCGTCCCACGCCGACAGCACCCGCGTCCGCTCGGCGGCGAATGCGTCCACCGCCGCGCCGTGGCGCCAGCCGACGACCGCGTGGCGGATTTCTTCGGCAATGCGCACGATCGCATTGTCGTTCGCAGCGGCGTGGGTTTGGGTCTCGGTCGCCTCCCCATTCCCGTCGCCTGGACCGTCATGCCTGGTGCGCGCCGGCCGGGTCGCGCCGTTGCCGACGTCCGCCCGCGCACCTTTCCTCGCATCTCGCCACACACCGTCGGAGACGTAGTCGAGCGCCGCTTCCTTGGGCTCAGACCGCGACCAGCGCTCCGCCAGATACGCACGCACATCTGAGTCCATCACGGGCAACTCAGCCTGATCCTCCGGTCGGCGCTCTGCGATGTCGAGGGTGATCGGCGAGCGGTTCACGTAGATGTCGATGCCCTCCCGGTGCCGGGTGGCCGCCGGATAGATGGTCTCCCGCGCCGGCCGGTCGTCCGCCAGCAGGAAGGCGCGGTCCACGGTCAACCCCTGGGCCGAGGCGATGGTCATCGCGTAGCCGTAGTCGAGCCGGATGTTGTCGTGCCAGTCGCGGATCTCGTCGTGGCGGAACGTCACCCGCCTGCCGTCGTCGGTGCGCGCGGTGATGTGGACAGAGATCTCGTCCCTCAACGGCTCGGGGTCGCCCGTATCCGTCTTCGGTCCCCGCCCGGCGGGCCCGCCGGCTCGCCGGTCCCGGGCCGTGCGCGTGACCGCCGTGTCCTCCGCGCGTTTCACTTCGAGATCCTCGACGGTGACCACGGTGCCGTTGAAGAGCTGCTTCTCCCACTGCGTCGCGCCGATGCGGATGCGATCACCGACTGCGATCTCCAGCGGCTCCGTCACCCGGCCGTCCACGTCACGGCTCACCTCGATCACCGCGCGCTTCGCGTCCGGGGTCTGCGCAAGCACCCGCTGGCGCATCAGCCACGACAGCGCCCGCGCCTCGGCCCGCGTGCGTGCGAGCACCACCGCAGACGCCTCGGGCTCGGCCTTCGCATGCCGCGCCCAGTCGTCCACCAGCCTGGTGAGGGTCTTCTCTTCGTCGTGGCAGAGATGGAGACGGCCCCGGAGCCGCCACGCCTCGATCGCCTGCGCCGCCTCCCCGTCTCTGAGCGCCTCCGACACCTCGACCTGCCAGGGCGTGAACAGGGGCTTCTTCTCCATCGCCTCGTAGTCGGCCAGGATCGCGTCGCGCTCCTTCGGGTTGGTCAGGCCCGCCCGGAACCGCGCCTGCTCGGGTGTCTCACCGTGGACATGCGTAAGAACGTCCTCGAGGTCCGGCTTCTGGCGCCTGATGCGGTCGACCCGGATGCTGCCAGCGACGTCCCGGATCAATCTCAACCCCGGCCCCGCCTCCACTGGCTGCTGCTGCCGGGTGTCGCCCGCGAACGCCACCTTGGCGCCGTGGCGTTCGGAGAGCTGAAGGATGTGATGCGCCTGGCGCGTCGACAGCATCCCCGCCTCGTCCACCACGATCAGCGTGCGTCTGCCGATGTCCACCTGCCCCTTCGCGGCGAGCTTGAGAAGCTTGTCCACGCAATAGGCCCTGGCGTGACAGTCGTCGCCGAGCGCCACCGCCGTCCGCCATGCGACGGCGGTTGGCACGATCTGGTAGCCGTGCTCCTTGTGAAGATCGGTGATGGGCCGGAGCGTGGTGGTCTTGCCCGAGCCCGCCGCGCCCTCGATCACCGCGACACGTCCGTCCTTTATCGTGGCATGACGGATCGCCAGCGACTGCTCGTGGCTCAGCGGATATTCCTGCTCCAGCAGGGTCTTCACCTTCTCCTTGACTGCATCTTCCGGCAGACCATGGCCGGTATCTGCGGCCATGACCTCCGCCATGTCGCGCACCGCCTGCTCGAGCCCGAGGTTGTGGCGCGTGGAATAGACCTCGGTGTGGACCATGCCGGCTCGGGACTCGGCCGTGGGCTTCTTGGGCTCCAGCCGCTCGATCTCCGGGTTCCGCCGCAGCCGCTCGATGGCCGTCCCCACCGCCTCCCGGCCCATCAGACCCGCCGCCGCGTTCGCCGCAGCCTCCACCATGTCCGGGCGCCGGAACACCGCCTCTTCCCGGGCCAAGTGGGCGGGAAGATCGTCGAGACGGTCCGTCAGGTCCCGAATCTCTTCATGGGAGACCTTCACCTCATGGCCGGTGACTGCGGCGATCAGCGCCTCGCGCTCGACATAACCCTCGGCCTCGCTGCGCCAGCGCCGGTGCCTCACCTCCGGGTCGTTGTCGTGCGACTTCCCTTCGCGCGTGAGCTTGTTCACCCCCGCCATGCGGGCAGCGTTGCCCAATGATGGAATCCCCAGCTCCCCGGCCCGCGCGACGATCGCCTTGCGCCGCTTCGACCAGAAGGATTGCAGGTCCTCCGGCATATCGACGATGCGGGTGAACTCGGCATTCGGGCCGTCCTGCTCCATCCGCACCCCGAGGCCCTGTTGCAGCTCCCAGGCCATGTAGGCGCGGAACAAGGCACCGGCCGCCTTCTTCCAGCTGTAGACCGGGTACTGGTGATGTGCCCGCCACTTGCCGTCCTCGCGTGTGCGAGCGAGGTTGAAGATCGTGCAGTGGACGTGAAGCTGCGGATCGTTCTCCCGGCTCGTGCCGTGGACGAAGGTAGCCCCCATCAGGTCCGCCTCCACCGGCCGGGTCACGCCCCTCTCGCTCACGCGGGTATAGCTGCAATGCCTCAGCACCGTGTCTTCGAGCGCAGCACGTGCCGAGGCCACCGCCATCGCCTCGATCCGCTCGCGCATCTCGGGCTCGGCGATGGCCCAGAGCGAGGACACGCTCTTGTCCACCGAGAACGTCATGTCGACGCCGGGGGAGCGGTCCGGGTTGCCAGCGCGCTGCACCAGCTTGCCCGACCCGTCAGGCGCGAAGCCCGAGTAGAGGCAATGGAAGTGGCCGGAGTCGACCTTCGTCCCATCCTCGAGGCCGAACAGGCCCTTGGGGTTGAACCATGTGCCGTCCGGCTCCTCGCCGGCCGTGTAGTACTCGTTGGGGTGACGGAACGAGCGCTGACTCTCCAGGTAGTACTCGGCAGACGCCATCTGTCCGATGGTGGCTACCATGGCGGGGCCGTTCCGAAGCAGTGAAGGCGGGCGATCATCGGAACGACGGGTCCGTCGTGGGTATTCTGTGCTGTGGGCGTGTCGTCGCGCGGCGGTAACGCCCTGTAAACACGGGGTCGTTCGCTCGCACCGCGCGCATTTCCGTCATCCACGACCACTCTACAAGCCCTATACAACGGCCCTGCAAGCGTCAGCTTGCACAGGTGTGCGCCAGGTTGCTTTCTCCGTTACATGCTTCGCTCCCGATGAGACACATCATATAGTGGGTCGCTGAACGGGGACAACAAGAGATAGCGTCAGGCTAGGCGCGATGCTTGATCGATGCGCCGTCCTGGATGGTAGGGTGGGGCAGCGTGGCGCCCGTTCATAACCACTTGAGGCTGTTGAGATAATCGAGATGCAGGAAGATGGTGCCGAGGTCGTCCGATTCAACGGGGATGGGCGGCAAGGCGATGGCGATCGTTTTGGCGAAGCCTATGCGAACCACTATGAGCGCCATCGATGTGCGGACCGAGTGCGAGAGCGCTGGCTCGAGCAAAGCTCCGGGGGCGTGACGCTGAGAATTGCTGTCTGGCGGCGCAATAGCGAGATGGGATGGAAGGGCACTTTCCAGGGAGGGAGCGTGGAGCGCGGGCGATGGCAAAGCGGAGCGACGCTTCGCCAGGCGCGACACGATACGGGAGGGGATGATGCTGGCGCATGGCGCGACGGCGCATAGCGCCGAGAGCGGGACGGCGAGCCGTGGCCGGTGCATTGACCTTTAGCTATGGGGAGAAGCTGCGGGAATCCGGCGACAGTGCGGAGCGCCGGGCCGAATCGTCGGCAGGTCGCGACACTCACCGAGAGCACGAACGACGGAGGCGCGAGGCGCCCGGTCGTGAAGCGCCAAGCCGGAGGCTTAGCGTCGATGCACGACACCGGGCACGGCTCAAGAAAGTGAAGAGCCGATCCTCACCGAGGCAAGGACCGGCTCAGGCGGTAGAGGCAAGCGCTGCCTCATCCGCTGACGCTCATCACCGGGATGCCCAGCTGGCGGGCCTTGTCGACCAGGTTCCCGGTGATCCCGGAGCCGGAGAGCCGGAACATGATACTCCCGGCGATGGTCGAGTATCCGTTCTTCACGCGCAGCGAGTTGTCGAACGGCGTTCAGCTGGCCGATCTGCTGGCCTACAGCGTCTATCGCGCCTTCAAGGGCGAGGACCTCGGATATCCATATTTCGAGAGGGTGCTGGGGCACGACTGCGCCGATGATTGAGAAGAGCCTCACGACAAACGGCAATGTTGCCCGGAAAGAACGCCAGACAGCTGGATTGCACCGGGTTGAGGTCTTGTATCGGGCGTTGCTGCGGGAAATGTCCGGCGACGAGGGCGGCCGCGGATCGACCGCCCCCGCGGCCGGCCCTACAACGGCCGGCCTGGTGGGCTCCGAACGGGTTCGCCGCCATCCCCACCGCCGCGCTCGATCCGCCCCACAGTGCGGCGTCTCCCGCGGTCCCCGCGCTTGTCGGGTCCGGGTCCCCATCGAGGCCGGCCGTTCCGCCCGGCCACAGCGGACGAACCGGCTCCAGTCGGCGCCAGCCGCCAACCCCGTCCTATTCGGCGGCCTCCAGTGCTGGCGCCGTCGCGTCGCAGATCCTGCGGAACTCCTGAAGAAGGTCCCCGTGATGCAGGTCGATGTAGCGCGTTATCTCGGCGTTGCTGAGCAGCGTTCGGACATACGAGGTGGCCAGCATCAGGTTGAGATTGTCGGATGCGAAGGTTGCCTCGATCCGTTCGACCTCGCCCCGCAGGTTCGCCAGTTCGCGCTCGATCTGCTCGATTTCTTCAGCGGAAACCTTCCTGCGGGTCTTGGGCTTTCCGGGATTCACCAGCTGGTCCGGCGAACTCGCGGAGACCAGAGCTCTCGCATAGGCGACCGTGTAGTCGCCGAGTGCCGTCATTGTCCTGGCGATCTCGTACTGGCGAAGGGGTTTGGCCTTCTTGAGCGCCTGGAAGGAGTTCATGGGGCAGTGCTTGTCCTTGAGCAGCGCCGCCACCTCGGGACAGATGCCGTTGAGCAGGTCCCGTTTGGCGCGGATGCTCTTGATGTTGACGTTCAGGGCGCGCGCGATGCGCTCCTCCGAGATGCAGTGCTCGATCGCCCTCAGGATCATCTTGTGCTCCTGGACCGGCGTGAGGCGGTTGACCTGGCGGTTGAAGGTGAGGGCCTCGTCGTCGAGCGAGACCAGGCAGGTCACCTCTTCGATGCCGAGGTCCTTCAGAACCTCGATCCTGAGATGGCCGTCGAGCAGCAGGTACTTGCGTTTCCGGCCGCGCCGCCGCGCGATCATGGGCGGCTGCACGATCCCGATTTCGCGAATGGACGCATCGATCTGCAGAAACTTCTGGCGCTTGCGAGCGGCGGCGTCGACCAGCCTCAACGGCAGAATATCGGCGATCGGGATCGTCACGCTGTCGGGCTCGAACGCAATCGCCACCTTGCCGGCCATGTCACGTCTCCTCCGGGGCTTCGATCAGGCGCGCCAACGGGGCCGGCATCGTCCGCACCTGCTCGGCACGAAGCAGAGTCAGGAAGTTATAGTCGGAGAGAAGCACACGCAGGCCGCGTACGAGGACCTCGAGATGTCCCAAGGCGAAGTCCGCCTTCTCGATCAGGTCGGTGTGGGTCTTCACCGTCTTCTTCAAATTGCGGGCGAGTTCATCGGACGGTCCGGGGGCGTGTTTGCGATCGACCTGGGCCGGCCTTTGCGCCTTGCCGTATCGCTTGCGACGCTCAATCACACTCTTTGCGCGCGGCATCTGGCTGACCGTCAATTCGCCGCTCTCGTAGGCGTCGACGAGAACGTCCTGCGCCAGTCCGCTGCCCGCCTCCGAGATGG
Organism: Alphaproteobacteria bacterium; assembly: GCA_022826665.1. Classification (GTDB taxonomy): domain Bacteria; phylum Pseudomonadota; class Alphaproteobacteria; order UBA828; family UBA828; genus WTGU01. Next base: position 335 of record JAJDUK010000091.1, on the reverse strand, counting down.
CGATGGCGACCTTGAGAGGTATCTCTCCGGCTTCCACCGCAACCAGGAGTCGTTCCTCGCCAGCCTCCATGAGACGGCGGAGCTTGCCGACGTATTCGGCAGAATAGCCGATCTTGGTGGCGATCTTGCTGTTCGAGTAGCCGCGTCCGGCGAGATCGCCGATTGCCTTGAACAGATCCCCCGGACAAGGCTTGGTCCGTGCGATGTTCTCGACAAGGCTCGAGAGCAGGATGTCCTCTTCTGACAGATCGGTGACGATCGCCGGGATCTCCGTCTGCCCGAGCGCGAGGAAGGCTTCCATCCGGCCCTGGCCGTAAACCAGGTTGTAGGCGACT
>JAJDUK010000049.1 GCA_022826665.1 Alphaproteobacteria bacterium | reverse complement strand
AACCCGAAGGGCGTGGAGACCATCGGGCAGCTCCCCAACCTCACCGCCGCCATGGAGCGCGCCGGCTGGTCGGAGGGGCGCATCCGCAAGGTCATGGGCGAGAACTGGCTCAGCTTCCTCGCCGAGGTCTGGGGGGAGTAGCAGCTCAGGGCCTCAGCGTCAGTGTTCCGTCGCGGACCTCGTAGCCGCCGAGCCGGTCGAGGGCGCTGATGCCCAGCAGGGAGTGCGGCATCGCCTGCTCGTTGACGACGGCGCGCACGTTGCGCAAACGGATGCTGCCGATCTCGAGCGAGCGGATCACCACCGGCGCGCCGCGCACCGTGCCGCCGGCGGTCTGGAGGCGCCGCGAGAAGTTCAGCCGCGCGGGGTCGAAGCCGATGCGCCTGGCGTCGGCGGGACTCAACGCCACGGAGGTGGCGCCGGTGTCCACGAGAAACCTGACCGTCCGGTCGCCCACGCGGGAATCGACGTAGAAGTGGCCGTCCCTGTGGGCGCGCACACGCACGGCGCCGTCCTCGGTCGTGACCGCCGCGTAGGGGACGATCTCGCCGCGCAGCCGGTCGACGACGTCGGTGAGCTCGAAGCGGTAGCTGTAGCCGATGGCCAGCACCGCGGCGAGCGCGAGCCACACGGCGGCGTGGCGCAGTCTGCGAACCCACGCACCGGGTGCCGCTCCTCGGGGCGGGCGCGGCGATTGCGAATACGCCCCGAGCCGGTGCCATCCGGCCTCGCGGCGCAGGCGGCTCCAGGGGCCTCGTTTAACCCGCATTTCTCACCACGGTCATGGTCTGCGCGGCGCTGTCCGGCCTACAGAGCAAGAAAGTCCCGAAGCGCAATGTGGTGCATCGGGCAAGCAAATTGATGCACTCTGTAGGCCGAAGAGCGCCGCCCTTCGGGTCGCGCCCAGGCGCCCGCCTGCGTCGCGCGGGTACGCGCGCCTTCGGCGCGACGCAGGCCTCAACCGTAGACACCGTTACGCTTTTCGCCCCGCTCCTGGCGGATCGAACGCCTGGGTACGACTGTGTTGAGAAAGGCGGGTTAACGCCCACGGGGCGAACTCGGGCGGGCGCGGCGCAGGCAGGCCCGTCTCCTCCTCGCAGCGGGCCACGATCTCGTCGATGTCGCCGCCCATGTCGAAGAGGTCGGGGTTGCCCCGCTCCAGCCGCATGCTCTCGCGTAGCGCCCGCGTGGCCTCCTCGTTGACGGCAGACTCCTCGCCCACGACCACGCCGTAACGTCGCGCGCCTGCGGCCGTGACGAGCCCGGCCTCGACGTCGAACGCCACCTGCTTGACCGGTCGCTCCAGCGGATCGCCCCAGCCACCTCCGCCCCACGTGCAGTAGTGAACGACATCCCCCGGCTCGACCCGAACACGGTCGCACTTCGAGGGAAGAACCTCGATCGTCCCGTCCGTGCGCTCGACGTACTTGCGGCTACGCGCGCCGGGCAGCCCGCCCCGCACGCCCCACGGATAGGAGAGCCAGCGGTCGTCGTGAATGGAGACGTCGCCGGCATTGAGGATGCGATAGGCGGTGTGCACGCCGTTGCCGCCGCGATGCAGCCCGGCTCCCCCGGAATCCGGGATCACCTCGTGCGCGTCCATGCGCAGCGGGCAGATCGCTTCGAGATATTCGCAGGGGACATTGGTGAAGTCGGGCCACATGCCGTGGCCGTCGGCGCCATCGCCCGAGGGCGCGGCGGCGATGCCGCCGAACGCGATGTGAAAGAGCTGGAACCACTCGCCGCGCGAATCGTATCCCGAATAGAGGAAGTGCGGACTGGCGGAGAATCCCGCCGCGCACATGTAATCGGGGTTGCTCTGCCCGAATAGCCCGGCGAGCACGTCCATGCAGCGTGCCAAGCCATGGGTGCGGCATGAGAGCGCGGCAGGCTTGATGGGCTTGTACAGCGTCCCCTCAGGGATGCGCACGTCCATCAGATCGTAAAATCCGTCGTTGAAGAGGATCTGAGGGTCCGCAAGCATGATGAGGAAAACGCCGCAATGCATCTTGGTCATTTCTTCGTTGCAATAGAAATTGATCGAGCTTTGCGACTGCGGATCGGTTCCCTCGAAATCGAGGATCATCTTGTCGCCTTCGCGCCACAGGGTGCAGGCAATCTTGTAGGGGCCCATGCCGACGCCGTCGTCGTCCAAATAGTCTTCGAAGTACTGCTTTTCCTCGGAGATTCCCGTGAGGATGATGTGACGCATTGCGCGGCGCGTGCGCTCCAGCAACTCCTCCAATGCGGAAAAATAGGTGTCGTCGCCGAAGCGGTCGGACAGCTCGATGACGCGTATTGCTGCGAGACGGCAGCCTGCAATCAATGCGTCCAGATCGCTCCGGTTCCAGTGCGGCATTCGGCAGTTGTGCAGGATGAGCTGCAGAATCTCCTCCTGCCGCTCGCTCCGCCGATAAATCTTGGTCGGTGGAATAATGATGCCCTCTTCGAAAATCTGCTGAGCGTCCGTTGGCATGCTGCCGGGGACGCGGCCTCCCGTATCGGTCATGTGGCCGAACATTGCGGCCCAGCCGATCACCCGGCCGTTCTTGAAGATCGGCAGCAGCACCAGCCAATCGGGCGTATGGCTGATGGCGCCGTCGCAGGAATAGGGATCGTTGGTGAGAAAGACATCGCCCTCGTGAATCTCGCCTTCGTAGGAGTTGAGAAACACGTTGATGAAGGCACCGAACTGACCGACCACCATCTTGCCATCACGATTCGCGATCAGGGGGAACTCGTCGTGCTGCTCGCGGATGCCGGGCGACATGGCGGTGCGGAAGAGAACGGCATCCATTTCGTGGCGCGCGTTGCGCAGCGCGTTCTCGATGATGTCGAGGTCGACCGGGTCGACCTCGACCCGGCTGAACGGGGTGTGATTGCTCTCGATCACGGTCGCCGGCATGGTCGTTCCTCGCTCACCCCGCCCCCCGCGGGCGGATCAGGATGTTTCCGATCGCGTCGATTTCACCGTCGTGGTCGGGCAGCAGCACGGTGGTGGAGTCGAGCTGCATCACGATGGCTGGCCCCTCGATGACATTGCCGGCGAGGAGCCTGGCACGGTCATAGACCGGCACGTCGCGATGGGCGCCCTCCACGTAGACGGTCTGGCTTCCGGCCTGCGCGGCGGAGGCATCGCGCGTCCCGGCCGCCAGGCGCGGCGCACTGAGCGGTGTCTCCTTGCCCTGCACGATGGCGCGCAGGTTGATGATCTCCCGATCCATGTCGAGCGCAAACGTGTAGAGCCGCTCGTGCAGCTCGTCGAACGCGGCTTCGATACAGCCGAGCCCGCTGCGCCGAAGCTCCTCCATGTCGACGGTCACCGTCAGGTGAAGCACCTGCCCGGCGTAGCGCACGTCGATCTCGAAGTGTGCGGATTGATCGGCGCGGGGAATCCCTTCGGCATCGAGGGACTTCGCGGCCTGTTCCGCAAGCTCCTCCAGGATCGCCAGCACGTCCGCCTGGCTGGTCTCGGAGAACCGCCGCATGAGGCTGCGCGACGCTTCGTCCCTGGTTCGCGTCGTCGCGTCTCCGTAGGCGCAGAGCACGCCGGGGCTCGGCGGCACGATCACCGGCCAGCAGCCGAGGATGCGCGCCAGCGCGTTGGCGTGCATCGCGCCGGCCCCGCCGAACGCCACCAGCGCAAAATCGCGGGGATCGAAGCCCTGCTGCACCGAAACGAGGCGCAGCGCCCCGATCATGGTCTCGTTGACGATGTTGTAGATGCCGGCGGCGGCCCGCTCCGTCGAGAAATCGAGCGCGCGCGCAATCTTGCCGACTGCGTCCGCCGACTTCGCCCTGTCGATCGCGAGGTCGCCGCCGAGCAACGAGGCTTCGGGCAAGTGGCCGAGCACGACGTTCGCGTCGGTCACGGTCGGCTCCGAGCCGCCCTTGCCGTAGCCCGCCGGGCCGGGATCGGCACCGGCGCTCTCGGGCCCCACGCGAAGCGCCTTCGTCAGCTCGGGCACGTGGGCGATGGAGCCGCCGCCCGCGCCGACGGAGCGCACGTCGACCGACGATGCCCGCACCGTGAGATCGCCGACCGTCGTCTCGCGCCGGATTTGCGCGACTCCGTCCCTGACCAGGCAGACATCCGTCGAGGTGCCGCCCATGTCGAAGGTGAGAAAGTTATCGAAGCCCGCTTGCCGAACGATCCAGAGCGCACCGGTGACGCCACCGGCGGGGCCGCTCATCAGCAGGTTGACCGGAACCGTCTCGGCGCCCACGGGGGAGGTCAGGCCACCGTCCGAGCGCAAAATGTGCAGATTCACGTCGCCCGATATCGTGCCGAGCTCCCGGCTCAGGTTGCGCACGTACCGGGAGACGATTGGGCGGACATAGGAATTGCAGACCGTCGTGATCGTGCGCTCGTACTCCTGCATCTCGGGGATGACCTGGGACGAGAGCGAGATCGGAATATCGGGCAGCTCCTCCGCCGCGATGCGGCCGGCGATCTTCTCATGCGAGTCGTTGGTGTAGGAATTGATCAGCGAAATCGTGAGCGCGTCGATGCCCTTTTGCTCGAGCGATCGCAGCGATTCGCGCAGCTCATCCTCGTCCAGTGTCTCGACAATCTCGCCTCTGGCGTCGATCCGCTCGTGCGCTTCCACGGTCAGCGCCAGGGGCGCGAGAGGCGGCGTCTTGTTGAAGATGACCCAGGCGCCGAGGCCGCCCGGAACGAAGGAGCGGGCGATTTGCAGAACGTGCCGATAGCCCTTCGTCGTGACCAGGCCGACGCGCGCGCCCTTGCCGGTGAGGATCGCGTTGGTCGCGACCGTGGTCCCGTGCATCACGTTCTGAATCGCGCCGGGCCGGATGTCGGCCAGCTCGCAAACGCGCGCGATGCCGTTGAGCACGCCGATCGATGAGTCTGCGGGGGTGGACGGAACCTTGGCGACGTGAAAGCTGCTGTCCTCTTCGTCAATCAGGAGCACGTCCGTGAAGGTGCCTCCCACGTCGACTCCCAAGCGATACGCCATCGACGCATAACCTCGGTCGGTAACGCTCGGTTCCTACTCGGCCCGCCGAACTCGCTCGCCGCGCCGCTACCGGTTAGCGAAGGGTTCCAGATCGTCCAGGTACGCGAGGACGCGTTCAAGCGGTTCGACGTCGCAATACTTCATGTCGATGTCGAACAGGTTCCACTCGACCGCCGCGGGCACGCGGTCGCCGACGCACTCGCGCACCACGACGGTGCGAAACCCCTCGCCCAGCGCGTCTTCCACCGTATGCCTGACGCAGCCGGCCATGGTGACGCCGGTGCAGATCAGAGTGTCGATGCTGCCGGCACGCAGGATGCCGCCGAGATGGGTGCCGGCGAAGGCGCTCGGCCTCTTCTTCACGATCACCGTGTCGACGCCCGTCTCCGGCGGGATGCGGTCGTCGATCTCGCACGCAGGCGTGCCCAGCATGAGGTCCTCGAATGGCGTCTTGAGCGGGAAGGCACCCATGTCGAAGCGGCTGCAGAAGGCGGTGGTGGTGTAGATGATCGGCACCTGCTTGGCCCGCGCGGCTTCGAGCAAGCGCTGCACGCCGGGGATGATCTGCTGGTCCATATCATCGCAGGAGAAGCGATAGCCCGGCCGGGTCCAGGCGTTGGCGAGGTCGATGTTCAGGAGCGCGGGCCTCGTGCCGAAGCCCGAGCGCTGGTTCCAGCCGCGCTTCTGGTAGAGCCCGGCGTCGCCGGAGAAGATGGTGTCGAGCGCTTTGCGAACGTCGTCATCCAGCGGCATCGTTGCCTCTCCCCGTTGTCTGACCATGGTATGCCACGGCAGGGCTAGGAGCGACGGGTTTGATTCGGCGCCGGCCGCTCTCTAGCCTAGCCGGCGAGGTCGAACGGGAGACACGCGCCATGGCGAACGTCGACCCCATCACCGTGCAGGTGATCGGCGGCGCCCTGCATACGATCGCCAAGGAGATGGGGCACATGCTCTACCGCATGTCCTACTCCACGATCATCCGGGAATCGGAGGATCTCGGCGCCGGGCTCTTCGACCGCAACTTCAACACGCTCTGCGAATCGGATTCGACACCGATGCATATCGGCTCGATCCCCGGCTATCTGCGGGGCGCCGAGCGCACCATGCACGGCACGTGGCAGCCTGGCGATGTCGTGCTGCACAACCATCCCTATCGCGGCGCGAGCCATGTGCCGGACATCTGCTGCATCGCACCGGTGTTCTACGAGGACGAGCTGGTCGGATTCTCGGCCAACACGGCGCATCATGTCGACCTCGGCGCCGCGACTCCGGGCATCGTCATCGACATCCCGGACGTGTTCGCCGAGGGCATGCTCTTCTCGGGCGTGAAGCTCTACGAGGAGGACAGGCTGAACCGCGCGCTCTGGCAGCACATCGAGACCAACACGCGCGTGCCGCGTGACGTGCTGGGCGATATCGAGGCGCAGGTCGCCTCCGCCCAGCTGGGAGTCCGCCGCTTCCAGGAGCTCTACGAAACCTACGGAAAGGCGACGCTTGAAGCCGCCACGGCCGAATTGATGGACTATTCGGAGCGGATGCTGCGCCGGCGCATTCGGGAGATTCCCGACGGGGACTATGTCGCCGAAGGCTTTCTGGACGACGACGGCGTCAACCGGGAGGTCCGCCTGCCGGTCAAAGTCACCGTGCGGATCAGGGACGATTCGGCGGTGGTCGATACGACCGGCTCCGCGGCCCAGGTGGCGACCGCCTACAACGTCCCCTTCGAGGGTTCGACCAAGGTGACGTGCTATTTCGCGTTCCGCGCGCTCCTGCTCGATACGAGCACCACCACCGAATACATTCCCCAGAACCAGGGCTCGTTCCGCCCGATCGAGGTGGTCTCGCCCGAAGGCTCGATCTTCAACCCGAAGTTTCCGGCCGCCTGCCAATCGCGCTTCGCCCAGTGTCAGCGCCTGGTCGACCTCATCAGCAAGGCGCTCGCGCCGGCGATCCCGGACAAGGTGACGGCCGGCTGCGGCGCGACCCTCTCGGCCTTCGCCTATTCCGGCGTGCGGCCCAGCGGCGACTATTGGATACTGGTCGAGATCAATGAGTCCGCCTATGGCGGGCGTCCGGCGTCCGACGGTCCGGATTCGATCGACGAGCTGATGCGCAACACCCGCAACAACCCGATCGAAGATCTCGGCATGCACCTGCCTCTGATCTGCGACCGCTACGAGCTTCGAGACGATGTGGCGCCGGGCGCCGGGCGCCATCGCGGCGGGCTCGGCATCGTCAAGGTGCAGCGCTTCCTCACGCCGGGCTACGTCGTCCACGAGGCGGACCGGCACGAGGATGTGCCCTGGGGCTTCCGGGGCGGTGCGCCCGGCACCGTCGGCAGGCTCGAGAAATGGAACGCCGCGGCGCCGGACGAGGTGGAGAGCTGGCCGGCCAAGGTGCCGGCGACGCCGACCGAGGCCGGCGACTGCATCGCCGTCTACACGCCGGGCGGCGGCGGCTACGGCGACCCGCTCGATCGCTCGGCCGCGCTGGTGTGCGACGACGTAGCCGACGGCTTCTACACGGCCGCGGAGGCGCGCGAGAGCTATGGCGTGGTCCTGGACGACTCGCTGGCCGTCGACGAGGCAGCGACCGTGGCGCTCCGCACCGCGCTTCGCCGCGCGAAGGCTTGAGCGCGGTTGCGGCCGGCGCCTTCGGACCGCGTGCGCGCCTTGCTTGGCGCGCGCCGCTGGGGAATACTTTCGTCAGTCGCGGTCGGGATCGCGCGTGGCGGTGCAAAGATGCCGCCGGAAAACAAGCGAAGCCGGCCGCGAGGGAGGCGAGAGCGCGGCCGCGGGCCGTAGCGACCCGCAGGCGTCAGCGCCGCAGCACTAGCTGGCGGGAGACGACGCGATGAACAAATCACGTTCGACGAAGCTTCTTCCATCCATTACCCGGCGTTCGGCCTTGAAAGGCGGCGCCGCGGCCGTTGCTGCAACGGCGCTTGGTGGTTTCCCCACCATCTGGGCGCAGGACATTGAGGACATCGAGATCCACATGCTGGGCTCTGCGGTGTCCCACATCAAGGAACTGGAGCTGATGGCCGAAGAGGCGCTCGGCTTCCAGATCCTGCAGACGGTGGTCGATTTCGCCACCCTGGGCCAGCGCGCGGCCACCCAGCCGCGCTCCTTCGACACGGTCGAGCCGGCCTATCAGCAGATCAACGCCATCTGGCCGACCGGGAACTTCCAGGCGGTCGACACCACCAAGCTCGCCTATTGGGATCAGGCGATCGGCCTCTACAAGAAGGAGGGCAAGATCTGGCCCGATGCCTGGTATGGGCAGGGGCAGCACCCGACCCAGGTGCAGTACACCTCCGCCATCGACAGCCGCGATTTCGTCGAGCCGGAGACCCAGTGGCTGACCATGATTCCGACCAACCACAATGCCGACACCCTCGGCATCCGGCCCGACCTGATTGGCCGGCCGATCACGTCCTGGGCGGAATTCATCAACCCCGAGTTCGAGGGCCGGGCGGCGCTCCAGAACTTCCCGCAGATCGGCCTCATGGACCTCGCCATGGCGATCGAGGCCCAGGGCATGATGACCTACGGCAACAAGGGCAACATGACCCGTGACGAGATCGATACGACCATCGATTTCCTGATCGAGCTCAAGCAGAAGGGCCACTTCCGCGCGTTCTGGGGGACCTTCAGCGAATCGGTGAACCTGATGCTCTCGGGCGAGGTGGTGATTCAGTCGATGTGGTCGCCGGCGGTGACCGCGGTCCGCTCCCAGGGCGTGCCCTGCATCTACAGCGACCTGGACGAGGGCTACCGCTCCTGGGGTATCGGCTTCCTGTTGTCGAAGTTCGTCGAAGGCAAGAAGCTGGGCGCAGTCTACGACTTCTTCGATTGGTACTACTCGGGACCCGCCGGCGCCTTCTTCGCGCGCCAGGGCTACTACATGCCCACACCCGAGCAGACCAAGCAGCACCTGCCGGCCGACGAATGGGATTTCTGGTTCGAAGGCAAGCCTGCCGTGAACGAGATCAAGGATCCCTTCGGCAACGTCATGGAGAAGCCGGGCGCCGTGCGCGACGGCGGCTCCTGGAAGAACCGCATGGGCCGGGTCGCCATCTGGAACTCGACGATGGCCGAGAACGCCTACGTCATCCAGCGCTGGAACGAGTTCCTGACGGCCTAGCGGTGCGCGAGTCGGTCGCGACCGTGAGTACGTTTGACCTTGCCGCCCCCGCGATACCGGCTCTTCGGCACATGGCGGGGGCGGCAGCGCGGGTGTCCGGGCGAAGAGACGCGCAAGCGCGTGCTCCGTCCGGCTCCGCTGCCTGAGGCGGGTCCGCTCACGCGATGAACGCCGCCGTTTCCGCGCTGACCCCTTACCTCAAGCGCTACAGCTCGGCGCTGCAGGTCACGCCGCTCAGCGTTGTGCTGCTTCTGTTCCTGGTCGGCCCGGTCATCGTCATCCTGATTTTCAGCTTCTACATTTTCAACGGGTTCTTCATGGAACCCGGATTCGTTACCGACAACTACGAAGGCATTTTCACCTCATTCAATACGTTAGAAGCGTATTTGGCCACGTTCAAGATAGCGGCAATAACCTGGGCTGTTACTTTAGTGTTTGGATTTATACTTAGCTACTACTTCGTCTTCGATATCATCGCGTTCCGCTGGAAGATTTTTCTCTTCCTGCTGAGCGTGGTGCCGTTCTGGACCTCCGGCGTGGTCCGCATGATCTCGTGGATCCCCTTCCTCGGTAAGGAAGGGCTGCTTAACCGCGCGTTGCAGGGTATCGGGGTGATCGACGATCCGCTCGAGTTCCTGCTGTTCTCCGAGTTCGCGGTGATCGTCTCCTACGTGCACATGTACACGCTGTTCATGGTGGCGCCGCTCTTCAACGTGATGGCGAAGATCGACCGCTCCCTGATCGAGGCAGCGCGCGATTCCGGCGCCTCCGCCATTCAAATCTTCTTCAACATCATCGTTCCGCTCTGCAAGCCTGGCATCGCGATCGGCACGATCTTCGTAGTCGCGCTGGTGATGGGCGATTTCGTCTCGATCCGGGTGCTGAGCGGCGGCCAGGCCGGCACGGTGCTCATGTCCATGCGCAATCAGGTGGACGTGCTGCAATATCCGTTCGCCTGTGCCAGCGCCGTGCTGCTGCTGATCGTGCTGTTGATGATCGTCGGCGGGATCATGAGCGTGGTCGACGTGAGGAAACAGCTATGAAGAGTGGCGAGAAGATCCGCCGTGCGCCGGGCTTCATTCCGCGCACGATCTTCTTTTGGCTGTTCATGCTGTTCCTCTACGGCCCGATTGCGGTGATCGCCATTCTCTCCTTCCAGGGGCCGCAGGGCGGGCTTACCTTCCCGATGACCGGATTCTCGCTCCATTGGTTCAAGGACGTCATCGACCCCACCTATATCGGCGATTTCCGCTGGCCGTTCGGCCGCTCGGTAATTCTGGCGCTGATCGTGATGGCGCTGACGGTCCTCGTGTCGTTCCTTGCCGGCCTCGCCTATCGCAAAGGGTTCGTGGGCGGCACGGTCCTCTTCTATCTCGTGATCACCTGTCTGGTGGCGCCCTCCTTCCTGGTGAGCCTCGGCATCGGCCTCGGCTTTGCCAACCTGGAGATGCAGACGCAGTGGTGGTCCGGCGGGCTTGGCGCCCATCTGAGCTGGACCATTCCGATCGGGGTGCTGATCATGCTGGCGGTGTTCGCCCGCTTCGACCGCTCGCTGGAGGAGGCGGCACGCGACCTCGGCGCGACCGAGTGGCAGAACCTGCGCAACGTTGTCATTCCGATCATGGCGCCGGGCATGATCGCCGTCGGCCTCTTCGGCTTCACCCTCTCCTACGACGAATTCCCGCGCACCTCGCTGGTGACAGGGACCGCGAACACGCTGCCGGTCGAGATGGTCGCCGTCACCGGAACCGCAGCGACGCCCTCGCTCTACGCGGTCGGCACCATGACCACGGTGTTCTCGCTCGCCGTCATCGTCATCAGCTTCGTTGCGATCTACTTCGTGCAGGCGCGGCGCGCGGGCCGCGCTCGATCGGTGCAAGCGCGCTACGGGAAGAAACCCGACGAGTCAGGCTGAGCCCAGGCTCGCGAGATTTCACGCTCGCCCCGCTCGACGCCAGACCGAACAGCCCGAACAGATCCGATAGGAGACTTTCAAAGGCAAAGCCGCGCTCGGCGAGAGGGACAAGGTGAGGTGGGCAGGGCGGTCTCCGGCGACACTGATGCCCGACGCGCACTGCAGTAGCACGGGCCGGTGGATCGGAGTATCACTGCCGGCGCGGGCCGCAGGCGGCGGAGTGAGGATCATGAAGCGCGTCCACATCAACATCACGGTCACCGACCTCGACCGCTCGGTCGGGTTCTACACGACCCTCTTCGGCACCGGGCCGACGGTGCTGAAGCAGGACTACGCGAAGTGGATGCTGGAGGATCCCCGCCTCAACCTCTCGATCTCGACGCGCTGCGGCAGCCCCGGGGTCGACCATCTCGGCATCCAGACCGAGAGCGCCGACGAGCTGGACACGCTTGCCGGGCGCCTCAAGGCGGCGGGCGAGCGCCACGTCGATCAGGCGGACGCGAATTGCTGCTACGCGCGCGGCGACAAGACCTGGGTCTTCGATCCCGAGGGCGTGGCGTGGGAGACCTTCCACACCACCGGCGCCATCACGCACTACGGCGAGGACCTGGGGCCCGAGACCGGCGCGCCTGCCGTCCTCGCCTGACAACACGTATTCTCGCTCTTCAGGGAGTCCCCCATGTCGTCATCGAATCCGGCGTTCCTCACCGCGACCGAAGCCAGCGAGGCGATCCAGGCCGGGCGGCTCAGCCCGGTCGATCTGGTCGACGCCCTGCTCGAGAGGATCGACGCGCACGACGAACGGCTGCACGCCTTCGCTGCGGTCTACCGCGAGGATGCGCGCGCCGCCGCCGAGGCCGCGCACAAGGCGATCCGCGCGGGCCACGGCATCGGCCCCTGGCACGGGGTGCCGATCGCGCTGAAGGACATCATCGACATGGAAGGCCGCATCACCACGATCGGCAGCAGGCACTGGGCGGACCGCGTCTCGCCCACGACCGCGACGCTCGCGCGACGGTTGATCGAGGCCGGCATGATCGTCATCGGCAAGGCCAACACCGTGGAATTCGCCATGGGCGGCTGGGGCACCAACCGGCACATGGGCACGCCGCGCAATCCGTGGGATGCCGACGTGCACCGCGCGCCCGGCGGCTCCAGCAGCGGCTCCGGCGTCTCGGTCGCCGCGCGCCTTGCGCCCTGGGCCATCGGCACCGACACCGGAGGCTCGGTGCGCATTCCGTCGGCCTGGTGCGGGCTCGCCGGGCTCAAGGCGACCATCGGGCAGGTCAGCGCCGCCGGCGTGGCGCCGCTCTCGCACACCCTCGACACGCCCGGCCCCATGACGCGGACGGTGGAGGACGCAGCACACCTCTACATGGTGCTGCAGGGGCCCGATCCCGCCGATCCGACGACACGGCGCCACGTGCACGCCGATGTGTTCCCCGCGCTGCGGCAGGGCGTCGCCGGGCTTCGCCTGGGAGTCATGGCCAAGGCCGAGCGGCACGGCGTGGATGCCGAGGTGCTCGCGGCTTTCGACGCCTCAGTGGAGGTGCTCGAGCAGGCCGGCGCCCGGTGCGAGACGCTGGCGCTGCCGCGCTCTGCCGCCGAGTACGGCAACCGCGTGGGCAAGCTGATCGGCACGGAGGGCTACTTCCACGTGGGCGCGCTGGTAGACGACGAGTCGCTTCCCATCGACGACGACGTGCGTCCGCGCATCCGTCTCGGCCGCGGCGTCTCTGCGGTCGAGTACATGGCGATGATCCGGGAGCGCGATGACGACAAGCGGGCGGCTCTCGCGGCGATGGAAGGCTTCGACGCCCTGCTCACGCCGGGCACGCTCACGCCGGCGCCGGCTGTGGACGCCATCGACCAGACCCAGACGCCCGCCCACTTCACGCGCATGGTCAACTGGCTGGAATGGTGCGCCCTGGTGGTGCCCAACGGCGCCAGCGCGAGCGGGCTGCCGACGTCGCTGCACATCGTCTGCCGCGAACGGGACGAGGCGACGGCGCTCCGGATCGGTCAGGCCTACGAGCAGGCCACCGACTGGCACCGGCGCGTGCCGCCGGGCCTCGGGGCTTAGCCGACCCTTGCCCCGGACCATGGTGCTTTGTCAGATGGATATTTGCAACACCGGAGTAGGTCAAGAGAGTGGGACGATAATATGTCTTTTATCAGCAGGTTATAGAGAAGCTTCGAAATCACTGTCGCATTTCTCCAAATTCCAGGTACCACATAGGCGCAACCAGATTTCGCATTCCTGCGTACACGAATCAGCGATTCTGTAGGATTTCCGCCACAACTTTCCGAATATCGAAAATCTTGGTCGTCCTGAACAGCGCCCGCAAGCGGCGGCCACGCTCACGTTCCACCAACCGAAAGTCGAGGAGATCGCTCCTGAGGACCGCTCTATCGCATTCTGACCGACCCGCCTTCCACGCGTTGTCGACCCGCCCCAGCGGCGGGGCTCTTTGAGTTCCTGGAATACCCAACACCGCTGATTCCCGAGCCGCGGCCCGGCCCTCCCCTCCCCGAGGCCAGGATGCGAACCGCATACGCATGCCTTCATCCACACGACCGGCGCACTATTCGGGGGCTCGACGGTCTGCTCCGCACCGAAGGCTGTCGAGCGCCTGCGCGGCACCGCCGAGGTCGAAGCGTTCGGTGACTTCCCTGTTTGGGTGCCGTGTCACCTTCACATCCCAGGTTCGGTAGCTCCGGAACTTGCGGAAAACGGCCAGAGCTTCCGGGTCGTAACGCAGCGAGCTTTCTTCGCCCGGCCACGTCGTCAGGTAGAGGACTTCGTCGTCGTAGTCCGGCAAGAGCCAAATGCGCTCGGCCGGCCCGCCGTCCCAGCGCATCTCGACCGTGGTGTCGTCGAACTTCACGTCATCGTCGAAGCCCGGGGCGAGAACGTAGTAGCCCTGCTGGCAGGTGACGTGCAGGGAGAGGCGTCCTTCGAGCCCACTTGCGCGCGCCAGCGTCACGCTTTCGCCGCTTTCCTCGTCCAGGCTTTGCAGGGTTCGCCATTGCGCGGTGGCCGAGGTGGCGGACAGGAGCAGGACGGCGCAGGCGACTGCCGTCGATCGGATCATGGCATGGCCTCCTTGCACGATGGGCGTGCCCGTCGGGAGCTTCTCACGAATCCCGATCTCTTTCCTGCATCGCGGCCAAGGCCGCTGCGAAGCCGGTCCCGGTACCGATGTATCCCGGCGTCCGCCCGCATCCCGGCTCACGTCAGCTCGCGGCACGAAGCGTGCGACCATCGGCCGGCAGCCCTGCTTGAACTGCCGCCGGCGCGATCAGCGCCACCGCACCAGCCAGCGCTGCCCGTCCTGTGATCTTAATCGTTTTCTCTCGTTGAAGGTCATGCGGTGGATCACGTCGTGGCCGTCGATCCACCGGTGCTTGTAGGAAGCGATATGAAACATTATAAAATCACTTGAGCGCCTCGCAGGGTTAGACAGGCGATGACGGAACCGCCGACCCGACCCTGGCCAAACACCGACCAAAGCGATCCTGTTGATCGCCGGTCAGGACAAACAGTATGCCGTCCAAGTGGTACATTTGAATCAGATTGAGTGAGGTATATCCGAAAATACTTTCTTGTTCTCATTCAGGATAGTTTCGTTCCGCTCCCAACCCTTACATGCTGCGCCACGCTAAAGCAGGGCACAAGACTGGAACGTGTGTGCCGCATATCAACGGCGTCTTGGATGAAGTGTCCCCACCAGAAACGGAGAACCAGTGATGCCCTCGAGGCGACAGTTTCTCGCGGCTACCTTGGCCGCAACGGCACTCCCACTGGCAGGATGTGCCAGCTTTTCTGAAGGCAGCTCGTCCTATACGAGCCAGGTCTTGAAGCCGCAGAACCGCACCGCGGTCTTCGATTGGGTTGATGCGGCCTTGCAGCAGGTAAGGGACCAGAGAATTCCCCCGCCGCGGGCCGCGTACGTATGCTCCGTGCCGATGGCCGCCGGTTTCCTCGCGGCGAACGGCATCACGCAGACCTATCACGAGCCGTTCGGGATCGGCGCCGGCCCCCGCGAAGCGGATCCCGAGGTCGCCTACGGCGTCGCGTTCACCATCGCCGCGGCCGAAGCGTTCCAGCAGCCGTTCCTCCTGGAGAGGATCGCTTTTCTGAACCGTTTCCCCGGCAGCGAAGCCAAGACGCTGGGGGTCGAGTGGGGCCGTAGGGTCGGCCAGCGCGTGCTCGAGATGCGGACCGGCGACGGGTCCGAGCCCAGCAAGGTCAACTACTATCTCGGCCGCTACGAGAGGCGCACGGATTCGCTGCGATGGCGCCCGACCGGGCCCTTCTACAGCGCCCGGCCGGGACCGGCCTTCGCTTCTTTCGATCGGATGCTCTATCCGGGCCACGGGCAGATCACGCCCTGGACGATGACAAGCGGCGCCCAGTTTCGCGCGCCTGACTTCCACGATCCGGCAAGCCCCGCGTTCGCCGACGAATTCGACATGATCCGCCACCTGGGCTGCGAAAACAGCACCGTGCGAACCGAGGATCAGTCCGAAATCGCGATGTTCTGGGAAGACGGGCCGTGGGGCATAACACCGTCGGGCCACATGATCTGTATCGGCGTTCAGCTCCTGCAGGATCGCGGCCTCGACTTCATCGATCTCGCCCGCGCCTTCGCGCTGATCGGCATGACGCAGTGCGATGCGTCCATCTACGCGTGGGACAGCAAGAGCTATCACGACATCCTTCGCCCGGAGAGCGCCGTTCGCGCCAGGGCGCCGGAGTTCGGAAACCCCGATCCGCGCGTGGTCAGGCAGGCCGACTGGCGCAGCTACATTCCGACCCCGGAATTCCCCGCCTACCCGTCGGGGCATTCGACCTTCGCTGCCGCCGGCGCCGAGATGATCGCGCTGATCTACGGCCGCGACGACGTCTCGTTCTCGGGCGGCTCGCCCGATCTCGTGTTGTGGCCGCCGCTGCGCGGCGTCACCCGCCACTGGACGAGCCTGAGCCAGGTGGCGGAAGAGAACGGCATGAGCCGGCTCTACGGCGGCGTGCATTGGGAGATCGATCACACGGAAGCGGCGAAGGCGGGCAGGGCAATCGCGCGCCAGGCCTTCCATTCCACCTTCCCCAGACGGGCCTAGACCATGCGAGTTTTGGGAACGGGATCCACCCTGCCGTGTGGAGCTGCGGCTATCGCGATCGCGGCCACGGCAAGCCTGGCCGAAGCGCAGGACATTTCCATCAACTACGAGCGCCTGTCATCGATGGAGGAGCCGCTCGCGACCGAGATCGGCGACGTGACGCTGGTGCTGAACGGCCTGATCGATACGCCGGTTACACTGGACCTGGAGGAGGACAACGACGCCGAGGCCGGTTTCATCGGCAACATGCAGGTCACAGCGCTGGTCCAGCTCCAGAACAGGTGGCGCGTCAACGCGGCCTATTTCGGGCAGTACGAGACCGACGAGGCGCTGAACTCCGCGACCGACGAGAACTACACGGATAACGCCGCGATTTCCGTTGGCGGCATGTGGGGCGCGGTCGTCGCCGGCAACGTCTCGGGCGTGGTTCGCGAAGGGACGCGCCGCCGACGCGGGGCCGGCAACGGCGAGCTGGAATTCGACGACGTCCTCGGCCGGCACGCCGAATGGGGCGGTGGCTACACTGGGCGGTTCGGCCCCTGGGTAATCGGCGCCATCGTGGACGAGGACAGCCAATTCGACGTGGGCGCAACGTTTCAACGGCCGATCGACGATACCGACTACCGGCTGACGGCGCGCTTCAGCGAGGGCGTCCACGCGCCCGGCTCCCCCGGGGGGGGGGGGCCCGCGTTCGAGTCCACGGCCATCGGCGCCGTCGGCGAAGTAGTTTACGGCAGCACGACATTCGATGTCGGGCTAGGCTTCGAGCGCCTTTCGTCGCGCGTTGCTGATGCGGACCGGCCCTACGTGTCCGCGGGGGTGCACTCGAAGACCGATGTCCTCAGCTGGTCGCTGGGGGCCCACTACGGGTGGGTCGAGGGCGAAAGCGAGTCGTCGTACGGCCTCGGCGTCCAGTACGACGTGGCGCGCGGGCTCTCGGCCAATCTGGGTCTCAACCACGCGAGAGCCGGCACGGATTCTGCCGGCATACGCCCCACCGATACGAGGGACACGAGGGCGGTGTTCTCGCTCCGCTACAGCTTCTGACCCGGCCGGCTGCGGGTAACACGGATACCGGCATGAGTCTCACCAAAAGTAGATTTTTCTGAGACAGCGCAGCCTCTACAAGTTCCTCGACGGGCTTGTCCTCATCCTTGCGCTGCGAGCTGAGATCGCGCTCACGGCGTTCGCCGCGTTTACGCTGTTTGCCCTTGGCCTTTGCTACCGGCGGCGACCGTCGCAGGACACCACGATAGCGCCGGACGATGCCGGGCGACAGGAACCGAGCGCGCCCGACCGCACGCACGCCGCGCATCCCCGGCGCTCCAGCCGTCTCTCTCCGCCGCCCGTGCCGGTTATCCGCCGTCCCGTGCGTTCACAATACCGTCAGGGAGCCGAAATCGCTTTCGTGCACCGCCGACGTTCGGCCACAATGACACGGGTTTCGCGCGGCGCGGCTGCCCGAAGAGGTGGCGCGAAGCCACAATCACAGGAAACCCGAAACGCGCCTGAGAGGAGGACATAGCGAAGATGATCAAGGAAACTGTGGTCGCCGTGAGTATCGTCACCATGGCAGCCGGTGCCGCTCTTGCGCCGTCGGCCGTATCCGCCGATGACGGGCGGATCGTCGTCGCGGACTCGCATGATCCATGTAACCCGTGCGCCGCATGCAACCCATGTGCAGCAGATCCCTGCAACCCGTGTGCTGCGTGCAATCCGTGTTGCGCCGATCCCTGCAACCCGTGTGCCTGCTGACGCGTTGCGCATTTCTGATCTTTTCCGAGGACGCCGCCTCAAGAGAGGCGGCGTTCTTACGTTGAGCCCCTCGCCTTTCGCCGCCATGGGGTCCGCACGCCGGCGTGAGGGAGAGGCTGGCCGGAACGCAGGCGGCGGGGGCGGCGTTGCGAAGAGCGTTTCCCCCACGGAGACCACGAACGAGGGGGAAGGGACGATGCGGATCGGCCGGATGTTCCATCGCGACGCGCAGACCTACCTGGTGCACGTATTCGGGCAGGGCCTCGAAGGGGACCGCTACGTGATCGAGAAATACCGCTCGGACTCCGACGGCCAGATCCATCCCGTCGAGCCCGAGCAGCCGAGAACGGCGGGCCGTCGCAGGCGGAGATGCATCGTCGCAGGCGCGGCTGCGGTCAAGAAGCTGCGGCCCGGGCGCGACGAGATCATCGTGTGCACGGCGCTGAACCTGAAGGCCTCGGGCATCCAGTACTGGGGTTCTGCGGCGGCCGGCTTCCTGGCCACGCGCCATGCGCGCTGAGCGGCGTGGTCGGTCATGCCGCTCAGGGATCTGGCGAAGCAGGCGCGGGATCGCCGCCTCCGCCAACGCCATGCCGAACGAATTGTGAGCGGAACTTGCACCCGATGCGGCCGCGTTCCGCCCGAGCTCGGCCTGAAGGTGTGCGGCGGTTGCGCCGAGAAGCGCCGCGCCGCCGAGAAGGTCCGCCGCGACAGGGCCAGGTCTCAAGGCAAGCTCTACCGCGGCCGCGATCCGGAGCGCTGCCGCCGAGCCGACCGCGCCGGCGACAGGCGGCGGCGGAGGGCGTGGAAGGAGGCGGAACTTTGCACATCGTGCGGACTCAACCGGCCGGAGGACAACCGCTCCGTCTGCGAGCCATGCCGCGAGGCCAGGCGCGCACTCGACCGCCGGCGCTATGCCGCGCGAAAGGCCGCCGGTCGCTGCGTACGCTGTACGCAGCCCACGGTGGGCGGCCTGTCGCGCTGCGGTCGCTGCCTCGCGCTGGAGAAGGAACGCGTCTCGCCTGAGCGGGAGAGCGCCGTCAGCAGGAAACGATATGCCGCCCGCCGCGCCAAGGGCATCTGTGTAGATTGCAAGGCACCTGCCGGTGGCGCCGCCCGCTGTGAGCGCTGCGCTTATCGGTCCAACTCCCGCGCGCCCGAGCGTCACCTGGCGGCGCTCTGGCCGCCGCAGATCACCGTGATCGAGGTGCAGACGGGCGAGGAGCTGGGCGTCTTCGAGACCGAATCCGAAGCCGCCGCCTGCATCGCCTTCGCCCGCCTGCGCCCCGACCAGGTGGAGATCCTCTCCAACGTGCCGCTGATGGCGCTGCCGTCGGCATGAGCGCTGCGCGAGCACAGGCGTACCGAATCCGAGGCCGCACTGCGGGCCAGCTCCGGGCGGGCGTTCCCGCTCCGGAGCCGCTGCCGGCCGTTCGACGCACCTGGCGGCGCGCCGCTTCATTGAGACCGGCCGGTGGATGTCCGCCCACTCCGGCCGCGCCAACACGCCACGCTCTCCTGCGCGGCGGTCCCGATCCAGCGCACTCCCGGCCCGATCGACGCCGGGCCTCATTGTCGCCGGCCGGCGACGATGCCAGAGTCGGTCGACCCTGACTGTCCGCATGCGAGGAATAGGAGGCCCGGTATGAACAGGCGGTTGACGGCGATCGTCGAACGCGACGGCGACGGGTATGTCGCGCTCTGTCCCGAGATCGATGTTGCCAGCCAGGGCGACAGCGTGACCGAGGCGCGCAGCAACCTCGAAGAAGCGCTGACGCTGTTCTTCGAAACCGCGTCTCCCGAGGAAGTCGAGCGGCGTACCCGGACCGAGTTCTATGTCACTCACGTCGAGGTGGCCGTTGGCTAGGCAGCAGGTTCTTTCAGGACGCGAGGTCTGCCGCATCCTCGAATCCCGCGGCTTCGCCCAGGTGAGAAGGCGCGGCAGCCACATCGTGATGCAGAGGAAGCACGACGGGCGGACCACTACCGTCCCGGTGCCCGACCACCGGGAGCTGCGCACCGGCACGCTGATGTCGATAATCCGGCAGTCCGGGCTACGCCGCACCGACTTCGAATGACCCCTTCGAGCGCGTGCAGAGTTTCGGCGGGGATACCGGTCTAATCCGCTCGCTTTAGCTGCTGTTTGGGTTGGGTGCCCGCCGGCCATCGGCCTCCCGCGCCGCTCCGCGCTCGTCCTGCGCGGATTCGCCGGAAGCGGATGCATGCCCGGGATCCATCCTGCCGCCGATGCGGGCCGCAGCGGGACCCGCGCCTCCACAACCTTCCGCACGACATCGCGACAGCCGCACCGCCGTTCGCGTCCGTGCCGGCAGCAAGGCCGAAGCAAACCGGCAGCCATCGGGGCGGCAGGAAGTGCGGGCTGCGATGTCCTTGAGAACTCGGCAGGCGTCGGGGCAGGCATCGGCCGGAAGGTGGAGAGTGGCTTTCGAGGAGTGAACTGGAGGTGGATCGAGAGAGACCGCCCCGTTCGCCAACCATCGTCAGAACTCGCACGTGAAGGAGCACGACCATGAGTTTCGGACTGAACCGCGCAGAAGTCATCGGCCGCCTGGGTGCGGACGTCACTGTCAACAGCCTCGCCTCCGGCGGGCGCGTCGCCAACATGAGCATCGCGACCGATGAGTCGTATATCGACAGGGCCGCCGGTGGCCAGCGCATCGACAAGACAGAGTGGCACCGCTGTAAAAGGACGAAAGTCGCAGCGGATCCGTAAAGAGCCGTAAAGAGGTGTAAGGTGGCGAAAAGCGGCGGCGGCGCAAAGGGATAGGCGCCGGAGCGTCCGACCGGGCGATTCGCGGCGCGGACAGAAGTCGCTGCGTATGTCGCCGTGAACAGGGCCTGCACCGCCTGGAAACGCCCAATTTTCCGGCCGTGCAGAGGGGGTGAAACGGCCAAAAAAAAATCGGCGCCGGGACGGGGTGCTTCAGCCCTCCCCTTGAGCGCCGAGCGCGAACGCGAGCCGGGCTGCGTCGGCGAGGTCCGAAGGCGCGTTGCGCAGCCTCTCCTCGAACCGCCGCTCGGCCTCGGCCGACAGGTCCAGCAGGCCGACGTTGTGGCCGAAGCCGGGGTCGATCCCGACCGGCACCTGGATCGTCTGGCCGGTGCGCTTGTTGAACCACGGCCGCGTCGTCTCCGATCCGGCCGGCGGGCCGTCCGACACCCGGAAGCCGTCCTCCTCGAGATCGAATTCGGAGAGCTGCTCGACGGTGCAGCGGCAGCGCCAGCCGTTCGGCGGATAGTGGGTCTGCCAGAAGGGGTGGTCCCAGCGCAGGATGGTGCCGTGCCAAGCCATGTGCTCCGGCCGCGTGCGGGCGTCCTGGACGGCGACGTAGCGCAGGTAGGGCCGCCGCTGCGCGACGCGCTGGATGCGATCCCACCGCCCCCTGGAGTAGGACATCCGCAGGTTGGTGTCGAAGATGATCCGCAGGCGCCGGGGCGAGCCGAGCTCGACCGTCCGCACCTTGCCGGTGAGCGGGTCGACCATCCGCTGCCGGCCCCACCATCCCCTGGCCTTCAGGCGGGGCTCCAGGTTGTCGTAGAACTCCTCGAAGGTGATGCCCTCGGCGATCGAGCGATCGACCTCGCCGCGAATGTCCTGGAGGATGTCGAGGTCCATGGCCTTGGCCACGGTAAAGGAGTAGCGGTGCATCAGGGCGTCGGTGTCGAGCCAGCTGTAACCGACGTGGTAGCCCTTGGCCCTGAAGTGCTCCACCGCCTCGCGCGGCGGGAGGTTGAGGATCTCCGGTTTGGGCATCGGATCGTCAGCCCTCGCGACCGCCGCCCAGCCCTGCGTCGCCTGACAGCCTCGCGCTGAAGCCCATGCGCCGGAGCGTCTCGACCAGGCGGGAATCGTCCATGGCCGCGAACAGCTGGGGCAGGCGGTCGCGGAACGCCTCGAGGCTCTCGCCGCGCTCGAGCGCCGCCCTGGCTTCGGCCAGGACCGGCTCGATCACGGGCTCCATGAGGGGCTCCCAGCCGTCGCCGTCGAGGAGGTCGGCGATCGCGCGGTCGATCTCGTCGCGGCGCACCCGCTCGCTCCTGGCGAGCGCCCTGGCCACCGCGCCCTCGTCGTCTTCATCGTCCTCCTGGTCATCGTCCGGATCGCCGCCGAAACCCGGTATCGGCAGCGGCGCGCGCGCCTCGAGAACCTCCTCGTCCTCTCCAGGCTCCGAGAGGCCGAGCTTGCCCAGCATCTCGACCTGACCGACGCGCAGGCCCAGCGGCACCAGCTTGGACACCGCCTCGGAGAGCATGCCGGGGTCGCTCTGCTCCTCGCGGCCGATGACGATGCGGGGAAGCTGCTCGCGCTCGCCCCGGTTCAGCAGGATGAGCGGGCGGACGATGTCGCGGTTGAGCGTCGCCGCGAGCTGGCGCGCGTCGGAGCGCTCGATGTCGTGGCGGACCTCGTCGTGGACCTTGCCCAGCGCGTAGGCGCCGCCGCCCGATTCGCTGGTGTCTGTGGTGAGCGTCTGGCCGAGCACCGCCTTGGAGACCTGGGCGTCGATGTATTCCAGGAGGTCCTTGTAGATCTCGGACCGCGCGGCGGCGTCCTTCGGCTCCGGAAACTCGATCTCCATGCCCATGGGCACGATGGCGGCCGCGTCGGCCGCGATTTTGGAGACGGCCCCGAGCAGCACGCCGCGCTCGTGGTCGGAGGACCCCTTGTCGTACTTGCCGAGCCTGAGCGGCTGGCCGTAGGCCTCGACGAAGCGCACCCAGTCTCGGGTGGTGTAGTTCTTGAACATCCATGCCCAGGCTGCGCAGCGGGCGAGGCCGCCCCGGATCGGCACGCCGGACTTGGCGGCGTGCCGGTGGACCACGAACTTTGCGGGCTCGAGCTCGGCCAGGCCGAGATCGCCGCTGCGATCGCGCAGGAGAAGCTCGCTGCCGGTCTCGCGGTCGAACTCGAACCAGCGCGGCAGGCGATACTCCAGGCGCATCGGCATCCACTGGAGCTCGGACATCTCCCACATGATCTCGCAGACCGCGAAGCCCTTGCCGATCGCGTCGAGCAGGTCGAAGAGCTCGTCCTCGAGCTCCTGGCGGTCGACCCACTCGCGCACCAGCTCGGCGTCCGCCTCGGCCTCGGCGGAGTCGTCGGCCGGCTCCACGGTGATCGTGAGCTGGCTGACCTGGCGCCGGCGCGTGCTGAGCACGGCGAGATAGTGGAGATCGCGCTCCTCCATGTCCTCGGCCAGGTCGAGGTAGGCCTCCGCGTCGCCGTCCTCGGCCTCGCGCAGGACAGTAGCCAGGCGCTGCGGCGTCAGGCCGCGCACATGGTGGGTGCCGATGATCGAGCGGACGGAGGCGAACGAAGGCGAGGAGAGCTCGCGCTTCAGGACGCTGCGCTTGATCGGCCGGCCGTACTGGTCGAGCAGGGTGGTGGCCATCGCAGTCCCCTACCAAGTGCCTTGGTCGAAGCGGGCGCGGCCCATGAGGCCGTAGCGGTCCTCACCCGGCGCACCCGGCAGGAAGTCGCCGCTGTGATCGGGCCTTCCGAAGAAGCTGCGCCGGCGGGAGCTCTCGCCGGTGCGGACCGGGGTGTAGCCGTACTCCGGCCTGCCCTCGGCGGCCGCGCTCGCCATGAGCGCGAGCGCCCAGAAGCGGTCTGCGTGGCCGTCGTCGGTTTCCTCGGCCAGCAGCCTGATCTGCCCGGTGGGGCCGGCGATCTTCTGCACCGAGTGCAGATCGGCTCTCAGCACCGTGTCGCCCTGGGGGATGCGGATCTTGCGGTCCTCGAAGCGCTCCTTGAGATGCGTCGCCATATCCAGCTTCGATGGCGCGGAGAACAGCACGCCGTCGACCCGGTTCTCGCCATACCGTCCCTTGGCGTCCTCGACCGGCTTCTCGCCCATGCCGGTCTGGTCCATGGCGAGGCGCACCGCGCGGTAGCGGCCCATCATCTCGTCGAGGACCGCGTCCTGCTCGGCGAACGGGCGGCGCTCGAGCGTCTTGAGCTCGCGCACCCAGGCGACGTCGCCCACCATCTCGGCCGCCGCCGTGCACCACAGGTGGCGCCTGCGGCCGATATCGTTGCCGAGGTAGCAGAGGCCGCCCTCGTAGAGCTCGGGACGCCCGGCCTCCGGGTCCTCGCAGGCGGCGATCAGATCGTAGGGCAGCCAGGCGCTCGCCTCGTCCAGCCACTCGCAGAGGTACTCCTGGCGCCACAGGTCCTCGTCCGCGAGGCCGGCCCTGAGCTCGTCCGCATCCACCGGGAGGCCGCCTTCGACCGCACGCCAGATGTCCACCACGTGCTTCGACCACTGGCCGGTCTGGCTGGTCATCAGCTCGTAGAACTTCCCCGACTTGCCCTTCGGCGTCGACGTGATGCGGATCTTCCAGCCCCGCGTGATGGTGGGGTAGAGCGCCCCCCAGATGTCGCGGCTCTGCTGGTGAATGGCGAACTCGTCGAGGAAGACGTTGCGCGAGTAGCCCCGCGCGGTGTCGGGGTTGGCCGGCAGCGCCGTGACGATGTTGCCGCCGCCGGCGTCCCACTCGTTGGCGCGGTAGCGCTGGCCCTCGATATCGAGGTCGTACTCCGATTCCTCGAAGACCAGGCCGTAGGCCTTCGCATGGGTCTGGATGCCGGCGCGCATCGCCTCGCGGGCCTGCCGGTCGCCGCGCGACAGGATGAGCCAGGGTGACGCACGGCCCGCCGCGCGGGCCTCCATCACGTCGTCGACGATCTCCAGCGTCGTGGTGAAGGTCTTGCCCACCTGGCGGGACCAGAGGCCGATCTTGAACCGGCTCCGGTCCTGGAACCAGGCGCGCTGATAGTCGTAGAGCGGGACGGCGGCGTCAGTCATGGATGCCGTAGACGTCGCGGCGGATCCGCTTCATGGTCTCGACGGGATCGCCGCCCTTCGCGACCTCCGCCGCCGCGGCGCGATCGCGAGGATCTGCCGGCGCGGCCTTACCGGGCGCAGCCTCTTGCCTCTTGGAGCGCAGCGCCCGCTCGCGCTCTCTCCGCAGCCGCGTCAGCCCGTGGCCGCGCTCCAACTTTTCGTAGAGCTCCAGGTCCTCGAGCGTGATCTCGCCCGAATCGATCGCCTCCCGGAGCTTCTCGTGCCGGACGCGATGCAGCATGCCCTGGGACGCGAGGGCGAAGTCCTCGCCCGACCGCTTCTCGAGAGCGGCGTAGAGCCCCACGGAAGCGGCGGACACGGAGATGGCGAGCAGCTCCTTCCGGATCTCTGCCCGGACGTCCTGGAAATACCGCCAGACCGCCACGTAGCTGATCTCGTACCCCTTGGACTTGAGCCACTCCGAGTGGCCCTTGTAGTCCGTGAAATCGCTGTCGATCACCCGCAGGTGCAGCTCCTGGCGCACGTCCTCCGGAAGCGTGGCGATCTTGGCCGGCAGCGGCATGTCAGCCGCCTGCGGGCGATCTCGGCGGCCGGCGGATCCCCGCTTCGCAGTCGATCTGGTAATCGGCCACGTCGTAGCCGTAGCGGGTGAGCGTGGCGCGCCAGGGCTCGACCTCGGAGCGCGCGATCGTGATCAGCTTCCG
The DNA here is from genome assembly GCA_022826665.1 of Alphaproteobacteria bacterium. Taxonomy (GTDB): domain Bacteria; phylum Pseudomonadota; class Alphaproteobacteria; order UBA828; family UBA828; genus WTGU01. The sequence goes on along the minus strand of JAJDUK010000049.1, from coordinate 13,093 downwards.
CGTCTCCAGGTAGTGCAGCTGGTCGCGCACGTCCTTCGTGGTGGTGCCGAGGTACTCGGCCGCGACGACGTCGCGGCACATGGTCTCGGTCGCGCCCAGGTGGCCGCCCACGCGGAGCGTCCGCAGGAGAGACCAGCGGATCCCCGGCAGCATCGTTTCGGAAATCACGGACTGCATGCCCCCCCCTCAACCGTCATGGTGCAGGTCCTTGCACGCGAAAATGCGCTCCTCGACGCGAGCAAGCTGCTCGCCGTGGCCCTCCAGCATGCCCATCACCCGGCTGGTCATCGGCACCCAGTCCTCGCGGCTGATATAGTTGCGCGCGACCTCGAGCCGGAGGTCCGCGAGCTCTTTCCTCAACTCGCCGATGGCCGAGGGCGTGCTGTCCAGCACGCGGCGGGCAAACCAGCCGACGACGGCCGCTGCAATGATCATGCCGGCAGCGATGATTTCGTTCATCGGATGCTCCATGGGTCCGCGAACATCATGGGTCAGTCGTCGTCCTCGATATCGGCGATGCAGGCCCCGTGCGCCTCGCGCCACACGCGCACCGCTGCCCAGCATTCGACATGGACCGGGTTTGCATCCAGCCAGGCCCGCGCCAGGGCGCCGGGCCGGGCATCGAGCCACGGCTTGCCCTCGGCGTCGATGCGGAGATCGCCCTCGAGCTCGGGAAGCGGCGGACAGTCGACGGGAGGCGGCTCGGGCGGGCACGGCACCAGCACGCGGCGCTCGGGCGCCGGCGGCGGATCCTTGAACAAGGCACACCCGGAGACGGCCAGGAGCGCGATGCAGACGACGGCGAGCCTGACCATCATTCGGCCAGCGGGATCGCGATCAGGCAGCTTGCCGGGCATGCGACGGGCTTGTCCTGGGGCAGAGGTTCCGTCGAAACGGCCCGCTCAGCGGCCAGTGCCGCCGCCTCGCGCTCGCTCTCGGCAAGGCGGTCCTCCAATGAGGCGTTCTCGTCCCACGCGCTCCTGAGCGTCCCCTCCCGTTCCTGGAGGGCATTCTGGAGAGCGGCCGATCCGGCTTGTGAGCGCTCGAGCGCTTCCCGCGTCGTTGCGGCAGCATCCGCCTGACGCATGATCTCGACGCGGCCGGCGCCGGCCGACGCGGCATTGTCGAGGATGGTGCGGAACACCAGAAGCCCGAGGATAGCCGCGACCAGGGCCAGCGGGATCATGATCTTCTTCATGAGCCCGCCGCCGGCGATCGAGGCGAGGGAGCCGACGCCGATCATTTCGACTTGCCCTTCTTTCGGCGCTTCTTCGGAAGTCTCTTGAGGGCGACCCGCAGCGGGAGGCCCTTGCCCCTCGCTGCGTCGATCCACTCCCAAGGTTGATGATCCGGGTGAGGGAGGCGGGTGAGTTTGCCATGCTCCCGGTGTGAGACGTCGCCCTCGATGTCGTAGAGGACGCCCCCGATTTCCGTGAGAACGTGGCCGTTGTCCATATCGTAGAAGGCGATCGCTTCCGGCCAGACCTCTTGGAGGATCAGGTGGAAATCGAAGCACGACCCGCGCGTGAAGATGTTCACCATCTGCGGATGCGCCTCGCGAATCCGCGCAATGAAGACCTCGATGCGAGGCTTCATGTCATCTGCGGACAGCCGCCCCTCTGACAGACCGCGCGTCACAGCCCGTACCCGCGAAGCCTGCGCCACGTCGACCAGAAGCGGTCCACGTAGTTGATGGTCTCCCAGGCGTGGCGCCCGGTGATCGCCGGCAGGCCGGCCCGGATGCCCTCCCAGCAGCGGGCCATGATGCCTTTGCTCTCGGCCTCGGTCTGCGCGTCGATCATGTTGCCGGGCCCGGCGTTGTAGGTGGCGACGCTGTTTTCGGTCCGGCACTCCGTCGTGCGCTTGAAGTACCAGACATCCCAGAAGTTGCGGAAGGCGGCCGCGCCGGCCTGGACGTTGTAGCGCGCCTCCCGGAGGTTGCCGCCGCGCCACTTGTTGCGCTTGAGGAGGTCCTCGGCGGTCCTGGGCATGACCTGGCAGAAGCCGACGGCGCCGACCCCGGAGACCGCGTCCTCGCGGTGACGGCTCTCGATCCAGCAGATGGTCTTCATGATGCACGCGCCGACCGGCCCGCGCAGCTCGGGCGGCATGTGGCGCTTCGACGCGGCGAGGAAGAACTCGTCGAAGCGGTCAGGGATGCCGTCTGCCGAGCACCGGAAGCGCTCGTGATGGAGCTCGGCCGAGCGGCCGCGATCTCCCGCGTTGGCGTCCGGCGCGTTCAGAAAGAACGCGGCGAGCAATCCAGCTACGAGGCCGAAGAGGATCCAGGCGGCGAGCCTCATGACGCTGCGCTGCTCACATGTAGAGGGCGAGCATCACCCCCACGGCGAAGAGGCCGAGGATCAGAAGGGAGCGCGCGGTCACGGAGAAGCCGAAGACGAGGACCTCGGCCAGGGTAGCCTGCGGAGGCTCGGGTCCGACCGGGAGGGTTGCCGCACTCGGCATGATCTGCGGTCCGGCGGCAGGCGCCCGCTCGGGATACTGCGCCGCCCACGCCTTCTGCTGCTGCTCCAGCTGCTCGACCTGCGCGCGCGCCTCAAGGTGCTTTTTTTCCCACTCCAGCCGGCGCTTCACCTTGTCGAGGACGAGCAGGGCCTCGTCCCAGGACGACGCGATCCACGGCCAGACCCACTTGATGACGGCGTAGGCCACGCCGCCGGCGACGATGAAGCCGATGACCGCGTAGACGATCCCGCTCCCGAGCTTCAGCCACTCGGAGAAGGAATTGAACAGGTGGGGCTCGTCGAAGGCGTCCCGGCCGGCGGTGAACGAGTCCTGCGCCCAGGCAATGCCGCTGAAGCCCATCCCGAGCACCACCGCTATCAGCACAAGCATCGCTGGCAACCGCCATCGCGAGTCCAGCACCGCCTCGATCATGTCCCACATGCGTTGTCGTAGCATCATGGCCGCCTCTCTCGTCTCGGTCGGAACGGGACAGTCGCCAGTACCGTCCCGCCCTCTATGTATGGGCTCAGGACCGCGTTATCTGGCGTCGCGGCCCGTCAAAGCCCTCGGGCATCCTCTTGCCGGGCGCGTCAGGGGCTCAAGCAGGCGCGCGAGAGCGCGGCGCGACCGTCCTCATCGACCTTCACGCTGTCGGAGAACCAGCCGGTGCCGGCGTCGACCACGATGCGTCGCAGGGCGTCCCGGCAGGCACGGCGGGCCGGCGGGCCGGCGCCGTACTCGCGCGCGGCTGCCTCATCACGCAGCTGCTCGGCCTCCTGGCGCGCGGTCGTGGCTACACGCCGCTCGCGCTTCGCGTCGTTCACGAGGGCGGCGTACTCCGCCTCCAGCGCCCGACCCTCTGCCAGAGCTGCGTCGATGCTGGCCTCGGCCCGCTCGGCGCGTGCCTCCTGATTCTGCGCGTGCGCTCGCCACCTGTCCCGGTTGCCCCCCAGATCGGCCAGCGCTTCATCGCGCTCGCCCACATCCGAGAGCAGGCCGGCGATCTCCGCGCGCTGGGTCGCGACCAGGGCCTTGAGTGCCTCGTGCTCGATCGGGTCGATGCCGGCCGGCGTGGTTGGGCACGTGCCCTGGCCCCTCTTCGGGTGGCGGCCGTCCGCCTCGAGGCAGGCCTCGATCGTGTCGAACGCCTCGAACCGCGTCACGGCCTCGTAGCTGTCGCCGCCAGGGCAGTGGCAGATGCCTGAGCGGGATTGCTTGATCGGGTCTGCGGCGTCGGCCGCGGGCGAGAACGTGATGGCCGCGACAGCCAGGGCGCCTATGAAGGCGAAGGCGGCAGCGGCCAGGATGCTTCGTCTGGTGCGAGATGGGTGCATGGTGGACTCCCTATTGGCCCTAGGGGGGCAGTTGCGTGCCCGGCGAGCGATGGCGCCGGGTCCAGTGCGGGCGATTGTGGGGGAAGCGGGCGGCAATGTTCATCGGACCATGGTCCGATGAATCGCCGCGTCAGGCGCCGGCGTATCGACGCGCGGCGTTGCGGGAAATGCCGAGCCGGCCGGCGATTTCAGGGATGGTCAGGCCACCGCTGGCGAGATAGGCAGCGCAGGCGCGCCGCGCCGCCGGGATGTAGATCAGGTTGCCCCCGAGCCGGCCGGCGACGGCCAGAGCGGCGTCTTTGGAACCAAGAGTCAGCACCAGCGGATGGTCTGGACGTGCGCCCAGGTGACGTGCCGAGGGGAAGTAAAGCTCCGAGCCGCCCCGCTCGAGAGCGAGGTTGATCGCGGCCTCGCGGCCGGCGGCCTGCTCGATCTCGGCGAGGACGCCGGGGAGCGGAGGATCGGCGCTCACGTGGCCGCGTCCGCGCCGTGTGCGCGCGATCGCCGCGCCGGGCATGATCCGTGGCAGGGGTGCCCGAGCGCGCGCCTGTGGGCCGCCCAGGCGCTCACGTCGCGGCCCCCGCGCGGATCATCTCGCCGAAGTGCCGGATCAGCGCGTCGGCCTGCTCGTCGGTGAGCGCCAGGTGGGAGTCCTGGCGGCCGAGGCCGGCGTGCTCGGAGGCGTAGGCGCCGAGAGCGGCGTCGCCGGCGATCCGCACCCGGCCGGCCTTGTGCAGGATGCGCCACTGCGCCTCCAGCACCCGCGCCCGCGGGCGCTCGACCTCGCGCTCCCGGCCGTCGCGGCCGAGCGACAGGTGCGGGCGCCAGTCGACGCCCGCCTCGCGCGCGAGCCAGGACTTGAGCGCCTGGACCGCCTTCGCCATGGCGGCCGGCTTGGCCCAGGCGGCCGCGTCGAGGCCGGTCTGGCGCCTGAGCCAGGAGGCGCAGGCGGCATCGGTGCGGTCGCGCACCACGCCGAGATGCCAGGCGCTGATCCAGAGCGCCTTGACCTTGCCCGTCATCGGCGAGCTGGGAAGCCGGTCGCGGGAGCGGCCCATCTCGGCGATCACGCTGCGGAGCTCCACCGCCGTCATGTCGGCGCAGCTCTCCTTGCCGGTGGCCCGGCGCTGCAGCGCGACGCGGGCCTCCTTGTCCATGCCGCGCGAGCGGGCCTCGGCGTGGATGCGCCGGATCAGCCGCTTGCGCTGGTCGTTCGCGGGCTCAGGCAAGGCCCATCTCCTTCAGGTCGCGCGCCATCTCCGGCGGGGGATCGCCGGCGGCGGCCCGCACCAGGTCGGGCGGCGCATCCTTGTCCGCGAGGTAGCGCCAGCCGCGCGCGAAACCGACCGCGTACTGCTCGCAGCGGATCAGCTCCGGGCGCATGCAGATCGCGCAGCCGTCGCCGTCGGGCTCGACCTCGACGAAGGGCATCCGGAACAAGGCGCGGCGCTTCGCCACGAAATAGACCGAGCCGCCCTCCATCTCCTCGGCGCGGCGCGGCGTCCGGCTCGACCAGGTGTAGAAACGCTCGCAGCCGCACTCGGCGATGTGGCGCACCCAGGACTCGGCCTCGTCGACCGTCTTGATCGGCTCGCCGGTGCGCCGGTCTTCCCACTGGACGAAGCCGCGCAGGAGGTGGAGGGGAGCGCTCACCTCAGCCCCTCCCGCCCGAAGCCGGACGAGCCGGCGCAGATCTGGCAGTAGAGCCAGAGCAGCTTCTCGGCGATGCCGACGATCGTGACGGCTCCCTCGCCGGCCGCGAGCTCGCGGCCGCACCGGCAGCAGCGCACGTCCTCGACGGCGACCGGGCGGTCAGTCGGCTGGATGCCGCAAGGCATCGGAGCCTTGTTGGGGGGGCGCTCATGTGCTGTTTCCGTCGTGGGCACGGAGGGCGTTCGCGACGAGCCGCTCGGTGCGGGGCGTGATATGCAACTCGGCGAATTCTCCGTGAGGACCCTGGGCGAGGGTGATGTCGGGATCGTCGATGGCTTCCCGCTTCAGTTCGCGGAGCGCCTCGGCGAGCTGGTCTGCGATCATGGTGCCGGGGGGGCGCTCATGCGGATGACGTCCGGCGCAGAAATTCCGGGATCGCGAGCGGGTCAGTCAATTCGTCGCCCCCCCCGGAAGCGGTGCGCCGTCCGATACCGGAATGATCTCGACGGAGCGTCCCGCATTCAGCAGCGTGCGGGCCTTGGCCAGCACACCCTCGCGCGTGGTGTAGCGCTCCACGTAGGACCTGATGCCGGCCTCGTCGAGGTCCGGCGGCTCGCCCTCCGGGCTCGCCCAGATGTCGTACTTCACCGGATCACCTCGTCGACCGGGCGCGCCACGGGATCGCCGGGCTCGTCGTCGTCCTCGCCGATGCCCATGCGGTCGAGGCGGGCCATGATCCGTTTCAGCCAGGCGCGCTGCTTCGCCGAGACGTAGGTGCCTTCGCCGAAGCGGCGGCACTTCTCGCGCAGCTGGTCGACGAAGGTGATCTCGCTGTCGTAGAGGTGACAGGCGTTGTCGGTGGCCCGGCGAAGCGACTGCTTCAGCCAGTCGTGGTCGTCGCCGATCGGCGTGGGCGCGAGGCGGGTCATGACGCGCCCCTCACCACGCCCGTGGCGCCGGCGCCTGCGAAGGCCGCGCGCGCCGGAGGCGGGCCGCCCGGATCGCACGGCACGTTCTCGTCGCAGTAGCTGCAGAGAGTGGGGTCGGAGGCCGACCAGGCGCAGGCGTCGCCCCAGAAGTCGACGCAGGCCCGGTCCTCGGTGCAGCCGCACTTGCGGCAGCGGCGCTCGCTCATCGGCTCACCCCCCCCTTAAAACCCACAGGGGGGGGGCAGCGTCTGCTGGCGGAGAATCAGCGCGAGCTCATGGCCGAGGTTCGTGGCCGTGTACCAGCCCGGTCGCGCGGCCGGCTGCGCCGCGCCAGCGTTGCGCAGCCGGTGTATTACCCCAGCAGGCGCGCGCGGAAAGCCGCCCTCAAGATGATAGGCGGTGCTGCTGCGCACCTCGCCGTCCGCCAGTGCGATGATCAGCTCGCATTGCCGCGTTGTCGGTATCCAGCCATCCAGCCGGGCGGTCACCTGGCCGAGAAGCGTCACGCTCCGGTCGGAACGGACGAGCCCCTTCCGCTGCAGCGCCGCCAGCGTCTGCGCGGGACGACGGCCGAGGAAGCCACCCAGGCCCGCGCGCGCCCGTAGGGCGTCGATCTGCACATGAGATAGGCTCGACGTCATCCCGCCGCCTCCCCGTCGCCGTCGTCAAGCAGGGCGTCGACCAGCTTGTCGATATCGCTCTCGGCCGTGGCGATCACCACCTCGTCGACGGGGTCGCCGATGGTGACGCCGATCCGCGCCAGATCGGCCGCCGCGAGCTTGCGGAGCCCCTTCTTGTCCAGGCTCTCCTTGACGTTGATCAGCGCGTCCGCCAGCCCCGGCAGCTTCTTGCGCAGCCGCTCGATCGCCTGGGCCTCGTCGGCAATATCCACGGCGCCGGTCTGCTTGCGGAAGCCGAACTTCACGCCGTCGACCGCGACCGTGCGCGGCTTCACGAAAAGGCTGGGTCTGGCCTCGATCGCCGCCTTCAGTGCGTCATGGGCCGTCGCCGCCTCGGCCACCCGGCTGCGCAGCCCGCGCAGGCGGTCGCGGACCGCCTTGCGCTGCAGCTGCCTGATCTCTTCCCCGGTAGCCTCGAGCGCGTCGCGCGCCCTCGCGTAAGAGCGCGCGAGCGCGACGATCTCGTCCATGGTCGGTGCCGTTGCGGTTTCGGTCATTGACCACCCTCCAAACTGTTGTCGACAACACCCTGGCGCGTCACAACGACGCCCCCGCCTCGAGGCGATCCAGCGCCCTGCGCTGACGCGCCAGTCGCCGTGAATGGACTCGGATCAGCGTCGCGAGCAGCAGGCGCCCCCGCGCCCCCTTGTCGGCGCTGCAGAGATCGGGCGCGGCGTCGGCGCCCGCCACGGGCTGCAGCGCGGCAACCTCTGCCGAGAGCGCTTCGACCTCTGCCGCCTTCTCGGGGTAGCGATCCATCTGCCCCTCGACCTTGTCGAGGGCGTACATCACCGTGGTGTGATCGCGCTTGCGGAACTCGCGGCCGATCCTCGGGAGCGAGAACGGCGTATGGCGCCGGCAGAGATACATCGCGACATGCCGCGCCCAGGTAATCGAGCGCGAGCGGCGGTCGGACAAAATGGCGCCGACGCTGATTCCGTAGCGCTCCGCGACACGGCTTCTGATGGCGGCGATCGAGGGGTGCTCACTCATACCAGTACCTTCCTACGCCGCGCAGTTTTCTTGGGGGGGGGTGAGTGGAAGCGCTCGATCGGGAACCTGCCGCCTCCCGCCGGGACGTAAGCCCGAGCGCAGTGCTCGGGGCAGTAGCTCCGGCCGGGCGAGCGCTCCGCCCCACAGAAGGTCAGCTCGGGCGATTCGCCCTCGGGCCAGAGGCAGCCCTTTAGCGGCGCGGGCTGCGGCTCGGGCACGTCGGCCTCCGGCTCCTCGGAATGGGTATCGTGCCCATTGCGCTCGGCGCATGGCTCGGGGGCACAATCGGCCGCCTCGGGCTCCAGCTCGGCGGCGATCGCGCCGGCGCCGGCGTCGGGAGGGGCCGGATTTTCGGCCGGGCCATGCGCGGTGCGCATGTCGCGGGGCGCGGGCGCCGGCTCAGCCACGGGCGGCTCCTCCTCGGGCTCCGGCGTCACCGCCGCGAGGGACCGCTCCAGCCACTCGCGGAAGGTGCGGTCGCCGAGCTCGGTGCCGAGCCGGCGGCGCAGCACGTTGCGCTTGTAGACCAGGTCGGGGGTCAAGGCCGGCGCGATATCGGGGGGGGGGGTACTGTCATGCGCTACCCTTCGGATGCAGCGGCACGACGTTGCCGCTCGACGCCCCGCCCCAGGGGGGGGCTGGGTTGTGCCGGCGCTCCAGCCTGGCCGCGTCGGCGGCGGCCAACTCCAGGATGCGCACCATCCCCTGTACGGCGAGGGGCGCCAGCTCGACGCCGTCGTGCTCGTATGTGCGCAGCCAGGTGGCGAGCTCGCCGAGGCGCGCGCTGACCAGCTCGTCCGGCGTCGTCATGCAGCGTCCTCCGGGTGTAGCGCCACCACGTTCGCGGGCATGGCCGCGCGGTCGAGGCGCGCCGCCGGGCCGGGAACGGCCGAGCGCTCCCACAGCTCGAGACGGTCGGCCAGGTCCTCGAGTTCGAGGATGCGATTGGAGACGGCGACCACGCACTGGGTGGGGAGGCCGGCGGACATCAGCTCGACCGAGAGCCGGCGGGTGATGTCGCGCAGGTCGCCGCAGAGCATCAGGCGGCTTCCTCGCGGGCGGCCGCGATGTCGCCGGCCGAGATGCCCCGGTTGCCGCCGGCGCGCGCCAGCACCCACGCCCTGGCGAAGAGGCGGCGCAGCGCGTGCAGGCCGCCGTCGCCGCGTGCGACGCCGAGCAGGTGATCCCTCTCGGCCTTGGTGGGCGCGCGGCTGAGCACGCCGCGCGCCAGGTCGAGGATGTCCGCCTCGGCCGTGGCCGCGAGCGGCAGGCGAATGCCGATCCGCCCCACGATCGGCTCGCACCGCTCGGACCGGGCGACAGTCTTCCAGAGAGGGTCGCGGCCGAGCAGCGCCAGTCCGCAACGCGCGCGGTCGCGGATGCAGCGCAGCTGGTTGAGCAGCCGGGGCCGCAGGAGATCGGCCTCGTCAACGCAGAGCAGCGCGCGGCGCCCCGTCAGCCGCTCCACGATCGCCGTCTCGGCGGCGAGCGCCGAGGGATGGCCGCCGCCGGCGCCGACGACCTCCGCCACGAGGCCGAGCATGCCGGACAGCGTCTGCACAGCCTCTGTCATGGCGAGCCCGTAGGCGGCGGTGTGGCCCGCGCAGTAGCGCTCCATCGCCCAGCTCTTGCCCCGGCCGGCGCGGCCGTGGACGAGCACGATGTCGCCCGTCGCCTGGGCGTGGCCGAGCGCGGTCTCGATCTCCTCGGTGACGCCGAGGTCGACGTGGCGATCGAGGCCGGCGGCGGCCAGGTCGCGGCGCGCGGCCTCGGCCCTGGTCGAGAGCCAGAGCGAAACGCGCTCCGTCACCTTCGGGACGTCGCCCTCGTAGATGCCGCGCAGCCACTTCGACAGCACGGACTGCGACACGCCCCGCCCCATCTCGTGGGCGGCCTTGGCTATGGAAAGCCCCGCCGCCTTCATCTCCGCCTTGCAGGCGGCGACGGTGGCGGCGTAGTCGGAGGCAGGGGCCTCGCTCGGCCGCGCCTCCGGAAACAACGTTACGGTGCCGTCCGTCATGCCTCGTCCTCCTCGAGCTGTTGAACGGTTCTGAGGGCCGCCAGGAACGGGCTGCGCCGGCGTTCTGCGGCGGCGCCCCCGCCGGCGGGCAGGGCCTCGGGCAGGCTCTCGCCGGTCACCAGGCGGACCGCAGCGGGCTCGGCCTCCTCGGCCGCACCCGGCGCGGGCAGCGACGCCATGGTCTGCTGCAGCTCGTCCATGTCGCGGCGCGCGGCGAGGCCGGTCTCGGTCGCGCGGCGCTTGCGCCGGCGGGCGGCCTCCCACTCCTTGGCGGCGGCCGTGTCGGCGAAGCCCGCCGGCATCAGGCAGCCGGCGGCGCAGACGTAGCGCCCCTTGGCGTCGAAGACGTGGACCGTGCCGTGCAGGTCCTCCGGATCGAAGCGGGCGACGACACGCTCGCCTGCGCGCTCGACCAGGTCGGGGTGGTGGTAGCGGTTGGCGGGCAGGCCGGCGCCCTTGCCGGCCTTGAGCCGCAGGCAGCCGGCGTTGTCGATCGCGGCGTCCTCGGCCGCCAGCAGCAGGATCGCCGCCTGCGAGGGCGCGAGCCGCCTGACGACCGTGTCGGCGATCTCCTCGGCCCAGGTCTGATCCAGGCTGCGCCCGGCGGCCGCCTCGCTCTGGCGGCCCTCGCGGGCGTTGTGCTCGGCGACGGCGCGCTCGAGCACGTCGATGAACACCTCCCACGGCACTGCGCGCATGCGGTGCGTCTCGGGCCTGTCGACCGGCGAGCGTCCGGTGCCGGCGCCGGCCATCAGGGGATGGGTGTCGATATGGTTGGCGAGGTCGCGGAACGCGCGCTCGACCGGCTTGGCCCGCCCGCGCCCCCTGCCCCGGCCGGCGGCGTCCCGGTCGACCGTGGTCGCCGAGTAGCCGATGTCGAGCATCTTGAGCAGGCCCGGCAGCTCCTCGTCGGTGGAGCGCCAGCGCTTGCGGTGGGGCTGCCCGCCCGTGGCCCACTTCGCCGAGGCGGCGCGGGTGGAGTCGACCAGGACCCGGCCGGGCACGCCGTGGTCCGTGATGAGCGCATGCAGCGACGTCCGCACCAGGTCGGCGCTCTCGGTCTCGCCGGCGCGCCAGGCCAGCACCTTGCGGGTGCGCACGTCCTGCCACACCCAGACGGCAGGCCGGCCCTCCTTGCCCGAGGGCAGCGTCGCCGTGACGTCGAACCTGCGGCCGTCGCCGTTGACGATATCGAGCGGCTTGAGGCCCGCCACGGTGCGGGTCTGGTGGGGCACCAGGTCCATCGCGGCGAGCGCGCCGCCGCGGGCCCGGACGACCTCGGCCCTGGTGAACTCGCGGTCGGTGCGGCGCCTGAAGGCGCCGAGGTGCGGCAGCGACCAGCCCCGCTCCGCCGCCACGTCGGCCAGGCGCCGGTGCACGGCCGTCGCCGTGGGCGCTTCCTCGCGCAGGTAGTCTGTGCACCAGAGCCGCCACAGGACGTCCGCGCCCGGCTCGCGCCAGGCGGCAGGCGGGCGCCCCGTGCGGGGGTTGTCGAGCAGGGCCTCGAGCGCACGGCCGGGTGCGGCACGACCGGCCTTACGGCGCCAGGCGCTCACGGCGGAGACGGAAACGCCGGGGCCGTGCCGCACGACCCTGTCGGCCCAGCTGCGCGGCACGCCGGCCGTGTGGAGTTCCTGGGAGAGCTTCACGGTCTCCAGCCGGGCGGCAGCGGCTGCCCGCTCCGCCTCCGTGGCGCTCTCCCAGGGTTCGAAGATCTCGCCTGTCTCGGGGTCGCAGGTCGCGCCGTTGACGTGGGCCTTCACGGGCCGTGCATCGGCGTTGCCGGCCTTGTCGAAGCTGCACGACGGCCACGCGGTCACGCCTGCTCGATCCTCTCGGAGGCGGCCTTCATCCGCGCGAGCGCCTTGTTGACTTCCGCCGCCATCGCCTGGCCGGACTGCTGCAACGCCTTGACCAGGGCGCGGCGCGCGTTGCCGTGCAGATCGTCGAGCGCGCCCGAGTCGGCCAGCTCCTCCACCAGGTCGGCGCTGCGGCCCGCGGCCTCGCGGATCACGCGGCGCTCGGCATAAAGCCGCGAGCGCGCCTGCCTGGTGGTGTCCAGGGCGTTCGCCTGCGCAGCCTTCAGCGCGCGCTTGAGCGCCCTGATCTCGGCCGCCTGGCGCTTGAGCTTGCCGTCCTTCGAGGCCTCGCGGGCGGCGGCGCGGATCTCCGCGCGGCTCCATTCGCCCGCCTCCGCCCGGTCGAGCAGCTGCTCGCGCTCGCCCTCGGGCAGGAAGGCGGCCTCCATGTGGTGAGAAAATGTCAGGGTGAGTCGCCGGCGACTCTGAGGGTAAACCGTTGAGGTCTTGAGATAGTGCCGGATTTTTCCGGGGCTCGCGCCGGTCGCCGCGGCGGCCTCGGTCATCGCATCCTTGCCCCAGGCGCTGTGGCCGGTGGCAAGCCAGTCCGCAAAGGCCCAGGACTGCTCCGACGCGCTGCCGGACAGGGAAAGGCCGGCGGCGATCCAGTCCGCGCGCGTGCCGTAATCGGCGCCCGATTCGGGCTCCGCGACGCGGATGGGTGTCGCCGCCGGCTCGGTCACGTGATCGGCCTCCTAGTTGAGGTGCCGCTCGACCGGCCGCTTGATCAGCGGCGCCCTCGCCGCAGGTGCCGGTGCCGGCAAGCCCAGGAGCTGCTGCTGGATGAGCGCCTGGCCGTCGAGGATCGCGCCCTTGACCAGCTCGAGGTTATCGAGCTGGACCTCGTAGTCTTCCGGGCGTGCCAGAACGGGCAGCTGCTGGAGCAGGCCGACGATGTCGTCGATGACCCCGGCCGACTTGCCGAGCTTGTCGGCCACGTCCTGCTCGGGGCTGACCGCCTCCGCCGCCGGCAGGATGCACTCTTCGATCAGCTCCTCGACCGCGAGCGCCAGGGTGTTGTAGGTGACGGTGAGGAAGTGCATTTATTTGCTGAAGTCCGCAGGTGATGACGTCACCGCCGTATCCAGCGGTCTGGTGTTGGAGGCATTCTTCGGCGGAGCTGTGGGTAACCAGCCCGCCGCAGCGACCGTCGAGGAGT
>JAJDUK010000065.1 GCA_022826665.1 Alphaproteobacteria bacterium | reverse complement strand
CGCCAGCGACGCCTCCGAGACGTGGCGGATGCACGCCACGATGATCCCGTCCTTGTCGCCGAAGGAGGCGTAGACGGTCTGGCGCGACACCCCGGCCGCCTCGGCAATGTCCGCCATGGTCGTCTTCTTCGCGCCATAGCGAACGAAGACGCCGATCGCGGCCTCGACGATCCGCGCTTCGGTCTCGGAGAAGGGGGTGCGACGCCCGCTGCTCATGCAAGGCGAGATATCTCAGGATTCACGACTTGACAAGATGCGGTGATATGTAAGATATGCTGTACAGAACGTCACAATATGTCGATGTGTAAGGATGCGCCATGACCCAGACCGTTCTCATCACCGGATGCTCCAGCGGGTTCGGCAGGCTGACCGCCCGGACCTTCCAAGACGCGGGCTGGAACGTTGTCGCCACCATGCGCGCGCCCGAAAGGGTGCCTGAGCTTGCCGACGACGACCGGATGCTGGTCCTGAAGCTGGACGTCACCGACCCGGACAGCATCTCCGCCGCCTTCGCCGCCGCGCGCGCACGATTCGGCCGCATCGATGCCGTCGTGAACAACGCCGGTTACGGAGGCGATGGCCTGTTCGAGCAGGCCAGCGACACGGATATCCGCGCCATGTTCGAGACCAACGTGTTCGGCCCGATGAACGTCATGCGCGAGGCGCTGCCGGAGATGAGGGCGGCGGGGAATGGCGCCATCGTCAACGTGACCTCGATGGCCGGTCACCTGGGCCTGCCGGGGCACGCGGTCTACGCCGCCTCGAAGCACGCCATGATCGGCCTGACCGAGAGCATGGCGCTGGAATACAAGCCCCTGGGGGTGCGCATCCACTCGGTCGCGCCGGGCGCCTATCCGACCACCGCGTTCGGCGTCAATACCGACGATCGGCTGGAGGTGGGCGACGCCCAGCTCGTGGAGTTCTCCAAGCGCCTGCGGGCGCAGATGACTGCGGTGGGCGAGCAGATGGCGAACCAGGGCGGGAATCTCGCCGATCCGCAAGAGGTCGCCGACCGGATCTTCCAGTGCGTCACAGGCGATGCGCCGATCAACAACCCCACGGGTGCCGACGCGGAGATGCTGATTGCGATGATGGGGCAGGACAAGCGCCAGGCATTCCTGGACCAGCTCGGCGCCATGCTCGTGCCCCCGTCTGCCGCCTGACGGGCCGTGCTCCCGACGACCCGATGGGCCGGTTCGCGAGGCTATGTGAGATGTCGAAGTCCCGGTCCCTCGTCAAATGGGGTGTCCCGACCGCCCTCCTGATCGTCCTGATCGTCGCGGTGGCGGGCGCTCTCGCCACCCGCAAGACCTTCCTCGTGGAGATCTGGATCCCCGCCCCGCCCGAGGCGGTGTGGGAGGTTCTGATCGACACGGGGGCCTACCCCCAGTGGAACCCGGTCTTCGTCGAGGTCGACGGCGCCTATGCGGAGGGGGAGACGGTGCTGAACAGGGTCCGCGAGCCAAGCGGCGCGATCCTGGAAATGACCGCGACTGTGGAGACCCTTCTCCCGAATGCGGAGCTGCGCCAGTCCGGGGGCATCCCCGGCATCTTGACCTTCGACCATCGCTGGCTGCTGGAGCCTGCAGATGGCGGAACGAAGGTCGTTCAGCACGAAGTGGACCGTGGCATCGGACTCTGGTTCTGGAGCTCGGACTGGCTCGAGCCCGCCTATGCGGCCACCAACGAGGCGTTGGCAGAGAGGGTGCGTTCAGAGATGGCGAAGCCGGGCAACTGAGCTTCCGCATCTCGTCGAAGGGCTGGTTGCCGCCGCCAGGGTGTCGCGCCGCTTGCTCACTTCGGTCAATCCTGCAGCCTGTCAAACGGCTGTCGAAGCGGTCATGTCGAACCTGCCCTTCCAGTGGCTACGCGGCGAGTGCCGGCTCCCGTTCGGCCTTCCAGTGCCAGGGCAGGAGCTCGTGCAGGCGGGTCTGCGGCAGCTCGGCGATGCGGTCGAGGACGTCGGTGAGCCAGGTCTGGGAGGCGACATCGTTGAGCTTGGCGGTGCCGGTGAGGGTGTGCATCGCCGCCGCCCGCTCGCCGCCGCGATCGGAGCCCGCGAAGCACCGGGCGTTCGGCGCGCGCTACGCTGCCTATGGCCGCGCGGGAGGATGCAGGCTCAGGCGGCGTCGTGCCGCGCCAATTACCCATCTTTACAATTCTTTACTCCCCGGACAACGGCGCGAAACGGCCTCACCCCATCTGCAGTCATGTCCAACCCACCAATACGAGCGAAAGGCAATGACATGGCCGACAACGACAGCACCACCAAGCGCACTTCAGGCCGCAGGGCCCGCCCGCGCTGGGTCCTCATGAGCATCGCCGGCGCGCTGGCCCTGATCATTGGCGGCACGACATGGATTACGGTCGCCTATTCCGGCAAGTCCTTGTGCGGCGACAAGATCGAACGGTTCGTCGAATGGAGGGTCGACGGCATGCTCGCGGAGGTCGAGGCCACCGATGACCAGCGCGACCGGGTGCACGGCATCGTGGCCGCCGCGATCGCCGACATGGCCGAGTTCCGCGAGTTCAAGCATGAGGGCCGCGAGGCGCTCGTCGAGGCGCTCACCAAGGAGACGGTCGATCGCGCGGAGCTGGAGGCGCTGCGCCAGCAGAAGCTCGATCTCGCCGATCGCGCGAGCCAGCGCCTGCTGACGGCGCTCGCCGACACCGCCGACGTGCTGACCCCTGCCCAGCGGGCCGAGCTGGCCGAGGAATGGGTGTCTCACGGCTGGCACCACGGGCACGATTGAGCGCGACGACGGTCATTGCTCGTCGATCGCACGCCGGGGCAGGACTGCTTCGCATCTCCCTCGAAGCGGTTCCGCCCTGGCCCCTTCCGACCGGGCGGCGTAACCCGTAGGTTGCAATGCGCCGTTATCCGGAGAACCACATGCCCGCCTTTCTCTCCTCCCTCTCCATCGGACTCGCTGTCGGTGCCGTGGCGCTTGCCGTGTCCGCCTGCGCGCTCCTGGCGCCGCTGCCGGAGCCCAGGGACGTTGCCCAGCGCCTCTCGGCGTTTCCCACGGATGGCCTGCCGCTGGACGGGGCTGTGACGGTCCACTGGAGCGCGCGGCAGATTCCCTTCATCGAAGCCGAGAGCGACGGCGACGCGGCGTTCGCGCTCGGCCTCGTGCACGCGCATCTCAGGCTCGGCCAGATGGCGACCATGCGCATGATCGCGCAGGGCCGCGTGTCGGAGATGATCGGCCCGCTCGGCGTCGACATCGACCACGGCTTGCGGACCCTGGACTACGGCCGCGCCGCGCCGGAGATCGAGCAGGGCATGGACGAGGCCACGCGGCTCTGGGTGCAGCGCTTCGTGGACGGCATCAACCACTACCAGGACACCGCGCGCGAGCTGCCGCACGACTTCGACGTCCTCGGCCTGGAGCGGGAGCGCTGGACGGTGGACGACGTGTTCGCCATGGGGCGCCTCGCCGGCACGGATGTGAACTGGCTGGTCTGGGCGGACCTGCTTCCTTTGCGTGCACGAGACGGCTGGGACGAGCTCTGGGCGCGCCTGGTGGAGGGCAGCGCGGTCTCGGTCGCAGGTGACGGAGGTGACGGCGACATCGCCCGGGCACAGCGCTGGCTCGGCGGGCTCTCGAAATCGGGCAGCAACAGCCTCGCGGTGGCGGCGCACCGCACCGATACCGGCGGCGCGCTCATGGCCAACGACCCGCACCTCGGCATCATGGTTCCCAACGTCTGGCTGATCGCGGGCGTGAAGTCGCCCTCCTATCACGCGGTCGGGCTGATGGCGCCGGGGCTCCCCATCTTCGCCATCGGCCGCAACCCGCACATCGCCTGGGGCGGCACCAACATGCGCGCAGCCTCGAGCGATCTCTACGACGTGAGCCACGTGCCGGCCTCGGACATCGCCGAGCGCAGCGAGAGCATCGACGTGCGCTGGTGGTTCGACAGCGACGTGACCGTCCGCGAGACGCGGTGGGGGCCGATCGTCAGCGACGTTCCGCTGCTTGCCGACATGGAGCTGCCGCCGCTCGCGCTGAAGTGGACGGGTCACGACGCGAGCGACGAGATCGGCGCCATGCTGGCGGTGAGCCGCGCCCGCGACTTCGAGGAGTTCCGCGCGGCCTTCGACGGCTTCGCCGTGCCGGGCCAGAACATGCTGTACGCGGACAGAGACGGAAACATCGGCAGGGTGCTGGCGGTGTGGCTCCCCGGCCGCGAGGGCCCGCCCGCCGATGTCGCCATCGACCCGGCCGGCCACGACGCCTCGTGGGGCGCCATGCGCACCGCTGCGGACCTGCCCTACAGCTACAATCCGCAGGCGGGCTACCTGGTCTCCGCCAACGACCGGCCGCCGGAGACGAGCATTCCGGTGGGGTACTTCTTCTCCCGCGACGACCGGGTGGAGCGCATGCATGCCCTCATCGAGGCCGAGGCGGCGGTGGGTGTCGAGACGCTCAAGGCGATTCAGCAGGACGTCTACATGTCCTCTTCGGTGGCGCTGCGCGACCTCTTCATCGTCAAGCTCGACGCCCTGGGAATGACCGCGGCGGCCGATACGGACGGCAAGGAGGCGATCGCCCAGCTGCGCGACTGGGACGGCGAGTACCGCGCCGACTCCGTCGGGCCGGTCGCGTTCGAGCAGTTCCGCGCGGGCTTCACTACCAGCTTCTACGCCCTGCTCTACGGCGATGACGACGGAGAGGCGTTCGCGTCGGTCGGCCGGCGCACGGCGTTGCTGCACGAGGACATCGCCGCCGCCGGCGAGGAGACGTTGCGTTCAGCGCTCGCCGCCGGGCTGGCCGCGGCCGCCGAAGGGCTCGATTCGTTCGCCAATTGGGGCGAGATGCACCGCCTCAGCCTCGCGCATCCGCTCTCCAACGTCCCGCTTATCGGCGGGCGCTACGAGTTCGCCGAAGCCGGCGTCGGCGGCAGCTCGGAGACGCTGATGAAGACTGCGCACCAGGCCAGTGGCGAGCGACACAACGTGAGTTACGGCGCCAACGCGCGGCACATCTCCGACATGACCGATCCGGACGAGAACTACTTCGTGCTGCTGGGCGGGCAGGATGGCTGGTTCAACAGCACGACCATCCTGGATCAATGGGAGCTGTGGCGCCGCGGCGGCTACGTCCGCGTGCCGCTGACGCTCTCCGACGTGCGCGCGAGCTTCCCGCACGTGCTCTCCCTGAAGAACTGACAGCGCGGCGGAGGACTCCGATGTCGGGCAACCATGGCCCGTTTCGGGCCGACGGGACGGTCTACTTTATCTGTTCCAGTATTCCCGGAACCGGGGTCTCGTCGTCAAGCACGATCAGTTGAATGCGAACCGGTTCGCTACGCGCGGCCAGCCAATGATCGAGCTTGGCCGGGACGGTCAGCACACTGCCGGGCGGATAGACGGTTTCCTTCGTCTCGTCGACCCTGTCGCCGTCGCCCCATGACATCGCGCCCGAGATCACGGTCAGCAGGCGCAGACCGCTCTCGGTGGCATGAGGCGGTACGATCTCGCCCGCATCGAGGTCGAGCAGGACAACGGCCGGCTTGCCCGACGGCGAAACGGCCAGAGGCGTGAGATCCGCGACGCCGTAGACCTGTTTGGACTGCAATGCGCCGATATCGATCAGCGTCGTCTCTGCTGCCGTCGCCGCCGCAGGCAACGCCAGCAGCGCCAAGCAAGCAAGCGAAGCAAGAAGGGCTTTCATGACGGCGTCCTTTCGGGTTGTCCGCAGGCCAGCGCGCCTGCCCGTCGGACTATAATGATAACCATTCGCATTTGCAATGACAGGTGGCCGACAGATAGCCGATCCAGTCCGGCGGGGCCGAATGGCCCGACACGAGCAGGTCGAGGTCATCCTGCCGGCTCCCGTGCTCGGCCGAAGCTCGACCTGTGCCATACTCCGGTCGACGAACAGGCCCTTGTCGTTGGCCTGTCCCGAAGAAGCCCGCCACTTCATTTTGGCGAGGAAACCCGTCTTGAACTGCATGGCGAACGTCTGGACTGACTGGTACCTGGGCCTGAGGCCCTCGCTTTGCAGGCCGGGCGCCTACCCCCTCTCTACTACAGCGCGGCCGGGGTCCGTCATCATCGCCTCTATCCGGTCCGCTACGCGTTGCGCCGGCTCGCGGAGCTGCCCGATCGTCCAGTCGGCCGCGTACCCCTCCGTGACGTCGTTGGGCGGCGCATGATTGACCAGGCGCTTGGTCAGCGCGTGCGGCAGCATCAGGTCCCGCTCCGCCACCGTGATGAAGCAGTTGCGCATCCCGTGATACCAGAACTTCGCGCCCCCGGCCTCGCTGATCCGGCGATGAAAATACGTCAGCTTCACGAAATACCCCGTGCGGCTGGTGGCCGAGGGAAACACCCAGCCGTCCGGCAACTCCCCACTCTCGGCCCAGCGCCGGTCCAGAATGGCCGCAAGCTGCCGCGTGATCGGAAGCTCCAGCGGCGTCCCCGTCTTGGTCTCCTCCACACGGAAGACGCGCTCTTCCCTGTCCACGCGCTCCCAGCGGAGCGGCAGCACCTCGCCGAGCCGCATGCCCGTGTACATCCCGAACCAGAACACGTCCCTGAGCGCGGGATTGCTCACCACGGCCTCGATCCCCCTGCGCCAGCGCGGCAGAACCTCGGCAGGCGGCGGGATCTTGCGTCGCGGCTTGTGGTGAAACCTGCCGCCGCCCGCGAGCCACAGATCGACGGGATTGGCCAGACCGCCGAAGTCCACGCAGGGCCGGCGGTAGACCGAGCGCAGCAGCGACATGCACTGGTTGGCCGTCGCCCAGCCGTTCTTCTCGGTGACGCGGTTGAAGCGTTCCTCCACGTCTTCGCGAGTGATCGCGTCCAGCGGACGGGAGAGCCAGTCGCCGAGGGGCCGCTCGAAGCGGTCGCGGTAGCACTGGTTGGTGATCGCCTTGCGCTTGGGATTGGCCTTCATGTACTGCTCGAAGGTCTGCCCGAGGGAGGGCATGCGCCGGCTCCTGTTGCGCGCCGCCGCCGGATCCTCGCCCATGGCGACCATGCCCAACAACCTGTGGGCCTCCTTTCGGGCCAGCTCGGGCGCCATCCTGTCGCAGCGTCCGATGACGAGGCGCTTGTTGGGTGCCGCCCTACCGCCATCGCCTGGGCGGTAGTTGACGATGTAGGACTTGATGCCGGAGGGGTGGATTTGGACACCGAAGCCTGTGAGCCTGTCGTCCCATGCGATCCACGGCTTGTCGGCGGGCTTGCAGCCGTCGATGGCGCGCTTGGCGATTGTGAGCTTGACGCGTGCGGTTCGTTTTCCGGGATTTTTCATGGAGGGATGATGGCATGCGGCGCCCGCCAAATCAACACCTTCCACAACACGCGGAGTGCATTTCAGGGATACCTGGCTGTTCTCAGCTGTACCTGGATTGGAGATACTCCGCAGAAACACGCCGCTTTCAAGCACACTTGGCACCTGGACGGAACAGCTGGGAACCCTACTCACTATTGTTTCTCACCAGGGTCACGGCCTGCGTCGCGCCCAGGCGTTAGATCCGCCAGGAGCGGGCCGAAAAGCGTATCAGGGAATACGGTTGAGGCCCGCGACGCCGCGGGCGGGCGCCTGGGCGCGACCCGAAGGGCGGCTCTCTCCGGCCGACAGCGTGCGTCACGCCGCTTGTCCGATGTCCCCGCATCGCGCTGCGCGCCGCTCCTACCCTGTCGGCCGGACAGCGCCGCGCAGACCATGACCTTGGTGAGAAATGCGGGTTAAGGCCGCCACGGGCGCCCGTCAGGCGTTGAGGCGCTGGCCGGACTCGCGGTCGAACAGGTGAAGGGTTTCGAGGCGCGGCATCAGGCGAATGGTCTCGCCGGGGTCGAAATCGTGCCGCTCCTGGAACTCGGCGCAGATCTCCTGGCCGGCCATCTGGCAGAACACGAGCGTGCTTGAGCCGGTGGGCTCGACCACCGAGACCGTGGCCTCGACGCCGGCGCCGTTGGTGGCGAGCGCGAGGTCTTCCGGGCGCACGCCGTAGACCAGCGGCTGCCCCTCGCCCACGCGAATGTCCGCTGGCAGCGGCAGGGCCGTGCCGTCGTCTGCGGCGGCGGCCGGCGTGGCGCTCCCGGCGGTGCCCGAAGCCTCGATCAGGTTCATCGCCGGCGAGCCAATGAAGCCCGCGACAAAGAGGTTGGCGGGCCTGTCGTAGAGGTCGAGCGGGCGCCCGACCTGCTCGACCTGGCCCAGGTTCATCACCACGATGCGCTCGGCCATGGTCATGGCCTCCACCTGGTCGTGGGTGACGTAGATCGAGGTGGTCCTGAGCCGCTGGTGCAGCGCCTTGATCTCGGTCCGCATCTGCACCCGGAGCTTGGCGTCGAGGTTGGAGAGTGGCTCGTCGAAGAGGAACACCTGCGGGTCGCGCACGATGGCGCGGCCCATGGCGACCCGCTGGCGCTCGCCGCCCGAGAGCTGGCGCGGCAGGCGGTTGAGCAGGTCCGTGAGGCCCAGGATTTGGGCGGCGCTGTCCACCCGCTCGCGGATCATGGCCTTGTCCGCCTTGCGCAACCGCAGGCTGAAGCCCATGTTCTGGCGCACCGTCATGTGCGGGTAGAGGGCGTAGTTCTGAAACACCATGGCGACATCGCGGGCCTTCGGCGCCATGTGGTTCACCACCTTATCGCCGATCGCGATCTCGCCGTCGTTGACGTCCTCGAGGCCGGCGATCATCCGGAGCAGCGTCGACTTGCCGCAGCCCGACGGGCCGACCAGGACCAGGAACTCGCCGTCCTCGATGTCGATCGAGACGCCGTGGATCACAGCCGTATCGTCAAAGGACTTGTGGACCTCGCGGATCGATACCGATGCCATGGCTTGCCTTCTCCGCTTATCCCTTGACCGCGCCGAGGGTGAGCCCGCGCACGATGTAACGCTGCGCGAAGAGCGCGATCAACACCGGCGGGACCATGGCGATGAGCGAGCGCACAGCCACGAACCAGAACTGCACGCCGCGCGAATCCACGCCGCCCGCAATGTGGACCGGCATGGTCGCCGATTCCTTGATGGTGAGAATCACCGCGAAGAGATATTCGTTCCACGCGAACGCGAACATGATGAGCGCGGACGCCGCAATCGCCGGCAGCGCGAGCGGGATTGCGACCCGGAAGAACGCGACGAAGTGCGAGCCGCCGTCCACCAGCGCCGCCTCCTCCAGCTCGATCGGCAGGTCCTGGAAGGTCTGGCGCACGATCACCACCACGAAGGGCAGGATGAAGGTGGCGTTGACCAGGATCAGCGCGGCG
>JAJDUK010000019.1 GCA_022826665.1 Alphaproteobacteria bacterium | reverse complement strand
CCGCATGACCACCGACGCGATCGTCCGATCCGCCTTCCACGCGTTGCAGATTTGCCGGGTCAGGGAAGGATCGCTTTCGCCCTCTTGCCAGTTGACCTCATCCGGCAGGACTCCGGTTTCGAATTCGCCGCGAAAGAGCTTCTCGTAGCGCTCGCTCACCGCCTCGACCGTCTCGTCATCGATCAGCTTGTCGACGACCAGAAAGCCGTCTTTGTTGAACTGGTCTATCTGTGCCGGCGTGAGCTCGAATGCCATCCGCGCTTCTCCTGCACCCCGCTAGGGCAAGCAGTCCAGATACATGTTCACATCCCAGTCAGAGACTTGCCAGATGAACTTGTTCCATTCGTCGCGCTTGTACCAATCGTAGACCCGGTAAAGGTCCCCAGGGAGGGCGGCCTTGACCACGCCGTCATCCGCCAGCGCGTCGAGCGCGTCGCGCAGCGTGGTGGGAATACGCTCGATCGCCTCGCCCGCGTTCAACAGATCCACGAAGTTCCGGTCTTCGGGCTCCCCAGGATCGATCCGGTTCCTGATGCCGTCGTCGATGGCCTTCAGCAGCGCCGCCTGCATCAGGTAGGGATTGACCATGCTGTCCACACAACGGAACTCGAGCCGGTCCGGGCTCGAAACGCGAATGGCGCAGGACCTGTTTTGCAGGCCCCACCCCGCGCCAACCGGTGCCCACAGGCCCGTGTCGTTCAGCCGCCGATAGGAGTTCACCGTAGACGAGCCGATAGCGACCAAAGCGTTGAGGTGCGCGAGCATGCCGCCCAGCGCGTGACGCCCGAGCTCCGAGGGCATCCAGGCGTGGTTCGAATTCTCGATCTCGTTGGTGCCGCCCCTGCGGTAGGTGAAGACGTCGTCCATCGCCGGCTGACCCTGGCGGCCGATCGATTGCACCGTGTCCTCGCCACCCCGCCAGAGCGAGAGGTTGTGGTGGCAGCCGTTGCCCGACAGGCTCATGTAGGGCTTGGACATGAACACCGCGATGAGCCCGCACTCGCGCGCCACCTGCGCGCATAGCTGGCGGTAGGTGGTCAGGCGGTCGCTGGTGCGCAACGCGTCGTCATACTGAAAGTTCATCTCGATCATGCCGGGCGCGTCCTCGTGATCCGCCTGGATCATGTCGAGGCCCATCGCCGTCCCGTACTCGTAGAGCTTCAGCCAGACCTCCTGGAGCTGCTCGAACTGATCGATGTGGTAGGCGTAGGGCTTGGTCGTCTCGTAATAGGGCTTCTCCCCGTCGCCCGGCTTCAGCCAAAGCATTTCGGGCTCGCAGCCCACACGCATATGCAAGCCGTCGTGATCCTGACGGAATGCGTCGTGGACGCGCCGCAGATTCCCGCGTGAATCCGAGTCAAGAAATTCCTCGGGACGGTCCGGATCCTCCCGGCTGAAAAACACGGTGCAGAAGACCCTGGCGACACGTTTGTTCCAGGGAAGCTGGCAGAATGTTTCGGGGTCGGGGATGGCCAGAAGCTCGGAGGCATTCGGGGGAAATCCGATCAGGTTTCCGTCCCTGTCAGCGAAGACGTTGGTGATGCCGCCGATCCAGGTCTGCATCCCCTCTTGGGCCGCGCGCTCCCAGTGCTTGGCCGGGATCATCTTGCCCATGATGCGGCCGGTGATCGAAATGTATTGGTAGTAAATCGCGTCGATTTCGAGCGCGTCGATCTTCTTGCGAACCTCGGCGACCAACCCGTCGCGAGCGGGATCGTTCAAGTAGTCCTGCAGATCACTCATAATCTTTGCGCGCGCTAAACGACTTCGAGATACCTGGCGCGCTCGGCGGCGCTGGTTTCGCGGGATAGAGCGGCCACCTCCTGGTGGCACGCTTCCACAAGATGCTGCACGAATGTCTCTCCCCAGATTTCGCTCGCGCGTTCGGAGCGGGCAAGACGGTCGATGGCTTCGAAGAGATCGTGGGGCAACGACGCCCCCCCGGTGACCGTAAGACCCGGGCCCCCGCCGGTCAATTCGGGCGGGAGTTCGGCATTGGAGTCAAGGCCCCAGAGACCCGCACCCAGCACGAAGGCCAAGGCGAGGAACGGGTTGATGTCGGAGCCGGGAAGCCGATATTCGAGCCGGCATCGGTCCGTCGGTTGTGGGACCACGCGGACCGCGGCTGCATAGTTCTGCACGGCCCAGGATGCCGTCTTCGGCGCCCAATTCTGCGGTGTGTGACGGCGGTATGCATTGGCCGTGTGGTGGGTCAGCGGCATTGCTTCAGGTGCCAGGGCAACCAGCCCCGCCACGAAAGACCGGAAGGTCCGGCTCATACCCTTTTCATCGGCTGGGTCGGGGAACAGGTCTTCACCCGTTTCGCGGTCGGTCAACGACAAATGGATGTGGCCCGAGAGGCCCGGAAATTGACCGCCGAGCTGAGCCATGAACGACGCAGTTTTGCCCTGCCGCCGGCAATACGCCTTCGTCAGGAGCTTGAAAAAGGCTGCATTGTCAGCAGCACGCAGCGGGTCGCCGTGACAGAGGGTTGCTTCAAAACATCCCGGTCCAAGCTCAAGGCCGAGCGCCAACATGTCGATATCGCCCTGAACGAGAATCCGCTCCAGCTCCGTCACGAAATCCGCGTAAATCGCCGCACTCTCTCCGGCCCAACAACGGTTGTCCTTCGCAAACGTCTTGAGGGTCGAAAACCCCGATTCCCTCAAGGATTCTGCGTTATCGTCGAGCACCAGAAACTCGAACTCGAAGGCGGCTCGCACACCCAGACCCCGGTTGTGGGCTTTCGCTACCAAGTGTTCCAGCAAGCGTCTTGGCGAGGTTTCGGCGGAGGGGCCGATGTAGTCGGCGACAAGGGCGCAAGCATTGGGCTCGAAGGGGTAGGGACGGAGCGACGCGGGGTCGATCGCAATCGGCTCACCGACAAACGGACCGGCACCGAACACCTGCTCTCCGGTGTCCCATTCGTGCACGACGTTGACGAATGTTCCGCCTGGTCCGAATACCCTGGTGAGATCGGCTACCCTGACCCGGCGCTCACGGAAGGTGGCATTCAGGTCGAACATACCGACGTGCGCAACGTCGCAGGATTCGGCCATCAGCTTCTTTACCAAGGCAGTCAAGTCTTGAAATTCGAGGCCGCCAGCCTCACGCTCCATTTTCGTTCTCCCGCATATTGGTTACCAATCATCCTTCCCGCGCAGTATGTGAGCTCACAGGCAATGAGGCCCAGACGATACCGTGTCCGGTCGACTGGCCCCCGAGGGAGCGAGCCAGTGCGAATGTTAGAGCATTCTTCGGCCATGGAGAATCTTTAGAATTTTCAATCGCTTGGATTTGTGATTCAAGATGCGCGCTGGTGAAGGAGGCCAGCCTGCATGGCATGACCTCTTTCGAATGATCTGCGCCGCCAGGTGGTGACGGCGGTGGTAGATGGCGGCATGAGCCGCCGGAGCGCGGCGAAGCAGTTCGGCATCGCGCCGTCGACGGCGATCAAGTGGGTCGATGCCTGGCGCCGCGCGGGCAGCTATCGCCCCAGAGCGCAAGGCGGCGACAGGCGCTCGCAGCGGATCGAGGCACGGACAGAGGTGGTCCTCGCGCTGGTGGACGAGACCCCGGACTTCACGCTTTTGGAGACCGCCGCCCGTCTGGAAGACGAGCACGGACTGCGGGTCTCACAGAGCACTATGTGGCGCCTCTTCTTCCGCTGGGATGTTTTTCGGCGCCCAAACTAAAACACGACGCGCAGGCCCACGTTCACCAGGTGGTCGCTGCGGGAGCCGTCGCCGGTGCGACCTGAATAGCCCAGGACAGCGCTCGCTTGCCCGCCGAGGCTCATGGAAACGCCGAGATCGACGCTCAGCCAGTCCTCGGGCGGCGCAAACCCTTCCGCCGTGAACTGCCCGTTCATGGTGTTGGAGCCCGCCGTGACCGAGACAGGGTCGCCGTCGAGCTTCTTGGCATAGGCGGCGGCAACGTAAGGACGAATGCCGAGGCTCTCCGAGCCCGCCTCGAACGAGAACCGGTAGCCGGCGTGGGCGACGAGGGAGCCGCGCTCGAACGCGGCAAAGTTCATGGCGGTGGAGGAGGTTCCGCTCTCGCGGTAGCCGTCCACCTCCTGATCGAGCCAGGAGAGGCCGAGCACCGGACCGTGGCGGGTCCCCTCCGCCTCCCCCATCGTCCAGCCGAGGCCAAGATCGACGCCAACCTGACGCCCTGCCGTCGAGCCGCGCTCGGTGTTGACCGCCGGCCCGAGGGTCATGGAGCGCTCGATGTCCACACCGGTTCTGCCGAGATTCACCGCGCCGCTGAGCTGCAGCCCGCCCTGCCGCCAGGTTCCGTGCAGCGAGCCGACGGCCGTCTCGCTCTCGAGGGCGGCACCCTCGACGCCGCTATCGTGGCGGCCCAGGCTGAGCGCCACGCCCCACCGGAAATCGCGTGACGCCCGCTGGCCGAAGCCTAGGGTCACGGCCTGCTCGTCCACCTGCGCCTCGCCGAGACGCGGCGGGGCCTCGACCGCGCGCCGGCCCGTGTGCGCAACCGCGTAGCTGTGCCAGCGTCCGACCGTATACTTTCGATCGGTAAGCTGCTCGGCCGCGATGACGCTGCGGTGCGCCGCCACCGCGGCCTCGCCCGCTTCGCCGGCGAGCGACACCTGGAGCGGCGCCTTAAGGGTTGCCGTCACCACACTTGCGAGGATCGCGTGTGCCCCCCCGCTCGGGTGCTTGTCGTCCGCGAACAGGTGGGTTCGGTTGGTGCCGGGCTCATAGGTGACTGGCGAGCCCGAGCCCGCCGGGGCGCAGACGATCGAATTAATTTCCCGGCTGACCGGCGCGCAGGCCGTCCCGGCGACACTGGTGAAGCCGTACCTCTCAGGGGTCGCCAGAAGCGTGTTGAACAGGCGGAAGGTATCGATGGGAACAATTCCGTCGTCGAGCGTGCCGAGGCCCGCGTTCAGCGCCTGGTTGTAGGCCGTAACAAGCGCGGTCAGCGTCGGCGGGAAGCTCGGATCGGGGATGCTTTGGGCAAACGGTGTCTGACCCGCATCGGGCAGGTTGAGGACTAAGATATGGCGCGCGCCGGCCTGCTGCAGACGCTGGATTTCGCCCACGTAGCGTTGTGCCGTGGCCGGGATGGCGGTCTGAGGATTGACGGGCTCGCCTGCGGCAATGGCCTCGAGAACGGCAACGAGGTCGTTGCTCCCGGCCCAGACGGCGTAAAGGTGGTTCGGATCGGCCTCCCCCTGGGCACGCGTCAAGAGGTGCTGATCGATCTGTTGGTCGATCCTCGGCATTTCGATCCGGCCGAGCACCGGTACGGTGACGTGGCAAGGGATGTCCCTGTTCACGCAAGCGCCGCCGACAGCGAAGTTCGTGCCCCCGGCGAGCGAGGGTCCACCCGGCACGCCGTAGGTCTCGGCCACGATTTCGGCCCAGATCGGGTCGGGGTTGGTGGTGAAGCTGCTTCCCGCCGGCAGCCCCAGCGGCAGCGCTTCTTCGACCACGTTGCCGGAATCGCTCAGGCTGTCGCCGAAGACGACGACGGCGTCGTAGTCCTGCGCCCGAACGCCGGAGGCGCAGGCGACGATCGCGACGGCAACAAGCAAAGCGCGGATGTGAAGACGCATCGGATGGCTCCCTTACGGCACGTGGCCAGCGCCCGCGACGGCCAGAGGACCATCCGACACAGCGCTGACTCTCGGCCCTGTCTCCAAGCGACGAGCGCGTTCGCGCACCATTATCGACTCTCGCCGCCGTCTGCGCCACCGGCCGGCGTGCTAGGACGCGCCGGCCTCCTCGGCGAGCAAAGCGGCAAGGCCGGCACGGTAATTCGGGTAGCGCAGCGTGACGCCCAGCTCGGCCTTGATGCGGGCGTTGGAGACCCGCCGGCTGTCGGCATAGAAGCTCCGCGCCATCGGCGAGAGGTCGGCCTCCTCCAGGGGCGTGAGCGGCGGTGGGGCGACGCCCAGAAGGGTACAGGCGTGCGCGACGACGTTCGCCGCGGGCGCAGGCTCGTCGTCGCACACATTATATATGGCGCCTGCGTGGGGCTTGGCGATGGAGGTCGCCAGCACCTGCACGATGTCGGCCACGTGAATGCGCGAGAAGACCTGCCCCGGCTTATCGATGCGCTTGGCGGTCCCGCGCCTCACTGCAGCCAGAGCGTTGCGCTCCGGCCCGTAGATTCCGGCCAGACGGAAGACGTGCACGGCAAGCCCGTGTTCTGCGCCGAGGGCGAGCCAGCTTGCCTCCGCCTCGACCCGGCGTCTGCCGCGTTCACCGGTGGGAGCGAGCGGGGCGTTCTCATCCACCCAGGCGCCGCTGGTGTCGCCGTAGACCCCGGTGGTGGAGAGATAGCCGATCCATTCCAGACTCTCGATGGCGGTGATGTCCGTACCGTGGCAGTCGAGGACCGGATCGCCGTTGGCGTCCGGCATGATCGAGAGAAGAATGTGAGTCGTGCCGGTGAGGCTCCGTGCTGGGTGCGCTAGCGGCGCCTCGCGCGAGAAGGGGATGGCATCGACACCCGCGTCCGCCAGTGCCCGGCAGGCTTCGGGTGTTCGGCTAGTGCCGGCGAGCGACCAGCCGGCGGGGCCAAGCAGTTCGCCCAATGCCGAGGCGCTAAAGCCGTAGCCGAAGCAGAACAGCCGCTTGCCGCGCGCCGTTGTCATGGTCGTGCGCGGCCGGAAGCGCTTGCCGTGGGTTCGGCGCCGTGCCACTCCACGAGCACCGCGGGATCCGTCTCGGCTGGCGCATGGCTGGCGCGGAGCGCGGCGAATTCGGCTGGCGGGGCGAGCCGCCGAGACGCCCAGACCGCCATGGCCCGCACCAGCGGAGAGGAGTCGCTGAGCAACCGTTTCGCAGACGACAAGACTGTGGCATCCCCGCAATTGCCGATGGCGATCAGCACGTTGCGCACGAAGCGATCGCGCCCGGTGCGCTTGATCGGGCTGCCGGAGAAAATGGTCCTGAAGGTTTTATCGTCCAGCGCGGCGAGGTCGGCGAGCCGGGGCGCGGTCAGCTCGGCGCGCGGTAGGAAGGCGTACTCTTGCGTCCGGCGCGCGAACTTGTTCCACGGGCAGACCGCGAGACAATCGTCGCAGCCATAGATCCTGTTGCCCATGGCCGCGCGAAATTCGAGCGCGATGTGGCCCTCGTGCTCGATGGTGAGGTACGAGATGCAGCGCCTGGCATCCAGCCGGTAGGGAGCCGGGAAGGCGTCGGTCGGGCAGATGTCGAGGCACTGGCGGCAGGAGCCGCAATGGTCGGCCTCGGCCTCGTCGGGCGCGAGGTCGAGGGTCGTGAACAGCTCGCCGAGGAAGAGCCACGAGCCGTGGCGGCGGGAGACGAGGTTGGTGTGCTTGCCCGGCCAGCCGATGCCCGCGCGGGCCGCCAGCGGCTTCTCCATCACCGGCGCCGTGTCCACGAAGAGCTTTACCTCGGCGTCGAAGGTACCTACGACGAAACGCGCGAGCCGCCGGAGCCGGCCCTTGAGCACGTCGTGGTAGTCGCGGCCCTGGGCATAGGCCGAGATGACGCCACGCGTCGGTTCGCTCAGCAGGCGCAGAGGATCGTGCGCCGGGCCGTAGTTGAGGCCCAACACCACGACGCTGCGCGCCTCAGGCCAGAGTGCACGGGGGGCCGCGCGCCGTCCTGCCGTGCGAGAGAGCCACGCCATGTCACCGGCGTAGCCCAGGTGCAGGAACTGCCGAAGTCCCTCGCCGTCCTCCGGCGCGTCGTCGGCACTTGCCACGCCCGCGGCCTGAAACCCGAGCGAGCGGGCGTGGGCGAGGATCGCGTCGCGCGCGGTGACGGGGTCGCTCGCCTCGGCTAGTGCCGTCACCGCTGCCCGGCACCCTCGATCAGCATGTCGAGCGCGGTCACCACGGTCGCCAGGCGGACAGCGCCGCGATCGCCCTCATAGACGAGACGCCGGTGGGTCACCGCCCCGCCCGGCCCGGCGCAGGCATGGTGCACCAGGCCGACCGGCTTGGTTGTCGTTCCCCCGCCGGGCCCTGCGATGCCGGTCACCGCGACCGCGAGAGTGGCGTCGGAGCGGACGAGCGCGCCTTCCGCCATCGCCTGTGCCACCTCCTCGCTGACCGCGCCCACGCGCATGAGCAGCTCTTCGGGCACGCCGAGCATGTCCCGCTTCGCGTCGTTGGCGTAAGTCACGAAGCCGCGGTCCACGACATCCGATGAGCCGGCGATCTCGGTGAGACACGCGGCGATCAGCCCGCCGGTGCAAGATTCCGCCGTGGCGACGCGCAAGCCCTCCGCCCGGCAGAGCGAGAGCAGCCGCTCGGCACGCTCGATGATGTCCGCAGGGAAGGTCACAGCCATATCCAGACGTTCCAGAGCAGGACTGCCGCCAGGGCGCCGGCGACGATGTCATCCAGCATCACGCCAAGCCCGCCCTTCACGCGCTTATCGAGCAGGTTGATGGGCCAGGGCTTTACCACGTCGAACAGGCGGAACAACACGAAGCCCACCGCGTAGACGGCAATTGTCGGTGGCACCAGCAGCAGGGCGACCCACTGGCCAGCCACTTCGTCGACCACGATGGCCGATGAGTCGCGGACTCCGGTGCGGCGCTCGTAGGCGCCGGCCGCCCAGATGCCGACCACGATGAGCGCGAGGGTGGCGATGGCGAGGCCGAGCGTGCCGGTGTAGGTCCTGAGCAACCAGGCGAGGGGCAGCGCTAGTGCCGAGGCTACGGTCCCCGGCGCCCAGGGCACGAGGCCCACGCCGAAACAGGTCGCGATCAGGGTCGCCGGATCGCGCAGGTCAAGGCGAGACGACTCCGCCTCAGCGGTCATCGGAACCGTCCACGGGCAGGCGGACCGTCGCAACCGCCTGCGCGGCGATGCCTTCGCCGCGCCCGGTGAAGCCGAGGCGCTCGGTCGTGGTCGCCTTCAGGCTTATGCGCGTGGGATCGATTCCGAGTACATGCGCAAGCTGTGCCAGCATGGTCTTGCGGTGCGGGCCGATCTTGGGCCGCTGGCAGATCACCGTGACATCCACGTGGCTGAGGCGACCGCCGCGCTCCGCCAGGAGCTTGAGCGCGTGGGCCACAAAGCGCGTGGACTCGGCGTCCCTCCACGCCTCGTCGGAGGGCGGGAAGTGGGTGCCGATATCCCCCGCCGCCATCGCTCCCAGCAACGCATCGACGATGGCATGGAGCACGACGTCGCCGTCGGAGTGGCTGATCACGCCCTGCGCGTGCGGCACCGCCACGCCGCCCAGCATGAGGTGGTCGCCGGGGCCGAAGCGGTGGACGTCGAAGCCCATGCCGATGCGGGTCTCCACGGCCTGTGCTGCCACGACCTCGCGCTCGCCCTGCGTTGCCAGGATGCGCTCGGCACGGGCGAAATCCTGCTCGGTGGTGATTTTGAGGTTGTCCTCGTCGCCGGGGGTGAGGGCGACGGCGAGACCGGCCTGCTCGGCCACCGCAGCATCGTCGGTCAGATTATCGCCCGCCGCGGCGCGGTGGGCGTCGAGAATTGCATGATAGCGGAAGCCCTGCGGGGTCTGGGCGCGCCAAAGGCCCTCGCGCGGCACCGCGCCCGCGACTAGGGAACTACCGGGTGCCGCCTGCTTTAGGCTGTCGCTGACCGCGAGCGCGGGCAGCGCCCCGTCGTGGCCTTGGAGCGCATCGAGCGCGCCGTCGATCACGGTGGCGGAGACCAGGGGACGCGCGCCGTCGTGGATCAACACCAGGTCAGGCGGCGATTCCGCGAGGCTTTCCAGTCCGTTCCGCACCGAGTCCTGCCGCGTCTCGCCGCCGGCCACCGGCGCGAGCAGCGCAGCGTCTGCCGTATTGCCGCTCTCGCGCAACGCCTCGTCGTAGAGCGGCCGGTCGGCGGGGTTAATCACCACCCGCACCCGGTCGATGCGGGGGTGCGTGGCGAAGCGTTGCACGCTGTGGCCGAGCACCGCGCGCCCCGCGAGCTGGCGGTACTGTTTGGGCAGAGGCCCGCCGACCCGGTGGCCGCGCCCGGCGGCGACGATCAGGGCGGCGGCGCTGACCATGGTGTATCCGTGGCGTGAACGGTGCCGTTCTGCGCCTCTCCTCGATTGGTGCCGGCGGCAGGACTCGAACCCGCAACCCCTTGATTACAAATCAAGTGCTCTACCAATTGAGCTACGCCGGCCAATCGGCCGCTGCAGGCGCGCGCGATCACGGAAGGCCCGCTTTCAAGCGCGCCCTGCGGGCGGTGTCAAGCACGCTGCGCTCATCGCCGCGAAACCTCGTAGAGCGCGATGGCGGCGGCATTGGAAACGTTGAGGCTCGTCATCGAACCCGGCATGGGGATGCTCGCGGTTGAATCGCAGCGCTCGCGGGTGAGCCTCCGCATGCCCTGGCCCTCGGCGCCCAGCACGAGCGCGAGCGGCGCCTTCACGCTGACGGCCCCGAGCGGCTCGGGCGCATCCGGGTCGAGGCCAAGGCACCAGAAACCCAACTCTTTCAACACGATGAGGGCGCGCGCGATGTTGACAACGCGGGCGAGCGGCACCGTCTCCAGCGCACCCGAGGCGGCCTTGGCCAACGCGCCGGCGCCCTGCGGCGAATGGCGGTCCTGCATCACCACGGCACCCACCGCGAAGGCCGCCGCCGAGCGCAGGATCGCGCCCACGTTGTGCGGATCGGTCACTTGGTCGAGCACGACCACGGTCCGCGGGCCCTCCGCCCCTTGCGCCACGCCGCGGCAGGCCGACGCAAGATCGACCGCCGGCAGCGGCGCCGTCTCCAGCACGATGCCCTGGTGCACGGCGCCGTCCGGCAGCAGGGCTGCGATATCCTGGCGGGAGACGATCTGCGGCGCTGTGAGCAGGGCACGGGCTGCGAGCGGCAGTGCGCGCGCGTCAGCGCGCTCGGTGAGCTGCGCTGCGCCTTCTTCCGTCGTGATCAGCCGGTGGCAGCGGCGGCTCGGATTGGCGAGCGCGGCGGCCACCGCATGGGCGCCGTAGAGCCGCTCACGGCGGGGTCGCGCCTGGGCGCGCTGCTCCTGATGCGTACGCCGACGCCCGGTCCCGCGCTCGCGCGGGCGGCGAGAACTGTTGCGTGCCATGACGCACCCTATTATAAGACTTCCATCCCTTTTGCGAGACGCCCCGGCACACGGGCCGCCCGGCGCGCGCTGACGCCGCAGCCGCGGCGGCCTATGGCGCGGTGGGCCGTCACGGAGAGCTCCTTTGGGCGTTGACAATCGACCGCGGATGTCCATAGTGCGCCCTTCCGAGTCCCGGGCGCGTCCACCTCGGCGCGGAGGGGTGGCCGAGTGGTTAAAGGCAGCAGACTGTAAATCTGCCGACGTATGTCTACGTAGGTTCGAATCCTACCCCCTCCACCACACGGGTGCAGCACGTGCACGCGTGCTGCAGGGCGCGGGGGACTTGAGATCGAGCGGGTGTAGCTCAATGGTAGAGCCCCAGCCTTCCAAGCTGGTTACGTGGGTTCGATTCCCATCACCCGCTCCAGAGTATTCGGCTGACACCGCAGCAGCGGTGTGCGGCTCGTGTCGTCCTTTTAACTGCCGCGAAGGCGCGGCAGACGGGGAATAGAGCACCGATGGCCAAGGAGAAGTTTGAGCGTACGAAGCCGCACTGCAACGTGGGCACGATTGGTCACGTTGACCATGGCAAGACGACGCTGACGGCGGCGATCACGAAGGTTCTGGGCGAGGCGGGCGGCGCAGAGTTCGTGTCGTTCGACGAGATCGACAAGGCGCCAGAGGAGCGCGAGCGCGGGATCACGATCGCGACGGCGCACGTCGAGTACGAGACGGCGAACCGTCACTACGCGCACGTCGATTGCCCAGGTCATGCGGACTACGTGAAGAACATGATCACGGGTGCCGCGCAGATGGACGGCGCGATCCTGGTGGTCTCTGCGGCGGACGGCCCGATGCCGCAGACGCGGGAGCACATCCTGCTTGCGCGCCAGGTGGGCGTTCCTGCGCTGGTCGTCTACATGAACAAGGTGGACATGGTCGACGACGAGGAGATTCTGGAGCTTGTCGAGCTTGAGGTTCGGGAGCTGTTGTCCGCGTACGAGTTTCCTGGCGACGACATCCCTGTGATCCGGGGTTCTGCGTTGGCGGCGCTTGAGGGTGGCGACGCGGCGACGGGTCGAGACTCGGTCCTTGAGCTGATGGCGGCGGTTGACGACTACGTGCCGCAGCCTGAGCGCCCGAAGGACCAGCCATTCCTGATGCCGATCGAGGACGTGTTCTCGATTTCGGGTCGTGGGACGGTTGTGACGGGCCGGATCGAGCGCGGTGTTGTGAAGGTGGGCGACGACGTGGGGATCATCGGGATCCGCGAGACGACGAAGACGGTCTGCACGGGCGTCGAGATGTTCCGGAAGCTGTTGGACCAGGGCGAGGCGGGTGACAACGTGGGCGTTCTGCTTCGTGGCACGAAGCGTGACGAGGTTGAGCGTGGCCAGGTTCTTGCGGAGCCTGGGACGATCACGCCGCACACGCGTTTTGAGGCGGAGACGTACATCCTGACGAAGGACGAGGGCGGCCGTCACACGCCGTTTTTCTCGAACTACCGTCCGCAGTTCTACTTTCGGACGACGGACGTGACGGGGACGATCGGGTTGCCGGACGGGACGGAGATGGTGATGCCGGGCGACAACGTGACGATGCAGGTTGATCTGATTGCGCCGATTGCGATGGACGAGGGCTTGCGCTTTGCCATCCGCGAGGGC
>JAJDUK010000097.1 GCA_022826665.1 Alphaproteobacteria bacterium | reverse complement strand
GCCCGGGTTCTCCTCGGAAATCGACATTGGCTAAGTGCCCACTTAGCAATAAGTGGACACCTACGAAGCGTCCACTACACGGACGCTCAGCCTGACAAAGACCCCGCCAACAGGACAGGCGGCCTACGCCGGATGGATACGTTTCTCCGTCAGATCGGCGAAGAACCTCTCCACTTGGTTGAGCCATGAGGCGGACGTCGGCGTGAAGTGCACATGCCAGCGCGGCCTCCTGGCGAACCAGTCGCGGACTTCCTTCGTCTTGTGGGTCGCGTAGTTATCCATGACGATGTGGATGTCGAGGTCCTCGGGCACGTTGGCCTCGACGTGGTCGAGGAACTTGCGGAACTCCCGGCTCCGATGGCGGCGGTAGCACTTGCCTACGAATTACGCGAACGGGACACTAGTGCATCCTTACCGTTCGGAAACTGCTTGCCAGACGGCGTACTATTCTTGTCCACGACCCCTCCTGCCAATCGGTTTGCGTAGCTCGAATCCTCATGGTGAGGGGATGAAGGCGGCTCTTGAGGGCGCCAAGATACATATGGGAAGGGGTCCTTCGGTGCAGGGGCATACGATGACGTTAAGGGTGAACATGTTGGATGGTCCAACGCAGGAAGGCATGATCGGGCTTATGGATGCTTGCCGGAAGTCACGGTTCATTGAGGCAGCAAAGACATGCATTGATGCACTCTGACAAGAAGGGTCGCGTCGGGCGGCTCAGCGGGCATGCGAGCCGGTTGAGGAGGCCTCAAAAAGGGCAATGCGGGCGCCAACCCTGCGCGGAAGTGGGAAACAAATGGGGAAGACCACCGCGCGAGTTCGATGCTGCGCGAGTTCGATTGACAGTTCGGTTATCGTCGTGTCAGCCTCACGATGGCTCACGGGGAGGGTGGGTCATGAAGATGATCGCTGCTATCGCGGTTACGGTCGGCGGCCTAGTGATGGCGGCCGGTCCAGTAGAGGCTCAGAATGCGCATGGCTCCATCGCCGTCGGCAACACGGCCTACGGCGAGGCGGTTGCATACGGCTTCGCGTGGAACTACGCCACCAAAGACGATGCTAGGGGTGCTGCGCTGAACGCTTGTCGTGCCGGCGGGAGCGCGGACTGTGCCGAGCGCGCTTCGTTCCAAAACGGCTGCGGTGCCCTCGCAGTAGGTCAATACGGCAACGGCGGAGCAAAAGCCGCGATGACGCGGGATCAGGCGGAAGCCCGTGCCGTACAAACGTGCGAGGCCAGCGGAGGATCGGGCTGCGCCGTGGTGGGCTCGCAGTGCGCCAGCCCTGGCGGAGAGGCCGGCACATGGTCGGGCAGCGAACACGTTCTGGCGGCCCCGGAAACGGACGCCGACGAGCGGCGAGCGGAAGTACCGGCGGAAGCCGTGCGGACACCGACCGAGTCACTCACCCGCGAGCAGCGCGTACAGGTGCAAAGAGGCCTTGCCACGCTCGGCTTCGACACCGGCCCTGCCGACGGTCTATTCGGCCCTAAGACGCGGGCGGCCATATGGGATTGGCAGGAAGCGAAAGGGCTGGAGGCGACGGGCTATCTCTCGGCGGAACAAGGCGAAGCGCTCGGAGCAATAAGCCAAGAGGCCGAAGTTTTATTTACGAAACCTGGTTCCGGGAGTGAGCCACTTGGCCAACAAGCGCACGAGGAAAGCGAGGAAAGCGAGTCGAAGCTGTCCGATTCCCAAAACCAAGTACTCCGGGTCCCGCGATGTAGAGACTTGTATGCTAGCTGGAGGGAGGGCAGCAGCCCCCGCCCTCCAGTCAATCTCGGATGCTGGCATGAGCCTTCCAACCAACAGGATTGCGATATTTTTCTGTCGGGGTGGATGAATGTTTTCAGCCTTTTAGGATTCACTTGGTCGGGCAGTTGCCACAACAATGTAGGGCACGGACAAGGCACGATAGACACGGGCGACCGCGATAAGTCTATTGGGACGCTCATTGAGGGAAAAATGCAGGGCCATTGGGTCGATATCTATAACTCGGTCCAAGACGGCGGCGCCTACGATGAACATGAGGAGGGTTCCTATGTGGATAGCGTGAGGCAGGGCCATTGGGTCTATAGGGAAATCTGGGAAGGAAACCATGTTGCCCCCACTTTTGGAGAGGGCAACTATGTGGATGGCATGAGGCAGGGCCGTTATACCTACGAGAATCACTATAAAAATGGTAGAATCGAGTCTTGGCATTATGAATGTCACCGAGATGACTGCAAACGCGTTGATTGACGGAGCACGGGCTTTATCGGCATTTCGTAACTGCCCAGGTCTGCTTCCGGCGAGCACTCGGACGTGATGGATTGATGATTTTGGCCAGAGGCCAAGTGGCGCTGTCCGGCCGCAGCGCAGGATTTCAGCAGCGCAGTAGCGGGATCAGCTTCAGAGGATCGGTGAGCGCTAGGGATTCGGGAACATTCCAGTCCTGCTTTCGGGCGGTAGCGATGACGGACCGCAGGTTGGCAAAGTCGCAGTTGCCTTGCATTGAGTGGAAACCACCTCAGTTTCCGCCTCCGGAACGCACTGTTTCCATAGACCTGCCCATGGCCGGCACCGTCCCGCCATGCGCCATGGCGATGCCGGCTTACGACCGCCCCGCCGTGTCAGCTCGACGAGATACTCGTCCGACTGCCCAGCGCATGCGCGATTGCGGTGCCGATGCGCTCCGCCGCCGCCTCGGTCTCGCGGTCGCCGACATGGGCGTAGCGCAGCGTCATGCCCGGATTCTTGTGGCCGAGCAGGCGGGACACCACTGGCAAGGGAATGCCCTGAAGCACGGCGTGGCTGGCGAACGTATGACGAAGGTCATGGAGGCGCACGTCCTCGATCCCGGCCTCCCTGCGCACCGCGTACCAGAGCGGGAGGTCGGAGCACTGCGGCCGCGCCGGATCGAACGGCGAGGGAAAGACGAAGGCGCTGCCCGATCGCGGCTGGCGCTCCAGGACGGCGCGGGCCGGCGCATTCAGGAACACCTGTCTCGGCCCGGTCTTGGCGTCGACGAGGTTGAGGGTGTCTGCGTCCACGTCCTGCCAGCGCATGGTTACGATCTCGCTTTTGCGGCATCCGGTCAGCAGCAGAAGGCGGACGATGTCGGCCTGCTGCGCGCGCGAGGGCCGCGCGCCGGCGTAGCGGTCCAGCACGCGGTGAAGGCGATGGACTTCATCGCACGAGAGGAAGCGGGTGAGCCTGGGTCGGGGGTTGCGCTTGATGCCGTGCGTGGGGTTGGTGTCGAGGTGGCCGCAGTCGATCGCATGGTTGAGGATCTGGCGGAGCACGTTCAACGCACGATTGGCCCCGCCGGGCGCGGTCCTGCTGTACTCGTCGAACCAGCGGGTCACGGCGATCCGGCCGATCCGGTCCAGCGGCATCGGGCCGAAGGCCGGAAGCAGGAGCCCGCTCAGGACCAGGCGCACGCCCTTTTGCGTCGACGGCTTGCATGTGTTGAGCCGCGCCTGCGCCGGACCGGCGACGAAGTCCGCAAAAGTCGGGACCGGTCCGCGTTCCGGCCTGCCGCCGTGCGGCGCGGTTTCGATTTCGAGGCATTTGGCGCGGGCTTCCCCGACGCCCATGAGCGCAGCAGGTCCGAGGGTGATCCTGCGCGCGCCGCCCTCGCCCTTGCAGCAATACACGAAGCTGCGGTGTCCCGACGGGCGGACGCGGACGCCGAGACCCGCGAGGCGCGCGTCCCAGACCGTATACTCGCGCGCCGCCGGCGCAAGCTTCGCCACGTTGGCGTCGGTCAGACGCCGCCTCTTCGCGGCCATGCCTCAACCCTCCACCAATGCGGCGCCGACGATGTCGGCCGCCTCGCGCACCATCGCGTCGGACAGATGTGTGTATTTCAGCGTCGTCGTTGGATTGCGGTGCCCGAGCAGGCGGCCGATGGTCAGCACCGTCTCGCCCTGCGCCAGCGCCATGCTGGCGTACGTGTGCCGGCAATCGTGAAGGCGGACGTCGGACAGATCGGCCTCCGCTCTGACGCGGCGCCAGAATTTGCCGAGCGTCACCGCGTGCACGAAGCCGTCGGTCCGCGGCGAGGGGAATATCCAGGTTGCCGTGCGAGGCAGTCCGTCGAGGACCGCGCGCGCGGGGGACGAGAGCCAGACCGTGCGCGGCCCGACCTTGCTATCGCGCAGGAACAGACTGCCCTCGCGGTAGTCGCGCCACTTGAGCGAGACGATCTCGCCCTTGCGGCATCCGGTGAGCAGCAGCAGCCGTACGATCGCCACGGCCTGCGGATTGTCGGCTTCATGGCGCGTCAGCACTTCGCCCAGCCGGCGCATCTCCGCCGCCGACAGAAAGCGCTCCCGGCCCTGGCGGCGGTAGCGCTTGATGCCGGCGCAGGGGTTGGTGCCCTCGGGCCGGTAGCCGTAGACCTCGGCCTGGCTCATGATGACCGAGAGCACCGGAGCCGAGCGGTCGGCGGCCACCGGGGTCCCGTGAAGGGAGGCGAACCATTGCCGGACGTCGCTCGCGGCGATGTCTGCGATGGGACGCCCCTCGAACCAGGGCAGGATCTGGTTCTTGTAGTAGCCTCGGTTGACCTCAAGCGTGGACGGCTTCCAGTTTCGGGCGTAGCGGTGGAACACTTCATCGGCGACTGTCTCGAAGGCGATATCTGGCAGTGCCGTGGTCTCGTCGCCGCCGTTGCGGATCGCGGCCAGCAGGTTCTTGGCCCGGCTGCGTGCTTCGTCCAGGCCGATGTCCCCGGCCTGGCCGACGATCTTCCAGAACCGCCGCCCGTTGTGCTGGCTGTGGATGAAGTAGCGTCTGGCGCCCGAGGTCAGGACCCTGACGCCGAAACCCTTGAGTTCCCGGTCGCGCACGTCGTAGGCGGACTTGCGGGGCTTGAGCGCATCGATCCGGCGCTCGCTGAGGCGAACCGTCGCCATTGACATTCCTCCTGCGTTCCGTTGCAGCCGGGGCGAAATCGGGGACCGATTTCGTGTCCTCCGGCTAAATCAGGAGGAAAAAAGCAACGCTATGTCAGTACACTAGCACCGTAGGTGCGCCGTCGGGTGTGGGAGCCGCTGGAGATCGGCTCCACGCGCGTGAAGAACCGGATCAT
The DNA here is from genome assembly GCA_022826665.1 of Alphaproteobacteria bacterium. Classification (GTDB taxonomy): domain Bacteria; phylum Pseudomonadota; class Alphaproteobacteria; order UBA828; family UBA828; genus WTGU01. The sequence continues at coordinate 27,807 of JAJDUK010000097.1, read as the reverse complement.
GATGACCGCCCAAACCACGCTCTACGGCAAGGACAACATCCTCAGCGACCGGCACATCGAGTTCTTCCGGGAGCGCGCGAAGGGTGGCGCGGCGCTCTTCATCACCGAGCAGCAGGCCGGCCATCGGACCGCCAAGGGGTCGTTCGTAAATGGTTGCACCGCCTGGGAGAAACGCGCCATCCCTCAATACGCCAAGCTCGCCGACGCGGTGCACGAGCATGGCGCGCGGCAGTTCATCCAGCTCTTCGGCTGCGGCGTGCACGACAAGGGCACGACGATCATGGACGAGTGGCACCCGCTCTGGGGTGTCTCCAAGCTGCCTTCGATCGTGCATCACGAAATACCCATGGTCATGGGGCAGGAGCACATCGACGACATCGTCAGGGAGTTCGGCGAAGCGGCGCTCAACGTCAAGGTCGCGGGCTGCGATGGGGTGGAACTGCACGCCGCGCACAGCTACCTGCTCGGCCAGTTCCTGAGCCCGGTCTACAACGACCGAACGGACCGCTACGGCGGCTCGGTACGCAAGCGCTGCCAGGTCTTGCTTGAGATCGGCGAGTCGGTGCGCGCGCAGGTCGGCGACGGCTTCACGGTCGGCGTCCGGCTCTCGTTCGACGAGTTCCTGGGCGAGGCCGGGATCACACCGGACCAGGCCGAGGAGCAGCTGGAGATTCTCTCGACCAGCGGCCTCTTCGACTTCTTCAACATCTCCGGCGGCGGCTACTACACGCTGCACCATGCCGTCGCGCCGATGGATGTGAAGAACGGATTCATGCTCCCCTTCGCGAAGCGCGCCAAGGCGGTGGTGGGCAATCGGGCCAGGGTCTTTACCGTCGGCCGAATCATCGACCTGCACCAGGCGGAGCAGGCAATCGCCGAGGGCACCACCGACATGGTGGCGATGACCCGCGCGCAGATGGCCGAGCCGCACCTGGTGAAAAAGACACGCGAGGGCCGCCAGAAGGAGATTCGGCGTTGCATGGGTGCCAACGAGTGCGTCGCCCGCCTTTTCGACAACCGCCCGGTCACCTGCGCGGTTAACCCGAGCGTCGGCCGCGAGGCGCGGTGGGGCAGCGGCACGCTGCAGCCTGTGGCACCTGAAGAGGCAAAGAGCATCCTCGTCGCGGGTGGCGGCATCGCCGGGATGAAGACGGCGGCTGTCGCGGCGAGCCGCGGCCATCGGGTGACACTGCTGGAGCGCGAGGAGTGCCTCGGCGGCCACCTGAACCTGCTGCTTAGCTTGCCGACGCGCAAGGAGTGGGACATTGCCATCGACAACCTGGTGCGCGCGATGGAGGTGGCTGGTGTCGAGGTGAGGCTCGGCCTGGAGGCGACTCTCGAGGTGATCGAGCGCGAGCAACCCGACGCCGTGGTCGTCGCCACCGGCGCGACGTGGGACCGCGACGGCCGCAGCCAGTTTCGGCCGGGCCAGGCGCGTCTCGCCGGGACGGAGCAGGAGAACGTCATCGACGTCGGCACGGCGACCGAACGAGCGCTGGCAAACGCAAGCGCGCTTGGGCAGAGGGTCGTGATTCTGGAGGAGACCGGCTTCTACCTGCCGCTCGGGCTCGCCGAGATTCTGGCGACGGGCGGTGCCCATGTGGAGGTCGTCACGCCGCGCGCCATGGTGGGCGAAGACGTCATGCGCACCCTCGATCTCCCGTTCGTGATGCCGCGCCTGGAGCAAGCCGGCGTGGTTTGCAGCGCCCACACCAACGTCGACAAGATCGAGGGCGATACGGTGCACGTGCGCTCGGTCTGGGGCGGGCAGCCGCGTGTGATCGAGGGGGTGGATACCGTCGTCGTCTCGATGCTGCGTTCGCCCAACGACGCGCTCTATCGGGCGCTTGAGGGTCGCGTCGCCGCTCTGCACCGGGTCGGCGACGTGGTCGCGCCGCGCCGTCCGGTCCAGCTCATGTACGAGGGCGAGGAGCTCGGCCGCGCGCTGTAGGTTAGGCGTCGCTCGCGGCAGTCGGCACTTCTACAGTTTCGCGCGCCTGTCGGCGCGACCGCCGCGTTACTCCGCCGCCCGCTCGCTGAGGCGCGATTGCAGCGCGGCGCAGAGCGTTCGCAGGACTTCGAGGCGGGCGTGCCTCTTGTTGTTGCCGGGGACCAGAGTCCACGGCGCCTCTCGGGTGCTGGTGCCGGCGATCATGTCGTTGGCGGCATCCTCGTAGGCCTCCCACTTCGCGCGGTTGCGCCAGTCCTCCTCGGTCAGCTTCCAGCTCTTGTAGGGGTTTTCCTTGCGCGCGAGGAAGCGCCGCTCCTGCTCGTCCTTGTCGATGTGGAGCCAGAACTTCATGAGCAGCGTGCCGTGGCCGATGATCTGCTCCTCGAAGTCGCGGATCTCGGCGTAGGCGCGCCGCCATTCCGCCTCGGTCGCGAAAGACTCGACGCGCTCGACCAGCAGCCGCCCGTACCAGCTGCGGTCGAACACCGCGACCTGCCCGGCCTCGGGCAGACGCCGCCAGAAGCGCCAGAGGTAGTGATGGGCGCGCTCCTCGTCGCTCGGCGCGCTCACCTGATGCACGCGGTAGCTGCGGGCATCCAGCGCCGAGACCATGCGCCGGATGGCGCCGCCCTTGCCGCCGGCGTCCCAGCCTTCGAATACGAGCACGACCGAGAGCCCATGCAGCAGGTTCTGCGCGGCAAGCCAGTAGAGATCGGCCCTCATGCGGGCCATCGACTTGTCGTAGGCCTTGCGGTCTACGGTCCTCGTCTGATCGATCGTCGCGAGCGGCTTGACCTCCCGCACCGCCGCGCCGACCACCGCCGGGCTCACGACAGGCGCACGGGCGCGGAAGCCGGCATCCGGCGGCGGCAGGCCGGCCAGACGCGCTTCGAGCGCCCGGTTGACCATACCCAGCACCCGGAGCGAGCGGTGCCGCGCGTGACGGCCATCGACCACGAGCCACGGCGCCTCGGCGGTGCTGGTGCGGGTGATGATGTGCTCGGCGGCCTCGTTGAAATGATCGTAGCGGTGCCAGTTGCGCCAGTCCCACTGAGAGATCCGCCAGTGGTCGCGCGGGTGCTTCTGCAGGGCCTCCAGGCGCTGCTGCTGCGCCTTCTTGTCGAGGTGCATCCAGAACTTGAGGATCAGCGCCCCATCGTCGGCGAGCGTCCGCTCGAACGCGGCGATGCGTGCGAGCTTCCGGTCGAGGGCGCTCGGCCCGATGCGCCCGTAGGCGCGGTCCAGCAAGGGTGCCGAGTACCAGGAGCTGAGGAAGAGCCCGAGCCTGCCGCGTGCCGGCAGGTCGCGCCAGTAACGCCAGAACTCGGGGCGCTGGCCTTCTTCCTCCGTGAGTCTGTCGTAGGCGTGGGTAACGATCCGGCGCGGGTCGAGCCACTCGGTGAGAAGGTTGACCGTCTCCCCCTTGCCCCCGCCGTCCACGCCGGCGAACAGCACGACGACGGGAAAGTCCGCCTTGGCCAGCGCGCGCTGGGACTCCACCAGCGAGACCCTGAGTGCCGTCGCCTGTTCTTCGAACGCGGCCTTGGAAAGCTCCCGTACCCGCTCGCGTTCAACCTCTTCGAATACCCGCGCGCTCATCTCCCTCCCCGTCGAGGACCATCCCTGCTCGATTACGGGGACGCTCCCTCTTGCGCCGCAGGCGGCCTCTCCGGGCTCGTCCTGCACGCTCGGGTTATAACGGTATTACGCCCGCAAGACGATTTCGACATGGATTTGGCGGGCCGGCCGCGCGGGTCAGCCGTGGATGTCCTCGGTTTGCGCGCAGAGGGCGCCGTAGAGGTCCGGCCGGCGGTCCCTAAAGAAGGGCTTCTTCTGGCGCACCTCGAAGACGCGGCGGCGGTCGAGCGTTGCCGTGATGATCTCGTCGCCCTCGTTGCCGGCGCAGGCCAGCACCTGACCCTCGGGATCGACCACCATGCTTTCGCCGCCGAATTGCCAGCCGCTCTCGGGCCCGACCTTGTTGCAGGGCGCGAAGTAGACCGCGTTCTCCCAGGCCCTCGTAATCATCATCTCACGCCAGGGACCGACGCGCGGGGCGGCGAAGGGCACCACGATCAGCTCGGCACCGTTGACCGCCGAGCAGCGCGCGTGTTCGGGAAAGAACGTGTCGTAGCAGATGATGATGCCGATCTTCCACGCGCCGACTTTGAAGACCGAGAAACGCGAGCCAAAGCGGAAGTACATGCGCTCGAGGCTGAGATAGAGCCCCGGCATCACCTTGCGGTACTTGCCGACGATGTCGCCTGCGGGGTCGATGACGAAGGCCGTGTCGTAATAAAGGCCCGCGGCCTCCTCCTCGTAGAGCGTCGCAATCAGGTGGACCTTGTGCTCGGCCGCCTTCGCCCGCATCGCGGTGATGCTCGGCCCCGTCTCGGGCTCCGCCCGTTTCAAGTGTTCGTGGTCGCGCTCGTTGAAGACGTAGGGGTGATTGAAGAACTCTGGGATCACCACCAGGTCGGGCTGCTCGGTTTCGACCGCGCGGTCGATATGGGCGGCGGCCCGCGCGATGTTCGCGTCGCGATCCGGCCCGCTGTTCATCTGCACCAGGCTGAGCGTGATCTGATCGCCGAGGCTCATGGGCCACTTCTCCCGCCGGAGTGTTTCATCGGAGGCTAGCAGTTAGGCCCGGCGCGGTCAGCGGCTATGATGCGCGTGGCAGAGCATGGCCAAGCCCAAACGGCAGGGAGAGAGCGTGAGTCGGGCCGCAACCAGCATCGATCCGGTCACCGCGAATGTGATCTACGGCGCGTTGGAGACCATCGCCGTCGAGATGGGCTTCAAGCTGATGCGCATGTCGCATTCGAGCCTGATCCGGGAGTCCGAGGATTTCGGCGCCGCCGTGCTGGACGCGGCCGGCAACCAGATCGCCGAGACGCCGCAGAGCACGCCGCTCCAGTCGGGTCCGTTGCCGGGCTACGTGCGGGGCATCCGTGCGGCGCTGGAACGGCGCGGCGAGGCCATCGAGCCGGGCGATGTCTACATCCACAACGACGCCTACGGCGGTGCCAGCCATGTGCCCGACGTAGCGTTCTGCGTTCCCGTGTTCCACGAGGGCGTGCTGGTGGGCTTCACCGGGACCGCCGCCCACCACGTCGATATCGGCGCCCACACACCGGGCAGCGCTGGCATTGTCGATGCGGTCGACGCCTACGCCGAGGGCATTCAGCTCAAGGGCCTCAAGATATACGACAAGGGGGTCCGGAACACGACGCTCTGGGCGGTGCTGGGCGACAATATCCGCGCCTCCCACCTGGTGCTGGGCGACATGGAGGCGCAGATCGCCGCCGCCCGGATCGGCGCCGAGGCGTTTCTCGGCCTGATCGAGCGCCACGGTCTGGAGACGGTGCAGGCGGCCTGCGACGCGCTCATGGACTATTCCGAGCGCATGATGCGGCAAGCCATCGCGGCGCTCCCGGACGGCCGCTACCAGGCGCAAGGCGCCATCGATGGCTTCCTGGACGACGACGACCCGGCGCGCCGCGAGCTCCCCATCGCGGTCACCGTCACCGTCGCAGGCAGCGACATCACCGTCGACTTCACCGGCACGTCCAAGCAGGTGGACGACCGACCCATCAACATGCCGCTCCACGGGACGGTCGATTGCGCAGTCTGGATGACGCTCCGCTCCATCCTGCTGGACTCCGCCGTGCACGGCCGCGTGCCGCTCAACGCCGGGTTGACCCGGCCGATCCGCATCGTCGCGCCCAGGGGGACCCTGGTGAACCCCATCTTCCCGGCGCCCACGATCTCACGCGCCTGCCCTGGAATTCAATGTGCCGACACGATCATGAAGGCGCTCGCCCAGGCCGTGCCAGGCCAGGTCTCGGCCGGTGTCGGCAACCTCAACGTCGTCGCCTACAGCGGGCTGCGCGGGGAGAGCCACTGGGTCCACATGGAGATCTACGAGGGCGCCTACGGCGGGCGCGCGGGCAAGGATGGCATGGACGCGGTGGACATCCTCTTCACCAACACGCGGAACAACCCCATCGAGGACGTCGAGTCCCACTTCCCGCTGCGTATCCACCGCTACGAGCTGCGCGACGAAGGCTGCGCGGCGGGGCGGTGGCGCGGCGGGATCGGGCCGATCCGCGAGACCGAATTGCTCGACGATGCAGGTTTCTCGATCGAGGGCGAAGGCCAGCGCTTCCCGCCCTGGGGACATGACGGCGGTGCCGAAGGCCGAGCAAACAGCATCACCCTCGTTCGCGCCGACGGCTCAGAGCAGGCGCTGCCCTCCAAGCTCGCGCACATGAAGGCGGCAGCCGGCGACCGGGTGATCGTCACTTCGGGTTGCGGCGGCGGCTACGGCGATCCGCTGCTGAGGCTGGCCGAGCAGGTGGCGGCGGACGTTGTCGACGGTCACATCGGCAACGAGGCCGCGCGGCGCGACTACGGTGTGGTGCTCACCGAAAGGCTCGCGCTCGACGCTGCCGCTACTGCACGCGAACGCACGGCCCGCGCCAAGCCGGCACCGTGAGACCCGTCTCGGTGCGCTCCCGGTAAGCCGGGACACCCGAGCGGCCAACCTGATCGATTCGACTATTCCTCGTCCTGCCCGGACGTGCTCTTCCTCAACGTGATGACGTTGAGCGTATCCCGGCGCTGGTAGTCCACGTCGTCCATCATCTGCTGCACGAGAAAGAGGCCGAGCCCGCCGAGAGCGCGCTCTTCGAGCGTCGCGTCGACGTTGGGTTCGCGCTCCAGCGATGAGTCGAAGGCCCTGCCATCGTCGACGATCACCACGACCAGCGTGTCGCCTTCCTGGCGCAGTGTGAGGTCGATGCGGTGCTCTTCCTCGTCGTCGTAGCCGTAGCTGATGGTGTTGGTCAGGATCTCGTCGATCGAGAGATTGACCGCATAGGCAATCTGCGGCGACAGACTCCGCGCCTCGCAGAACGCGTCGATCTTCTCGGCCGCGGCACCGATTTCCCGCAGGTCGTTGACCAGCGAGAGTTCGAGTGCGCCGTCGCTCACGGATTCGTTCATCGGCCAAACGTGTCGCGGTGCCCGCAGGGCCACGTATCGGCCCTCATAATGCGCACCCTTTTCGCCTATTCGGGAGGACATGTTAACTGCTTTGCGCCGGCGCGAACGCCGCTGCTCCCAGTCTGGCGTCACTTGATCGAACCCGCCCTGCCGGCCACACTGGCAACGGAGGACTGGCCGGGCGGGCGCACGCGCGGTCGCAACAGGGAGGAACGACCGAGATGTCCAACGATGCCGAAGCTGCGCTGCTCGATCGAGACAACGCGCACCTGCTCCATCCGCTGCACAGCCATGCCGTCCATGCCACCGGCAAGGTCTGGGTCGGCGGGGAAGGGGCCTTCCTCGTCGATGCGAACGGGGATCGTTACATCGACGGTCTCTCCGGCCTCTGGAACAACACCGCCGGCAACGGCTGCCGCGAGCTGGTCGAGGCTGGAAGCAAGCAGCTCGCCGAGATGGCCTATGCGTCCGGCTATTCCGGCAGCACCAACCCGCGCGCCATCGAGCTCGCCGAAAAGCTCGCCCGGATCACCTACCCGAATATCAACCACTTCTTCTTCACGTCGGGCGGCGGTGAGGCGACCGATAGCAACATCAAGATGGCCCGTTACTACTGGAAGCTGAAGGGCCAGCCGGAGAAGACCAAGGTCATCTCCCGCATCTGGGGCTACCACGGCGTTACGCTCGCGGCCATGTGCGCGACGGGCATGAGCATCTACTGGCCGATGTTCGAGCCGCGCATGCCGGGCTTCGTCCATATCCCGAGTCCCTATCCCTATCGCTACGAGGCGCCGGAGGGCGCGGAGAGCCAGGGCATCGCCGCAGCGGACGAACTGGAGAAGGCCATCCTCGCCGAAGGGCCGGAGACGGTGGCGATGTTCATTGCCGAGCCGGTGCAGGGCGGCGGCGGCGTGATCCCGCCCCAGCCCGACTACTTCCCGCGCATCCGCGAGATTTGCACCAAGTACGACGTGCTGATGGTCTCGGACGAGGTGATTACCGGGTTCGGCCGCACCGGCAAGATGTTCGGCCTGCAGCACTGGGACGTCGAGCCCGACATGATCCAGTACGCCAAGGCCATTACCTCAGGCTACTTCTCCCTCGGCGGCATCGGGATCAGCGACGAGATCGCCAACACGATGCACGAGAGCGGCAAGCCCTGGATGCACGCTTACACCTACAGCGCACATCCCACCGGATGTGCCATCGGCTGCGCCATGATGGACCTGATCGAGCGGGAGGATTTCCCGGGCCAGGCCGCGGCGAAGGGCAAGCGCCTGCTGGTCGGCCTGAAGGACGCGCTCGCCGATCATCCCAACGTCGGCGACATCCGGGGACTCGGGCTCATGTGCGCCGTGGAGTACGTGAAGGATCGGGCGACCAAGGAGAGCTTCGATCCCGCCGACGGCATCGCCGCCAAGATCAACGCCGAGGCGGTGGCGCGCGGGCTCTTCAGCCGCTCCCGGCCGGACGTTTTCATGGTTGCGCCGCCGATCATCATCGACGACGAGACCATCGATCAGATGGTCGAGATCACCGCCGAGTCGACGCGGGCGGTCCTTGGCTGAGAGCGGCACGCAGGCCGCGCTGGGGGAGGATCGTCCGGCGCCACGGCCACCCATAGACTGGGAGGCGCCCGAATTCCTGGACGCCGGCGCGCTCGACGACGAGCTGCGCCGCGTCGCGAGCGTCTGTCACACATGCCGCCGCTGCGAGGATCTCTGCGAGAGTTTTCCGCGACTCTTCGATCTGATCGACAGCGCGGGCAGCGTCGAGGCGGTCAAGAGCGCCGACTTCGAGAGCGTGGGCGCGGCCTGCACGCTCTGCGACATGTGCTATCCGGTCTGCCCCTATGCGCCGCCGCACGTGCACGCGGTGGATTTCCCGGCGCTGATGATCCGCCAGCGGGCGCATTCCAAGGGTAAGGTGGGCCTCTTCGAGCGCGCGTTGGGCTCGACCGACCGCAATGGCCGGCTGTTCGGCGCCATCGCCCCGCTCGCCAACTGGGCGGCGCGCCGGGGCAACCGGCTGACCCGCTCGCTCATGGAAGCGTTCGCCGGCATTCACCGCGATGCGGCACTTCCACGCTTCCATGCCCGGAGCTTCAGCCGGCAGGCCGTCGCCCGCCCACCAGCCGTCGCCGCGAACGCGCCGGCCGCCGGGCGCAAGGCCGTGCTCTACGCCACCTGTTTCGTCGAGTACAACAATCCGGGAATCGGCCGAGCAGCCCAGGGCGTGCTCGCGAAGAACGGCGTCGAGACCGAGATCGTCTACGACACATGCTGCGGGATGCCGCAATTGGAGCGCGGCGATATCGCGGAGGTTTGCCGCCGCGCCCGGCGAGTCGCCAAGGCGCTCATCCCTTGGATCGACCGAGGCTGGGATGTGATCGCGCCGGTTCCCTCCTGCGCGCTGATGATGAAAACGACGTGGCCCCAGTGCCTGCCAGACGATCCGGCGGTGGCGCGCCTCGCGGAGCACACGAGCGATATCTCCGAGTACGTCGTGGGCATCGCTCGCAGCGAGGGGCTCGCCGACGGGCTGGCACCGCTCGACGGCGATGTCGCCCTCCACCAGGCCTGTCACGCCAGGGCCCAAGATATCGGCGCCAAGGCCGCGGTCATGCTGCGCATGATCCCGAAGAGCAATGTGCTGATGATGCAGCGTTGCGCCGGACACGGCGGCACCTGGGGCGTCATGAAGCGGAACTTCGAGATCGGCATGAAGGTCGGCGAGCCGGTCATCCAGCAGGCGGCCGAAAGCGGCCGCGCTTACCTCGCCTCCGAGTGTCCGCTTGCCGGCGACCACATCGTGCAGGGGATGGAGCGCCTGGATGCGGGCCGCGCCCGCGCGAAGCGCGCCCACCACCCGATCGAATTGCTGGCCAAGAGCTATGGCATCGACGCCTGACCGCGCGCTCGATGCGCATGCGACCGAGACGCTGACCGCGATGGCGCGCGTGCTCTATCCCCACGACTTCCTGGACGACTCGCCCTATCGCCAGGTGGTCGACATCGTGGCCGGGGAGTCGGACTCCACGCAACGCACGCTGCTGGCGGAGGGCGTCGCGGCGCTGGATGGAGCCTCGGACCGTCCGTTCCTCGCGCTCGCGGGGGGAGAGAGGCTCGCGGCGGTCCAGGCGATCGAGCGCACGCCCTTTTTCGAGACCATGCGCGCGGCCACGGCGCGCCACCTCTATTCCAATCCGGCAGTATGGCACCACTTCGGCTACGAGGGGCCGTCCCACCATCGCGGCGGCTACATCGATCGCGGCTTCGACGATATCGACTGGATTTCCGAAGAGGACGTGAGGGTGGACGAATGATTGCGCCTCACCGCGACGACGACGATATCCCTGCCGTCACTTACGACCTGGACGACGACAGCGTCGTCGTGATCATCGGCTCCGGCGCCGGCGGCGGCACCATGGCCGACGAGCTGACCCGGCGCGGCATCGACGTGGTTCTGCTGGAGGCCGGCCCGCGCTTCAAGACGAGCGACTTCGTCAACGACGAGTGGGCGATGAATGACCTTCTCACCTGGAAGGACAAGCGCGACTGCACCGGCGGCGCGCCCGTCGCCCGTGACTATCCGACGGCACCCACCTGGACCTGCAAGGCCCTGGGCGGCACCACTCTCCACTGGACTTCCATGTGTCCGCGTCCCGAGGACTACGAGTTCAAGGTGCGCACGACGTACAGCGACATGGACGGTGCCGCCTTGGAGGACTGGCCACTCGACAATGAGGAGATGGAGCCCTTCTACCGCGAGGCCGAGATCAAGATGGGCGTCACCGGGCGGAACGGGATCCCGTTTCACCGGTCCTCCAACGCAGTTCGGGTCATGTCCCTCGGCGCGAAGCGCATGGGCTACCGAGACTTCGGCCCCAATAACCTGGCGGTCAACCCGCTGCCCCGCGACGGCCGCAATGCTTGCGACCAGATCGGCTTCTGCATTCAGGGCTGCCGCTCCGGCGGCAAGTGGTCCACCTTCGTCTCCGAGCTGCCGCGCGCCGAAGCCACGGGGCGTTGCGAGATTCGCACCCGCTGCATGGTGCTCCGCATCGAGCATGACGAGCGCGGCCGCATCAGCGGCGTCCTCTACGCCGACGCGTTCGGAGACCACCATTTTCAGAAGGCGCGGCTGGTCTGCGTCGCTGCAAATTCGATCGAGACCACGCGGCTGCTGCTCAACTCCGAGTCAAGCGCGTGGCCCGATGGGCTCGCCAACGGCTCGGGCATGCTCGGCAAGCACTACATGCGACACGTGACCGCCTACATGTACGGGGAATTTCCGAGACCCGTGCGCATGTACCGCGGCCTGGTCGCCGCGGGCGTCATTCGCGACGAAGCCCGGCTCGATATCACCCGCGGCTTTGCCGGCGGCTACTACTATGGCTCCATCGGCCTCGGCCTGCCGTTCTACGCGGCGTTCCTGAGTCCGGGGCGCTGGGGCGCCGACTACGCAAGCTGGATCGAGGCCTATGAGCGCGTCGCGGGCCTGTTCGTGAACGGCGAGGACATGCCCATCGCCACCAACCGGGTGACGCTCCATCCCAGTGAGAAGGACCAGCACGGGCTGCCGATCCCCCGTCTCAACCTCGACGATCATCCCAACGATCTGGCGATGAAGCGCCACGCCTACCGCAACGGGATCGCCATGTTGGAGGCGGCCGGCGCGCTCCGCGTCTTCTGCTCGCCGCCGCTGCCGGTCTCGCACAATCTCGGCACTTGCCGCATGAGCGAGGATCCCGACGCTGGCGTGGTCGACCGCTGGGGCCGGAGCCACGAGATCCCCAACCTTTTTATCTCCGACGGCAGCCAGTTCACCTCGTCGCTGGCGGGCAATCCCACGCTCACCATCGTCACCCTGGCAATCCGCCAGGCGGGCTACATCGCCCGACAGATGAGCCGCGGCGAGCTCTAACCTGCCGCCCCGGTCCGGTTTCGCCTATCGAGCGATCCCGGCACCCGATCCACGCGAATCACGGGAGGAAGACATGGCAACTCTGCCGATGGTCGACTACGACGACGCTCCGCCGGAGGTCCGCGCGGTCTACGACGACATCATGGAGACCCGCAAGACCGACTGGATCAACAACTTCTGGAAGGTGCTGGCCAACGATCCGCCGACACTCGCGCGCACCTGGAACAGCATCAAGGAGGTGATGGCGCCCGGCGCCCTCGACCCTCTCACCAAGGAGCTGATCTACGTCGCGGTCAGCGCCACCAACGGCTGCGAGTACTGCATCCGCTCCCACACCGCCGGCGCGCGGCGGCAGGGGATGACCGACGCCATGCTGGCCGAGCTGATGGCGGTGGTGGGCATGGCGAACGAGACCAACGCGCTCGCCAACGGCTACGCCGTCGACGTCGACGCGGCGTTCCTGAAGAAATAGAGGGCGGCGCCTGCGCACCTTGCCCCCATCCCTACAGGCGCAACAGCAACAGGAAGATCGATTGAAGAGGATACTGGCTGCCTGAACATCAACCCGAATACACCTTAGCCGAGCCGTCAGGCTGTCCGAAAAGGCGAGGCTATCTCAGTTAGCGTCGGGTCCATTCCTGGTTGTTGATATATTGGAAACGACGGTGAACAATTGCTCTATTGTTGAATAATTCGGAATTGAACTTCTTATAAAATCGCTTGTCCTGTTGCCATCCGATCGTGCACCAATTGCCCACTGCACGTATGCAATCCGACGCCTCGATGTTCGAGCGGCTTAGGCACCTCACAGAGCTTGCATCCATTCCGCTGCCGGCGACCGCACGGATTCTTCTGGGTGGCGTGATTTCGGCTGGGGCGGGCGCAGGGTAGTTGCTGATTCCTTCCAGGTACCGCGATATCGCCTTCGGTCCCGTAGGCACCCGGGTGGGTCGAGCCGCGGGCCGTTTCTTCGTCGGCACCCGCGCGGGGGCCACATCCATCGTTACGGCAGCGGTCGCGGTGATGTCGGTCGCAGGCTTTGCGTTTGTCACCGACCACATCTGGCTGATCGATCAGCGCGACGTGCTCAAGAACGCCGCCGATGCAGCTGCGATCGCCGCCACGCAGGAGATGAATCGCCGGCTTATCCCCACTCCGGACATGAGCGAGGACGATCTGAAGACTGCCATTGCCCCCGTGGCGGAAAACTACATCAAGCTGAATCTCGCCTATCTGCCGACTGACCGTCTCACCCGAGCCGAAGAGACGCTCACGGTGGCCGTCACGCCCGATCGTAACCTGGGCACGGTGGATGTGGCGACGACGGCGGACCTCGGCGGCACGCTGTTCTCCCGGCATCTGCCGATCCTCAGCAACTACAAAGGGCCCGCAAAGGTCGGCATCCGTGCCGGCGTCGAAACCAGGGTGACGCCCGTCGAGGCCGTGCTCGCCATCGACATAAGCATATCCATGCTAAGCATGCTGGACGGAGGATTTCCGGACAAAGATATGAATGAGAAGAGCCGCATGGACATCGTCAAGGACGCGGCCAAGGCGCTCGTCAACATCCTCCGGCCCAACGAGCACAACCGCGTCGCGATCGGCGTCGTGCCGTGGCACTTCACCGTGCGCCTTGCGGACGCGACGGCCACGGATTGGAGTACCAAGCGCTGGGCGCGCTATCCGACAGAGCGAACCTACGGCGTGCCCTACGAATGCACCCCTTCGTTGAACACCTGCAAGCCGGACGCCATCAAGGCAGAACTCCCGTCGTCTGCGCCGGAAGATTGGGACGGATGCCTCGACGGCCACCGAATGGGAGGCAGCGGAACCAGTGCAGCAAACCCCGCAGTGGCGGATCTCTTCACCACGCCGTCGGCTAATGCATTCTCTCAGGCATACTATCCCTCCCTCTACGGGTTCCAGTATGAGTGTTCTCCCTGGGACGACATTGAAGACTACCCTTCCGATTTTTGGGACATGAGCTGCTACAATCCCTACGATCCCAATGACTGGCGTTCTGGCGATTATCGACCACAGTACGGTTGCGAAGACACGGATCCGACCATCCTTCCCTTGAGCACCGACCGCACCACCATCATCGGTGCCATAGACGGTCTCTCCGCCGACGGCTCGAAGACTTATTCCGCGCTCGGCGTGCTGTGGGGCCAACGCATGCTTCTGTCGTCGTGGCGGAGCGTGTGGGGAGGGACCGTTCATCCCGTGGACCCCGCCTCCGCCGACGGGAAGGGCGTCCGCAAGGTCATCGTTCTCCTCACTGACGGCTATGACTCCATCTGCGGTGACGATAATGTCGCCTGCACCGACAGCGCGATCGGCATATCGCGCACCGACGCGTGCACGCTGGCGAAGAACGCGGGGATCGAGATCTTTGTCGTGGCGGCCATGCACCCGGACTACGTCTCGACCGATTTCGGGACATCGCTGACCGAATGCTCCAGCGAATCCGACGACTCGGACGAAACTTACGCGTTTCTCAACAATGCGACCTCGGAGAGCCTTCAGACCGCGTTCGAGAGCATTGCGAACCAGCTGCGGGTCGTCCGGCGAACTCACTGACGTGCTCCGAAATCCCGCTTTCCTGGAATACCTATGACCGGCCTCCGTGGGGCATCGCGCAGCGCGTTCGGGCGCCCGGACCAATCAGCTATTGTTGGTGTTGGGCGCGCAATCTAGACCCAGCAGTAGTAGGAAGGTTCAAGAATTTGTCTTGCCGACAGGCGCACAACAACCGGGCTGAACATCAGGCGGGAAATGGGCCGTACCGGCATCAGCCCTTCATAGTCACCGGCGCAACCGCTCTCAGGTAAAGCAAGAGCGTTCCGTCTCGGGAGTATTCAATGGAGAACGATAACCTGATTTTTTTCTGCTGCAGCGCTTCCCCGGATTGGACGATGAGGAACTGTCCCGACTGTCCGGATTGACGCCGACCCGGCACGTCAAGCGAGTCTGCCGCGATCTGGAAAACCGCCAGCTTCTGGAGCGCAGAGCCGGGCACGAAGGCAAGATCGGAAACTATGTGCTCGGTTCCGAGTCGTAGTTCGTTTCGATCAGGGTGCTCGCCGCCTCCATAAAGTGACCACGCGGCAAGCAGGTTCATAGTAACTGGGGAGAAACCACGATTGGATAGAGTTGACTTCGAGGACATGCTGTTGGGGGCGGTCCCGGAATTTCTCGCGGATTGGTGGTGGTTGATCGCGCTGGTTGTCGCTATTGCCATCCTGCGCCAAGTCGCCTTCAGAAGGCGTTCTCGCCGATATCAGCGAGAGCGACATTCGAGAGGAGCGAAACGAGAGCGGGGCCGCGCGGCCTCCCGAAGGTCAAATGTCGAGCAGCTCCACCCCGCTCACCGGGTTGCGAGCCCCACCCGCACGATCACGGGCAAGGCATGGGTGACCGACGGCGACGGGATACGGGTGGCCAGACAGGAAGTACGGATTGCCGGGCTCGACGCGCCCGAATGGGATCAGAAGGCCAAACATCAGGACGGCTACTGGTTCAGCCACGGCAAGCGCGTGAAAAGCGCGCTGATCCAGGAAATTGGAGGCAAAAACGTCTGCGTCTCTGTGGAGGGTACGGACAAGTTTGGGCGCCTGCTCGGCAGCGTAACTTACGAAGGCAGAGACATCGGGGAATGGCTGGTGCGGGAGGGACACGCGATCGCCGCCTACAGTGACCGCTACACACACGTCGAGCGAGAAGCGCGTGAAGCGAAGCGCGGCATGTGGGCGCACGCCCACAACTTCGATCCCAGAGCCCACCGGCACCGGGGGCCGAGAAAGGGTTGAGGCGAACTGAAGGTCTCGCGCCGCTGTTCCCCGCCTGCCCCAAATGGAGCAACGTGTGCGTGCAGTCGGCCATGCCGGTCATTTTGACCACGCCGTTGGGACAGCATACCTCGTTGCTTGGTGTGTAAACGACTGACCCGCGGACTCGCCGACGGAAGGCGCAATGTGTTGGCCTACGCGAGGCGGCGATCGCCCACGCGCTTCTTCTCGGCACATTCAAAATACGGCCGGCGCTCGGGCTCGAGCGGGGTCTTGCCGTAAGTAGGGCAGAGCCCGGTCGCAAACCGCTCCGCAGTCTGCCGCTAGTAGCAGCCAACAAGCAAGAACCCGCTCCAGCTTCCACTGCGCCTCCGGCGACACCGCTACGCATGCGCTATCGCCCAGAAGGCGCAACCATGCCAACCAGAAAACCGCCGCAGCCAATCCAACAACTCATCCCAGCACGCTCGTGAGAAATTCAGGTTAGCAGTCTGTCGGACTTTGGAGGTGTTGTTCAGCTGGAATTCGTCTATGAGCAGATTCGTGGATTGTGGTCGGGACCAGGCTTTCTTGCTTCCGCCCGATCTTCGGGATTGGATCCCGGAGGATGATCTGGCGCACTTCGTGATCGAGGCGGTTGAGCGCGTCGACATGGGCGCCTTCAAGGTGAACCGTCGCGGCAGCGGCTCGGCGCAGTATCACCCCCGGATGATGCTGGCGCTTCTGATCTACTGCTATGCCAACGGGACTTTCTCGAGTCGTCGGATCGAGCGCGCGACCTGTCGCGACCTCGGGGTGCGCTTCGTTGCCGCCAACAGCCATCCGGACCATGACACGATCGCGACCTTCCGGCGCGAGAACCGTGGGGCGATCGCTGAGAGCTCTCTTCAGGTTCTGCTGTTGGCCAAGGAGTTGAAGCTGGTGACGCTGGGCGTGGTCAGCGTCGACGGCAGCAAGTTCGAGGCCGCTGCGAGCAAGCATCGCTCGGTCAGGTTTGACCGGGCGGGGGAGCTGATTGACCAGTTACGCCTGGAGATCGCCGATCTGATGGAGCGTGCCGAGGCGGCGGACGCCGGCGCCGGCGAGGAGATGCAGGCGCTGCCTGAGGAGATTGCGCGCCGTGAGGCTTTGTGCGCGCGCCCGGACGCGGCGCGTCGGCGTCTTGAGGCCCAGGCCAAGGCGCGTGCCGAGGCGGAGCGAGCGGCCTACGAGGCCAAGGTAGCGGCGCGCGCCGGGCGCAGGGGCCGGGCCAAGGGCAAGCGGCCGAAGCCGCCCGAGGGGACGCCGCGCGGCGACGAGCAGAGCAACCTGAGCGATCCGGACAGCCGGCTGATGCGCAAGAGCAAGAGGCACGAGTACCGCCAGGCCTACAATGCGCAAGCCGTGGTGGATGCCGGGGCTCTCAGCTGATCGTGGGGGCGCGGGTCAGCCCCTGCGCCAGCGACCGCAACGAGTTGGTGGCGGACATCGCGGCGATCGCGGCCGAGGTGGGCCGGCCCGAGACGGTTACAGCGAAGAGGGCCGGGCGCTGTACAGGCTGCGTCGGCAAACCGTCGAGCCGGTGTTCGGCATTATCAAGGCGGTCCTCGGCTTCACCCGCTTCTCGCTGCGCGGCCTCGACAAGGTGGCCGGCGAGTGGAACCTGGTGGCGCTGGCCTACAACTGCAAGCGCCTGCACAAGCTGACGCTGTCCATGGCGTCATGACGGCGTTCCTGACCCGACGTCTCGATGCGGATGCGGCGACACAGCCCGCCAGTGCCGGAAATCGACGTTCCAGCGATCGCCTCAACCTCATCCTCGCCATCTCATCCAAACTCGATCGTGCCGCCGCCAGACCACAGCCAAATCGTTCATAATCGAAATCCGACCCCAAAGTCCGACAGACTGCTAGGCGCAGCTCGCTAGCGTCCAGATCTACATGCTCCCACCGAAGTTTCTGGATCTCCGACAGCCGGCATCCGGTCAGCATGAGCAGACGGATCGCCACAATGGCGTAGGCCGTCTCCGAGCCCTCCTGCTCGATCTCCTTCAGCGCCACGCTCAGGTGCCGATGCTCCTCGTCCGAGAGGAAGCGTTCGCGCTTCTCCTCCTTGAACCGCTTCACATGCTGGATACTTGATCGCTGCTTTCAGTCAGACCCGGTGCCGTTCACAGCCACAGTCGCTGAGGCGTGGGAGGTGTCGCTTGTCCTTTGTGCGTTGGCGCGCGACTGCCCCCTCCGCGAGCTGCATAGACAATAAAAGGCGATGGAATGGCTCACCGCATCCCTCGTCCCGGAGTCCGAGGCCGCGTCGAGAGTCTTTAAATGAGAGCGCTGTCGTTATCCGAGTCGGAGGTGCGGACGGTCCAGATTGAGGGCGCCTCCAAGCAGATATTCGTGGATGGCCATCGCGCAACTCACCGACCTCTCAGAAGAGGGGCCTGCGAGGATGCCGGTAATGACCTCGGCACGACGCGGCGCTATCCCCCCGGCAACGACTTGCCGGGCTGCATCGACGTAGCCGGGCACTTCCGACAACGGGCCGGCAAGCAATATGACCTCAGGCACGACCAGACGGGCGAGCTGAACAACGACGCGACCGAACTCGCGACCCGCTCGTGCCATCAACGCTCTAACTATCGGATCGTCGGCTTGGTCGCGCTCTACGGCTTCGCGAAGGGCTCGCGCTGCCGAAGAGAGCGGCCATCGTGAGGGCGTCAAGTC
Source organism: Alphaproteobacteria bacterium (assembly GCA_022826665.1). Classification (GTDB taxonomy): domain Bacteria; phylum Pseudomonadota; class Alphaproteobacteria; order UBA828; family UBA828; genus WTGU01. The sequence continues at coordinate 9,430 of JAJDUK010000097.1, read as the reverse complement.
TTCACCGCGCAGGCTCCGCAGTATGCCGAGTCCGCCCCCCAGCTGGTCAAGCGTCGAGACAGTGCCGTCCTCTCCGGTCACTTCCATTCCGCCGATGCCCCCGCCCGGGAATCCACCTCGATCAACCAGTCGGCCTCCCAAAATTACGACCGCGTCGATCCCCAGCCCGCAGACCAGCGTCAGCACGTTGTTGAAACCGCGTGCCGCGCCAAAGAGCGTCTCTGCCTGCGCGATGGCGGCCGCCATTGATCGGACTCTCACCGGCAGGTCGAGGACGTCTGCAAGCCTGGCGCGTACCGGGAAGCGACCCCATCCAAGATGAGGCGAAACCAGAAGGTCTCCTCGTACCGGATCCACCGCGCCCGCAATCGTAAGAACACCGCCGATCAGGCACCTTCGGTCATCGAGATGCGCCCCGATCAGGCGTCGACTCTCTTGTGCTACGCGCCGGATGACCAAATCGGGCTCCTCAATGGTATCGAGCTCAACACTGCTGGTCGCAACGGTATTGTTCTTGATATCGGCCAACGTGATTGTCAGGAAGGTCGGGTCAATGCCGATTCCCAGCACTTGGCCTCCTTGGGGGTCAATATCCAAGCGCATGGTGCGGCGACCCGGTTTGACCGGACCATCGCGGAGCTTCTCGGGCAATTCCCGCACCAGGCCTTCATCGATTAGTGGACGTGCGATGCGCGAGACTGCCCCCGCGGTCAGGCCAACTCTATCCGCAATTGCGGTTCTGGATATGGGTCCGAACAGCAGGATTTGCTCGAGAACCGACTGACGGTTCCGGCGGCCCTTTTCGCTGACGCGACCGTCTTCTTCTCGTCCCCGGATAATCGGGTGGCCGCGAGTCATGCTTGGCTCATCCGCGGCTCGTGACGGCGCAGGCGCAGTCCATCAGCTTGCACCTCGCTGCGGCGCGGGTTCGTTCAGGTTTGCCAAAGGCGACAGTGATCTCCCACCGGCCATTAGTGACCCACGAAACTGTGTCGGTTGCGCCGCGCCAGCGGGTGCCGTTTCCGATGCTCCATTAGCTCCGGCGCTCCGCCAACCCCTTGATCCTAACCGAGATGTGTGCGAGTAGACGGAAACGCACCGCCTTTGTGAAATACAAAGTTTTGGGGATTATATACGTAAGTGACCATTTTTCGGTTGAAGCCTGCCCGCATGGTCACCATATTTCCAATATTCAGGGAGGGTGAGAGACCATGGGACAGGCAGCACCGGGCAAGCATTATCGGGAGGGGATGACGCTGGCTGATTTATTCAGGCGTTTTCCCGATGACGCATCTGCGGAGCGGTGGTTTACGGAGATACGCTGGCCGGGCGGGAATATTCACTGTCCGCATTGCGGGTCGGTGAATATCCAGGACGGCACGAAGCATAAGACCATGCCTTATCGCTGCCGGGACTGCCGCAAGTGGTTCTCGGTCAAGACGGGCACGGTGATGCAGTCGAGCAAGCTGGGTTTGCAGGTGTGGGCGGTGGCGAGCTACCTGCTGACCACGGGCTTGAAGGGCCAGGCCAGCATGAAGCTGCATCGAGACCTGGGCATCACTCAGAAATCGGCTTGGCATCTGGCGCACCGCATCCGGGAGACCTGGACGAAGAAGGCAGGCGGCATGGCCGGGCCGGTCGAGGTCGACGAGACCTACATCGGTGGCAAAGAGAAGAACAAGCACGCCAAGCTGAAGCTGCGGGCAGGACGCGGGAGCGTGGGCAAGACCGCCGTGGCCGGTGCGAAGGATCGCGCCACGAACGCGGTCAGCGCCCGATCCGTCCCGGACACGACCAGCGCCTCCCTACAGGGCTTCGTCGCGGATCACGCCGCGCCGGGCGCCACGGTCTACACCGATGAAGCCAGGGCATATCAGGGAATGGCCTTCGACCATGAGGCCGTCAAGCACAGCATCGGTGAGTACGTCCGGGATCAGGCGCACACGAACGGCATGGAGTCGTTCTGGTCCATGTTGAAGCGCGGCTACCACGGCACCTATCACCACATGAGCCCGAAGCACCTGGACCGCTACGTCAGCGAGTTCGCAGGCCGGCACAACGACCGCGAGGCCGACACCATCGACCAGATGGCGCACATGGCGCAGGGCATGGTCGGGAAGCGCTTGCGCTACAAAGACTTGATCGCCTGAAAGAGCCCGCGGTAGAAAGGCGAACGCCACCCGATAGGCGGGTGGCGTTCTAAAGTCGCGTAGGTCTTTGCCAAGCCGACACGCGACGCGGAAGCCCTTTGTCTATGGCAGTCCGTGCGGATTGGCAAGTCCTTCGCGCCCGCGAAGGAGGCATGAAACATGCCTGCCGACACACCTGCGCCCACGAACGCGCAGCTTTACGAGCTGTTCAAATCCCTAGATAGCCGCGTCGAGGACATGGACGCGGACCACAGCGCGCAGCTCAGGAAGCTGAAGAATCGCCTCCCGGCGGAGCCGGAATCTCCCGCTCCTTGAGGTAATCCCATTCGTCCTCGCCCTTGGGCGGGGTAGTCAGGAGAGCGCGCGCCACGTTCTCCGGGGTATCGGGTATCGGGTCGGGCATCGGCTTTTCGACCGGGCGGCCTCGACCGCGTGTCGTGGTCTTGGTCATCGGTATTCCTTCGTGATCCGCCATCCTACCAAATGTGCACATTGAGCGTAAAGCGCATGTGCTACACTCCCGCCTGCAAACACCCAGGCAGACCCGCAAGTCGGGTCGCCCGCTGAATACCATAGCCTGAGACCCGGTGCGGGGTAGCTCCCTGCACTTGGCGAATAGGCGGGACTCCCTACGTCTGTCTGGGATGTTTGCACGGCCCGGCACCAGCCGGCGCCAGCACCGCAGAAGGCGCACGGCCATGAAATCGAGAACGATTGGCGCGGCCCTGGCCGCGGCAGCGCTGCTATCCCTTTCCGCCTGTGTCACCGGCGTCGACTCCGAGACCAAGGCGGCACTCAAGCAGACGCTGGAGAGCGTCCAGGAACTGACCGATCTGTGGCAAGAGCGCCTGGATGAACTCGATGCAGGAGGGTCCAAGCCCACACCCGAGGAGGACGCAGGCCCGGCGGGTGGGCTGCGTCTTGATGATTATGGAACCCTGACTGTTGACCGCACGGTTAACGACAAGGGCAATATCGACAGCATGGCCGACGTCTATGGGAACTGGGGTCTCTCGGCTACAGACGGCGGATATGGGTTGTTCGAGGCGTATCTGAGCGGCGAGCGGCGCCATCACCTGCTCACCGGCGAGATCGAGGACACGATCAGCTACACCTATGGCGGGTTTCCGTCGCCCAGCGTGCCCCTCTACGGTTCCGCGGTGTGGATCGGCGAGGTCCGCGCGATCCACGTGAGCTCGGAGCATTTCGGCTACGATGCCGAGGCGGGCCGGGTCAACTCGATCACTGGCCACCCGATCCAAGGAGACTCCCGCATCGAGGCTGATTTCTCCGGCCGCACCGTCGATGTCGAGTTCTCCGCGCTGGCGTCTGGGCCGCACACCTGGCCCGACATGGACTGGACGAACCTGCCGCTCGAACGCAGCACTGGCTGGTTTGGCGACGCGACGCTTTCAGGCGGGTTTTACGGACTCGATCATCAAGGCGTAGCTGGGTTTTTCGAGCGGAACGACATGCGTGGTGTTTTCGGTGCCCTGCGCGAATAAATCGGACTGGTCACTTACGTATATAATCCCCAAAGTTTTCGGTGAATCAATACCAATTTTGTTATGCTAAAAAATCCCGATGGGCCGCTTCCGCGGATGCACGCCCTGCGTGCGTTCGACGCCGCCGCGCGCCATTCGAGCTTCAACCGTGCCGCCGAGGAACTGGGGACCCACCAGCCCTCCGTCAGCCGCTACATCGCGGAGCTGGAGCACGAGATCGGCGTCCGGCTGTTCGAGCGCAGCCACCGCGCCGTAAGCCTCACTCCGGCGGGAGAAGTCTTTCATCGCGCCGTCGCCGTCGGCTTAGAACGCATCGCCGCGGGTGCGCGTACGGCTTCGAGCGTCTCGGAGGACAAGCGGGTGGTCGTCGCCTGCGGCCCTGGAACCTCGTACCAGTTTGTGATGCCGCGCTTCCAAGACCTGCGCCAGGCGATCGACGAGGACGCCTGCCTGCGCGTCCTCACGGTCGACCCCGACATGCTCGACCGGCTGGGCGACGACGAGGCCGATCTGGTGATCGCCTTCGATGAAACTGACCGCGCGCCCGCGGATTGGGTGACGGTTTTCGAGGAGGCCGTCACGCCAGTTTGCTCGCCCGGCTTCGCCGCAACCCACGCGCACGTCTTGGCCCGACCCGTCGCGGAGTGGAGCTCGCTGCCGTTTCTTAGGCTCGCCCGGTCCCCGCGAGGCTGGGCGACTTGGCATGACTGGTTCGAAGCGGCCGGATATCCGGCGCCGCTGCCCCGGTACATCGGCATCGACGACTACATCTACCTGCTCGAAGCGGCCGTCGCCGGGCAGGGCCTGGCGCTCGGCTGGCGTCACTTCATCGATCGCTACCTCAACGCAGGGACGCTGGTCACGGTCGTGGACGACTTCGTCGAACCCAACCGGAGCTGCTTCGCCCGGCTCACCCGACGTGGACGCCAACGGCGGGCCGCCCGCCGGTGTCTCGACGCCCTCGGCACCCTGACGAATGAGGCCCCGCGCGCGTGAGCGCGCCGGACCGGCGCGTGGCGCGAGTCGGCCTCAAGACCGAATCGCTTCTCCTCCGTCCTTGCGTGCTCCAAGTCGGCCCCCCGTCGCGGGATCGGGCGCTAGGGGAAGGTACTCAGTCCTCTCCGGGTTTCGGCATGCGGTAGCCGACGCCCCGCTCGTTGAAGATGTACGTGGGACTCGCCGCGCTGTCGCCGAGCTTCGCCCTGAGCTTCTTGACAAAGGCGCGCACGGGCTCGGTGTCTCCGGGCGCGCGCGCGCCCCACACCTGGCGAAGCAGCGAGTCGGAGGTCACCACCTGTCCGGCGTTGACCGAGAGGATGCGCAACAGCTCGTATTCGGTGGCGGTAAGCGCCACCACGCGCCCCTCCACCGTCACTCTGCGCCGCTCGTAGTCGATGGCGAGTGCTCCCAGAACGAAGGGGTCGGCGCCGGCACGGCTTCGCAGTGCTGCCCCGACCCGCGCCACCAGCTCCGTCGGCGAGAAGGGTTTGACAATGTAGTCGGCGGCACCGCTTTCAAAGGCCCGCGCGATCGTCTCGTCGCGGCCGTAACCCGAGATGAAGATCACCGGCAGGTCGGAGAGCTCCGGGACCTGCGCCATCAGTTCGATGCCGTCGGTGCCCGGCAACAGGAGATCCAGGAGTACGAGCCTGGGCCTCTCCGTGCGAATCAGGCTCGCCAGCTCCCCCGGCTCTCCCGTGACCAGCGTGGCGTAGCCCGCCCGGGAAAGCGCGTCGCGCACGTAGCGCAGGGTCTTCGGGTCGTCGTCGACGACGAGGATGCGCGGCTTCTGCCCAAAGACGCCAGCGGTGCGCGCGCGAGCTTGACCGGATCGGGCCTCGCCAACGCCGTCGTCGCAGAGCGGAAGCGTGAAGGTAAACCTTGTGCCCTGGCCCAGGCCTGCGCTCTCGGCGCGGATGCGGCCCCCGTGCGCTTCCACCAGCCCCTTGCAGATTGCAAGCCCTAGCCCTGTCGCCCCGATTCCGCCCTCTCCGTCGCCGCCGGCAAGCGCCACATGCTTGTGAAAGAGATTCGCCAGCATTTCAGGAGGCACTCCCTGGCCCTGGTCCGAGACCGCGACCGCCACGTGCACCCCTTCGCGCGCCGCCTCCACGCGGATCGGAGAGGTTTCTAGAGAGTGACGGGCCGCGTTGGAAAGCAAGTTGTTCAGCACCTGCACGACGCGCTCGCGATCCGCCATCACCCGCGGAAGGTCGGGCGGCAGGTCAATCATGACCGTGTGTCTGCCGCCGCCGCTCCGAAAAGTGTTCCTCGCCCGGTCCACAAGCGCGGCAATATCGGAGGGCTCCGGATCCACGGACAGCGTCCCCGCCTCGATGCGCCCCGCATCGAGTAGGTTGCCGATGAGGCCCTGCATGTGGTCGGCCTGACCGTCGATGATGCGGAAGAACTGCATTAGCTCGGCGCGCGGCAGAGCGGGCGCCGCGCCCAGCACCGCGGCCGTCGAGCCCTTGATGGAGGTGAGCGGCGCGCGCAGTTCGTGGCTTACCATGCCCAGGAACTCCGCGCGCAGTCGCTCAAGCTCGTTGAGCGGCGCAAGGTCCTGCATGGTGACGACCACCGACGTCACCGTTCCATCATCGGCATGAATCGGCGTTCCGTTGACCAGCATCGATACGCTCCGCCCGTCGGGCACCGAGACCACGACTTCCTCCGCGCGCACCACCCCCGAGTTCTTCAGCTCCTGCGCAAGCGAGAAGCGGTCAAGCGCGACCTCGCGCCCGTGGGCAAACCGGAAGCTCAGCACCTCGAGCAGCTCTTCTACGGGACGGCCCGGGATGCGAAGGGGGTCGATGATTCGATTGGCCTCCCGATTGGAGGACACTGGCTTTCCGGTTTGGGCGTCGAAGACCACGACACCCACCGGCGAGGTGTCGATGAGGGCCTCCAGGTCGGCCCGGGCGCGTTGCTCTTTGCGGTGGGCACGAGCGTTCGCGATGGCAGTCGCCGCCTGCGAAGCGAACAGGACCACGACCTCCTCGTCCTCACTGGTGAACTCTACGCCGCCCCCCTTCCCGGCAAGGAAGAAGTTGCCGACCTGCACACCGCGGTGGCGCATCGGCACGCCCTGCAAGGTGCTCGAGACCATCAGGTCCGGGGAAAAACCGAGGGAGCGCACGTAGTCGTGCAGGTCTCCGACTTGCAACGGTCCGGGTAGGTTCCGCAAGTGCTCGAAGAGGCGTGGTCCGTCGGCCCACTCGGCGAGTTGGTCGTGCTCCTCCGGTGAGAAGCCGGAAGAGACGAAATCTTGCACCTCACCCGTGTCGTCGACGGTCGCGATGACGCCGTAGCGCGCACCAGTGAGCGCGCGCGCACTGTCGACGACCTCTTGCAGTACTGTGGCGAGGTCGAGGCTCGCGCTGATCCGCAGGGTGGCCGCGCTGAGCGCAGAGATGCGATCCCTGAGCGCTTGGAGTTCACGGTCTCTCTCTTCGGGACCGTTCATTGGCGTATCCGTGCGGAATGGGACAGACGCCGGCGCGCATGGGCGACGGTGCAGGAGCGCCGGCCGAAGCCGGGCGCGCAGGGTAATTAGAGTAACGCTCTCTAGCAGCGGAGGCACGGTAAAAGCACAGATTGTTTTCAACAAGACACGTTATACTCACGAAATCATGTCTAGATTGTGATTTGTGGATGAAGAGGTTGCTGCTCCGACTCGCTAACGATGCGGAGACAGGGTCGCTTGAAGCGCGCCGCAGGGGGCGGCGAAAACCGCGAACGCGTCGGCGCGACCGATAATGGCGCTTGAACCGGGCTCACAAACTGGTTCTTGGAACCGGTCACAGAAGAAGCGATGATTCGCTTGACCCCTTATTCTTCGATTTCTCAGCATGGGTGGCGGAGTTTACGGACGAGTGCCTCCGGCGCTGCGCGCCGCGTCGGAAGCTCTCGGGACGCGCCACACGGCATTTCAACATGGCCCGTAGCCCCCACCTCCGGGTGTCTTCAACGCGAAGGTATCTGAACGCTTCAGATCAATGTTGCACGCTCGATAACCCCGCAGCGCACATGCCTCAACTTGGCGATGTGTGTGTCGAGATGCTAAACGAGGGACGTGGCTACGCCGTTAAGTGCGAGGACGGTCGCGAGAGTCCACCAGCGAGGTCTCGACAAGGCCTCTTCAACAGGGGAGGTTCGAATGCCCTCCAACCGGAATGTGTCGCGTGACCTGGCGTTCGCCGACAATCATCTCTATGCGAAGCTGTTCACCGATGTGGAGCTCCTGGAGGTGGACGGCATCGTCGTCAATTTGTCCCCACGAGCAATCCATGTGGAGGGAGACGTCCGAACGGCCATTCAGCCATGGCGGTCGACGATCATTCATGGAAACCGGGTTGTCGAGGCCGAACGGATTGCGGTCTTGCGCATCACGGACCTCGAGAATCTCGGCGGTGTCATGTTCCGCGGATGGGACTGGTTTGGCGATGTGTTCGACGGATTTCCCAGACAAACGCCCTTGTACCTGGCGCCAGTCGACAATGTCGGCCGCACCGAAGAGGATCCGTTGGCATTCACGATGGAGCGTGAGAGTCGCGAGCAGCTCCAGCCCTTCGACATCGTGGTCAAGTGTTGGTGGTCACCCAATGAAACGGACTGCCTCATACATAACGAGCATTCGTTCCTCGAATTGCACACCCAGGTGCACGGAACGGGGCGGCTACAGAAGTTCCGCGAACCGGATGCGTCCACGCTGTACGAGGATGTGATCATGGCGCCGGGCTTCACCCATGAACCGTTCTGCACGGTGGCCGGAGAGAACGAGTTTACCTACGCCTGGCACCGCTACTACACGGTTACCGAGAGCATCTGGTTCGTGACCGAGTTGCACCCCGTATGAATTGAATGGAGCGGCTGCGCGGAACTGGCGGCTTGCGTCATGTTCATTTCTGCGATGCGGAGGTGTGGCAAGGAGCCGAATGCGTGAAGGAAGTGCTTGCGCAGAACGAACAAACGTTGCGCGAGGAGAGGCGACCCTGTTCGTCTTTGTAAGGCTAAACTGTTGTTCGGCACGCAGATTGGATGCCGATCGGCGTGACAACGTGTTGATTTTCTTTGATTCCGAGGGGTCAAACGATGGTGCCGAACAACAGTCCGAAGCTCCTCCCAAGTCTATCTGATTCGGATCAGTGCGAGACGCAGAGTACGGCGTAGATTGCTTCCTGACTTCCCGGGTGCAGCGTTGCAACCTCGTCAACGAGCCAATAGCGCGTCAGAGCAACCAGTCCGTCCCCGGCTTCGGGCCTCGGGGGACCCATCATCAGAAAAACTGTACTGTCATCACGCTCGGGGAATTCTTCGACGGCCAGTAGACCGGCTTCAACCACTTGGCGCTCCAGGAGCACCTTGCCATCCACAATCGTGTCGCCCGACACACTTTCGCGCTTCCGCTTCCTCAGGTGCCAGCCAATAAAGCCGAAGTCCTGAATATGACGGACAGCTGTAAGCGCGACAGGGTCCTGTCTCAAGCTATGTCTTGTCATAAATGTCAGCCTTTTGGTCTGGAACACTGCGCGCATCCTGACTAGTGTCAACGGCGGCGGGAATATGCGCCAGAGCGGCGGAGTAAAATTGTACCACGGTCTCGGCGGTAGCTTGTCCCCGTAGTCCACGGGTGGGCCCCGCGCGCGGGGCGACGCGCCCTCCGCGCGGCTGGCGGCGGCCCGCGCGTGGGAGGGGCCTGTGGGCCCACGGGGTCAAGCGGGGGAGTTACTCGGACGGGTGCCGGCGTCGGGACCTGCTCTGCTTGAGGCGGTA
>JAJDUK010000036.1 GCA_022826665.1 Alphaproteobacteria bacterium | reverse complement strand
CATGGTCTCGACCGCCTTGACCGCCGGCCCGTACACCACGATGCGGTGCCACTCCGTCGCCTCGCCGGGCCGGCCCTCGCGGTCGGTCCACTTCTCGGTGGTGGCGAGGGTGAACACCGCCGCCCTGCCGCCGTTGTTCAGATCGCGCAGCTCGGGATCGCGCCCGGCATGACCCAGCAGCGTCGCCCGGTTCATGTTCAGCATGGCTTCATTCCTCCCGTTCGGGGTCGTCCCGGTCCGCGACCGGAATCTCCGTGATGCGCAGCCGCGTCCCGTCCTGCGCGACCAGGCTCGGCGTCGCCGCGATGCCGAACCGCGCCGCGAGCCTTCCGCCGGCGTCGAAGAAGAAGGGGCGGCCATGCCGGCGCATGAGCTCCAGCGGCCGTCCCGCCAGCAGCACGACCTTCGCGGGGCGCCCGTGCGCCAGCGCCCAGGCGATCTCGGCGTCGCGCCTGCCGTCGACGAACAGCAGGTCGCGCGTGAGCGCGACCCGCTCCAGCGGGTCGACCCGCGTCCCGGCTGCGGCGATGAGGATCCCCTCGGGCGTCCGAATGTCGCGCTCGACGACAATGGCGGGGTCGAACAGGCGGCTGCGCTCCCGCGTGGCCGGCGCGAAGCCCGGAACCGGCTCCGGCTCTTCCAGCCGCGAGCGGGCGCGTTCGCGCGCCTCGGTCTGGAGGCGCGCCAGCGCGCCCGAGCGCTGCATTTCGAGGAGCCGCGCCTCGATTTCGGCGAGCAGGTCCGGCTCGGCCACCGCCCAGGTCGCGCCGCGCACGCCGAGGTCCTTCGCGGATGCGGCGGAGGGAATGCCGACGGCCAGCGTCACGGCAAGCAGCATGGCGACGGCAGGCACCGTCGGGAATGCGCGCCTCATCGTGCCGCCTCCACGGGCGGCGTTCCCGCAGCCGGTCCCGCCACGCCGTTGTCCAACGGGTGCGGCACGATCGTCGTCGCCTCCGGGGCCTCGCCCGGCACGATGTCCTCCGGGCCGACCAGCGGCCCCTTCAGCCCGATCCAGGGAATATCGGGCATCGCAATGGCCCGCCCGAGGATGCGCGCGGCAGGCGCCAGCCCGATCTCCGCGTAGCGGCTGTCGTGGGAGTCGACATGATCGGCGTGCAGGTAGTAATGGCCGGGCGGAATCGTGCCCGGCGCGATCGCCGCGAGCGGCCGTCCGTCGAGCGCATGCGTCTTCGCGCGCGCAACCGCAACGCCGTCCAGACGGACCGTGCCGTCGTCTCCGACCTTGATGCGCATCCCCGGCACGCCGCGCACGGTTTTTAGATAGGGCACCCTCGATCCGACCGCCTCGGGCGGCTCGAACAGCACACGGTCTCCGATCTCCGGCGCTGCGCCGAACAACGGAAACACGGCGTAGCCCCACGCCTCGTCCGACCAGCTCGCGTTGACGTGAACGCGCGAGGCCGCGGCCAGCCAGAGGGCCGCCAGCGCGATCATCACGCCGAGCGCGATATGGCGGCGGCGCAGCGCGGCCGTTTTCATACCGAATATCGGACGCGTCGCGCTCACCGGCCGTCCTCCGGCGGCGGTGCCGTTCCCTCCGCCCGGCCGCGAGCGAGAATCGCCGCGAGCGTGTCCTCCACCTCCGGCGTCAGGTCCGGCGCCCCGGCGGCGACGGCGCGCGCCGGCAGCAGCACGACCTCATGACGCCGGGCCACGCGGCCGAGCGCGGCCTCCAGCGCCACGCCCCAGGCGCGCACGTCCTCGGCCGTCCCACCTTCCGCGACGGCGCGGGTGGTGTATGCGGCGGTCATCTCGCCGAGCCGCACGGAGGCAATGCCCGGCGCCGGCTCGACGCCATATCGGAGCATCGCCGCCGCCACCGCCGCCGCCACGGCGCCCGAAAGCAGCACGGCCGAGACCATCACCGGCCAGCCGGGGTCCGAGCGCGTCATGTCAGGCTTGCGCGGCATCCGCCTCGCCCGGCCCGTTCGTGCGGGAGATGCGCCCGCGCCGCTCCTCGTCCGGCCCGGCGAGCGCCCGGAAGCGGGCGAGCCAGACCGCCGCCGCCTTGTCCGGCGGGATCGAGCGGATGCGCCGCTTCAAGGGCGGGAAGGCGACGCCGGCGCCCACCGGCGCATCCCCGTCGAGCAGGTCGCGGGTCTCGGCCGCCGCCGCCATGCGCGTGACGAACTTCAAGAGCTCCGCCTGTTCCTCGTCGAGCACGGCATCGAGGCCGGCGGCCTCGCGCACCGCGGTCTCGATCCCGGTGGCGAGCCTTCCGGCGCGTTCCGCCGCGCGCTGCGAGTCCGCCACGCGCCCCCGGAGCCACGCGGACGGCGCGTTCGCGATGAGCGCGTGCAGCGCAAGCCGCCGCCGGTCCTCGTCGCCGAGCCCGTCCAGCGCCTCGATTTCTTCCGACACGATCACCGCGTGCGCCGCCACCGAGTGGTACTGGCGCAGGCACCCGCCCCGGCGGCAGGTGTTGGCCAGCACGTGCGCCAGCGCCTCGAAGTCGATGGTGTCCGCCGTCACGCTCTCCGGATCGTCGGGCCAACTGAGCGCCAGTTGCGTGCCGCCGGTTTCGGCGGCGGTCTTCGCTGTCATGGGGTTGCCTCCGTTTCGGATGGTTCGGAACGTCCGGCTGCGGCGGCGGCCTCCCCGGCGCGACGAGCGTCGTCCCCGTGGGGAACGTCCCCCGCGAGGGGAGTGTCCCCGGCAAGCCGGTCGATGGCGTCGACCGTGGAGAGCCCCTCGGCCTTCAGGCGCTCGACCGCCGCGAAGGCGGGGCCGCGCGAGGAGAACAGCGCGACCGACCATTGATCGAGCACCAGACGCGCCACCCGCCAGCCGTCTGGGCCGTGCAGCACCAGCTCGGCATAGCGGCCGTCCGCTGTGGTCAGGCTCTTGAGCGCGCGCTCCATGCCCGGATCGCAGTGGATGCGCTTCTCGGATTTCAGGAGTTCGACCGACTCGTCCTTCTGGGCGAGGAAGATCACCCAGTCCGAGTTCTCCCACGCCGCCCGTGCGGCGGGGTTGGCGTAGTAGTCGTTGACGCTCTGGGTGCCCGTGATGAGCGAGCCGCGATACTTGCGCGCCCGTCGCGCCGCGCCTTCGAGGAAGGCCTTCGAGTCCTCGCCCGAGAGCAGGTCCCAGGCCTCGTCGATGACGATCGCCTTCGCGCGCGTGCGCGGCCCGTGGTACATGCGCTGGGTGGCGAGGAAGACCACCAGCATCAGCACCACCGCCTGCACGTCGCCGCGTCCCTTGAGCTCGGCCAGCTCGAACACGGTGAGCGCGTTCTCCAGGTCGGGGACGTTCGAGCCCGCGAACAGCCGCCCCATCGCCCCGCCGGGGCACCAGGGACCCAGCGCCGTCGCCATGTCGGCCGCGCGCCGGTCGTCGCGCTTCGCGAGATGGCCTCGCACCGTGCCGAGATCGGCGTCGTTGCCGCTTTCGTCCCAGGCCGCGGCGATGGCTTCCGCGATCAGCGCCGCCTCGATGTCGTCGATCGAGCCCCGGCGCCTCGCCATGCGCCCGATGAC
>JAJDUK010000080.1 GCA_022826665.1 Alphaproteobacteria bacterium | reverse complement strand
AGGGCGGCATGCGCTGGACCGTCAACGGCGCCAACGCCATCATCGCCCTGCGCTGCGCCGTCGAGAGCAATCGCTTCGACGATTTCTGGGAACGGCGCGCCGGCGCAGCAGCATGAATCTCACAAATCAGACGTACACCCGAAGCGGCCGGGGTCACGCAGTTCGCGCTCTACCTGATGACGGAAGACCAGGAACGAATGGTCGCCGAGTACGCGACCAAGGTGCTGCCCCACTTACGCTAGCGGCGCGCGCGGACGATGCTGCGCAATTTGCTTGGAGCGAGCGCGACCGCCGACACCATGCTGGAGGCGATTGCGCGCGACGCGCATGAGACCGGCGACAAGACCGGACGGCCGGTCTTCGGCGATGCCGTCATGGAGGCCATGCGCACCGTGCCGCGCGCGGCCTTCGTGCCCGAAGCGGAGGCGTCGTTCGCCTACGAGAACAGGCCGCTCCCCATTGGCCACGGCCAGACCATCTCTCAGCCTTACATCGTCGCCCTGATGTCCGAGCTGCTCGACGTCGAGCCGGGGGCGCGCATCCTGGAGGTGGGCACCGGATGCGGCTACCAGACCGCCGTGCTCTGCGCGCTGGGGGCCACAGTCTATTCGGTCGAGGTCGTCGAGCCGCTGGCGACGGCCGCTGCGGTGCGTCTCAAGGCGCTGGGCTACGCCAAGGCGACGGTGCGCGCCGGCGACGGCCGCACGGGCTGGCCGGAGGAGGCGCCGTTCGACGGCATCGTCGTCACCGCGGCGGCGGCGTCCGTCCCGCCGGCGCTGGTGGTGCAGCTCGGGCCCGGCGGCTGCCTGGTGATCCCCGTCGGCCGCGCCGCCGAGACCCAGCACCTGCAGCGCATCGAGAAGCGCGCCGACGGCCTGAGCGCGGCGAAATCGCTGCTGCCGGTGGCCTTCGTCCCGCTGACGCGGGGGCCGGCCTAACGCTCTTCGAAGGGTTCCAGCTCGGCGAGGTAGGCCAGCACCCGTTCGAGCGGCTCGACGTCGCAGTACTTCATGTCGAGGTCGAACAGGTTCCACTCGATGGCCGCGGGCACGCGGTCGCCCACGCACTCGCGCACCAGGACGGTGCGGAAGCCCTCGCCCAGCGCGTCCTCCACCGTGTGCCGGACGCAGCTCGCCATGGTGACGCCAGTGCAGATCAGCGTGTCGATGCCGCCGGCACGCAGGATGCCGCCGAGATGGGTGCCGGCGAAGGCGCTCGGACGCTTCTTGACGATCAGCGTGTCGACGCCGTCCTCCAGCGCGACGCGGTCGTCGATCTCGGTGGCCGGCGAGCCCAGCATCAGGTCCTCGAAGGGCTTCTTGAGCGGAAACGCGCCCATGTCGAAGCGGCTGCAGAAGGCGGTCGTCGTGTAGACGATCGGGATACGCTTGGCGCGGGCGGCCTCGAGCAGACGCTGCACGCCGGGGATGATGCGCTCGTCCATGTCATCGCAGGAGAAGCGGTAGCCCGGTCGCGTCCAGGCGTTGGCGAGGTCGATGTTGAGGAGCGCGGGCCGCGTGCCGAAGCCCGAGCGCTGGTTCCACCCGCGGTTCCTGTAGAGCCCGGAGTCGCCCGAGAAGATGGTGTCCAGCGCCTCGCGGACCTTGTCATCCAGCGGCATCGCCACCTCCGTCGTTGTGCGCTGTCCGGCGGGCTAGGCCAGAGGCGGCCGGCGGCCGGCCCAGGGTGCCGCTTCCTCGAACGCGGCGGCTGCGCGCATGATGTCGACCTCGCGATTGATGCCGGCCACCATCTGCAAGCCGACAGGAAGCCCGGCCTTGGTGAAGCCCGCCGGGATCGAGGCCGCCGGCTGGCCGGTCAGGTTGAAGGGATAGGTGTAGTAGACCCAGGAGACGATGTTGCGCGCCCCCTGCCCCGGCGGCGTGTCGAGGCCCACGTCGAAGGCGGCGCACGGCAGCGTCGGCGAGAGCAGCAGGTCGTGGCGCTCGAAGAGCTGGCGCATCTTCTCGCGGAACTCGTAGCGGGCGAAGAGCTGGCCGAAATAGTCCACCATCGAGCGGTCGAGCCCGCCGCTCAGCGTCTCGACCACGGCGGGGTCCAGCTCATCCGGCCGCTCCGCCATCAGGTCCTTCAGCTTGGTGCCGATGCCGCCGTAAAACTCCGCCATCCAGATCTCGACCGGGTCATCGCCCAGCGCGTCTTCGACCACCTCCACCTCGCACCCCAGCGCCTCGAAACGCCGGGCAGCGACCTCGCAAAGGGCCGCGATCTCGGGCTCGGGCTCGGCGTAGCCTAGGGTGGAGCTCCACGCGATGCGCATGCCCTTTGCGTCCCCATCGCAGGCGGCAACGAAATCCGGCACGGGCTCGGCGACGCCGAAGGCATCGCGGCGGTCGTGGCCTGCCATGACGCCGAGCAGCAACGCGGCGTCCCGGACCGTGCGCGCGATCGCGCCCACGTGGGCGAGGGTGGGGGCAGCCGAGACCGGGTGCACCGGCACCCGCGCGAACTGCCCCTTGATGCCGAAGAGCCCGCAGAGCGCGGACGGAATTCGCACGGAGCCGCCGCCATCGGTGCAGACCGCAAAGGGCGTGAGCCCGGCGGCGACGCTCGCGGCCCCGCCGCCACTGGAGCCGCCGGATGTCTTCGCCAGGTTCCACGGGTTGCGGGTGATCCCGGTGAGCGGGCTGTCGCAGACCGCCTTGCAGCCGAACTCGCTGGTGGTGGACTTGCCGACGATGCAGCCGCCGGCGGCCCTGACCCGCTCAACCGCGGGCGCGTCGAAGTCCGGCACGTTGTTGGCGAAGGGGCGGGAGCCGAAGGTCCAGGGCACGCCCGCCATCGCCACCAGGTCCTTGACCGAGGTGGGCAGACCCGCGATCGCGCCGGCCTTGCCCGCGGCGATGGCATACTCCGCGTCGCGTGCGGCCTCCAGCGCGACTTCCGGCGTGCGGGTGACGAAGGCGTTGATCTGGGGCTCCAGCGCCTCCTGACGGCTGAGCGTGTCCTCCACCAGCTCCACCGGCGAGATGTCGCGCGCCGCCAGCAGGCCGTTGAGTTCGGTCGCCGTCATGTAGGCAAAGCTCATGGATGGCTCCTGCTCGGATGGTCGCTCAGATCGCGCCGATTCCGCGGTCGAGCACGGTCTCGCGCTTCGCCACGCAGGCCGCGAACCGCTCCTCCATTGAGGCCCGGTCGAGGTTGCGGCCGATCACGACGATCCGCGTCGCCACCTCGCCGCGCGGCCACGCTTCGGCATAGGTGGGCGGGCTGAAGGTGGCCTGCACGCCCTGGATGATCACCGGCTTCTCGACGTTCTGGAAATGCACCATGCCCTTCACGCGGAAGAGGTCCTCGCCCTTCTCCTCGGTGAGCTCCAGGAAGAAGCGGAGCAGCGCGTTCCACTCCAGCGGCTCATGGGTTTGCAGGCAGACCGCGCCGACGCCCGGCGTGTGGACGGGATCGTCGTGGGCATGATCGTCGGCCGCGTGATCGGTGTCTGATCGGTCGGCGCCGATCCAGGCGCCCACCATGTCGTCCCGCCGCTTGGGCTCGAACAGGTCAAGGTCGAGCAGTTGCTCCACCGGCAGCGCGCCGTGCGTGGTGACCTCCTTGACCGAGAAGGGGTTGAGGCGCTCGACCGCCGCCACGGCCGCGGCGAACTCGTCGTCGTCCACCAGGTCGCGCTTGTTGAAGATGAGCTTGTCGGCGATGGCGATCTGCTTCTGTGCCTCCGGCGAGCGCGCGATCTGGCCGGTCACGTGCTTCAGGTCCACCACCGTCAGCACCGCGTCGAGGCGGAAGGTGAGGTCGAGCTTCATGTCGGTGTAGAAGAGCCGGGCCAGCGGCGAGGGGTCGGCGATGCCGGTGGTCTCGATCACGATCTTGTCGAAGTCCACCTGGGGCTCGGCGAGGCCGATCTTGCGCAGGAAGAGCCGGTTGAGCCCGTCCATCAGGTCGCCCTGGGCGGCGCAGCAGATGCAGCCGTTGGTGAGCTCCAGCATGTCCTCGTTGGCGCGCGCGATGAGGTCGCCGTCGATCCCGATCTCGCCGAATTCGTTGACGATGACCGCGATCTTGCCGGCGTCGGGCGCGCTGAGCAGCCGGTTCACCAGCGTGGTCTTGCCGGCGCCCAAGAAACCCGTGAGCAGGGTGATGGGGATGCGCTCGTCGACCGAGCGGTCGTCGATGCGGGTCATCGGCGCCTCACCCGGCTGCGATCGCCGGCGATGTGGGCTTATTCGTCGAGGATCGCCCAGGCGCGCACCGGCGCGCCGCTGCCGTTGCCGATCTTGATCGGTGGCCCGTAGAACATGAACTCGCCCTTGCCGATCAGCTCTTCGAGGTTGATGAGCCACTCGTAGTGGGCGATGCCGCGGTCGCGGCAGACGCGGTGGTTGGGGAAGAGGTTATCGGAAGGCTTGTCGGTGGACGGGCCTTCGACGCCGTGGAGCTTGGAGCCGCGATCCGCGAGCCAGTGGGTCGCGGCTTCGGTGATGCCGGGGTTGCTCCATACCGACTTCACGTCCGGGTAGTGGCGATTGTGGAGGCCGGTGTTGAGCAGGACGATGTGGCCGTCCACCTTGACGCCGCCCTTCTCCTCCGCCTTCTCGAAGTCCGCCACGTCGATGTCGCCGAGATCGGGAACGTAGGTCAGGTCCCAGCAGACCGCTTTGCCCATGAACATGTCGAGCGGCATCTGGTCCACCGGCGCGCCCTCGGGATTGACGTGATAGAACGCGTCCACGTGGGTGCCGATGTGGTCGATCATGCCCATGTAGGTGGTGGCGAAGGAGAGCCTGTCGTTCTCCACGCCCAGGAAAAACTGCTCGCGGGTCTGCTCGTGGGTGTAGTGGGGCACGATGACCGGGCGCTGGAACAGCTTGTGCGCCGGCATGTTGTCGGTCAGCGTCAACGTCAGGTCGACCATCCGCTCAGCCATCCCCGGATCTCCCCTCTCGTTCCGCGCTTCCGCAAGCTTATCAGCGGCGCCGTGTGCGCGCCATATCGCCTCCCGCATCGCGGCTTGTGTTTGGCGCGGGCCCGGCTACCCTCGCCCTCGGTCGCAGCCGAGGGGAGCAGGTGATGTACAGGACCAGCGACGGGGAGGAACTGTTCGTCGTCGACGGGCACACCCACTTCTGGGATGCCGCGCCGGCCAACCAGCGCAACATCCACGGCAAGCAGTTCATCGACTGCTTCTATGCCTACCACAGCGCGCTCAGCCCCGAGCAGGAGGTCTGGCCCAAGGAGAAGTTCGAGAAGTACGACGCGGAGACGATGGTTCGCGACCTCTTCGTCGACGGGCCGGTGGACATGGCGATCATCCAGCCGACCTACCTCAAGGAATTCTATATCGAGGGCTTCAACACCACCGAGCAGAACGCAGTCATCACGCAGGAGCACCCGGACCGCTTCATCCTCAACGGCTCCTTCGACCCCCGCGAGGGCACGGCCGCGCTGGAGCACATTCACGCGCTGAAGGAGGCCTACGGCATCAGGGGCGTGAAGCTCTACACGGCCGAATGGCGCGGCGCCTCGCGCGGCTGGCGGCTCAACGACACCGAGGCCTATCGCTGCTTCGAGCTCTGCGAGAAGCTCGGCATCACCAACATGCACGTCCACAAGGGGCCGACCATCACGCCGCTGGCCAAGGACGCCTTCGACTGCCACGACGTCGACTACGCCGCGACCGACTTCCCCAACCTCAAATTCATCGTCGAGCACGTCGGCCTGCCGCGGCTCGACGACTTCTGCTGGATCGCCGTGCAGGAGGAGAACGTCTGGGGCGGGCTCGCCGTGGTGATGCCCTTCATGCACGCGCGCCCGCGCTACTTCGCCGAGGTGATCGCCGAGCTCCTGTTCTGGGTGGGCGAGGACAAGCTCACCTTTGCGAGCGACTACGCCATCTGGACGCCCAAGTGGCTGGTGGAGAAGTTCTGGTCCTTCGAGCTTCCCGACGACATCAAGCAGGAGCGCGGCGTTGACCTCACGCCCGAGGTGAAGCGGAAGATTCTCGGGCTCAACGCGGCCCGGCTCTACGACATCGATATCGACGCGGCCAAGGCGAAGCTCTGGAGTTAGGCCGGCGCGGCGGATGCGGCCCATGAGTACGCGTGACGGCGCGGCCGAGGCCGGGCGCGAGGCTGAGGTTCTGGCCTGCTTGGCTGCCGTCACTGATCCCGAGCTCGACGAGCCGGTGACCGATTTGGGCTTCGTGGAGGAGGTGACGGTCGGCGCGGACGGCGCGGTCTCCATCGACTTCCGCCTGCCGACCTTTTGGTGCGCCGCGAACTTCGCCTACATGATGGCCGAGGACATGCGCGATGCCGTTGCCTCACTGCCGTGGGTGACTCGCGTGGTTCCGCGCCTGCGGGAGCACATGTGCGCGGACGAGGTCAATCGAGGGGTCGCCGAGGGCCTCGCCTTTGGCGCCGCCTTCGGCGAGGCGGGGGACGACGACTCCCTTGCAAATTTGCGTACGACTTTTCGGCACAAGGCGTTTCAGGGGCGGCAGGAGGCTCTGCTGCGCGCCCTGCTGGCCCAAGGTTTCGACAAGGCTGCATTGGTGGCAATGACCGTTGAAGCACTGGCGCGCACCGCCGTTGCCCGACCCGAGGGTGCCGGCCTGCAGCGCCGCTACCTGGAGATGAGGGGTCGCGTCGGCGGTCCGGCCGGGCTGGACGACCGCGCCTTCGTCACGGCGGAGGGTGCACCGCTCACCGAAGCGGGCTTCGACGAGCATCTGCGCACGCTCGCGAGCGTCCGCATCGCCATGGAATTCAACGGCGCACTCTGCCGCGGCCTGCTCGCCGCCCGCGACCGCGCAGGCGCACCGACGAAGCCCGAAGGCAAGGCGCCCCCAAGCCCTTAGAAATCTTCCCTTAGATCAATGCGTCAGGCCTGATCGAGGGCCTGGTCGAGGTCGGCGATGATGTCGTCGATGCTCTCGATGCCCACGGAGAGTCGCACCACGTCCGGCCCAGCGCCGGCGTTGGACTTCTGTTCGTCGGAGAGCTGGCGGTGGGTGGTGGACGCCGGGTGGATGATCAGGCTCCGCGTGTCGCCGATATTGGCGAGGTGCGAGAACATGTTGACGGTATCGACCACCCTGAGCCCGGCCTCGTAGCCGCCCTTGACGCCGAAGGTGAAGACCGCACCGGCACCGCGCGGCAGGTATCTCTGGGCGAGCTCGTAATAGCGGTTCGATTTCAGCCCGGCGTAGGAAACCCAGGAGACCTTGGGGTGGTCTTCCAGATACTTGGCGACCGCGAGCGCGTTCGAGCAGTGGCGCTCCATGCGGAGCGGCAACGTCTCTACCCCCTGCAGCAAGTTCCAGGCCGCCTGCGCAGCCATGCTCGGGCCATAGTCCCGCAGCGCCACGGCGCGCATCTTCATGGTAAAGCCGAAATCGCCGAAGGTCTCGGCGAAGGTGAGGCCGTGATAGGCAGGGTCCGGCTTGGTCATGCTCGGGAACTTGTCGTTCTGCCACCAGTCGAAGCGGCCGGATTCGACCACTATGCCGCCCATGGTATTGCCGTGGCCGCCGATGAACTTCGTGGTCGAGTGGACCACGAGGTCGGCGCCGTGCTCGAAGGGCCGGCAGAGATAGGGTGAGGCCATCGTGTTGTCGACAATGAGCGGCACGCCGTGGCGCTTCGTGACTTCGGCGATCGCTTCGAGATCGAGCACGATGCCGCCGGGGTTCGCCAGCCCCTCGCAGAAGACGAACTTGACCTTGTCGGTCATCGCCCGCTCGACGTTCTCGGGCTCCGTCATGTCGACGAAGTGGCAGGTCCAGCCGAGCTTCTTGAAGCTCAGGCCGAACTGGGTGACCGAGCCGCCGTAGAGATTGTTCGACGAGATGAACTCGTCGCCGCTCTCCAGCAGCGTCGCGCCCAACAGGAACTGCGCCGCGTGGCCGGTGGCAGCCGCCACGGCGCCGCGTCCGTTCTCCAACGCCGCGACCCGTTCCTCGAGCACGGCGACGGTGGGGTTGGTGATGCGCGAATAGATGTAGCCGAAGGTCTGCAGGTTGAAGAGCTCGGCCGCGTGGTCGGCATCGTCGAAAGCGTAGGCCGCGGTCTGATAGATCGGCGTCGTCCGCGCACCGGTGACCGGGTCGGGCCGCGCGCCGGCGTGGACCGCCAGCGTCTCTATCCCGTACTCGCGTTGCGGCGCGGCCTTGTCAGCCTCCGCCTTGAGGGGTTGCATCTCGTTCATGCGTTGAGCGGCCTTGCCCGCTTGGCGGATACGATCCGCGAGTTGATGCCACTATAGCTCAGCTCGCCCGAGAGTCGGGCGAACTCGATCTTGGGGCAGCGGTTCATGACGACCGTGAGCCCGGCCTCTTCGGCGAGCTGCGCGGCGTGGTCGTTGCGCACCGTGAGCTGCATCCACAGCACCCCGATGCCCTTCTCATCCTTGTTCGCGATGACGTCCTTGGTGATATCCAGCGCCTCCTCCGAGGTGCGGAAGATATCCACCATGTCGAGCTTATCGGGACACTCGGCGATGCTCGCGTAGACCGTCTCGCCCAGGATCGTCTCGCCGGCCCGGCCCGGGTTGATGGGGATCACCCGATAACCCTTCTTGGTCAGATACTTCATGGCGTAGAAGCTGGGCCGGCGCCACTGAGTGCTGGCGCCCACCATCGCGAAGGTCTTCACCCCTCGGAGGATGGTGCGCAGGTAATCGTCGGCGTAGCCGTCGTGCTCGGGCAGGAAGACGAGCGGGTGCCCGTCCGTCGACTTGATCGCGACATCGACCATCGTGAGAGATCCGTGCGGCTGTCGGGGGTGCGTGAGGCGCACAAGTAGCCCCCCGGCCGCAGCCCGTCAAGACGCACACGGGGATTCGTCCAACCGGCGCGAGTGACACGGCCGCGCGGTTCCTGTATTCGGGCACGCGCAAATGAAAAAGTTCTCGATCTTCAGCCTGGCGCGCAACGCGCTGAGCCACCACGAGCACTGGCCGGAGCAGTGGCGGAGCCCTGCACCGAAGCCAGCCTACGATGTGGTCATCATCGGCGCCGGCGGACACGGGCTGGCGACCGCCTACTACCTCGCCGCCCTCCACGGCATCACCAATGTGGCGGTGCTGGAGAAAGGCTGGCTCGGCGGCGGCAACACCGGCCGCAACACCACGGTGATCCGCTCCAACTATCTGTGGGACGAGAGCGCGGCGCTTTATGAGCACTCGCTCAAGCTGTGGGAAGGCCTCGCACAGGAACTGAACTACAACCTGATGTTCAGCCAGCGGGGCGTGCTGAACCTGATCCACAACGTCCACGATCTGCAGGAGGCGACCCGGCGGGTCAACGCCAACCGGCTCAACGCGGTCGATGCCGAGCTGCTGTCCACGGAGGAGGTCAAGGCGTTCTGCCCGATCCTCAACACCTCGCCCAAGACGCGCTACCCGATCATGGGCGGCACCCTGCAGCGACGAGGCGGCAACGCACGCCACGATGCGGTCGCCTGGGGCTACGCGCGGGCGGCGGACGCGCGCGGCGTCGACATCATCCAGAATTGCGAGGTCACCGGCATCGACGTGGAAGCCGGCCGGGTGACCGGCGTGCAAACCACGCAAGGCACGATCGCCGCGAAGAAGGTCGGCATCGTGGTCGCGGGGCATAGCTCGGTGCTGGCTGCGATGGCGGGCTTCCGGCTGCCGATCGAGAGCCACCCGCTGCAGGCGCTGGTCTCTGAGCCGCTCAAGCCGGTGCTTCACTGCGTCATCATGTCGAACGGCGTGCACGTCTACGTCAGCCAGTCCGACAAGGGCGAGCTCGTGATCGGCGCCGGCCTCGACCCGCCCAACTCCTATAGCCAGCGCGGCGGTCTGCACACCATCGAGGACCAGATGGGGGCCATCGTCGAGTTGATCCCGATCTTCAGCCGGGTGCGGATGATGCGCTCCTGGGCCGGGATCGTGGATGTCTGCCCCGATGCCTCGCCCATCATCGGCAAGACCCCGGTGGAAGGTCTCTTCATCAACGGCGGCTGGGGCACCGGCGGCTTCAAGGCGACGCCGGGCTCGGGCTGGGTGCTGGCCCACACCATCGCGACCGGCGAGCCGCACCCGCTCAACGCGCCCTTTGCGCTCGACCGCTTCACCTCCGGCGCGCTCATCGACGAGCACGCGGCGGCGGCCGTGGCGCACTAGGAAGCGCGGAATGCTCTGGATCGATTGCCCCTGGTGCGGCGCGCGGCCGGAATCCGAGTTTCGCTACGGTGGCGAGGCCCACATCGCACGCCCCGACCCGGCGACGACCGACGATGCCGGCTGGGGCGACTATCTCTTCATGCGGAGCAACCCGAAGGGCGTCCACGCCGAGCGCTGGATGCACCGGGAAGGCTGCCGGCGCTGGTTCAACGCGCTGCGCGACACCGTCAGCAACGACGTGCTCACGATCTATCCCATGGGCACGCCCAGGCCCGATGCGCCGGGCGACGAGGCGGAGGGCGGATAGTGCGCTTTCGTCTCAAGGAGGGTGGGCGGATCGACAGGGCGCAGCGCCTCCGCTTCACCTTCAACGGGCGGAGCTACGAGGGCTATGCCGGCGATACGCTGGCGTCCGCGCTGATCGCGAGCGGCACGCACCTGACCAGCCGCAGCTTCAAGTATCACCGGCCGCGCGGCATCCTCACCGCAGGCGCGGAGGAGCCGTCCGCACTGGTGCAACTCGGCGAAGGCGCACGGACGGAGCCCAACCTGCGTGCGACCCAGGTCGAGCTCTACGACGGGCTCACCGCCGCCGGCGTCAACGCCTGGCCGAGCGCCAACTGCGACCTCGCCGCCTGGACCGGGCGGCTCGCGCCGCTCTTCCCCGCCGGCTTCTACTACAAGACTTTCCTCTGGCCGGCGTCCTTCTGGAAGTCGCTCTACGAGCCCGCGATCAGGCGGATGGCGGGGCTCGGCCGCGCGCCGGAGGCGCCCGACCCGGACTCCTACGACAAGATGAACATCCACTGCGACGTGCTGGTGGTGGGCGGCGGCCCGGCGGGCATCTCCGCGGCGCTCGCCGCCGGTGAGGCCGGCGCGCGGGTGATGCTGGTGGACGACGAGGCGACCCTCGGCGGCGCCCTGGTGGGCCTGCGCCACAGAGTCGATGGCGTCGACGGCGCGGCCTGGGCCCAAGCGGCGGCCGGGCGTCTTGCCGCGATGGAGGAGGTCCGCGTCCTCACCCGCACCACGCTCTTCGGCTACTACGACCACAACTCGCTGAGCGCGTTCGAGCGCCGCACCGACCACCTGGGGCCGGGCGCGCCGGCCGGCACGAGCCGTCAGCGCCTCTGGAACATCAAGGCGGGCAGGGTGGTGCTCGCCACCGGCGCCCATGAGCGGCCCTTGGTGTTCGCCGACAACGACCGCCCCGGCATTCTGCTGGCCTCGGCGGCGCAGCGCTACCTCAACCAGTACGCGGCGCTGCCGGGCGAGCGCGCGGTGCTGTTTACCAACAACGACGCGGCTTACGAGGTAGCGCACGACATCGTCGAGGCGGGCGGCACGGTCGGCGCCGTGGTCGATTGCCGGCCCGAGCCCGCGGCGCCGCTGGCGCCTGCGCTCAAGGAGGCCGGCGTCGCGCTCCACACCGGCTCGGCCATCGCCGCCACTCACGGGACGAAGCGGGTGCGCTCCGTCACCGTTGCGAAGCTCGACGGGGATGGCGGGCTCAGCGGCGAGCAATACCGCATCTTCTGCGACAGCGTGCTGGTCTCCGGCGGCTGGAACCCGGCGGTGCATCTCTTCAGCCAGTCGGCCGGCAAGCTCACCTACGAAGAGGCGCGGGGCATCTTCCTCCCCGGCACCGCGACGCAAGCACTGGAAGTCGCGGGCGCCGCCAACGGCAGCTTTGGCCTCGCCGCTTGTCTCGCGGAGGGGGCCGCCATCGGCGCGCGCGCGGCCGAGGCGGCGGGTTTCGGCGATGGCACGCCGCCGCCGGCACCGCCGGTCGAAGCACCTGAGCCCGGCGCCATCACACCCTACTGGCTCGCACCGGGGCTGAAGCCGCTCGGCCACGGCAAGGCCAAGCACATGGTCGACCACCAGGACGACGTGACCGCGGCGGATATCCGGCTCGCCGCGCGCGAGGGTTTTCGGTCGGTCGAGCACGTCAAGCGCTACACCACCGTCGGCATGGGCACCGACCAGGGCAAGACGGCGAACGTCAACGGGCTTGCCATCCTTGCCGATGCGCTGGGCAAGACGGTGCCCGAGGTGGGCTTTACCACCTATCGCCCGCCCTATACGCCGGTCACCTTCGGCGCGCTCGCCGGGCGCGATACCGGCGCGCTGATGGACCCGGTGCGGCGCACGGCGATGCACGTGTGGCACGAGGCCGCAGGTACGGTGTTCGAGCCCGTGGGCCAGTGGCACCGGCCCTGGTGGTATCCCAAGCGGCGCGATGACAAGCACGCGGCGGTGGCGCGCGAATGCCGGGCGGTGCGGGAGGCTGCGGGTATCCTCGATGCCTCCACCCTCGGCAAGATCGACATCAAGGGGCCCGACGCCACGACCCTGCTCGACATGGTCTACACCAACGCCTTTTCGACGCTGAAGGTAGGCCGGGTGCGCTACGGGCTGATGTGCGGCGACGACGGTATGGTCTTCGACGACGGCACCACCGCGCGCCTCGGCGAGAACCACTACCTGATGACGACGACCACCGGCAACGCGGCCCACGTGCTGGAATGGCTCGAGGAATGGCTGCAGACCGAGTGGCCGGAGCTCAAGGTCTACTGCACCTCGGTGACCGAGCAGTGGGCGACGGTGGCGCTGGCCGGCCCACGCGCCCGCGACGTGCTGGCTGCGCTGGCGCCGGAGATGGCGCTGGATGCCCACTCCTTCCCCTTCATGAGCGTGAAGGAGGGCGTCGTCGCCGGCGTGAATGCCCGCGTCTTCCGCATCAGCTTCACCGGCGAGCTCAGCTTCGAGATCAACGTGCCCTGGAGCCACGGCCGCCGCCTGTGGGATGCCCTGATGGAGGCAGGCGCCGAGCACGGCATCACCCCCTACGGCACCGAGGCGATGCACGTGCTGCGTGCCGAGCGGGGCTTCATCATCGTGGGCCAGGAGACCGACGGCACCACCACGCCGCACGACCTCGGCATGGACTGGATCGTCTCCAAGAAGAAAGCCGATTTCTTGGGCAAGCGCGCCTGGAACCGCGAAGACTCGCGGCGCGAGGACCGCAAGCAGCTCGTCGGCATCCTCACCGACGACCCCAAGAAGGTGCTACCCGAAGGCACGCAGCTGGTGGACAAGCGCGGGCAGCCGCCGATCCCGATGATCGGTCACGTCACATCGAGCTACGCGAGCCCGACATTGGGGCGTTCCATCGCGCTCGCGCTGGTGAAGGGCGGCCGGGCGCGCAAGGGCGAGACCATCTATGCGGCGCCCGAGACCGGCTTCCTGCCCTGCAAGATCACCGAGCCGGTGTTCTACGACTCGGAAGGAGCCAAGCGGGATGGCTGAGGCGCCGGCACCCCGCAGCCCGCTCGCGGGCCTTGCAGACGCGCTCGCGGGCGCGCGCGCCGATGGCGTGACGCTAACAGACAGGTCGGCGCGTGCGCGTTTCAACCTCCGAATCGATCCGAAGGATGTTGAGGCGCTCACCGCCGCCGGCGCCATTCTTGGCGGGTCGTTGCCGCGCACACCAAACACCGCAGCCACCACCGTCAACGGCAAGATCTTGCTCTGGCTCGGTCCCGACGAGTGGCTGGTGACCGGCCCGGCGGAGGAAGGTGCTCAGCTCGATGACACGCTGCGGGGGCGCCTCGACGGCCGCCACCACGCGTTGACTGACGTGAGCGCCATGTACGCCACGCTCGCGCTCTCGGGCCCGCGCGCGCGGGAGGTGTTGATGAAGGGCTGCCGCCTCGACCTTCACCCGCGAGCGTTCAAGCCCAACACCTGCGTGCAAACCGCGCTGGCGAAGGCAAACGTGATTCTGCACCAGACTGACGACACGCCGTCCTACGAGATCACGGTGCGCAATTCGTTCTCGGTCTATCTGGCCACCTGGCTGCTCGACGCCATGGCGGAGTACCGGCAGGGCTGAGAAGCACCCACTTCTCCCTGTCCCTCTCCCGACTCGTTCATTTCCCTCAACGGCGGGCGCTCGCTCCGCTCGCTTGCCTACGCGCTACGCGCGCGGCGCAGTCGCGCCGTCCGGGCCTTCGGCCCGGTTTCCGTCAATGGCAGGTTCCTGGTCTGTCGCCCCGCTGGCTTGTCCCTCGGGCACCGCTCGCCTATGGTGCGGCCGCGCCGATTCTCATGTGCGGCCGCATGGCGGTGCGGCGCCCTGCCCCCGGCGCCAGGGGCGATTGATGGACAGCATCCGCATCAGGGGCGGCCGCCCGCTCGAGGGCGAGATCGAGATCTTTGGCGCCAAGAACGCGGCCCTGCCGTTGATGGCGGCGTGTCTCTTGACCGACGAAACGCTCACGCTCGCCAACATCCCGCACCTCACCGACATCACCACGCTCGCGCACCTGCTGGCCCAGCACGGGGTCGAGATCGGCATGGACGGCCACGCCCGGCGCGGCGGCAATGCCGGGCGGGTGCTCTCGCTCCGGGCGCGCCAGATCACCAGCACCACGGCGCCCTACGAGCTGGTGAGCCGAATGCGCGCCTCCATCCTGGTGTTGGGCCCGCTGCTCGCCCGCACGGGGCGCGCGACCGTCTCGCTCCCCGGCGGCTGCGCCATCGGCACGCGGCCAGTGGATCTGCACATCGACGGGCTCGCCCGGCTCGGTGCCCAGGTCGTGCTGGAGGACGGCGACATCCGGGCGCACGCGCGCGGGCGCCTGCGCGGAGCAGAGATCAGGCTGCCCTTCGCCTCGGTGGGAGCCACGGAAAACCTGATGATGGCGGCGACGCTGGCGGACGGCGAGACGGTCATCCGCAACGCCGCGCGCGAGCCCGAGATCGCCGATCTCGCCCTTTGCCTGAACGCGATGGGCGCCGACATCACGGGAATCGGGACTGACGAGCTTCTGATTCGCGGCAAGGAGGCGCTCTCCGGCGCCGAGCATCACGTGGTGGGCGATCGCATCGAGGCCGGCACCTATGCGCTGGCGGCTGCCATGGTGGGCGGCGATGTCGAGCTGGCCGGCGCGCCGGCCGCCCTGCTGCGCTCGCTGCTCGACTATCTGGAGGCTGCCGGGGTTAGCATCACCGTGACGGCGCGTGGGCTCCGGGTGCGCGGCAACGGCCGGCCGGCGGCGACGGACGTGACGACGCGGCCCTATCCCGGCTTTCCCACCGACCTGCAGGCGCAGGCGATGGCGCTCATGACTGTCGCCGACGGCGCCGCGATGATCACCGAGACGATCTTCGAGAACCGCTTCATGCACGTGCAGGAGCTGCGCCGCATGGGCGCGGACATCGCCGTTCGCGGCCCGACCGCGCTGGTGCGCGGCGTGGACTCGCTCACTGGCGCGCAGGTGATGGCCACCGACCTCCGGGCCTCGTCGTCGCTGGTCCTTGCGGGACTCGCCGCCGAGGGCGAGACCGTGGTGCACCGGGTCTATCACCTCGACCGCGGCTACGAGCGGATTGAGGACAAGCTCGCGGCCTGCGGCGCCGAGATCGACCGGGTCCATCATTGACGGCGTGCACGCGTCTCAAGCTGCGGGCAGAGGATGCCGGCGATCTCGCCGTGATCTCCGCATGCCTTGAGGACGCCGTCTTCGCGGTCGGCGAGATGGCTTTCGAGCCCGCCGACAGCCGCTTCGCGGCCATCGTCGTGCGCCGCTGCCGCGAGGCCGCGGGTGGACCCGCGGGCCAGGCGCGGGCCGCGATCCACTTCGATGCGGTCTCTGCGGTCAAGCAGCGTGGGATCGACCGCGCCGAGCCCGCGCGGCTGCTCACGCTCGCCGGTATGGTCGCCGAGCCCGACCGGTCCACGACCGTGGTGCGGCTCCTGTTTCAGGACGGTGCCGAGGTATGGATCGAGGCCGGCCACCTCGCTTGCCTGTTTCAGGACCTGGAGGAGCCGCGACTGGCTGCGGTGCAGGGGGAGGAGCGCCTGTGATCGACGGCCTGCTGCTCGCGCTGCCCAAGGGCAGGATCGCCCGCGAGCTCTCGCCCGTGCTGTCGCGCGCCGGCATTGAGCCGGAAACCGCGTTCGCGGACGAGCACGCGCGCCAGCTGCGCTTCGCCACGTCCGATCCGGGTCTCGGGCTGATCCAG
Organism: Alphaproteobacteria bacterium; assembly: GCA_022826665.1. Taxonomy (GTDB): domain Bacteria; phylum Pseudomonadota; class Alphaproteobacteria; order UBA828; family UBA828; genus WTGU01. The sequence continues at coordinate 26,900 of JAJDUK010000080.1, read as the reverse complement.
GTGCGCAGCTTCGATGTCGCCACCTTCGTCGCCTTCGGCGCGGCCCAGCTCGGCGTGGTCGGCAACGACGTGCTGATGGAGTTCGAGTACCGCGAGATCTATGCGCCGCTCGATCTCGGCATCGGCCTCTGCCGCATGGTGGTGGCGGAGCCGGCGGAACTCGCGACTGGGGACGACCCCTCGCGCTGGAGTCACGTGCGGGTCGCCACCAAGTATCCGCAGGTGACGCGACGCCATTTCGCCGCCCGCGGCGTGCAGGCCGAGTGCATCAAGCTCAACGGCGCGATGGAGCTTGCGCCGGGGCTGGGGCTCTGCCGGCGGATCGTCGATCTGGTCGGCACCGGCGCGACGCTCAGGGCCAACGGCCTGGTCGAGGTGGAGCATATCGCCGATATCTCCGCCCGGCTGGTGGTCAATCGCACCGCGCTCAAGACCCGGGCCGGCGAACTCCAGGCCTGGATCGAGCGCTTCGGCGAGGCGGTGAATGGCGCACAGGCTGGATAGCGCTGGCGCGGGCTTCGCCGCCGCCTTCGATGCTCTGCTCGCGGCCCGGCGCGGCGTGGCCGAGGACGTCGACCGCGAGGCGGCGGCGATCGTCGACAAGGTGCGCGAAGAGGGCGACGCGGCGCTGCTGGACTACACCGCGCGCTTCGACCGCATCGCGCTCACGCCCGACACGATCCGGCTTTCGGCGGACGAGGCCGCCGGCCAAGCCGCCGCCGCGCCTGCTGCCGTGCGCGACGCGCTCACGCAGGCGGCGGAACGGATCGAGGCCTTCCACGTCCGCCTGATGCCGGCGGACCTCGACTACCACGACGAGGCCGGGGTCAGGCTGGGCGCCCGTTGGCGCCCGTTGGATGCGGTCGGGCTCTACGTGCCGGGCGGCACCGCCGCCTATCCCAGCACCGTGCTGATGAACGCGATCCCTGCGCGCGTCGCGGGCGTGGCGCGCATCGCCATGGTGGTGCCGACGCCGGACGGCGCGCTCGATGCGGCGGTGATGGCCGCCGCCGAGATCGCCGGCGTCACCGAGATCTATCGGGTCGGCGGGGCGCAGGCGGTCGCCGCGCTCGCCTACGGCACCGAGAGCATCGCGCCGGTGGACAAGATCGTGGGTCCCGGCAACGCCTATGTCGCCGCCGCCAAGCGCCTAGTCTTCGGCACGGTCGGCATCGACATGATCGCGGGCCCGTCGGAGATCCTGGTGGTAGCGGACAATGCCAACGAGCCGGAGTGGATCGCCGCGGACCTGCTCTCGCAGGCCGAGCACGACGGCGACGCACAGGCCATCCTGATCACGGACGACGTTGCGTTCGCGGACCGGGTGACCGAGGCGGTGGCGGTGCACTTGGCGCGGCTCCCGCGGGCCAATATCGCCGCCGCGAGCTGGCGGAATCACGGCGCGGTCATCGTCGTCGGCTCCCTCGACGAGGCGCCGCCGCTGGTCAACCGGCTCGCGCCCGAGCACCTGGAACTCGCGGTGGCTGAGCCCGCCCGGCTGGCGGATGCTGTGACCAGCGCTGGCGCCATCTTCCTCGGCCGGCACACGCCGGAAGCTATCGGCGACTACGTGGCCGGCCCCAACCACGTGCTGCCGACCGCCCGCAGCGCCCGCTTCTCCTCGGGCCTCTCGCCTCTGGATTTCCTCAAGCGCACGACCTTCGTCGGCTGCGACGCCGCGAGCCTCGCGCAAATCGGCCCGGCGGCCGTCACGCTCGCCGAAGCCGAAGGGCTTCACGCCCACGCGCTCTCGGTGGCGCTCAGGCTCGGCGGCGGCACGGAGTGAGCAAGTGGGAGGGGACCCGGCTGGCACGGACCGGCTGGTGGAGGTCACACTGGACCCGAGCGCCGGCTTCCGCCGAGGCCCGGATTACGAACACGAGCGCCGCATCGCCATCCACGACCTGCTGGAGGAGAACAGCTTCGCGCCGGTCGAAGGGTCGGGCGGCCCCTATCGTCTGCGCATCGGCCGCGAGGAAGGGCGGCTGCTCCTCGATGTCGAGGACGACATGGGCGTGCCGCAGGTCCAGGCCGTGCTGCTGCTTGCGGCGCTGCGCCAGACGCTGCGCGACTACGCGACTATCTGCGACACCTATCACGAGGCGATCAGAACCGCGCCGCGTTCGCAAATCGAGGCGATCGACATGGGCCGGCGGTCTTGCCATAACGACGGCGCCGAGATTATCCGCCGGGAACTCGCCGGCACCATCGATATCGACGAGGCGACGGCGCGGCGGCTGTTCACGCTCGTCCACGCGCTGCATGTCCGGCTTTAGCCCGCTCGCTCGCCATGGGCATACTCCCCGGCAGCATCCTCTTCGCCTGCACGTGGAACTCCGTGCGCTCGCCCATGGCGGAAGGACTGATGAAAAGCCTCTTCGGCACCCGGCTTTTCGTCGATTCGGCGGGCGTGCGCAGCGGCGGCGGGCGTGACGCCTTCGCGGTCCTCGTCATGGCGGAGATCGGGATCGATATCGGCAGCCACCGGCCCAAGACCTTCGACGATCTCGAGAGCGATTCCTTCGACATGGTGGTCTCGCTCTCGCCGGAGGCCCAGCACAGGGCGATCGAACTCACCCGCACCGCGCACTGCGAGCTCGAGTTCTGGCACACCCTCGATCCCAGCATCGTCGAGGGCAACCGTGAGACCCGGCTGTTCGCCTACCGCGAGGTGCGGGACGGGCTCATGGCGAAGCTCACGGAGCGCTTCGGCGTGCCCCGCCCGCCGGTGGTGTAAGCGTGACGTCTGTCCCGCCGCGTCCGCCCCTGGTGCTTGCCTCGGCGTCGCCCCGCCGACGCGCGCTGCTGGAGCAGATCGGCTATGGGCCGGATACGGTCGAGCCTGCCGCGCTCGACGAGGCCGTGCTCCCCGGCGAGCGGCCGGAGGCGCACGCGGCCCGACTCGCCCGCGCCAAGGCAGAGGCGGTCGCGGCGCGCCATCCGGGGGCATTCGTGCTGGGTGCCGATACGGTGGTGGCCTGCGGCCGGCGCATCCTGGACAAGGCGGAGAGCGAGGAGAGCGCGCGGCGCTGCCTCACTCTGCTCTCCGGCCGGCGGCACCGGGTCTGTGGTGGGGTCACGGTGATCGATCCGGCGGGCCGTGCCGTGAGCCGGCTGGTGCGCACCGCGGTGGCCTTCAAGCAGCTTTCAGACGAGGAAATCGTGGCCTATCTCGCCTGCGGCGAATGGCGGGGCAAGGCCGGCGGCTACGCGATCCAGGGACGGGCGGCGGCCTTCGTCCGCTTCATGGGTGGCTCCTATTCCAACGTGGTGGGGCTGCCGCTGCACGAGACCTATGGGCTGCTGGTCGGCCTCGGCTTGCCGCCCCGGCCTCCCGGCCCCATGTGACCGAGGCGATGGGCGACGAGTTACTCATCAGCGCGAGCTCCTATGGCATGCAGGCGGCGGCGGTCGCGGGCGGGGGGCCGGTCTCGTTCTTCATCGAGTGGGCGGCGAAGCCCAGCCGCATCGGCGACGTGCACGTGGCGCGCCCGCTCGGCCGGATGACGGGCATCGACGCCTGCATTGTCGATATCGGCGCGGGCGAGGAGGCATTCCTGCAAGGCGCACGCGGCCTCGATGCCGACGGCGGGCCGCCGATCGTGCAAGTGGTCTGCGACGCCTACGAAGGCAAGCGCGCGCGGGTCACGCGGCGCCCGACGCTGGCCGGCCGCTACGCCGTCTTTAGCCCTGGTGGGCGCGGGCTCACGTTCTCGCGCCGTCTCCGCGATCCGCAGATCAAGCGCACGCTTAGTGCGATGCTGGACGAGGCCGGAGCGCCCGGCGGATCGCTGACGATCAGAGGCGCTGCCGCAGTGAGCCCGGACGCGGTTCCGACCGAAGTCGCCGCCTTGGCCGCGCGCAGGCAGGAGATCGAGACCGCGGCGCGTCGGGACCGAACGCCCCGGCGCCTCTGGCACGCGGGCGGGCTGCTCGGGCGTCTGTTGCGCGACGTGGCAGCGCCAGGCACCGCGTGCATCGCCATCGACGACCGAGCCGTGCATGCGCGGGCCAAGGCGCTGGCAGCAGACGAAGCGCCGGATCTTGCGCCGGCGATCTCATATGAGGGCGGGGCCGCGGTCGCGGCGACGCCGCTCTTCGAGCGGCACGATTGTGCCGGCCGGCTCCAGGCAGCGCTGGCGCCCGAGGTCACGCTCCCCGGCGGCGCCCGACTCACCATCGAGGAGACCCGCGCCCTCACCGCGATCGACGTCGACACCGGTCAAGCCACTGGTGCCGCTACCGCCGAGACAGCCGAGGCGGCGGGCCGCGAGATCGTCCTGCGCAACCTGAGCGGGCTGATCGCCATCGACTTCGCGGGCCGCGGCGGGTCCCGCCGCGGGGAGACGCAGCTCAAAGCGCTGAAGGGCGCGCTCGCGGCGGACCGGACTCCCCACCGCGTGCTCGGCGTCACCGCCGGCGGCGTGGTGGAGGTCAATCGCCAGCGGTTCGGCCCGAGCCTGCGCCAAGCGCTGACCGAGCCGGCAGGCGGTCCCTTCGGCGGCCGCAGGTTGCGGCTTGAAGCCATAGCGCACGAGGCGGTCGGCGCCGCCCGGCGCGAGGCGGCGTCGGGCGCACGGGCGTTGACGCTCCGCGCAGCGCCTACGCTGCTGGAAGCGCTCGCCGCGCCCGGTGAGGACGCGTTGGCGCGCTGGCTCGACATCCCGGTCACGCTCGTCTCCGACCCGGCCCAGGCGCACGGCCGTTATGTCCTTGAGCGAAGCGGCGCGTCCGCCGCCGCGAGCCACAGAGGCCGATGCTCGACCCGCTGACCCATATTCAGCTCATCGGCGGGTTCATTCTGCTCTTCGTGGGCGGTGAAGCGCTGGTGCGGGGCTCGGTCGCGCTCGCCCGGCGGTTGAACGTCTCGCCGTTGCTCATCGGGGCCACGGTCGTGGCCTTCGGCACCTCGATGCCGGAGCTGGTGGTCACCCTGCAAGCCGCGCTCAGGGGCTCGACCGGTATCGCCTTCGGCAACGTGATCGGCAGCAACATCGCCAACCTGCTTCTCATCTTCGGCCTCGCCGTCGCGATCACGCCGGTCATGGTGTCGCGGCAGGCGGCGGTGCGGGACGGCGCGACGCTGATCGGGGCGACGGCGCTGCTCGTGGTCTTCGTCTCGTTCGGCACCCTTGTTGCCTGGCAGGGCGCGCTGATGCTGGTGCTGCTCGGGGTGCTCACCGTCGCCTCCTATTGGCATGAGCGCCGGCTCGGCAACGCGACGGGCGGCCGCCACAGCCAGGAGGCCGAGGAGCGCCTGCACCTGCCCAAGCCCATCTGGCTCGCCGTGCTCGCTGCGTTGCTCGGTCTCGCGGGCGTCAGCTTCGGCGCCCACCTGATGGTCGGCGCCGCCACGATCATCGCGCGCGGCCTCGGCATCACCGAGACCGTGATCGGCATCACGGTGGTGGCGGTCGGCACCTCGCTGCCGGAGCTCGCGACCACCGTGGTGGCGGCCTATCGCAAGCACGCCGAAGTCGCGATCGGCAACGTGATCGGTTCCAGCGTGTTCAACATCCTTGCGATCCTGGGCGTCGTGACCGTGGTGACGCCGCTGCCGGTGCCCGACGAGATCAGGCATCTGGACATCTGGGTATTGGCGGGGGTTACCGGCCTCGTGATCGCGACGATGCTCTCAGGGCTCAGGCTGGGGCGGCTCTTCGGCGTGCTCCTGCTGCTCGGCTACGCTGCTTTCGTAGCCGCGCAGTACCTCGCGGTTTGACCCTGTCCACGACCGCGCCCGGCGCGTAGACAGCCGCCGCGTCGTGCCCTATACACAGGCCCGCGTGCCGGCCTAAGCCCAGGTAGCTCAGTTGGTAGAGCAGCGGACTGAAAATCCGCGTGTCGGTGGTTCGATTCCGCCCCTGGGCACCGGCGCTCCCTGCCCGCGGCGGCGGGCAGCCCGGACGAGGTAGGGACGGACAATGACGCCGCAGGGCATGAGCTACGTGAGCGGTGCGAGCGGGCAGCCGTTGCTCGGCCTCACCATCGGCGCGCAGCTCGATCGGACCGCCGCGCGCTTCCCCGACAACGAGGCGCTGGTGGTCGCGCACCAGGACGTGCGCTGGCAATACGGCACGCTCACGGAGAAGGTGGACGCGTTCGCCGCCGGCCTGCTCGCACTCGGCCTGGAGCCGGGCGATCGCATCGGCATCTGGTCGCCCAACAACAGCGAATGGACGGTGACGCAGTTCGCCGCGGCCAAGGCCGGGCTGATCCTGGTTAACATCAACCCGGCCTATCGCCTGGCCGAGCTGGAATACGCGCTGAACAAGGTCGAGTGCCGGGCGCTGGTCACCGCCGAAGCCTTCAAGTCGAGCCGCTACATCGAGATGCTGCGCAGGCTCGCGCCGGAGCTCGACAACGCCCGGCCCGGCGCGCTGAAGGCTGCGACGCTGCCGCATCTGGAGACGGTGGTGCGCCTCGGCACCGAGACGACGGCCGGCATGTACAACTTCGCCGAGATTCCGGGACTCGCGGGTGCTGCCGAGCGCGAGCGGCTGCAGGCGCTGGCCGGCCGGCTGCAGTTCGACGACCCCATCAACATCCAGTTCACCAGCGGCACCACGGGCTTCCCCAAGGGGGCGACGCTCAGCCATCACAACATCCTCAACAACGGCTATTTCAACGGCGTGACGCTGGGCTTGAGCGAGCGCGACCGGGTGTGCATCCCGGTGCCGCTCTACCATTGCTTCGGTATGGTGATGGGCAACCTGATGTCGGCTGCGTTCGGTGCGACCATGGTCTACCCGAGCGAGGCCTTCGACCCGCTGGAGGTGCTGCGCGCGGTCGAGGCCGAGCGCTGCACGGTGCTCTATGGCGTGCCCACCATGTTCATCGCCGAGCTCGACCATCCGGAGTTCGCGCGCTTCGATCTCTCCTCGCTCCGCACCGGCACGATGGCGGGCTCACCCTGCCCGATCGAGGTCATGCGCCGCGTGATCGGCGAGATGCACATGGAAGAGGTGACCATCGCCTACGGCATGACCGAAACCAGCCCGGTGAGCTTCCAGTCGGCGACCGACGACCCGATCGAGCGCCGGGTCTCCACCGTGGGGCGCGTCCACCCCCATGTCGAGGTCAAGGTCGTGAACCAGGACGGCAGGATCGTGGCGTGCGGCGAGACCGGCGAGCTGCTCACCCGCGGCTACTCGGTCATGCGCGGCTACTGGAACGACGAAGACAAGACCCGCGAGTCCATCGACGGCGCTGGCTGGATGCACACCGGCGACCAAGCCACCATCGATGCCGAGGGCTATTGCAACATCGTCGGCCGCATCAAGGACATGGTCATCCGCGGCGGCGAGAACGTCTATCCGCGCGAGATCGAGGAGTTCCTCTACCGCCACCCCAAGGTGCAGGACGTGCAGGTGATCGGCGTCCCTGATGAGAAGTACGGCGAGGAGCTTTGCGCCTGGATCAAGCTGCGCGACGGGGAAAACGCGAACGCGGACGAGATCAAGGCCTTCTGCAAGGACCAGATCGCCCACTTCAAGGTGCCGCGCTACGTGCGCTTCGTGGACGAGTTCCCGATGACCGTCACCGGCAAGATCCAGAAGTTCAAGATGCGCGAGACCATGATCGAAGAGCTCAATCTCGCGGAGCAGAAGACCGCCTGAGGCGCCGCCCCGCGCCCAGCCGCAACGACGGAGGGCCCCATGGCCAAGTTCACCCACATCAACCCGGACAACGTGCCGGACTATCTGACCTACGGCCTCAGCCACGCAGTGGTGGCCGAGGGCGGCAAGACCGTCTATCTCTCGGGCCAGGTCGGCTGGAACGCGAACAGCGAGTCGGTGGGGCCGGACCTCGCGGCTCAGCTCGCCCAGGCGCACGAGAACATCCGCCGTGTGCTCGCCGAGGCCGGCGGGACGGTGGCGGATATCGTCCGGCTGAACACCTACGTCGCGAACTACGTGCCCGAGGAAGGCGAGGTGGTTAACGAAGCCAACAGGAAGCTCTTCGAGGGCCACACGCCGCCCTCGATGACACTGATGGGCGTCCAGGCCCTCTATTCGCCCGATGTCCGCTGCGAGGTGGAGGCCACCGCCGTCATCGGCTGACGCCCCGGACCATGGTGCGGTGCAAGGCGCGCGGCGCGCGCGCCATCATTGGGCCATGAGGTGCGGGGGCGAACGGGCCGCAACGGGCGGGACAGGCGGGCGCGTCGCCCAGCCGCTTCTGGCGGTCGGCTCCGTCGTCCCAGATTCGGGGAACGGAGCCGTGAGCCGGTCGGTCAAGCAGAACCTATGCCAAGCACTGCACCCATAAGGGGCATCCTGGCATGGTGGATACCGTTGAATCTGGCTGTCACAAAGGCATCTGGGGAATGAGTGTATACTTGAGGGCGATATGGTGGGAATATCGCAGTGGTATCGTGGCGTCGTCGCTGAGACACTACGATGGTGACGATGGGATGATACGCCGACGGTCACCAGCATGCGGTTAACTTGAGAGAGGGGTGCGTGGGATCGCGCTGCCCAGTCTTGGTGCATTGCTAGGCAATACGCACGCCCGGACCATGATTAGGGTCGGCGCCCCCAAGACACCAACCAGCTCACTAGGTTCATGGTGGACGTAGCAACTGGCGAGCGCGAGGATTCCTCTGGAGCCGAACCGATGAACAAGTCAATGGGCACAATGGGAGGAAAGTACGCGTGGTGAATCTACCTTCAGATGAGGGTAGCAAAATTGCGTCCCAAGCTGCGCTCGTTCGCTGGCGTAGGAGTGGCGGCAACGGCCATGAGTAAGGGTGCTAACGAGCTCGTAGAAATACAGCTCAAAGATTTGCTCAAAGAGATTGAGGTCGTAACATCTGGTGATTGCCTTTCATATCTGGGCCTAATTGCATTTGGCGCTGACGATGCCATACGAGATGCGGTAGAAGCGCTCAGAGGCCGCTCGAAACAGCGCGGTCGGAAACTTATGGTTATTCTGGAAACGCAGGGCGGATTTGCGGAAGTCGCCCGGCGCATCTCTGACACGATCAGAAACCATTATATGACCGTAGATTTCTTGATTCCCAGCCATGCAATGTCCGCCGGCACCATTTTGGCGATGTCTGGTGACGCAATATATATGGACTACTATTCAGTGCTTGGTCCGATTGATCCACAGGTGGAGAGTCAAGATGGAAACAAGCTAATACCCGCCCTTGGGTATTTGATCCGATATGAAGATCTCTTGCGCAAGGCGAATTCCGGTAACGCAGGAGCAGCGGAGCTTGAAATCCTTTTGAATTTTGATCAAGGTGAGCTATATTCATATGAACAGGCTCGCGACCTCTCCGTTTCTCTTTTGGAGGAATGGTTGGCAAAGTATAAGTTCAAGAACTGGAAAAAGACGGATAGTAGGGGTCTCAAGGTCACCTTGGCGATGAAAAAGAAGAAGGCACGTGAGATTGCTCAGATGCTAAACGACGCTAAACGATGGAATTCTCACGGCATTGGTATCAACATTGATCGACTCAGACGAGACTTGAATTTAAAAATCGATGATTTTGGGAAAGTCGAGAATCTTAACAGACTAGTTCGATCTTATCATAAATTGCTAACAGATTACATGCAGAAAAGGGGACAGAGAGCTGTTGTACATACGCGCATGAGCTATCAACAGCTGTTATAAGGGAGGCTGAACATGGGTAAACTGTCAGTGGAGGAACTCCTGGAAAAAAACCCAGAAGCCAAAGAGGTTTTTGAGGAAAATGCTAGAAAGCTGGGCTCTCGCCGTGGCAGCTCTCGCAAAAGAACGGGCTACGGCCTAGCTCTTCCTTACGATGGATCAAGGTTGAGGCAAGACGATCAGACAGACGATACTCCGCCTCCGGCGGCATCGTATCAGCGGTTTTAGATGATCGGTACGTTTGGCTGTCAAGCATGATGGCCAGATATTGTCGCGGCAGGAACATATTGCCCTTGTGTACAGAATTGCTTTCGCCTGACGGCGCCCCTCATTGGCTGCCTTGCGGGCGGAGACACGATAAGCGGCCGCTCGTCGTCCCGGCGCCGTCGCCAGCCCCTGGGATCACATTCCTCCTGTCCCGCGTGATCTCGGCGCGTCCCGCTAAAATAAAGTAGAGCCGTCTCGCGTGGCCGCACGACGGAGGCCGTGGCCGCGGTCAATAGAAGGGCGCCGCCCGCGATGGGAGGCGCCCCTTGAGAAGCGCGGTCGATGGAGCCCGCTGCTCGGTACGGGCTATACGGTCGACACCGTGTAGACGCCGAGGCTCTCGAAGGCGCCGCCGGCCTGGATCACGGTCGCATCGTCATAGCGCTTGCCGATCAGCATCAAGCCGATGGGCGAGTCGTCCGCCTTGCCGCAGGGCACCGTCATGGCCGGATGCCCCGTGGCGTCGAACGGGCAGGTGTTCGCCAGCATGTTCAGCGCGGCGTCGACGTACTCCTCGCGCGAGCAGTCGGGCTCCGGCAACTTGGTGGCCAGCATCGGCAGCGTCGGCATCGCGAGCACGTCGTATTCCGCGAGCGCCGCGTCGTAGGTCTCGCGCAGCCTGCGGCTCAGGTTCTGCGCCTTGGCGTAGTAGCGGCCGTGGTACTCGCGGTGCATGAACTCGCCGAGCATCATGACGTACTTCACGGTCTCGGAGAGATCGTCCGGCCGCGAGCGCCAGCCGCGCGCGTAGGCGTCCATCAGCGAGGTGGTGTAGTAGCCCTCCCAGTTGGTGCCGAAGGCGTTGCCCTTCAGCATCAGTGCGGTGGCGCCCTCGACCGCGATGCCGTTCCAGATGTGCGGGCCGTCCAGGTGCATCGGGATCGAGATCTCCTCCACCGTGGCGCCGAGCTCGGCAAAGCGCTGGACCGCGGCGCTGACGCAGCTGTCCACGGCGTCCTCGCTCTCCGGATGGCCGAAGCCTTCCTTAACGACGCCGATCTTCATGCCGTCTGCGCCCTTGTCCACGGCGCTCGTGTAGCGCTGGGTCTTGGTGCCGATCTGGCGGGGGTCCTGCCCGTCCGGCCCGGCGATGACCTGGAGCAGGGCCGCCACGTCGCTCACCGAGCGCGCCATGGGGCCGGTGTGGTCGAGGGTCATCTCGATGGGGAAGATGCCGGTGTAGGGCACCAGGCCGTGCGTGGGCTTGTGCCCGTAGATGCCGCTCCAGCAGGCCGGCATGCGGATCGAGCCGCCCTGGTCGCCGCCGAGCGCCATGTCCGCCTCGCCGGTGAGGACCAGCACGCCGCTGCCGGCGGACGAGCCGCCGCAGGTATGGCCCCTCTTGTGCGGGTTATCGACCATGCCGGTGGCGGTGGTGGCGCTGCCGCCGTCGAAGCAGAGATAGGTGTTGGCGGCCTTGCCGACGATGGTGCCGCCGGCATCGAGGATGCGGGTCACCACGGTGGCGTCGATGTCGGGCACGTAGCCCTCGAGCACCGTGGCGCCGTTCATCATCGGCACGCCGGCGAGGCAGATGTTGTCCTTGAGCGCGACTTTCTTGCCCCTGAGCGGCCCTCTGCTGGCGCCCTTGACCTCGGACTTCCAGTACCAGGCGTTGTAGGGGTTCTCCTCAGGCGGCGGTCGGTAGCCGGTGCTGCGCGGATACTTCACCGGCAGCTTCGGCTCGTCGAGATCGTCGAGCCGGTGATACGACGCGATCGTGCCCGCCATGAGGCCTTGGAACGATTCCGCGTCCTCCACGGTAATCGTCATGCCGTAGCCCTCGGCGATGTCGAGGACCTCCTCGATCGTCGGTGTGCGCACCGTCGGAAACTTGGCCATCGGTTCTCCTCCCTTTATTGCCGCGCCGCAGGCGAACGACGCCGCCCCCGCCGGAGCGCCACATATACCGAACGGGCGCCCGCCCGAACAGAGCAGGCGCGGTGGCGCTTCCCAAACGCCAGCCCGCGGGTGCCGTTGCGCGCTTGTCACGAGCCTTGTTGCACCGCACAATCCGCCGCTCGGCAATACGGGAGGAGGGAATTCGATCATGGTGCACACGGCCGACGCGGCCACGGGCGATGCCCAATTCGGTTATTTCTTCGAGGACCTGAAGATTGGCATGAGCGCGGAATACGGGCGCATCATCAACGACGAGGAGATGCGGCTCTTCGCCTATCTGACGGGCGATACCAACCCGCTCCACTTCGACGACGACTTTGCCGAGCAGTCCCGCTTCGGCGGCCGGATCGTCCATGGTATGTGCACTGCAGCATTGATCTCGACGGTCATCGGCACCCGGATGCCAGGGCCGGGCTGCATTTACCTCTCGCAGTCTCTCCGATTCACGGCTCCGGTCCGCCCCGGCGACGAGGTGATCGCACGGGCGGTGGTGGACCGCCTGATTCCGGAGCGCCGGCGTGTCGAGTTCGAGACCACGTGCTCCGTCGCCGAGCGGACCGTGCTTGCCGGCCGGGCGTTGGCCCAGGTTCCCTCCCGCGATGCACCGGCTTAGTAGACCGAGCACCCGCCATAGCCCCGATCAGGCCGGCCTTGCGCCGGTCGCCCCCTCTCACCATGTCACAGGCAGAGAGGACGATGAGCGAGCCTGGCAAATGAGATCACGGCGGCAGATGCGACAGACGTCCGGGCGGCGTCCGAAGACCGCCGTACGCGCCCGCGTCAGCCCTGCCGTGCCCGTAATCGTCTTCGGTGTCGACAGATCCGACGGCAAGCACATACCCGGCGCCGACATCAGCACGCATCTGGCGCACCATGGAGTCAGGGCGGAGGCTCGGCACACGCGGGCCTCCTTGGGCATCCACACGGGCGATGTCCTGCTCTCCGAGATTGGCGATCACGGCATCGGCCTCCTCGTCATGGGCGGCTACGGCCATCGCCGCCTGCGCGAGAGGCTGTTCGGCGGCGTCACGCACGACATCCTGCAGGAGACGACCGTGCCGGTGCTGATGGCGCACTAGGAATGAGGCGCGCGCCGACGGCTGGAATGACCCATGTCAAACCGCGCCCTCAGTCACCCCGTTAGGCTGACTTGCGCTCCATGGCTCGGGTGTCACGCACGGGCCGGTACGGAGAAGGAGGCTTGATCATGGCGTACAAGGACATCGTCGTTCATCTGGCTCAGGATAAGCGCTCGCAGGTGCGGCTGGAGGCGGCGATCGAGCTGGCCGAACGGCATGAAGGCAGGGTGACCGGCGTCTACGTGCTGCCTCGTCTCGTCGTCCCCGGTTTCGCGAGCTTCGAGCTTTCCACGGAGGTCTATAAGCGGCTCGATACCGAACAGCGGGCGGCCGCCGAAGATGCCGAGCGGCAATTCTCCGAACGGATGGCGAAGTCGATAGTGCCGTCCGAATGGCGCCTGCTGACGGGCGACCCCGTCGATGGGGTCACGACGAGCGCACACTACGCCGACATCACGATCGTGGGCCAGACCGACCCTGACGACGACAACAGCATCTCAGGGCTGGCGGACAGCGTGGTACTCGCCGCAGGGGGACCGGTGCTGGTCTGGCCCTATGCCGGCTCCTTCAGTGTCAATGCGGAGACCGTCATGCTCGCCTGGAACGGCACCCGCGAGGCGAGGCGCGCGCTCGCCGACGCGCTGCCGCTCTTGCAGCAGGCGAGCAAGGTGATCGTGCTCGGTATCGACACTGGCGACGGCAAGCACATACCGGGGGCCGAAGTCAGCACGTACCTGGCACGACACGGCGTCAGCGCGGATGCCAGGCACGCGATCAGCTCGTCGGACCTCGGCGCGAGCGACGCCCTTCTCTCTGAGATCAGCGATCTCGGGGCGGGCCTGCTCGTCATGGGCGGCTACGGCCACCACCGCATGCGCGAAGTGCTGCTGGGCGGCGTGACCCGCGACATCCTGCGCCAGATGACCGTGCCGGTGCTGATGTCGCATTAGCCCGCATTTCTCACCACGGTCATGGTCTGCACGGCGCTGTCCGGCCGACAGGGCAGGAGAAGCGTGCGGCGCGATGTGGGGCATCGGGCAATCGCTTCGACGCACCCTGTCGGTCGGAGAACGCCACCCTTCGGGTCGCGCCCAGGCGTCCGCCCGCGGCGTCGCGGGCCTCAACCGTATTCCCCGATACGCTTTTCGGCCCGCTCCTGGCGGATCGAACGCCTGGGTGCGACGCAGGCCGCGACCGTGGTGAGAAATGCGGGCTAAACGCCCGAGCCTGGGACCGTTCACTCCGGCACGCGCCCTTCACTCCGAACCCCGTGCCGAAGTTGCAGCCCCCCAATTTTGGCTGTTTCCCCTCCCATTTGGGAGGCGGCACTAGTCGTGCGCCCGCTTACCATTGGCCCGACGCGCAGCCATCGATCATGGTTGGAGCGCTGTGTCCGTTCGCCGGCAACGGGACGATACGGGTGCAGCGCTTTGGCCCATGCCGCCGGGGCTGCGAGCGTCGCTGGCCGGCCCGGCGGAGGTGAGAAAAATGATGCTCGCCAAGAGCGAAGATTGAATGTTGCCCCCCGCCAAAGCCGACGGACCGGAGATCGTCGGCAAGAGAACATCGTCAACAAATGGACCGTGAGAACGGATCCCTCATGGGCGATCAAGAGCTGTTTGAGCGCATTCTGGGGTCGCTGCATGAAGCAGCGCTCGACGACGCGCACTGGCCAGCGACTGCGGGCCTGATCGACGAGGCCATAGGGTCGAAGGGCAACTTCCTGGTGTTCGGCGAGAGGCGCTCCCGGGAAGACGTCGAAATCCTCCTCAAACGGTTCTGCTACCGCGGGGAGCGCAACGAGTACTTCGAGCGGCTGTACTACGACGTCTATCACTCCAGCGACGAACGCATGCCTCGATTCAGGCAGTTGCCCGACAGCCGGCTGGTCCGTGTCGCCGAGCTCTACACCGACCAGGAGCGTAAGACCTCCCCGGCATTCAATGAGGCGATGCCGCTCGGCGAGACCCAGAATGGCCTCAACGTACGTCTGGACGGGCCGGGTAGTTCGCACATCGGCTGGCAAACTGCCGACCCCGTTGACGGGGACGGCTGGTTGACGGCCCGGATCGAGACGATCGAGCGTCTTCTGCCCCACATTCGTCAGTTCGTGCGGGTCAGGCAGTCGCTGGTCAGCGCGCGCGCGCTGGGGTCGTCCGTCATCGGGTTGCTCGAGAACACCCGTTTCGGAGTCATCCAGCTTGACCGACGCGGCCGGATCGTGGCTGCGAACGACCGTGCCCGCGACATTCTGTGTAAGAGCGATGGGTTGTCAGACCGGGATGGTCTTCTGTGCGCCTGCACACCGGCAGACGACGCCGCTCTCCAAAAAGTATTGGGTCGGGCACTGCCGCGCTTCGGTGGCCAAGGTGCAAGCGGAACGATGATGGTGAAACGCTCGGTCGTTTCGCCCGGTCTCGTCTTGCACACGATGCCCGTAAGCGACGAGCGGACGGACATGCGTCCCAGCAGCGTCGCCGCGCTCGTGCTGGTGGTCGACCCGGCGAGCCGGGCACGTATCGATCCGGCGCTGGTGGAAGCTCTGCTCGGCCTGACACCGGCGGAGAGCCACGTGGCGGTGATGTTGGCTCAGGGGTACACCATCCGCCAAATCGCCACCGAGACGAGGCGGAGCGAGGGCACCATCCGCTGGCACATCAAACATATGTTCGGAAAGCTGGGCATCTCCCGTCAATTGGACCTGGTGCAAATGGTTATGTCGTTGGGAGACCTCCCTCTTGCGCGGCAATGACATCCTAGCCTGCTGACAATGGCACGTTCCGCTCTCGTCCACGCTACTGACAATTCTTGCAGTCCCCTCCTAATTGGGAGGCGGCAGGGAGCGCCCGGACGAATAGGGTTTGCCCAACGAATTGGGGGGGGGGGGTGCGTTCGACATGCCTGCAGAGGACTCGACATCGGACGGTACCAGCGAGGCACCTTGAGAGACGCCAAATCGGGAATTCCCTCCACCAGCGCACTGCTCGCGTTCGAGGCAACCGCTCGCCTCGGTAGCGTAGTTCATGCTGCCGAGGAGCTGGAGGTGTCGTCCCCCGCAATCAGCCGTCACATCGGTAAGCTGGAGAACGCGCTAAACGTTCGCTTATTCGAACGAAAGGGCCGAGGTCTCGTACTGACAAGAACCGGTGAAGACTATTTTTCCTCTGTACAGCCATCAATTCAAAGCCTGCGTGCCGCAAGTGACAAACTTCACGCCGAAAACACAATCGTGACGATAGGCTGCACGCAGGCCGTTTCGGTGATGATCTTGCTTCCACTCTACGCGAGGCTGAAGCGGCATCTGGATGAAAGCATCGACCTCCGGATACTGAACTGCGAATACGACATGCTTCCCTCGCTGTTGCCAGTGGGTGTCGACGTGTTTTTCGAGTATTCGACTGTTTGCCGCAATCAGCATTCGGAGAGGCTACTTGATGAAGAAGTCGTTCCGGTAGCCTCGCCTTCCTATTTCAAGCGCTTCAGGCGGGAGCTGGCCAAACATCCCTCCCAATGGCTTGGCGTGCCCCGTTTGGACTGGACCGCGGCGGGAGCGAGTTGGACAACATGGGAGACATGGTTCAAGTCGCAGAATTGCCGGCCCCCGGAGGCCCCGATCGAAAAACACGAAATTTACTTTCACTTGACGGACGCTGCGGCGAGGGGACAGGGACTCGCCCTGGGTTGGAATGGCTATTTGAATAACGATTTCGAGACTGGCCGTCTCATTCCAGTTCGTGATGAATGGTTGCAGACGAAAAGCGGCCTGTACGCTTATCTGACAACGACGGGACAAAGAAACCCCAGTGCGAAACGTTTTCTGACGGTGCTCGCCGGCCTGGCAAGAGAACTGAAAGTGGCAAGCAAAGAATTAAGGAGCGTCAGGGAGCGGTGGATAAGCCGAGAGACAGAAATCACATTCTGTCGATTCGATGCACCGGGAAAAGACGGTTTGACGACGATGTAGAGTCGATTGCCGGCACAAACACCGCGCCAATCAGGCGTGCACAAAGGGGTGCGAGCGGGCGACTCTCTAACTTCCGTCAAGACGGATAGATATCGCGGCGCAAGGCGTCGGCGAGCGCGGCCACCACGGGGCCGAATGCCGGGCGCTGCACAGGGTCTGGCACGATCTCTCGGGCCACGGCCTCGAGCCCAGCCAGCGGCGCAGGAACGGGCCGATCAGTGATGTCCAGGGCGCGGAGCGCGATCGGCACGAGGCTGGCGAGCGCCATGTCGAGGCAGCGGCCGGCGCGGTCCTGCTTGGACCATGCCAGGAACACCGGGCTCGCCACGTCGTTCTGGCCGAATCCGCCTGACTCGCTGCCGGGCAACACCGTGGCCTGGGCGTATAGGCGGGCTTCCTCCTCGTAGCCGGTCTGGGCCATCGGCAGACATCCCATGTAAGGGCGCGGGGTATCGCCGTCGGCGTCCGAAACCGCCAGCTGGTCGGGAAGCAACGAGACGGTGCCGTCCAGAAGCTTCGCACCGTGGCGCTCGGCCAGAACGCAGAGGTTGGCGCAGGCGGCAGTGAGCGCATCCATGGCGAGCACTGCATGGGGGTTGTGGTAGCCGCCGTTCGTGACGAAGCGGCCGAACGGCTGATCGTTGTCGGCGCTTTCGGCCCACACCGGGTTGTCGGTCACCGCCTGGAGCGATTCCGCCGCGACCTCCGCAGCCAGTGATACCGCGCGCCGGGCCTGCCCCAGCATTCGCGGAAGGATGCGATAGCTGACGGGCGCCTGATAGGGGCGCCGGTCCCCGCCATGACCGCCCGCCACCAGCTCGCGCAGGTGCCCGAGCGCCCACCGATCGTGCGGGTTGTTCCAATAGTCGCCGAGTGCCGGGTCGAGATGGTCGAGGGGCGCGTTGAAGGCCTCGAAGGAGAGCGCGAAGACCCGTGCTGCGATCTCGAGCCGACCCTCGGCGACCAGCGCAGCATCTGTCACGAGGCCCGTGGCCGCAGGCGATCCGTTGACCAGGCACATCACGTCCTTGATTGCGGGCTCCGCCTCTTCAGCGAGGCCCATGAACAGATGGCTCAACGACAGGATCTCGCCGGCACCGCCCTGGCCTTGCGTTGGAACTCTAGGCAGCGTGTCCTCGTCCAGCATGGCGGCGACGCTCTGGGCGATCTCCGGCGAGACCGCCGAATGGCCTTCCACGAAGTTGGTCAGCCGCGCGAGCACGATGGCGCGGACGGCCCGCTCGGGCAGCGGATCTCCCCATGAGGCCGCGATCCGCGCCGGCGACATGCCGGCCCACCGTTCGCGTTGTTCTGGCGTAAGCGACTTGCGGGCAAGCTGGCCCGGACCCGTCGTCACGCCATAGATCGTGACCTCGGGGTCGTGCTCGATAATCCGTTCCAGGCGCTCCCGCCCACTTGCCATGGCGGCGAGCGCGGTGGCGCCAAGCTCGACCCCTTCGCCCTCCCAGGCCACCCGCCGGGCGGCCTCCAGCGTGAGATCGGCTCGGGTTTCCACGAGTACCGTCATGATCCACGACCTTTAATCCGGCGAATTCGAGACTCTTCGGGGACGTTGGTCACCGCCCCGCGAGGTGGCGGGACATATCGAATAATCCGATTTCAGTTTGGGAACAAGAACGGGGCGACGTGCAGTCCGATCAACGCAAACCCGTCTATTACAGTAGCTTACGGAAGAGGGGTGGCGGAGGGAGTGGGATTCGAACCCACGGTACGGCTTGTCACCGTACAACGGTTTAGCAAACCGCCGCCTTCGACCACTCGGCCATCCCTCCGGCGGTGTCCCGCGCCGGCGCGGCCCTGCTGTTTACAGAGCCGGTCGGAACGCTGTCAACAACAGGCCGCCGTGCCTATTCCGGCGGCTCCTCGCCCGCAAACTTCCAGTAGGTGTCCTTGGTGACGATCTTGCCGTCGTCGTTCAGCTCCCAGATGTCGCAGCCGAGCCAGTTGATCTTGTTGCCGTTGGATTCGGTGCCAGTGACGGTCCACTCGGAGCAGCCCCGGTTGCCGCCGACCCAGTGGCTGCGAATGTGCCAGTACATGTCTGGGATGGTACGAAAGCGCTTGTGCGCCATGGCGCGGATCTCGTCTATCCCTCTTGCGCGCCCTCCCTCGGGCGGCACGCCGCGCGAGAGCAGCCAGGACGAGTCCTCGGCGAAGTGCCGGACAATGCCCTCCACGTCGTGCCGGTTATAGGCGTCGCAGACCTCGGTAATCACCGCGAGATTGCGGCGTTCACTATCGTTCATTCGTTCTCCCTCACTAGGTGGTGGCGCCGGCGGCCGCCGGCCAAACGTCGACTGGCGCTTCCTCAGGGGCAGTATCGAGCAGATGGCCGTGGTGGGCCAGGAAGTCGTCGATCGCCTGGGTCAGGCCCGCGCAATCGGCCTCGGTGATGAGCAGTGACAGCGCCATATACCCGCGCCGGGTGGTGAAGAACCCCTTGTCGATCAGATAGAGATGCAGGAGCTGGCGCAGGCGCTCGTCCCTGGGCTGGATGTCGCGGATGGAGCGCAGAGGCTCGCTCTGGAAGTGTATCGTCATGATCGAGCCGAGCCCGGTGACCTGGAAGGGTGCCCCGTGCTTGGCGGCGAGGCCATTGAGGGCGTCGCGCAAGGCAATGCCTGACTCGCTGAGCGCGACCTGCACCTCCGGCGTGAAGACCTTCTCGAGCCCGGCGGCGCCAGCCCTGAGCATCAGCACGTTGTTGTTGAAGGTGCCGTGGTGGACGAAGGCACCGGGCTTCGACGGATCGTAGCGCGACATGATCTCGGCCGGGCCGCCGAAGGCGCCGCAGGAGATGCCGCCACCGATGTATTTGCCGAGCGTCGTCAAGTCGGGGGTGATCCCGAGCTGCCCCTGGCGCCCGTTGGGGGCAACCCGCGACGTCATCACCTCGTCGAAGATCAGCAGCACGCCGTGGGCGGTGCAGGCCTCGCGCAACGCCCGCAGAAAGTCCACATCGCCCGGAATCGCACCGGACGCCCCCTGCATTGGCTCAGCCAGCACACAGGCGAGACGGTCCGCATTCTCAGCGATTAGGCGCGTCGCCTCCTCCGGGTCGTTGTAGGGCGCGATGAGGAAGGGGAAGGGCATGTTGATCGGCGCGCTTTTGCGGCCGAAGTAGATGGTGCCGCCGTGATAGGCGCCTTCGAACACCATGACCAGGTCCTTGCCGCTGACCGCGCGGGCGGTGACCAGCGCCATGGTGTTGGCCTCGGTGCCCGAGTTGGTAAACCGCACCTGTTCGATGGAAGAGAAACGGGCGCAGACGAGCGTCGCCAGCCGCTCCTCGTAGGGGCTCGACGAGCCGTAGGCCATCCCGTCGTCGAGGGCCGCCATCAGGGCCTCGCGAATCACGGGATGCGAATGGCCGTAAAGGCCGGCGGAGAAGTCGCCGACGAAATCGGTGTAGGTGTGGCCGTCGACGTCGATCAGCGTCGCGCCGGCCGCCTTCTCGATCGCGAGCGGGAAGGGCGTGTAGAACATGCCGGTGCGGGTGTTGCCGCCGGGCAGGCTCTGTTTCGCCCGCTCGTATTGCGCCCGGCTTGCGGGATTGGCGCTCACATAGCGCGCCTTTACCTCGTCAACCGCGCTTTCCAGGTCGAGATTTCGGCCGCTCACGTCGAGCTTCGTTGCCATGTCGCGCCTCGTCATCGCTTGCGCGGCGGACGATACTCGCCCTGCCAGCGGCGCGGCAAGGTCAGAGCGCACGCCCGCGCGCATCGCGTGCTCCGCGCGCGTTCCGCGCGACGCGACGCAGGCCGTGACCTTGGTGAGACAGGCGGGCTAATATCCGGCCCGCGTCTCAGTAACGGACGGAGGGGGGACGTCCATGCCAGAGTTGCTTCGGCCCGGCTCGATCGACGAAGCGGCCGATCTGATCGCGCGCCACGGTGCTGCGGCAGCGGTGCTCGCAGGCGGCACCAGCCTGATGCGCGAGACGTACCCGTCGGATGGCGGCTACCTGATCGGGGTGGACCGCCTCGGCCTCGACAAGGTGGTGTCGCGCGATGACGGCTGGTCGATCGGAGCGGCGGTTCCGCTGAGCGTGCTGCGCGAGGCCGTGCCGATTCCGGCGCTCCAGGCCGCCACCCGCGAGATCGGCGGGCCGGCGGTGCAGAACATGGCGACGGTCGGCGGCAACCTGTTTGCCCGCGCGCCCTTCGGCGATCTCGCACCTGCGCTGCTCGCCCTCGGCGCGCGGCTGGTCTTCGCGACCGCCGACGGCGAGACCACACAATCCATCGAGGACTTCTACGCCGGCTGGACGGACGGCGCCCCGCCCCGGACCGGCCTGCTGACCCGGATCGAGCTGGACGCGCTGGCGGGAGCCGCCGCCTACATGAAGTGCGCGCGGCGGCGCTACTCGACGCCCTCGGTGGTTACCGTTGCGGCCTGCGTGCAGAAGGACGGCGGCACCGTGTCGGACGCCAGGATCGCGCTCAGCGGCGCGCACGCGCACCCTCTCCGCTGCCCGGCGGCAGAGCAGGCGGTGATCGGCTCGAGCCTGGACGACGCGGCGATAACGGCGGCGGCCCAGGCAGCCGAAGCCGCGGTCGCGCCCCAGACCGACGCGGTCGCGACCGACTGGTATCGCCGGCGCATGACCGGCGTCTTCGTCGGCCGAGTGCTGGCGGTGCTCGCCTGACGACGTTGAGCGGGAGGCAACGATGGAAGACAAGCTGATACGCCTCACGGTCAACGGCCGTGACGAAGCGGTAATAATCCAGCCGCTGGCAACGCTGCAGGACGTGCTGCGTGACACTCTCGAACTTACCGCAGTCAAGAGCGGCTGCGGCCAGGGCGGCTGCGGCAGCTGCTCGGTGCTGGTGGATGGGGAGCTCCGCCTCTCCTGCCTGACGCTCGCCGAGCGGGCCGAGGGCGCCGAGGTGACCACGCTCGAAGGCCTCAACGCGACCAACGCGATCGTGCCGCTGCAGCAGGCGTTCGTCGAGAACTATGCGGCGCAGTGCGGCTACTGCACCGCCGGCATGGTGATGGCGGCGAAGGCGCTGTTGGACCGCAACCCGGCGCCCAGCCGCGACGAGATCGTGGAGGGGCTCTCTGGCAATCTTTGTCGCTGCACCGGGTTCGCGCCCATCGTCCGCGCGGTGCAACAGGCCGCGCAAGCGCTCTCGGATACCGGGGAGGAGGCGAGCTAATGTCGATGAAGGAACTCGGCGTCGTCGGCCGGAACGTCGGGCAGCGCGACCTCGAAAGCCACGCGCGCGGCCAGACCACCTACTACGAGGACGTCCACTACCCGCGCATGCTGCATCTCAAGATGCACCGGAGCGCGGAGCCCCACGCCAACATCGTGCGCGTGGACACCAGCGCGGCCGAGGCGAGCCCCGGCGTGGTCTGCGTCCTCACCCACGAGGACCTGCCCGGCAAGAAGGTGTGGAACGGGCTTGCCGCCGTCGGCGTCGGGCCCGAGGACGAGCCGATCCTCGCCTTCGACAAGGTGCGCTGGCGGGGCGAGCCCATCGTCGCCGTCATCGGCGAGAGTGCCGAGGCCGCCCGCGCCGGCGCCGCCAAGGTGGAGGTCGAGTACGACCCGCTCCCCGGCGTGTTCGACGTGGAGGAGGCGATGTCCGGTGAGGCGCCGGCGCTGACCGCCCATTGGCCGAACAACCACTACATCTATCCGGACGACCACGCGGCCGCGCAGATTCGCTTCGGCGATGTCGAGCAGGGCTTCGCCGAGGCCGACCACATCGTCGAGGACAAGTACCAAACCAGCCCCATCGAGCAGGCGCCGATGGAGACCAACGGCTGCATCGCCAAGCCCGGCGGCGACGGGCGCATCACGGTGCACACCAACACGCAGGCCGTGCACTTCGCCCGCGACAACACCGCGGCCATCCTCGGTCTGGCGCCGGGCAAGCTGCGCTTCCTCGGCGGTACCGTGGGCGGCGGCTTTGGCGGCAAGGTGGATGTGGCGGTCGAGCCGATCTCGGTGCTGGCCGCGATGAGGACCGGGCGGCCGGTCAAGTTCAAGTACACGCGGGAGGAGGAGATGCAGGTCTCCTCCACCCGCTCCGCTTGGCGCCTCTTCATCAAGGACGGGGTGATGAACGACGGACGCATCGTCGCCCGCAAGATCACCTCCTATCAGGATTCCGGCGCCTATCTGCGCTTCAGCTCCTACGGCTCGATGAAACACGCGGGCCACATGCCGGGGCCCTACACCATCCCCAACGTCTGGGTCGATGCGCGAGTGGTGTTCACAAACCGGCCGCCGTCGAGCGCCATGCGGGGCTTCGGTGTCATGGCGGCCTCCTTCGCCATCGAGTTGCAGATGGACAAGGTCGCCAAGACTATCGGCATGGATCCGTGGCAGCTGCGGCTGCTCAACGCCTACCGCAACGGCGACATGCGCGCGCACCGCAAGGTCAACGAGGACGCGGCGATGGTGGAGACCATCCAGGCGGCGGCAAGGCTTGCAGGTCACGATCTCCCGGCGGATTACCAAGCGATGACCTCCTGGGACAGAAAGGCAAGCTGATGGCCAAGGTAAGGGGCACCGGCTTCGCGGCCGTGAATTATCCGACCGGAATGCACCTGGGCGGCGACCCCACCCAGTCGCTGATCCACATGACTCCGGCGGGCGACTTCGTCGTCACCATGGCGAGCGTCGATCTCGGCCAGGGCCTCAGGACCGTGCTGGCGCAGATCGCGGCGGAGACCCTGGGCGTCCCCTACGAGAGCATCGTGGTGGAGACCGCCGATACCGACACCGGCCCCCACTGCACTGGCACCTTCGCGAGCCGCACCACGCATCGCGCGGGCAACGCGGTGGTGATGGCGGCGCAGGAGGCGCGCAAGGCGATGCTGGAGGTCGCGGGCGAGCTGCTGGAGGCGAGCCCGGAGGACCTGGAGACCGACGGCGACGGCAACATCCACATTAAGGGCGTGGCCGAGAGGTCGGTCTCGGTCGGCGAGGTCGCGGGCGCCGCCCACTTCGGCTACGGCAAGACCATCGCCGGGCGCGGCGCCTACCTCAAGCCGCCGAGCCCGATGGACCCGGAGACCGGAGAGTGCGACCCGGATTCGACCCAGGCCCATGCCTGCACCATCGTCGAGGTCGAGGTCGATACCGAGACGGGCATGGTCGAGGTGCTCGACATGAAGAGCGTCTACGAGGTGGGCCAGCAGGTGAACCCCGACCTCGTGAAGGGCCAGATCGTGGGCGGTTCCTGGATGGGCATCGGCCACGCGCTCTACGAGACCACCGCGCCCGGCTATCCGGCTATCGATCCTGCGCCGGTGGATTTCCAAAACTATCTCCAGCCCGGCGCGTCGGAGATGCCCGAGGTCACCTGCGAGGTGCTGGAGTACCCGGCGGAAAGCGGCCCCTACGGCGGCAAGGGAGTGGGCGAGATGGTGACAAATGGCCCGATCCCGGCCATTGTGAACGCCATCAACAACGCGCTCGACGTGCGCATCACCCAGATTCCGGTGACGCCCGAGGTCATCCTCCGCGCCCTCGACGAGAAGAGGGCGCAAGCCGGCGGCTGAACGGGACACGACTGTCTGAGCACGAGCCGGTTTTCGACTTGCTTCCGGTGAGATTCTCACGAGGCCGGGCCCTCGCGGGCGCGTGTCTCGGACTCGTGTGCGCCCTGACGATGTCCGTCTTCTCGTCGGGCGCGACTGCAGCCGAAGAAGCAGACGAACGCAGCATCGCGACACCGCTGCGCATCGTAAATCTGAACCCGTTTCACATGTTGTACGGGGTACCGAGTTCCTTCGGCACGCCGGTGCTGGCGCCGGGCTCATCGGAACTGGTCGCGTCGATGGACTTAGCGTCACACTTGCGTGGAGGGACGTCCGGCCAGGAAATCGTGCTGATCGATGGGGAGACGCACAGGCAAGCTCTCTCGCTCCGCCATGGATTTGGGAACGGCTGGGAGTATCTGCTGGATCTTTCCTTCGTGTCGCACAAGCCCGGCAGTCTGGATAGCTTCATCGAGGAGTGGCACCGAACTTTCGGCCTCCCTCAAGGTGATCGTCTCATCACCCCGCGTGACCGCCTGACGCTGATCTACGCCGATAGCGACGGGACCCATGTCGATATCGAAAGCAGCGTCTCTTCTGCCGGGGACGTGAGCCTCGGCTTGGGCTATGCGCTGCCGTCGCCGCCGTTTTCGAACGACGGCATGACACTGCGGAGCATGCTGAAGCTCCCTACCGGCGATGAAGGCGATTTGACCGGATCGGGAGGTTTTTCGGTTTCGGCCTGGGCCGAAACCTCGGGCTCTCTGTCGGCATCGACCGCCTCGCGCGAGTGGCTCTACAGCGCGACGCTGGGGCTTCTGGTCGGTCAAGCGCCGCCAAATCTACCGGGCATTGGCGGCCGGTTCATCGCCTTCGGGCGCTTCGGCGTGACCTGGCAACTATCGGCAGACTTCAACCTGACGACGCAGGTCGACGTTTATTCCTCACCCTACGGTGCCTCCGCCGTTTCTCCGCTGTCGGACCCCGTCGTCATGATCGGGATGGGAGGATCGTGGCGATTCAGCGAGGACATGACACTGGAAATTGCGGTCACCGAGGACGATGGCACGTTTCATGCCGCGCCCGACACCGGCCTGCACGTCGCGCTCCGTTGGAGATTGTAGACGCGGGCCAGGGTAAGGGGCGGCGGTGCGGGCGATGACGCTCTGGGGACTTGCGGCGTCACGAGACTGTCACACGAGTGCCGACGGGCCGTAACCGGCTGCCGCTATTTCCGGTCGCACCTGCAGCGCCGGATGGGCGGCGCGGGCTAAGTGCGTAGCTTCATTCGACCACGGGAGATGGACATGCGTGACGACGCAGTGGCCGCGCGCGACGCGGTCTCACAGGACGATGCCGGCGACATGATCGACCGGGACGCCTCACCAACCGACTTCGAGCGGCTCACCGAGAGGGCGATCTCGCGACGCGGCTTTCTGGAAGGTGGCGCTGCATTCGGCGTGAGCGCGTTCGTGCTGGGTGCCGGCGGCATGGCGGCGTCCCCAGCCCGTGTCGGGGCGGCGGGCCTCGACTTCACGCCGGTTGCCGCCAACGGCCTCGACACGGTCACGGTGCCCGAGGGCTATAGCTGGCAGGTGGTGGCCCGCTGGGGCGATCCGCTCTGGTCGAACGGCGCCGCCTTCGACCATACGAGCCGCGGCACCGGCGAGAGCCAGGAGGCCGCCTTCGGCGACAACTGCGACGGCATGGCGCTCTTCGCCCATGAGGGCCGCAGCGTGCTCGCCGTAAACAACGAGTACACGAACCTCGGCATCGCGTTCGCGAACCGCGAGTCAGGGAAGCCGGAGACCGAGGACGACGTGCGCAAGAGCAAAGCCACGCACGGGGTCTCCGTCGTCGAAATCGCGCAACAGGGCGGCGTCTGGGGGATCGTCCAGGATTCGCCCTACAACCGCCGCATCACCCCGGACACGCCGATGGAGATCACCGGACCCGCGCGCGGCCACGATCTAGTAAAGACCGCCGCCGACCCCGACGGCACCACCGCGCTCGGCACCTGGAACAACTGCGGCAACGGGCGCACACTCTGGGGCACCTATCTCGCCTGCGAGGAGAACTTCAACGGCTACTTTTCGTCCAGCGATCCCGACTTCGCGCTGCCCGCCGGCTTCAAGCGCTACGGCATCAAGGCGGAGGACCGCGGCTACGGCTGGGCGATGACGGATGAGCGCTTCGACGTCTCCAAGCATCCCAACGAGCCGCACCGCGCCGGCTACGTGGTGGAGATCGATCCCTTGGATCCCGCGTCCACGCCGAAGAAGCGCACGGCGCTCGGCCGCTTCAAGCACGAGAACGCGGAGGTGACGCTCGCCGCCGACGGGCGGGTGGTGGTGTACTTGGGCGACGACGAACGGGGCGAATTCCTTTACCGCTTCGTGAGCGATGGGGTGCACGTCCTGATTTTGCGAGTTTGAGAAATGCCATGTTCACGCTACGATGTCTGTTTCCTATATTCGGATACAGACGGAGTCCGGCATGGCAGCGCAGGCTCACAACGATCTCGCCGAACAGCGCGGGAAGTTGCT
>JAJDUK010000068.1 GCA_022826665.1 Alphaproteobacteria bacterium | reverse complement strand
GATGGGCGTCATCATCCTGCTGCTCATGATGGCGAGCGCCTTCATGGGCTACGTGCTGCCGTGGGGGCAGATGAGCTTCTGGGCGGCGACGGTGATCACCAACATGACCTCGGCGATCCCGTGGATCGGCGAGACGGTCGTCACCTGGCTGTGGGGCGGCTTCTCGGTCGATCACCCCACGCTCGTCCGCTTCTACGCGCTGCACTACCTGCTGCCGTTCGTGCTCTTCGGCGTGGTCTTCATCCACCTCTGGGCGCTGCACCACCGCAAGTCGAACAACCCGCTCGGCATCGACATCAAGAGCGAGAAGGACACCATCCCCTTCCACCCGTACTACACGGTGAAGGATTCGTTCGGGATCGGGGTGATGATGTTCATCCTGCTGATCTTCACCTTCTACATGCCGAACGTGCTGGGCGAGGTGATCAACTACGAGAAGGCCAACCCGCTGCAGACGCCCGCGCACATCGTGCCGGAATGGTACTTCCTGCCGTTCTACGCGATTCTGCGCGCGATCCCCGACAAGCTCGGCGGCGTCGTGGCGATGGTCGCCTCGATCTTCATTCTCTTCATCCTGCCGTGGCTCGATTCGTCCCGGGTGCGGAGCGCGCGCTTCCGCCCGATCTACAAGTGGGCGTTCTGGGTCTTCGTCGTGGATTGCATCGCGCTCGGCTGGGTCGGTGCCAACACGCCCGAGGGCAACTTCATCTGGATCGGCCAGGTGACCACCGGCTACTACTTCGCGCATTTCCTCATCATCGTGCCGCTCATCGGCAAGTTCGAGCGGCCCACGAAGCTGCCGGAGAGCATCCATCAGGCGGTGCTGAAAGGTGGGGGTGAGGACGCGACTGCTGCGGCGCCCGCGGATGCGGCTGCTGCGGCACCGGCGGCGTCCGGGGAGAAGACGTGATGCGCGGCGCCCTCCTCGCCGGGCTGATCGGCGCGTTCGTGCTCTTCGGCGGCAACGCAGCGCTCGCGGCCGGCGCCGCGCCGGATGTCCCGGATCAGGACTGGCAGCACGAAGGCGTCTTCGGCACCTTCGACCGGGGCGAGCTGCAGCGCGGCTTCCAGGTTTTCCAGGAAGTCTGCTCGGCCTGCCACTCGCTCCAGTACATCGCCTTCCGCAACCTGGTGGAGATCGGCTTCACCGAGGAGGAGGCGAAGGCGATCGCTGCGGAGTACGAGGTCGAGGATGGGCCCGACGACGAAGGCGAGATGTTCGACCGGCCCGCCCGGCTCTCCGACTACTGGCCCTCGCCCTTCGCCAACGACAACGAGGCGCGGGCCGCCAACGGCGGCGCGCTGCCGCCCGACCTCTCGCTGATCATCAAGGCGCGCGAGGGCGGTGCGGACTATATCTACGCGCTGATGACCGGCTACGAGGAAGAGGCGCCGGAGGGCATGGAGCTTTCCGACGGCATGAACTTCAACCACTTCTTCCCAGGCCAGCAGATCGCCATGGTGGAGCCTCTCTACGACGAGGCGGTCGAATATGTCGACGGCACGCCCATGACCCTCGAGCAGCACGCGCGGGACGTGACCGCCTTCCTCTCCTGGGCCGCGGAGCCGGAGCTGGAGGAGCGCAAGCAAACCGGCCTCAAGGTGCTGATCTTCGTCTTCGTGCTCACCGCAGTATTGTTCGTCATCTACAGGCGCGTCTGGGCCAGGCTGCACTAGCACATCGTCACACCCCCTCGTCGGGTCGGGCGTGACGGCGGGGCAGGCCGCCGGAACGAACGTGGAGGGAGTGAACCATGGCCCAAACCACAGGCTCACAGCACACCGATCCCAAGAGCGATATCGATATCGCGCGGGCGGCCACGAAGCGCCCGATCCTCGGTCTCGCCCAGGACCGCCTCGGCATCGCGGCCGAGCATCTGGTCCCCTACGGCCACGATAAGGCGAAGATCACCCTCGACTACATCGGCTCGCTGCAGGACCGGCCCGACGGCAAGCTGATCCTGGTGACGGCGATCACGCCGACCCCGGCGGGCGAGGGCAAGACTACCACCACGGTCGGCCTCGGCGACGGCCTCAACCGGATCGGCAAGAAGGCCGTCATGGCGCTGCGGGAGCCCAGCCTCGGCCCGTGCTTCGGCGTCAAGGGGGGTGCTGCCGGTGGCGGCTACGCCCAGGTGGTGCCGATGGAGGACATCAACCTCCACTTCACCGGCGACTTCCACGCCATCGGCGCGGCCAACAACCTGCTCGCCGCGATGGTGGATAACCACATCTACTGGGGCAACAAGGCCGGCATCGACCCGCGTCGGGTGAGCTGGCGCCGCGTGGTCGACATGAACGATCGCGCCTTGCGCAGCGTGGTCTCCTCGCTCGGCGGCGTGGCCAACGGCTTCCCGCGCGAGGACGGCTTCGACATCACCGTCGCCTCCGAGGTGATGGCGATCTTCTGCCTCTCGCGCGATCTCGACGATCTGCGCGCGCGCCTCGGCAACATCGTGGTCGGGCTCACCCGCGAGCGCGAGCCGGTGCGGGCCAGCGCGGTGAACGCCGACGGCGCCATGACCGCGCTGCTCAAGGACGCGCTCGCGCCCAACCTGGTGCAGACGCTGGAGAACAATCCGGCGCTCATCCACGGCGGCCCGTTCGCCAACATCGCCCACGGCTGCAACTCGGTGATCGCGACCAGGGCTGCGCTCAAGCTCGCGGACTACGTGGTGACGGAGGCCGGCTTCGGCGCCGATCTCGGGGCGGAAAAGTTCTTCGACATCAAGTGCCGCAAGGCCGGGCTCGCGCCGGATTGCGCGGTGATCGTGGCGACCATCCGCGCGCTCAAGATGCACGGCGGTGTGGCGCGGAGCGACCTCGGCAGCGAGAACCTGGAGGCGCTTGCGGAGGGCATGGAGAACCTGGCCCGGCACGTACGCAACGTGCAGGGCTACGGCGTGCCGGCGGTGGTGGCAATCAACCGCTTCTCCGCCGACACCGAGGCCGAGCGCGCGCTGGTGGCGGAACGCTGCGCCGAGATGGGCGTCGCCGCGGTGGAGTGCGATCACTGGGCCATGGGCGGCGCCGGCTGCGAGGCGCTGGCGCACGAGGTCGTGGGCACGATCGGCTCGAAGCCTTCGTCCTTCCAGCCGCTTTATCCGGACGACCTCACGCTCTGGGAAAAGATCGAGACCGTCGCCAGGCGGATCTACGGCGCCGACGGCATCACGGCGGACGCGACCGTCAGCCGGCGGCTCGACGAGCTTCAGGCCGGCGGCTTCGGGCACTTCCCGGTGTGCATGGCGAAGACGCAGTACAGCTTCTCGGCCGACGCAGCGCTCAAGAACGCGCCCAGCGGTTTCGAAGTGCCGATTCGCGAGGTGCGGCTCTCGGGCGGCGCCGAGTTCGTGGTGGTGATCTGCGGCGCGATCATGACCATGCCGGGCCTGCCGCGCGTGCCCGCCGCCGACAACATCGCCGTCGACGAGAACGGCAACATTACAGGCCTGTTCTAAGGGCAAAAGGCGGCGCCGGTCACCCGGCGCGTCTCGCGCGAACTAAGCCATTGCGGTGCGCAGGCGGCGGTCGATCGCGTCCAGGAAATCCTTGGAGTTGAGCCAGCCCTGGTCGGGGCCGACCAGAATAGCGAGGTCCTTGGTCATCTCGCCGGCTTCCACGCACTCGATGCAGCAGCGCTCCAGCGTGTCGGCGAAGTCCACGAGCGCCTGGTTGCCGTCGTGCCGGCCGCGGTGCTTGAGGCCGCGGGTCCAGGCGAAGATCGAGGCGATGGGGTTGGTCGAGGTCTCCTCGCCCCGCTGATAGGCGCGGTAGTGGCGTGTGACGGTGCCGTGCGCCGCCTCGGCCTCCACTGTCTTGCCGTCGGGCGACATCAGCACCGAGGTCATCAGGCCGAGCGAGCCGAAGCCCTGCGCCACGGTGTCCGACTGCACGTCGCCGTCGTAGTTCTTGCAGGCCCAGATGAAGGCGCCTTCCCACTTGAGCGCGGCCGCGACCATGTCGTCGATCAGCCTGTGCTCGTAGCCGATGCCGGCGGCCTCGAAGCGGTCCTTGAACTCGGCCTCGAAGACCTCCTCGAACAGGTCCTTGAAGCGCCCGTCGTAGAACTTGAGGATCGTGTTCTTGGTCGACATGTAGACCGGCCAGCCCCGGTCCAGCCCGTAGTTCATGCAGGCGCGGGCGAAATCGCGGATCGAATCGTCCAGGTTGTACATGGCGAGCGCGACGCCGCCGCCGGGAAAGTCGAACACCTCCCGCTCGATGGTCTCGCCGCCGTTCGCGGGCTCGAACCGCACCGTGAGCTTGCCCTTGCCCGGAACCACGAAATCGGTGGCGCGGTACTGGTCGCCGAAGGCGTGGCGGCCGATCACGATCGGGTGCTCCCAGCCGGGCACGAGGCGCGGCACATTGCGGCAGATGATGGGCTCGCGGAACACGGTGCCGCCCAGGATGTTGCGAATGGTGCCATTGGGCGAGCGCCACATCTTCTTGAGGCCGAACTCCTCGACGCGGGCCTCGTCCGGCGTGATGGTCGCGCACTTGACGCCGACGCCGACCTCCCTGATGGCCTCGGCGCAATCGACCGTGACCTGGTCGTCGGTGGCATCCCGATGCTCGACGCCGAGGTCGTAATAGTGGAGGTCGATGTCCACATAGGGCAGAATCAGCTGGTCCTTGATCCAGGCCCAGATGATTCGCGTCATCTCGTCGCCATCGATCTCGACGACGGGGTTGGCGACCTTGATTTTCGCCATCCGAAGCTCTCCAGGAATGCGTTGCGGGCGAGGGGCCCCAGGGAGGAAGGCGTCGCGGCCAGCGGAGCCGGGCGCACCTTAGCAAAGCGGTCCGACCGGTCAAGGACGGGGCCGCCCCGAGAGACGGCCCGGAAGGGCGGCTACGTCTCGCCGTTGTCGAGGACGCGAAAAAGCTCGTCGACGGTGCTGACCACGGTGGCGAGGCCGGGTGTGGCAGACGGCGCAAATCCCTCGTCGCTCACATGGTCGAGCAGGTCCCGCAACGGCCCCCAAAAGCCCTCGCTGTCGAGAACGACGATCGGCTTGTCGAGGAGTCCCAGCTGCTTCCAGGTCAGCACTTCGAAGAACTCGTCGAGAGTGCCGTAGCCGCCCGGCAGGATCACGAAGCCGTCGGCGCGGTCGAGCATGATCCGCTTGCGCCGGAACATGTCTTCGGTGACCACCATTTCGGTCAGGCCAGGATGCGCGACCTCGAGGCTCTCCAGTTTCTCGGGAATCACGCCGATGGCCTTGCCGCCACCCGCCAGCACCGCATCGGCCACCACCGCCATCAGTCCGATGCCGCCGGCGCCATAGACAAGCGTAATCCCGCGTCGGGCGAGCGCTGTGCCCAGGCTGCGAGCGGTCTCGGCATGGGCTGGGTTCCGGCCCGTTTGGGAACCGCAAAAGACGCAAAGAGACGCGATCGCCGCCATCGCCGACCCGATCCGATTCAGTGGCTGGACGTGTAGGAGCGCCGCTCTGTAGCAGAGACCGCCGCCGGCCGCCAGCCGTGATGACGGCCGGGGTCCCGGTTGCAATGCCCACCGAAGCAACTATGTCAGAATACAGACCCCAAGTGCCGAGGGCAGGACCGAGCGCGGGATTCCATGAAAGGGTTCAACACCCGTTTCGCCCATCGCATCGCCTGTCTGCTGCTGGCGATGCTGGCGGGAGTCGTGCTTGCCGGGGCGGTGACCGCGGCTGAGCCCGCGGCAGAGCCCGATCCGGCGAGCCCGGACCCGGCGGCGCGGGGCGCCTACATCCTGCGCGCCGCGGGCTGTGCCACCTGCCACACCGATGTTGCGGGCGGCGGCGCCTTCCTCGCCGGCGGGCGCATGCTGTCCTCGCCCTGGGGGGCGATCGCCGCGCCCAACATCACGCCTGATCCCGAGACCGGTATCGGCGGCTGGACCGACGAAGACTTCGTCCGCGCGCTGCGTGACGGCAAATCGCCCGAGGGCCGCACCTACTATCCGGCATTCCCGTACACCGCGTACGCCGGCATGAAGCGCGAGGACATGCTGGACCTCAAGGCCTACCTCGACACGGTGGAGCCGGTCGTCGCCGCCAACAAGCCGCACGAGCTGCGGTTTCCGTTCAGCGTACGCCTCTTCCTCCATCCCTGGCGCTGGCTCTTCTTCGATCGCGAGCCCGAAGCCGTCATTCCGATCGAGGACGAGCGCCTGGCGCGCGGGCGCTATCTCGTGGAAACGCTGGGCCACTGCGCCGAATGCCACACGCCGCGCAACATGCTGGGCGCCCTCAAGCGTGACCCTCATCTGGCGGGATCACGCTACGGGCCCGGCGGCATCTCGGTTCCCAACATCACCCCCGATGCCGAGACGGGCATCGGCTCCTGGTCCGAGATCGATCTGGCATTCTTCCTGCGCACGGGCTTCACGCCCTACGGTGATGACGTGCAGGGCGAGATGCGTGAGGCCATCGACGACGGCCTGCGCCATCTGACCCAGGAGGATCTGGAGGCCATGGCCGCCTATCTCAAGGCGCTGCCTGCGATCCGCAACCCCGTGAGCCCGACGCCGTCCCCACCCCCGGCGTTTTCGTCGGGCAGCGACTGGTAAGGCACCGCGCTGGGCGCGCTGTCACGCCTCGACCGACTCGTGTATCGTGACGCTCTCAATGACTGCTAGGCGATTCGAGTGAGCGAGACAGGGACTTTCACCAGTCGCGTGGCCGCCGTGCTGACGCGGCGCAAGACGCTTCGCATCGCAGCCCCGGCCGGCGCCGCCGTCGTGGTCGTCGGCGTCCTGCTCGGCGTGTTCCTCACGGGCGGAGACGAGCCGGACGAAACGACGGGGCAATCCGTCGAGATCGCAGACAGCACGGCCGAAAGCGCCGGCGAAAGCGTGTCGCCGGCGAAAGAGGAAACGCCCGCAACGGCCGATGTCGGCGCTTCCACGCCGGTCGAGCCAAAGCCCGAAGAGACGGCTGAGGCGACACCGGCAGCGCCCGAGAAGCCGACCGGGGATGACGCTATCGAGACGGCTGAGGCGCCACCGGTGCCTGCCGACGTTCCGGGCGGCGACATCGATGCCGGCCCGGCCGAGGGCGAGACGGCTGAGGCAACTCCGGCAGCGCCCGAGAAGCCGATCGAGACCGCCGCTGTCGAGACGGCCGAGGCGACGCCGACACCGGCCGACCCGCCGGCCGGCGAGGTCGATACCGTCGCGCAGGAGGAAGAGGCGGCCGGGCCCGATGCTGCGGACGATGGCGCGCCTGCGGTTACAGAAACAGGAGACGCCACCGAAACCGACGTAGCGGTTTCGGACGGGGCAGAGACGGCGGAAGACGCGGCCGGCACCGACACGATGGCGGGGGGCGACGACGGCACCGCGTCTGCGTCCGAAGACGACGCGGCAGTTGCGGTCGGGGCAGAGACGGCGGACGACGCGGCCGATTCCGACACGATGGTGGAGGGCGACGACGGCACCGTGCCCGCGACCGAGGATGACGCGGCGGGTGCAGCCGGGATCGAGGCGGCAGAGGACGCGGCCGGCGCCGACACGATGGCCGAGGGCGACGACGACACCGCGCCCGCGACCGAAGAGGATGCAACGACTGCGGCCGGGACCGAGACAGCGGACGACACGGCCGGCACCGACATGATGGCGGAGGGCGACGGAGGCACCGCGCCAGCGACCGACGAAGATGCGGCGACCGCGGCTGAGTCAGAGGTAACGGGTGACACGGCCGGCACCGACACGATGGCGGAGGGTGACGACGGCACCGCGCCTGCGTCCGAAGACGACGCGCCAGATGCAGCCGACGCCGAGTCCGAGGCTGAGACGCCGCCAGAGCCACGGGTCGGCGACACGATGGCGTCGGCCGACGTTGCCGGATCCGGTACCGCGGACCATGTGGCCACCACGTCTGACCCAGCGGCACCCGGGGACTCGAGCGGTGCTGGCGCCGCCGAGGTGACATCCGACGCCGAGCAGGACGCAACAACCGAGACGGCGACGACGACAGAGCAGGCTGATGCTGACGCGGCGACTCCCGAGACCGAACCTGCGGCTGAACCGGATGTGACGGTTTCTGCGCCGGATGGCACGGAACCGAGCGTCGGTGAAGACACTACGGCAACGGCCGAGACAGACGAACCTGCCTCCGACGCCGAGCAAGAGACGGCGACTGTCTCCGAAGACGCGGCACCGGAAGACGCGACAGGCGCTGACGCTATGGCAGAGGCCGCAGACGGCACCGCGCCCGCCACCGCGGACGATGCGGCGGCTACGCCCGAAGCAGGGGCAACGGAAGACGGCGCCGGCACCGGCACGATGGCAGCGACCGACGACGGCACGGCTCCCGCCACCGAAGACGATGCGGCGGCTGCAACCGAAGCAGGGGCAGCGAACGAGGCGGCCGGCACCGCGTCCGACACGGAGGAGGATGCCGCGGTTACGACTGAGACAGGGGCAGCGGAAGACCGTGCCGGCGCCGACACGATGGCCGAGGTCGACGACGGCACCGCACCAGCGACCGAGGATGACGCGGCGGGTGCGGCCGGGACCGAGGCGGCGGAAGACGCGGCCGGCGCCGATACGATGGCCGAGGGCGACGACGGCACCGCGCCTGCGACCGAGGACGATGCGGCAGGGACCGAATCGGCAGCCACGACCGACGGCACCCAGGTTACGGCCGACGAGGAGGGGACTGAAACTGCCGCTGGCGGTGTCCCGCCAGCTGGCACTGAGGAGGGAGACGAGGAGGCGGAGCAGGACATTATCGAGACGCGCGTCGTGCCCGACGAGCCGGTGGAACAGGCTCAGGAGCCGACCGTCGCGCCGGATGTGCTGGAGGAGCTGACGACGGAAGACGATCCCGCACCGGCTGTGATTCCACCCAGCTTCGATATCGTGCGAATCAAGCCCGACGGCAGCGCGGTGATCGCGGGCCGCGGCCCGCCCGGCGCCGAGGTCACCGTGAAGAGCCAAACGGTCGACCTGGGTTCGGAAACCGCCAACCGTAGCGGCGAATGGACGCTGCTGCCGGATATCCCCATCCCGCCGGGCGACCACGAGTTCTCGGCGGTCGCGACCCTGCCGGATGGCACGCAGGTGGAATCGGATGAGGTGCTCATCGTCTCCATCCCCGATCCCGACGAGGACGGGGGATCGGTGCTCGCCCTGCTGATGCCGCGTGACGGCGAAGGCGGCAGCAGGATTCTGCAGAAGCCGGAGCCGGCTCCAGAGAAAGTGGAACCTGAGCCGGATCCGGAGGTGGCGGACGAGGAACGGATTGAGCTGGCGCGTCCCGATACGACGCCCGAAGATGAGGCCGCCCCAGACGCGGAACATCCGGACGAGGCCCGTCCGGAAGAGACTCCGCCGGCACTCGAAGATACCGAGGTGGCGGACGTAGACGAGGCTCCTGCGACGGAGACTCCGCCGGCACCCGAAGATACTGAAGTGGCAGGCGTGGACGAGGCTCCTGCGGCTGAGACTCCGCCGGCACCCGAAGATACCGAAATGGCAGGTGTGGACGAGGCTCCTGCGGCTGAGACTCCGCCGGTACCCGAAGATACCGAAATGGCAGGCGTAGACGAGGCTCCTGCGGCTGAGACTCCGCCGGCACCCGAGGATACCGAGGTGGCGGACGTAGAAGAGGCCCCTGCGGCTGAGGCTCAGCCAGCACCCGAAGATATCGAAATAGCGGGCGCGGACGACGCTCTAACGGGTGAGGCTCAGCCCGACGAAGAGCCCATGGACCAAGCCAGCCTGACCGAAGACCGCTCCGACGACACCGACGCGACGGTCGCAGCGGACGCTGCCGGCGAGGCGACGGAAGGCGCGCCGTCAGACGACGCGGAAACCGTGTCCGAGGCGACGCCAAGCGAGGAGGACGAGAGCTCTCTCGTGGTCGATACGGTGGATTACGACGATGAGGGCGACATGACGATCACGGGAACGGCCGAGCCGGCAGCCGACCTGCTCGTCTATCTCGATGAGCGGCATGTCGGCACCATCGAGAGCGATGCAACCGGCGAATGGGAAGTCTCGCCGGATGACGAGGTCGCGCCCGGCACCTACACGCTCAGGGTGGATCAGGTCGATCCCGCCGGCGTGGTCCTCGCCCGCATCGAGACTCCGCTGACCCGCGCCCGGCCCGAGGAGCTCTCGTTCGGCGATGCCATCGTCGTGGTCCAGCCGGGGAACAGCCTCTGGCGCATCGCCCGGCGCACCCTCGGCGGCGGCATCCACTTCACCGAGATCTACGAGGCGAATCGCAGCCAGATCGCCGATCCCGCGCTGATCCATCCCGGCCAGATATTCACCGTTCCCGAACTCAACTGAGGACGCACTCCACGGCGCGGGGCGCTCAACTCAGCCGGGCGACCACGTAACCCAGCAGGCTGAGGAGGCGCTTCTTCTCGTCCTCGGAGAGGCCGTGGGTCGCGAGCGCGTTGACCTCCAGCGCCGCCGGCACCAGCTCGCCGCAGAGTTCGCGGCCCCGCTCCGTCAGCACCACGCGGCGCCGACGGCCATCCTGCTGATCTTCGACACGGCGGATCAGACCGTCGCGCTCCATGCGCTGCAGGGTCCGCGCCGCCGTGGGCTCCTCGATCTGCTGACGGCGGCTCAGCTCCTTCTGGGTGAGGCTCTCCTCCTCCCAGAGCAGCAGCAGCATCGACCATTGCGCGACCGAGACCCCGTAGCGGCCCAGCCGCTCCTGCAACGCACGGGAGAAGAGGCGCGAGGCAAGAGAGACCAAGTGGGCGGTGCTTTCCTCGATTACGAACGGCGTCGCGCCGCTCGTCTCGTCTCCGCCCCGTGCCGCCGGCCGGCGGCGGATCACCGCGTATGACACGGCACTCGCTCCCCTGGCAACCCATTGCAATCCTAGGGTGCGCCGGCAGGCCCGGACAAGGAAGGGGTGCCGCAGGGCGGTATGTCGGGCGAGCCCGGAGCCATGCGGAAAACCATTCAAACTGCCCGCCATCGCTGGCATAGTGCGCGCCGCGCCGCAGCCAGAGCCAGCGGGCGCGCCGGGGAGGCGAGGGGGGACATGACGCTTAGTGTGGCGATCGTCGGCTCGGGGCCGGCGGGTTTCTATACGGCTGATGCGCTCCTGAAGGCTGACCCGGAGTGCCGGATCGATATCATTGACCGGTTGCCGACGCCCTATGGGCTGATCCGCTTCGGGGTCGCGCCTGACCACGAGAAGACCAAGAACGTGATGCGCGGCTTTGCGCGCACGGCCTCCGACGACCGCGTCAACTTCTATGGCGATGTCGATATCGGCGAGGCGCTTTCTCTCGACGAGCTGCGCGAGATGTACGACGCCGTCGTGCTGGCGGTCGGCGCCGCCCACGACCGGCGGCTCGGCATCCCCGGAGAGGACAAGGCCGGCGTGGTCGGCTCGGCGAGCTTCGTCAACTGGTACAACGCCCATCCCGATTTCGTCGATCGCACGCCCGATCTCGACACCTCGAGCGTGGTCATCATCGGCGCCGGCAACGTCGCCATCGACGTGGCGCGGGTGCTGGTCAAGACCCCGGCGGAGATGGCGGCGACCGATCTGCCGGACTATGCCGCCGAGCCCATTCACGGCGCGCCGATCAGCGACGTCTACATGGTGGCGCGGCGCGGCCCGGTCGAGGCCAAGTTCACCAATGTCGAGCTGCGCGAAATGGGCCACCTGGAGCAATGCGTGCCCCAGGTCGCGGCCGCTGATCTGCCCGCTGAGGTGACCGGCGAGATGTCTCCGCGCGACCGCCGCGTGCGCGAGAAGAACCTGGAGACGCTCCGCGCCTTCGCCGGTCGGGAGGCCAATGAGAAGCCGAAGCGTGTGCACTTCGTCTTTTTCGCGAGCCCGGTCGAAATCCTGGGCGGCGAGCATGTGGAGGCGGTGCGCTTCGAGCGCACGCGGGTCGAGAATGGCCGCGCCGTTGGCACCGGCGAGCATTACGAGATCGCCTGCGGTCTGGTGGTCGCCGCCGTGGGCTACCTCTCACTGCCCGTGGATGGCGCGCCCTTCGACCACAAGCAGGGCGTCGTGGTGAACGAGGAGGGCCGGGTCGGGCCCGGCCTCTACGCGGTCGGCTGGATCAAGCGCGGCCCGACCGGGGTGATCGGCACCAACAAGCCGGACGGCCGGGACGCAGCCCAGCAGATCATCGAAGACCTGGGTGTGGGTGGCGGCAATCCCGGCCGCGAGGGACTGGAGGCGCTGCTGCGCGCGCGCGGGCGCCGTTGGGTCGATTTCGAGGACTGGCAGCGGATCGAGGCAGCGGAGATTGCGGCCGCCGCTGAGGGCGCCCCGCGCCGCAAGCTCTACCGCCACGAGGATTTCTTGGCCGTCCTGGACGAGCAGCGCGCCGCCGGCTGAGACTAGCCTTCACGCCGGTTTCGGATACGACTAACCCGGATTATTCTTGTCGGGTCTGATTTTGGGGTGGCGGACGTAGCGTAAGCCGTTGCCATCGGGTAGGAATTCGTTGTCCGAGCGTCTTCCTCTCCGAGCAACGCCACGCCACGCCCGCCATGACCGACGATAGCCTTCTCCCCTTCGATCTGCCAGCCGTCGCGCGCAAGAAGGTGAGCGCCGCCTTCGACGGCGGCCTGATCTCGTCGGACGGCGGCCTCGTCCTGCTGCGCGAAGCGGAACGCCGCTTGCGTCTCGCCGAGACCCTGGCGGGCTGTATCCGGGACCGGCGCAATCAGGCGCAGGTGATCCACTCGCTCTCGGCCATGCTCCGCTTTCGCATGTTGGCCATCGCCTGCGGGTACGAGGACGCCGACGACTGCGACACGCTGCGCGCGGACCCTCTGTTCAAGCTGGCCTCAGGAAAGGCGCCGGAGAGCGGGGGCGACCTCTGTTCCCAGCCGACCATGAGCCGCCTGGAGAACGCGCCGTCTCGCATCGAGGTGGCGCGCATGACGGCCGCCCTGGTCGATCTCTTCTGCCGCTCCTTCTCAGCCCCTCCCGCCGCCATCACGCTGGATATCGATGACACCTGCGATGCCGTGCACGGTCACCAGCAGCTCTCGCTGTTCCACGCCCACTACGACACGCGCTGCTTCCTCCCCGTCCACGTCTATCATGTCGAGAGCGGCAAGCCGGTGGCGGTTCTCCTGCGTCCGGGCAAGACGCCGTCGGGGCCCGAGGTCCGCACCCTCATCAAGCATCTGGTCGGCCGCATCCGCCGCCACTGGCCGCACACCCGGATCGTCTTCCGGGGAGACAGCCACTACGGCCGCCCGCAAGCCATGGCCTGGTGCGAGGAGAACGGCGTCGACTACATCTTCGGCCTCGCCGGCAATCGCGCGCTGCACGCGCTCGCATACGACGTGGCCGACGACGTCCGGGTGCGCCGCGCCGAGGCCGGCGCAGACAGAATGCGCAGCTTCGCGGACTTCGCCTACGCTGCACGCTCCTGGAGCTGCGAACGCCGGGTCGTTGCCCGGCTCGAGGCGAGCACCCGCGGCTTCGATGCCCGCTATATCGTCACCTCGCTCAAGGGCGAGCCCCGCCATCTCTACGAAGACATCTACTGCGCCCGAGGCCAGGCCGAGAACCTGATCAAGATGTACAAGGGCCAGCTCGCCTCGGACCGAACCTCCTGCCAGAGCCCGCGCGCCAACCAACTCAGGCTGGTCCTCCACACCGCAGCCTACTGGCTGATGCTCGCGCTCCGCGACGCCATCCCCCGCGCCGCGCCGCTCGCCCGTGCAGAGTTCGCAACCCTGAGGCTGCGCCTCCTCAAGATCGGCGCCCGCGTCATCGAGAAGGCCACCCGCGTCCGCATTCACTTCGCCTCGGCCTGCCCGGACGCCGCTCTCTTCCGCCTGCTCGCAGGCCGCCTCGCCGCAGCAGGCCCCTGAGCGACGGGGCGGCGTGCCCCGAAAACCCACTCACTTCCACCCCAACCCCGCAACGACAAAGTCCAAATCCCGGCGCCACACCGCGTCCGGCCCCGACGCGACCCCTCAACCGAAACTCAACTGCAAGGCTCTCCAAGAATAGGTCGGGCTAAAGCCTTGAAACTATAGTTGGACGCGACCATAGCAGAGGTGTAGAGTACTTTCAGCGGCCGGGAGAACCGCGTCTGCACGGTTCGCCGGGGAAGGCTTCCCCGCTTGGCCGCTTCTTCAGTACGGTTGTTCGGTGCATATCCTTTACATTGGGGATTATATACCAAAGTGCCACGCTGGCGGCTAAGCGTCTGGGTCTTCGACCACATTCACGGGGCGCAGGACGGCCGCAACCACTTCGTCCACCGTGGGCGCTGAGCCGTCCGGTTTGCGCAGGATGACCGGCTCTTCC
>JAJDUK010000021.1 GCA_022826665.1 Alphaproteobacteria bacterium | reverse complement strand
CTACGCCGCGAGCCGGCGCGTGCGGCTGAGCCTCGGCGTCATCGTCGCCTTCCTCATCATCGGTGTCCTCGGCATGTGGGAGGACACGATGCGCACG
The DNA here is from genome assembly GCA_022826665.1 of Alphaproteobacteria bacterium. Lineage (GTDB taxonomy): Bacteria > Pseudomonadota > Alphaproteobacteria > UBA828 > UBA828 > WTGU01. Next base: position 51,085 of record JAJDUK010000021.1, on the reverse strand, counting down.
CTCGCCATCATCTTCGTCGCCACCCTCATCGCCATCGCCATCGGCATTCCCCTCGGCATCGCCATGTCGCGTTCCGACCGCATGCAGGCGTTCATGACGCCGATCCTGGACGTGATGCAGACGATGCCGATCTTCGTCTACCTGATTCCTGTGGTAATGCTGTTCGGCCTCGGCAAGATACCGGGGCTGATCGCGGTGGTGATCTACGCCGTGCCGCCGGTGATCCGGCTGACCAACCTCGGCATCCGCCTGGTGGATCAGGAAGTGCTCGAGGCGGCGGACGCCTTCGGCGCCGGCACCTGGCGCAGGCTCTTCGGCGTGCAGTTGCCGCTGGCGCTGCCCAACATCATGGCCGGCGTCAACCAGACGATCATGATGGCGCTCTCGATGGTGGTGATTGCCTCGATGATTGGCGTGAAGGGCCTCGGCATGCCCGTGCTCCAGGCGGTTACCAACCAGTACTTCGCCCTCGGCCTCTTCAACGGGGCGGCGGTGGTCGGGCTCGCGATCGTGTTCGACCGGGTGACCCAGAGCTACGGCCGGCGCATCCAAGCGCAGCGACAGTCATGACCACAGAGACCCACGAAGGCATCCACGTCGGACGCCTGTACAAGGTGTTCGGCACCGACCCGGCGTCCGTGATGCCGCTGGTGCACGAAGGCATCGGCAAGCAGGAGCTGCTGGAAGACCACGGTCACGTGCTCGGGCTGCGCGACATCAATCTGGACGTGTCCCCGCGCAGCATCCAGGTCGTCATGGGACTCAGCGGCTCCGGCAAGTCCACCCTCGTCCGCCATATCAACCGTCTCATCGACCCGACCGAAGGCGAAATCCGCGTGGACGGGGAGGACATGCTCGCGCTTGACGCCGCGGCGCTAAAGCAACTCCGGCGCTACAAGATCAGCATGGTGTTCCAGCGCTTTGCGCTGTTCCCGCACCGGACCGTGATGGACAACATCAGTTACGGCCTGGCGCTTCAGCGCCTTGCCAAGCGCGAACGTGTGGAGCGCGCAGCGCGGTGGATCGAGAGGGTCGGCCTGCAGGGCTACGAAAACTCCTATCCGCATCACCTCTCCGGCGGCATGCAGCAGCGCGTCGGCCTCGCCCGCGCGCTCGCGACCGATGCAGACATCCTGCTGATGGACGAGGCCTTCAGTGCGCTCGATCCGTTGATCCGCTCGGACATGCGGGTGCTGCTGCTGGACCTGCAGCACGAGTTGCACAAGACCATCGTGTTCGTCACCCACGACCTTGAGGAAGCGATCGAGATCGGCGACCGCATCGCGATCCTGCGCGACGGCGAGGTCGTTCAGAACGGCGATTCACAGGACATCGTGCTGCGCCCGGCGGACTCCTACATCGCCGACTTCACGAAGAGCATCAATCGCGGCCGCGTCATTCGCGTGGGCTCTATCATGGAGCAGCTCAGGCCGGACCTGTCGGGGCCCGATTGCCCGCACGACATGTCGGTGGAGGAGGCGCTGCCGGTCGCGGTCGCATCGCCCGGTGGCGAGGCCCGCGTTCTGAACGGCGAGGGCGAGCCGGTCGGCGCCGTAACGCTCTGCACCCTGGTCCGCGCCCTCGGCAACGACCGGGAGCGCGACCGGGCAGCGGCGGGGAACGCCGGGCAGGCGGCCGAAGCCGGTTGACGTCTATTCCGCCGCCGCAGCTTCCTTCACCGCGTCCGCGAAGCTCGCGTCGCGGCCGTAAGCCGAGAGCCCTTCCACGCTGACGAAGCCGTCCTCCAGGTCGGCGCGGAGCGCGTCCTCCGCCCGCTCGCGCGGGTCGCCGTATCCGCCGCCCCCCGGCACGCGGACCAGGATCTGGTCGCCCCGGTGCAGCCGGATGTTGACGAACTTGGTCGGGCTTACGGTGCCATAGACCTCCTTGAAGGTGCGGAACTCTTCGTCCTCGACCCGTTTGACGAAGAAGCCCGTGGGTGCGCCAGCCTCTCCCTTCATCAGCCCATAGGGTCCCTCGGTGATGCGGTCGGTGAGCGCGCTTACGCTGATCGCATCCGCAATCACCTCGAACTGGCGCCAGCAGCCGAGCCCGCCCCGCCACTTGCCTGCGCCCCCTGAATCGGGGCGGATCTCGTACTTCATCACACGGAGCGGGAAGCGGGTCTCGAACACCTCGATCGGCGTCGCCCGGATGGTGCTCGCGTGCGCGCAGCAGAGCGCGGTATTGCCGTCCTTGCCGAGCCGGCCGCCCCAGCCGCCGCCTTCCAGCTGGTAGTGGGTCCAGTACTCGCCGGTATCGGGGTGGATGCCGCCGAGCAGCAGATTGCAAGCGGTGCCGCCCTCTGCGGCGCTCACCATATCCGGCACGGCCTTAGAGAGCGCGTGCTGTACCGCCGCGATGATGCGGGGCTGGCCCTCGGTGTTGCCGGCGACGCTCGGCGCGGGAAACACCGGGTTCGCCACCGTGCCAGGCGGCGCCACCACGCGGAGAGGCTTGAAGCAGCCGCTGTTGAGCGGCACGTCGCGGGCGCAGAGGGTCTGCAGCACTGCGGTGCAGCCGGCGGCGGCGGTCGCCACGTAGGTGACGTTGATCGGCCCCCGCGCCTGCTCGTCCGATTCCGAGAGGTCGACCACGATCTCCTCCTCCCGGATGTGCACGGTCGGGCGAAAGTAGAAGCGATTGGTGCTAACCCCGTCGTCCTCGAAGTAGTCCTCGGCCTTGTAGATGCCGTTGGGAAGCTTGCGGATCTCGTTCCGCATCCAGTGCTCGGCGTGATCCACGAGCGCGTCGCAGATCTTCTCGAAGGTCTCGACGCCGAGCCGCTTCACCATGGCCCCCAGCCGCTGCTCGGCGGTGTTGAGCGAGCCGATCATCGCGTGGAAGTCGCCCCAGGTGGTGTTGGGGGTGCGGTGGTTGGCGAGCGCGATGCGCCAGACGTCCTTCACGTACTCGCCGCGCGAAAGCAGCTTCACCGGGGGCAGCCTCAGCCCCTCCTGAAACACCTCGGTCGCCGTACTGGCGAAGGAGCCCACCGCCATGCCGCCGATCTCGGCGATGTGGGCGATGTTGGCGGCGTAGCCGATCAGCGTGCCGTCGACGAAGACCGGCTTCATTAGCAGGTGCTCCGGCATGTGGCACTGGCCGCGGTAGGGATCGTTGTGGACGATCACGTCGCCCTGCTCAATCGGCTCCTCCATCTCCTTCACGCAGAGCGGCACCGTGTGCAGCCCGGCGCAGATGATCGCCGGGTTCATCTCGGCCTGGCCCACCATGCGCAGGTGGCGGTCGAACAGGCAGCACGAGAAGTCCCGCGATTCGCTGAAGATCGGCGAATACGCGGTGCGCACCATGGCGCTTTCCATCTCGTTGCAGATGTTGCCGAGCGCGTTGTTGACCACGGTGAGCGTGACCGGGTCTTTCTCCGGCGCGAGCCGTCCGGTGCCGACCGCAGCGCTCGCCGCCCTGGGCAGGCTCACGATCAGGCTGCCGTCGGCGCCGATCTCGACCTCGCTCTGCGGCGGCACGAGCGTGGTGGAGTCCATCTCGTCGATGATCGCGGGGCCTGCGACCACGGAGCCTGCGGGGAGTTCCGCGCGGCGGTAGATCGGTGTCTCCAGCGGCTGGTCGCCGTCGAAGTAGACCTCGCGGTGGGCGTGGGCCTGACCCGAACCCGTGGCGGGCGCGCTCAGCGTCGCATCGGTGCGCTCCTCGCCGACGGCGATCACCCGCACCTCGGTCATCTCGGCCACCTTGTCGCGGAGCGCGTAGCCGTAGAGCTCCTCGTGCTGGCGGTGGAGCCCTTCGAGCGCCCGGGCGAAGCCGTCCTCGTCGAGTTCCAGCGTGTCGAGCTGCACCAGCTCGCCGAAGTTCTGCCCCATGTAGCGCATGCTGATGTAGCCAGTGACCCGCGCCTCGCCCTCCAGCCCATCGCGCTTGAGTTCCTCGACCGCCTCGCGGGCGAGCGCCTGGAGCTGACCGTTGAGGACAGGCAGATCCACCGTGTCGGAGCGGTGGTTGACCGTGCGCGCGCGGTCGACACGGAGGTCGGTGAGCAGCGTGCCGAGCGCCGAGCAGAGCCCCGGATGGGGCGGCACCACGACCTTCTTCATCTCCAGCGGGGCCGCGACATCGACCGCGTGGAGCGGGCCGGCGCCGCCGAAGGCGATCAGGGCATAGTCGCGGTGATCGATGCCACGTTCGACCGTCATCAGGCGGATCGCGTCCGCCATGTTCTCGGCCGCCGTCTCCAGGATCGCGCGCGCGGTCTCCACCGCCGTGAGACCGAGTTGCTGGCCGAGCCCGGCCACCGCCTCCTGCGCCTTGGCGGCGTCCAGCGTCATCTCGCCGCCCAGGAAGTAGTCGGGGTCGAGACGGCCGAGCACCACGTTCGCGTCGGTGACCGTGGGCTCGGTCCCGCCCTTGCCGTAGCTGGCCGGGCCGGGGTCGGCACCTGCGCTGCGAGGTCCCACGCGGAGCAGGCCGCCGACATCGACATAGGCGATGGAGCCGCCGCCCGCGCCGATGGTGGTGTAGTCGATGAAGAGCGCGCTCACCGGCACGCCCCATTCCACCTCGTATTCGGTGGTGGAGCCGAAGGCGCCGTCGGTGACAAGGCCGACGTCGCAACTCGTGCCGCCCATGTCGAGGGTGACGCCGTTGCCGTCCGCATGGTCGCGGGCGAAGCGGGCGCCGGCGATGACCCCGCCGGCGAGGCCCGAGAGCAGCAGCTGAACCGGCGCGTCGCCGGCGGATTCCGCCTGCAGATGGCCGCCGTTCGACTTCATGAGCGAGAGCGGCGCCTCGATCCCCGCCGTCTCCAGGTCGGTCGAGACCTGACCCACGAAGCGGTCGATGATGCGCTTGATGAAGGCGTCGGTGATGACCGTGGCGCTCCGCTGATACTCGCGCCAGATCGGGCAGACGTCGCTCGAGAGCGAGACCGGCAGATCAGGGAAGCGCTCGGCGAGGTAGGCGCCGATGGCTTCCTCGTGACTGGTATCCACGTAGGAGAAAAGCAGGTTGACCGCGACCGCCCACTCCTGCGTGGGGTCACTCGCGCGCCATTCGTCGATCCAGTCGCCGAGCCGCTCCAGCTCGGGCATTTCCAGCGGGACCAGGATGTTGCCCTTGTGATCGACGCGCTCCTTGATGCCGAAGACATGGCGGCGCAGCACGCCGGCACTGGGCTTCTCCCACGCCGGGTTGTAGGCCTCCTTGCGCGCGATCAGGCCGATGATGGGCACGTCCTGCACGCCGTCGGTGCCAACGTAGAGCACGGTCGCGCCCTTCTTCTGCAGACGCGCATTGGTGGCGATGGTGGTGCCGAGCACAATGCGGCCGATCTCGTCCGGTGTGAGCTTGCTTTGGCCGATGGCGTTGAGCGGCGCGGCGGCAGGCTGCTGCGGCGTGGATGGGACCTTGACGGTGCGAATGCTCCCGCTCGCGTCGTCCAGCGCGACCAAGTCCGTGAACGTGCCGCCGGTGTCGATGCCGACCCTATACATCGCTTGCCTCCTCACCGTGGCGCGCTTCCTCGACGCGGCCGGCCGCCTTCGCCTCGGCAAACTCCGCCCGGACCCGCCGCTTCACGTCGGCGCACTTGTCCTCGCAGAACATCTCGCCGGGGAACTCGTCGTCCACCCAGTATTCCCGCGCCATCATGATGCCGCAGAAGGAACAGTTGAAAATTCGCGTGTCGTACCAGGCGAGCTCAAACGGGAGCCACTTGCCGCTCATCTCTCCCCGCCTCCCAGCGTGTCTCGGACGGCCGAGACACTTTCATGGCGCGCCATGCGGGTCAACCGCGCGGCTACCGGGCCGTTAGGCCCGGACGGCGCGACCGCGCCGCGCGCGTAGCGCGGAGCCAAGCGAACGGAGTGAGCGCCCGGCGCCTGAGGGAAATGAAAGAGAGGGTGAGGTACGGACAGCGCCCCTCTACCAGCCGCGCGCCTGCTCGATGATGCGGACGTTAGCGAGCCCGTCCTGGGCCGTGACCGCGAGCGGCGTGCCGCGGGCGATGGCGCGGGTGATGCTCTCCACCTGGGCCTTGTAAGTGTCGTGGCCCGCGAGCGGGACGGTGCGCGGCTCGCCGCCCTTGCGCACCGTGGTCATGGTGCCCGGAATGCCGACGAAGCCGCCCTCGATCGTGCAGCAGCTCTCGCTACCCAGCAGCTCGAACCCGCCGCCGGTGGTCACGGCGGTGGAGGCCGTGATCGTGCCGAAGGCACCGTTCGCGAAGCCGATTGAGACTGCGGCAGTGTCAGCGGAGCGGCCGTAGGCCTTGTTGGCGAGATGGGCGTGCACCGTTTTCGCCTCTCCGTTGAACCAGCGCAGCAGGTCGATGAAGTGGGTGCCGATATCGCCCAGCACCCAGCAGCCCGACTTCGCGTCGTCGAGGCGCCACCAGTCGTCGGGCACCTCGGGGTAGCGGTAGCGGAACTGGCAGTGCATATGCACCGGCGCGCCGAAGCGGCCGCCTTGCCACTGCGTGCGAAGGGCGTCGAGTCTCGGGTGGTGGCGGCTGTTGTAGCCGATGGTGAGCAGGCGCTCCGCCTTCCTGGCGGCCCTGATCATGGCCCGGCATTCGGCCTGGTTCATCGCCATGGGCTTCTCGCAGAGCACGTGCTTGCCGGCCTTGAGCGCGGCGATGGTCTGCTCCTTGTGCAGGTGGTTAGGGCTCGCGATCCACACCACGTCGACGGCGGGATCGGTGAGGAAGGCCTCGAGGTCCGTATAGCCGCGGGCCACGCCGTGGCTCGCGCAGTAACGCTCGGCGTTCTCCTGCTTCGTCGACAGCACGGCCTTGAACCGCGCGCCCCGCGCCGCGTTGATCGCCGGGCCGAGGATCATGTCGCTCCAGCCTCGCGTGCCGATCATGCCCCAGCCGACCGGTTTCGCCGCCATGCTCACCTCCCTACGCTCTACTGCCGGTCGATGGTATCACGGGGCGAGACATGCGACCCGAGGCCGGCTGCCGCCGCGTTGACACCCGCCCGATCTTTCTCCCGCCCGACGTAACCATGCGCGGTTACGTGTTACGCTCTGGACGCTGTGTGGGGTTCACGCCAGACGGCCGCACGCTGCACCCGATCATTCACAAGCACATGGGCGGCTATGGCTACTTGATTGATCGCGATACTGCAGAGCAAGTTCTTGTTGTCGCACCCGACGTGCCAATGCCGATTGACCGTCTGCTATTCCACGTGGTCAATTTGCATATTGCGCGGCACGCGCGACCGCTACGAGTGGTTCCGGGCACGGTCCAACATCGTCCCTTTGAGAGGGTGGGCTCCGACATCCACATCCGTACTAATGGCTGGGTCAAGTCGCCGCGGCCGGTATGGAAGCCCAACCGTATCGTCTTTCTAAATCGCATGTTGCTAATAGCTTGGGCATTGATGACAGGGGGGCACCGTACGCATGTGCCATTTGAGGGCTGAGGTCTGCAATATCCTCGAAGCCCGCCTCGGGGCGCGGGAGCAGGCCGTTCCGGCTCGATCATCCTCTGACACCTTCCCGCGAGGGACGACGGCCTCGGTCTTGAGTTTACGTGCGACAGGTCCAGCAGCGGTGGCCGTCTCCGAGGCCACATTCGCGCACATCTACTGGCGCTCTTGGGCCGGTTTGCGGTTTTCGCGCCTAACAAACTTAATTGCCGAGGATCAGCTCCGCAAACTCCGGACTTGTCTCAGCTATCGCATTTTCCAGCGAAGTTTGGGGGAAGCTCTCCGCAACCGCGCGATCACGTTCGGCCTTTAACCTCAGTTTAGCGTTCAGCCGCAAAGCAATTCCACTTGTAAGCCGGCATCCGTGCCCAATGCGTAATCGGAATTCGGGCAACGGCAGAATCTCAGAGGTTTCGAACTCCAACTTCTTTCCATGAAAGCGGCTTTCGGGATGCTTTTCAAGGTCATAGTTAGCAAACCCTGCAGCGTTCTTGAGGTACTTCATGTGCCAGTAAAGAAAACCCGTAAACCGACGCGGGATGCCGCCACAATCGAAGCGTTCGAAGCGAGGGTCATGGCGGAACCCGGTTGCCTGAGCGGGCGTGAAAAAGCCAATGTCGCCGCTGCCCGAGATCGGATCTGCCATGGGAATGCCTAGGCTGCCATCGGCCATGCGTGCGAGATTGAGGCCTGAGAAACACCAGATTTCCATCAGCCTGCAACCGCGAAGACGGATTAGGCGGCACATTTCATCGAGCGGGGCATCCAGAGCGATATGATCGTCGTCCAGCTTGGTGACTGCACTGTATCGGGTCTGTGCGAGAGCAAAATTTGAGTAGTGGACCAGAGAATGCGGCGAGTCGGCGGGCTCAGCGGCGTAGTTATGGCTCCCGGGCGGGAAGACTTCGGGGACGTAATTGAAGACTCGCAGTCGTTTACCAAACTCGACCGCCAGACGGGCCAGGATATCGGGTGTAGCGTCGGTGCAGCCATTGAAGACGGCGACGATCTCGTCAAAGTGGCGGATGTGGCTGCGTATCGTGGGTTCGATATAGTCCGCACCGTTTTTGACACGCAGAAATGCGCTGATCCCTGCCGGGCGCGCTGGATCGCCGATCTGTCCAAGCTGAACTTGTGGGTTCTCTGCAATACTAATGGTCATGGCTCAACCCTCCAGAAGCCGTACGCGTCCGCCCCAGCCAAGCGTTCAGCGATGCTTGCGGTGGACACGCCCCCGTCGATTGCGGGAAAATAGACTGAGGACAGGTAGGTCATGAAGGCGTCGCGGGCGGCTGTGTCAAAACCAAGTGCCTCGGCCTCGGCAAAGACCTTCTTGAGGCTGTTTAGGTCAGGGGCCGGTGTGGCGATTCCGGGGATGGCCCAGAAGGCCGGTCCGCAGACCACCACCGGCTTATCAAAATAGAACGCCTGGATCCCAACCGAGGAATTGACTGTGACTACTCCGCGCGACGCAGCGACCTGCGCGAAAGTGTCGTTGTCATTGTCCAGCCAGATCCGGGACGTGCCGGCTGCGCGTATAGCTTCGACAACCGAAGCCCGGGCAGAAGGGTGTTCCTTGAGCCGCAGATGCCAGCCTTCGGGCAGCGAAGCCGCTGCCGAAGCGAGGGTCAAGACGAAGACATCACAAGGAACCTGCAAAGGCACGAATAGAAACGGTGCCTCCGCGGGCGGCAATATCCTGTCCCCCTCTCTGACCCTGGACCTAGCGCGCTGCCGGACGTCGTTCTGCGACACGCGCCATGCCTTCCGATCGGGTGCATGTTTGTCGGCCCATGCCAGATAGGGCTCGAGCGTTCGGGGCAACGAACTGCGCGCATGGACGCCGCGCGGGTCGACAGTAATCCGCCCGGGCACCGGTGCGTGCTCAAGGTACAGCCGGCGCGCACCCGCTGCCCGTGCACCTTCCATGAAGGCCATGCGTCCTCCATCGCTGGCGCCCCAAGCCACGGCGACAGCCGAGTTGCGGCGCTGGAAAAGTCGGCGTGCGCCGGCGTACTGCGCCCTAAGGTGCCAGAGTTTGAGTGCCCGCATCAGCCAACCAGAAGGTTGGCTTGGCGCATTCGCCAGCGCGGTCTCGGCAACTGTCCGCGCCTCCTTATAGGGGCGTAGGCTTATCGGACGCACCAGGATCCACCTTACCCTGCCCTCTCGGCCAAGCACGCGTTCGATGATCCGCCGCTGCGACATGTCACGGCTCACGCACAGAAATTCGAATGGCGTGCTGTTCTTGAGGTGGACAGAATGGCTAGGATTGCGCCGCACTCCTACCTCCGTCTATTTTGGTGCTACATGTCGAACGTGATGCCTGTTTGGATCTCGAAGTCCCGCAGGGCGTTCACATAATCCTTGAAGGCTTGTCGGCGGATCAAGAGGCGTCGCCGCCACCACCCCTTGTTCCAAGGCTTTTTTCGCCCCATGAAGTGCCATACCTTCGGTGAATGGACGGCTTCCTGTACTTGCGCTAGAAAATCGTCAGTCACATATCGGAACTTGTGCTTTTGCCCATCAAGGCGTGCAAGGTCTTTCCGGATTGTCGGACGCGTATTCCACTTGAGCGGAAACTGGAACCACTTACCCGCAAAAAACTCGTTCAGCCGGTCTTGGTCGGCCGAAGTGTGGACGTAAGGTAGAAGCTTGTCCATCCTGGCGAGATCGACGTAGTCGGGGCAGTCGCTTCGAATCCTATCACAATCCATGACTACAACGCCGGAATTGAAGTAGTTTTCTCCTGGTAAGAAACCCAAGCTAAGGATGCAGTTCAGATATTTCACTTTCTTTTGTTGAGCGTGTGTCGGACGCAACAGGTCCGATGCTTTCACGTTAAGTATCCGGTCTTCCAAATAGGTGACTCGGCCAATATCGGTGCAGGCTCCTATAGGAAATCCACCGAGATCGGATGACATGAGTTCGCAAACATCACCCAGGACCAAGGTATCAGCGTCAATAAAGAGGCATCGCCCATCCACAAGACGGGGTAGAAGAAGTGACAATAGACTGATATTAGGAAAGCGTGTCGTTGTGATGTTGGAATATTCTTGGAACGCAGTTTCGTCAAAGTCGCTAACAGAAATTGACAAGCCGCAATTGTCTCCGACCCGTTGAATGAGGTTGTAATGACTTTCACAAAACCCTTCGCCGTAGATCGTCACTTCAACGGGCTGGCTTGCGCTTCTCTGTAGCGACCAGATGGATACTAGGGCGGGCAAGACATATTCCGCATTTACGCCATAAACGATCTGCATATTCTCCACCTCCTACTTCCTTAACTCGACGGGACGCCCGAGCCATACTTAACACTTTGCCCCAATTGCGCTAACCAATTTGCCGAGACCGTGGCCTTGAGGTCACCAGTCTAGTGATGGGATTATCGACGGAACAGATGTGCCAGCATCGGTATCGTCTTCCAGAATGAGCGCCGCCGGTACGGCGCATTCGAGGAAACTCCTATCGCCTTGAAGTGGCTTGAGGCCCAAACGACGATCCCCGCGCCCAAGAACCTGGTCGATGAGTTACCGAGGAGACTCAGCTGATCTATAGCGACGATTAGCGTTGCTTTCAGGCCGATCCTGTCAAGGTTTTCGCGGGTCAGTTGCCATCGATCTGTGCTGCGGTCGAGAATAAAAGCTCATACAGGTAATCGCATGATCGAGAGCTATCCCGTTGAGGGGACGCATCCTACCCTAACGAATACACAGACTTCCACTCTCGGGTGGCGCGATGGGTTGGCAGCCGGTCAGCAACAAAAGATAGTGTTTGCTTGGCGCGCGTGCGACTGTGAAAGGCGGCGACCAACTCACTCAGAGTCTTGGCGACACGGCTTACGGTGGCGGCTGGGACCGGAGGCCTGAGCAGGACGATCAGGACCTCGCCCTACTCAAACCCGTGGGCTCGCATCTCCTCCACCACGGCGAAGGTCAACGGTAAACCCTCAATCGTCGAAGCGCGCTGTGGTATTGGGGTGCTCCTGCTCGTGGCTGTTGGATAACCACAGGGAGTACCCCTTTCCCGCCTGACACATAATCGCGTACGTCAATTCTAGGTAGCCCACATTGACCGGCCGCGGGCGCGGGCCATAGAGTGTGCGCCCTTCCCGCCGCAGCACGCCAGACGCCCCCGATGAAGGCCCTCTCGGATATCGTGATGCTCGACCTGACGCATATGCTGTCGGGCCCCTTCGCCGCGATGCTGCTGGCCGATCTCGGCGCCCAGACCATCAAGGTGGAGCCGCCGGGCACCGGCGAGATGACCCGCAGCCTGATGGGCGACCACCCGCGCTACGCTTATAAGGGCATGGGGCCTTACTTCCGCACGCTCAACCGCAACAAGAAGAGCGTCTGCATCGACCTGAAGCGGGCGGAGGGCCGCGCCCTCTTCCACGAGCTCGCGGCCACGGCAGATATCGTCGTCAACAATTTTCGGGCCGGCGTTCCTAAGCGGCTCGGCATCGACCACGCGACGCTCGCCGTGATCAACCCGCGCATCGTCACCTGCAGCGTGACCGGCTTCGGCGAGGAGGGGCCGGACTGCGACCGCACCGCCTTCGACATGGTGGCTCAGGGCTACGGCGGCGGCATGTCGATTACCGGCGAGCCCGGCGGCCCGCCCATCCGCGCCGGCGTGCCCATGGGCGACCTCACGAGCGGGCTCTTCGGCGCGGTCGCCATGCTGGCGGCGCTGCACGCGCGCGAGCTGACCGGGCGAGGCCAGCATATCGACCTCTCCATGCAGGACTGCCAGGTCTCGCTCCTGAGCTACATCGCCGCGATGCACCTGCTCTCCGGCGATGTGCCGCGTCAATTCGGCAACGCGCATTCGGTCTACGTGCCGTACGATACGTTCCAGACCAAGGACCGGTGGCTCATCATCGCGGTGGTGAAGGACGACCAGTGGGCGCGGCTCAGGGACGTGCTGGGGAGCCCGGCGCTCCAGGATGCGCGCTTCGACGGCTACGAGGGCCGGCGCGACCATCGGGAGGAGGTCGTCGGCGCGATCACGGAGGCGCTTGCGGCGCGCGGCTGCGACGAGTGGCTGGAGAGGCTGCGCGCGGCCCGCGTGCCGTGCGGGCCGGTCAACGACGTGGCCCACGCGCTCACCGACGTGCAGGTACAGGCCCGCGACATGGTGGTCGAAATCGCACACCCGGAGGGCGGCTCCTTCCGCACCACGGGCAACCCGATCAAGCTGAGCGAGACGCCGGGCGAGAACTACGACCCGCCGCCGCTGCTCGGCCAGCATACGGACGAGGTGCTGACCGGCCTCTGCGGCAAGAGCGGCGCCGATCTCTCCCGGCTCAGGCAAGCAGGTGTGATAGCCTGAACCGCAGGCACAGACGCAAGGAAATGAACGATGAGTGAGGTCATCACCGTGCACGAGGTGGGGCTCCGGGACGGGCTCCAGAACCAACCGCGCGTCGTGCCGACGGAAGGCAAGCTGCGGCTGCTGGATGCCCTGCTGGATGCGGGCCTCCAATCCATCGAGGCCGCAAGCTTCGTCTCGCCCAAGGCGGTCCCGCAGATGGCGGACGCGGCGGAGATATTCGCCAACCTGCCGCAGGATCGCGGCGCCGGCTACGAGGCGTTGGTGCCCAACGAGAAGGGCTACGAGCGCGCGGCGGAGGCCGGCGTCACCACCGTGGCGCTGGTGCTCGCCGCCACGGACACCTTCAACCGGCGCAACATCAACATGTCGCTGGACGAGGCGATCCGGGTCAACGAGGCGGTGATAAGGCGAGCGAAGGCGGACGGGATTCGCGCGCGCTCCTACCTCTCGGTGGTCGCGGCCTGCCCCTACGAGGGCGTAGTCCCGCCCGAGACGGTGTTCGACCTCGCCGCGCGCATGTTCGAAGCCGGTGCCGACGAGCTTGCGCTGGGCGATTCCACCGGCGCAGGCACCCCGCCGCAGATGGCGCATCTGTTCGAGACGCTGGCGCATCGCTACGGGCCGGAACGTCTGGCCGGCCACTTCCACGACACGCGCGCAATGGGTCTCACGCTCACCTGGGTCGCCATCGAGTGCGGCATTCGCAAGTTCGACAGCTCCATCGGCGGCCTCGGCGGCTGCCCCTTCGCGCCGGGCGCCACCGGCAACCTCGCCACCGAGGACCTTGTGTTCATGGTGACCGAGGCCGGCTTCGAGACCGGCATCGACGTGGGCGGCCTGCGCAAGGCCGTCGCCGTCGCCGAGGAGCTGACCGGCCAGACCCTCGGCGGCCGGATCACGCCCTTCCTGGACTCGCGGGAGAAGCGCGCCCGCGCCAATTAATCCGTGCCGAAGAGCCGGTCGCCGGCGTCGCCCAGGCCCGGCACGATATAGGCCTTCTCGTTCAGGCACTCGTCGAGGCTTGCGGCCCACACCTCGACGCTCGCGTGCTTCTCGTTGAAGGCGCGCATGCCCTCGGGCGCAGCAACCATGGCCATGAAACGGACGTTGCTGTCGTCGATGCCGTTGCGGTTGAGCAGGTCGACCGCGTAGGAGGCGGAATAGCCGGTGGCGAGCATCGGGTCGACCAGGATGAAAAGACGGTTGGTATCCGCCGGGAGCCGCACGTAGTACTCCACCGGCCGGTGAGTGTTCGGGTCGCGGTAGAGCCCAATGTGGCCGAGCGGCGCGGTCGGCAGCAGCTCCGCCAGCCCCTCCGCCATGCCGAGACCGGCGCGCAGGATCGGCACGATCGCGGGCTTGCGGCCGCGCAGGAATGGCGCCTCCATCTCCGTGAGCGGCGTCTCGATGGTGCGCGAGTCCATGGGCAGGCCCCGGGTGATCTCGTAGCCGATGAGCAAGGCGATCTCGCGCAGCAAGTCGCGGAACAGCGGGGTCCAGGTCGTCCTGTCGCGCAGGTGGCTCAGCTTGTGCTGCACCAGCGGGTGATCGACCACATGGAGGTTGGGGAACGGATTATCGCTCATGGGGCTATCGGCTCGTCTGAGGTTGCGGGTCGTTGTAGAGGGAGGGGACGATGACGGGCATCAGCAGCCGGAAGGGGATCAGCAGGACGGCCGCCATCCCCACCTTGATGCCGAAATCGCCGAGCGCCCAGGTCACCCACGGCAGGCCCGTCAGCGCAAAGGCCGCGCTGAAGAAGATCGCGGTATCGAGCGCAGACGCGGAGAGCGACGAGACCAGCGGCGCCCGCCACCAGAGGCTGCGCCTCAGCCGGTGGAACAGCGCGATGTCGAAGAGCTGGGCGCAGATGAAGGCGAAGCCCGAGGCCAGCGCCACGCGCACGCCTTCCCAGAGAGGAATGTCCGCCGCCACCGCGAGGACGATGGAAAGCCCCATCCCGAAGGGGAAGCCCACATAGGCCACCGTGCGCGCCCGCCCCGGCCCCCACGCCCGGTTGGTGAGGTCGGTCACCAGAAACGCCAGCGGATAGGTGAACGCGCCCCAGGTTAGCCAGTCGTTGATCGCGTGCTGGACGGCGACGTTCGAGACCCCGATCACCGCCATCATCGCGACGATGGGGAGCAGCAGCGATAGCGGCAGCGGTGCCTTCATGGCCGCGGACTATAAGGCGCAGGCCCCACAGGGCCAACGCGGAGCATCGGTCCGATCATGTACTTTGCCAGAACGGAGCGCTGGAGAAAGTCCCCTCCTCACCCTGGCCCTCTCCTCCCCAGGGAGGAGAGGGAAAATTCGCCGGCGCCGCTTGCGTTCCCCCTCCGCCTTTGGCGGGAGGGGGACAGGGGGAGGTAGAGCGGCGAAGAGATCGACTACTCGGCGGCGTTGGCCGCGCGGGCATTCCTCACCTGGCGCTTGATACGCCGGGCATCCTGGGAGAGCCGGTCGTCCGAGGTCTTGAGCAGGTAGCTGTCGAGGCCGCCGTGGCGTTCTACCGTGCGGATCGCGCTGGTCGAGACCTTGAGCCGCACCATCCGCTCCAGCGCTTCGCTGTGCAGCGCCTTGTCGTGCAGATTGGGCAGGAACCGCCGACGGGTCTTGTTGTGAGCATGGCTCACGTTGTTGCCGGTCAGGACGCCCTTGCCGGTCAGCTCGCAGCGGCGTGCCATGGTTCGCGCTCCGTGGATGAGAGAGCGGCTTCTTTAGAGGGAACGCGCGTATCGGTCAAGCGCAGGACACCGTCAAGTCCGCGCGCGCATGAGCGCGCGACCGCCTCGCGGATGACAGGGGCGGCCTTTTGCTCTAAACCGCGAGGAATGAGCCGAGGAGGACAAGCCGCCCGGCGCCGCGCCGAAGAGACCCTGGCGGCCGTCAACGGTGTCATCGATGTCCGCGTGCCGGCGCGCCAGACCGCGCCGCTCATCTTCACCTCCCCTCATAGCGGCACCGACTACGACCCTGCCTTTATCGCGAGCTCCCGGCTCGACGAGAAGAACCTGCGGCGCTCCGAAGACAGCTTCGTCGACGAGATCTTCGCCGGTGCGCCGGAGAGCGGCGTGCCGCTGCTCTGCGCGCTCTATCCGCGCGCCTACCTTGACCCCAACCGCGAGCCCTACGAGCTCGACCCGGAGATGTTTACCGAGCCGTTGCCGAGCCACGTGAAAACGCGCTCCGACCGGGTGCGCGCGGGCTTCGGCACCATCGCCAAGCTGGTGGCGTCGGGCGCCGAGATCTATGCCGGCAAGATGTCCTTCGCCGAGGCGGAGCGCCGCATCGACACGCTCTACCGGCCCTATCACCGGGCACTCGAAAGGCTGATCGAGGCGACGCTGCACGATTTCGGCGCGGCCTTCGTGCTGGATTGCCACTCGATGCCCTCGGTCGGCGGGCCGACGGACCGGGACCGCGGCACGCCCCGCCCCGACATCGTGCTGGGTGACCGCTTCGGCGCTTCCTGCGAGCCTGCTGTGGTCGAGACGGCGGAGCGCATCCTGCGTGACCTGGACTTAACGGTCAGGCGCAACGAGCCCTACGCCGGCGCCTACACCACCGCCCATTACGGCCAGCCCGGCAAGCGCGTGCACGCGCTGTAGATCGAGGTCAACCGCCGGCTCTACATGAACGAAGCCACGGTCGCCCGCTCGCGCGACCTGCCCCAGCTCAAGCGCAAGATGAACCGCTTCATCGCGGCCATGGCGGAGGAGAGCCTGGCGCTGGTCGAGACGCTCTGAACATCGACGCGTTTGTTGAACGGGCGTCATTCCTGGAATTATGATGACCCACCGGCGGCAAAGGACCGCCCACGCAATCGCAGGGAGCAGACCATGAGACTGAGCCGTAGACAGTTCTTCCAGGCAGCATCCGGCGCGCTGGCATTCGCCAGCCTGCCTCATGTTCTGCGCCGCGCCGGCATCGCCAGCGAGGACCCAATCAAGGTCGGCAACATCCTCGACCGCACCGGCATCCTCAACATCTACAGCCTTAAGCAGATCCAGGCGACGGCGATGGCAGTGGACGAGATCAACGCCGCCGGCGGCCTGCTGGGCCGGCCGCTGGAGCTGGTGTTCTACGATTCCCAGTCCGACGGCCAGTACAACTCGCAGTACGTCACCGAGGCGCTGGTCAAGGACAAGTGCGTGGTGGTGCACGGCGGCATCACCAGCTCCTCGCGCGAGGTGATGCGCCCCATCGTGAACCGCTTCAAGGGGCTGCTCTTCTACAACTCGCTCTATGAAGGGGGCGTCTGCGACCGCCGCCACGTCTCCACCGGCATGGTGCCGGCGCAGCAGCTCGAGCCGCTGTTCGACTACGTGGTGAACGAGCTCGGCGGCAAGCGCACCTACATCCTGGCGGCCGACTACAACTACGGCCACATCACGTCCAAGTGGATGCAGAAGTTCACCCGGGACAACGGCGGCGAGGACCTTGCGGTCGAGTTCTTCCCGCTCGACGTGACCAACTTCCAGCCGGCGATCTCGCGCATCCAGGCGGCGAAGCCCGACGTGGTGATGTCGGCGCTGGTGGGCGGCGCCCATATCGCCTTCTACCGCCAGTTCGAGGCCTCAATCGGCAAGGACAACATGATGCTGGCGTCGGGCTCCTACGGCGTTGGTCTGGAGCACACTCAGCTCAGCCCCGAGGAGGGCAACGGCATCATCCTGGCGACCTCCTTCGTGGACGACCTCGACACGGCCGAGGCCAAGGACTTCGTGAGCCGCTTCCACGCCTACACCGGCGACACCGGCTACGTGGGCGAGTACGGCGAATACGGCGAGCGCGGCATCAAGGTCTGGGCCGAGGCGGTGCGTCAGGCGGGCGATGCCAGCTCCGATGCGGTGATCGATGCGCTGGCGACGAGCAACGTCAGCGTGATCGGCGCCGGCGGCCAGTACACGGTGGACGGGCAGACCAACCACACGACCATGGACATCCACATCGTGCGCGGCAACATGACGCAGACCTTCGATGTGATCCGTTCGTTCTCGCAGCGCCCGCCGCTGGACACGCAGCAGGTCTGCGATCTCCACGCCAACCCCGACGACAAGACCCAGTACGAGGTCGAGGTCGAGTAGAGATCGGGGCGTTACGACGACAATTTCGTAGCCGGGACACCGGGTTCATCGGCGGCGCGAATCGCCGCCGACGGGCCGTCCTGCGTTCCCGGATGCGTGTTTGGCCCCGGTGCGCCCGGCCGGGGCGGCGGGGGTGACGGTTGGATCAGGTCGCGAACTATCTCTTCCAGATCGGCTTTTCCTTCTCGATCTTCATCCTGATCAGCCTCGGGCTCGCGGTCATCTTCGGGATGATGCGGGTGATCAACCTGGCGCAGGGCGAGTTCCTCATGCTCGGCGCCTACTTCTGCACGCTCTGTAGCCACGCCGGAATCAACCTCTGGCTCTCGTTCATTCTGTCGGCGCTTGCCGTGGGTGTGTTCGGCATCATCGTCGAGCGGTTCATCATCCGGTGGCTCTACGGCCGTATCATCGACACGCTGCTCGCCACCTGGGGCTTGAGCCTGTTGCTGGTGGGCGGTGTCACCACGATCTTCGGACCCCAGACCGAGAGCGTCGCGGCGCCGCTCGGCAACGTGCAGGTGGGCGCCTTCGGGTTCCCTATCTACGGCCTTGTGATGATGGCGATTGCCGTGGCGTTGCTGGGCGCGGTCTACGCCTTTTGGCGCTTCACCCGCTACGGGCTGATCGTGCGCGGCACCATGCAGAACCCGACGATCTCGGCCGCGTTAGGGGTCAACCGCAGCCTCGTCTACATGCTGACCTTCGCCTTCGGCTCGGCGCTCACCGGGCTCGCCGGCGCGGTGCTGGCGCCCATCGTCGGCGCCTATCCCACCCTCGGCATTGTCTACGTGGCCAAGGCCTTCATCACGGTCATCACCGGCGGGCACCTGCCGCTGATCGGCACGGTGAGCGCATCGGGACTCTTCAGCACCATCGACGGCATCGTCGCCACGATCTCGAGTTCAGTGATCGGCGAGATGACGGTGCTGTTCGTGGCGATCATCCTGCTCAGACTGCTGCCGCTCGGGATTACCGGGCGCATGACCCGCGGGGTCTGAGCGATGATCCACGGCGTCGCCCTGATGCAGCACTCGAGCGAGCGCCCCAAGTGGTGGTGGTGGGTCTTTGTCGCCGCGCTCGCGGCCTTCTTCATCACCATGCCTTTCCACCTGGAGATCTTCGTCATCCTGGAGATGTCGCGCTTCTTCGGGATGGCGATGCTCGCGCTCAGCATGGGCTTCCTCTGGGGCTTCAGCGGGATTCTCAGCTTCGGACAGACCGCGTTCTTCGGCCTCGGCGGCTATGGCTTCACCGTGCTCGCGCTCAATACAGGCGAGACCACGGGCTCGGTCTTCTTCGCCGTCGCCCTCGGCGCAGCCGGAGCCGGCATCCTCGGCTACTTCATGATCTACGGCCGCATCAGCGAGATCTACCTGAGCGTCATCACCCTGGTCTTCACGCTGATATTGGAGAAGGGCATCCGCGCCACCTCGGGCGACCAGTACGTCATCGGCAAGGTGCGGCTGAACGGGCAGAACGGCATCCCCACCGTGCCGCAGCTGGACGTGCCGTGGAACCCGAGCGTGCAGCTCGACATCAACTGGTTCTTCTGGGTCGGCGCGGTGCTGATGATCCTGGTCTACATCGGGCTCCGGCTGATCCTGACCACGCCCTTTGGCCGGGTGCTGGTGGGCATTCGCGAGAACGAGCGCAGGACCGAGCTGCTCGGCTACGATGCGCGGCGCTACAAGCTCGCGGCCTTCATGCTGGCGGGCGGCGTGGCCGGCCTCGGCGGGGCGCTCTACGCCATCTCGATCCCGCTGGCGCACCCGGAGATGTTCAGCCTAGGCCGCGCGGCGGACGTGATCATGTGGGTGCTGGTGGGCGGCAAGGGCACCCTGATCGGCCCGATCGCAGGCGTCTTCGCCATCGAGCACTTCAAGGGCTGGCTCGGCACCCAGGGCGTGGGCCAGGTGACACTGGTGCTGGGCGCGGTGCTGATCCTCTTCGTCCTCGTCTTCCACAAGGGCCTGTTGCCGAGCATCGGCTCCCTGCCGGGCCTCTGGCTGGACCGGGCTGCGATCCGCGAGCAGCTGGCCGAGTTCGTGCAGCACCACCTCACGTGGCGCTCGGGCCCGCCGCGCCGGAGACGGCGCCAGGGAGGGCGGCCGTGAGCGAGGTGGTGCGCGAGGACGCGGTGATCCTGGAGACCCGGGCGCTGGAGAAGCGCTTCGGCGGCGTGAGCGCCATCGCCGGGGTGGACTTCGCGCTCCGCCGGGGCGAGCTGCGCTGCCTGATCGGCCCGAACGGCGCCGGCAAGAGCACTTTCTTCAAGATGCTCACGGCCCAGATCAGGCCGTCGAAGGGGCAGGTGCTGTTCGACGGCCGCGACATCAGTCGTGCGCATCCGCACGAAATCTCGCGCCTCGGCATCGGCATCAAGAACCAGGTGCCGGACGTCTACGACGGCATCACCGTGGACGAGAACCTGTGGCTCGCTGCGCACCCGCGCCACGGCGCCAGGGCCGCGCGCGCCAAGGTGGACGACATCCTCGACCGGCTGGAGCTTCGCGACATCCGCTGGCAGCTGCTCGGCGCGCTCGCCCACGGCCAGCGCCAGTGGGTCGAGTTCGGCATGGTCATGGCGCTGGAGCCCAAGATCATCCTGCTCGACGAGCCCACCGCCGGCATGAGCATCGAAGAGACCAACCGCACGGCGGCGCTGATCCGCGAGGTGAACCGGACTACGACCATCGTCGTGGTCGAGCACGACATGCAGTTCATCCGCCAGATCGCCGATATCGTCACGGTGTTCCACCAGGGCCGCATCCTGGCGGAGGACACCATGGCGCGCATCCAGGCCAACCAGGCGGTGCGCGAGGTCTATCTGGGGACGTCCGGTCTTGCTTGAGGTTGAAGGCCTCAACGCCGGCTACGGCCGCATCCCGATCCTGAACGGGATCGATTTCTCCATCGCGCGCGGCGAGATCGTGGGCGTGCTCGGCCATAACGGCATGGGCAAGACGACGCTCCTGCGCACGCTGATGGGGGAGATCCGCGCCACCGGCGGCAGCATCGTGTTCGAGGACGAGGACATCACCCGGCTTGCCATGCACCGGCGCGCCCGGCTCGGCATCGGCTACGTGCCGCAGGGCCGGGACATCTATCCGCAGCTCAGCGTCATGGACAATCTGCGCATGGGCGAGATCGTGCGCCGGGGCCAGAGCGCCGTGCCGGAGCTCTTGGACTACTTCCCGGTGCTGGACGCGCTGCTGGAGCGGCCGGGGCGTGCGCTCTCCGGCGGCGAGCAGCAGATTCTGGCGCTCGCCCGCTGCCTTGCGGGCCGGCCCAGCCTGCTGCTGCTGGACGAGCCCACCGAGGGAATCCAGCCCTCCATCGTCGATCAGATCCAGGCGAAGCTTGCGGAGCTTGCCGCCGCACTCGACCTCACGGTGCTCCTGGTCGAGCAGAATCTGCGCTTCATCCAGGCGCTGGCGGAGCGGGTGCTGATCTTGCAGAAGGGCACCATCGTCGCGACGATCAAGCCCGAGCAGCTCTCCGACCGCGCGATCGTGGACGAGTATTTGGGGATTTGACGGCGGGGCGCCTTTGACCCCGGACCATGGTGCGGTGCACGTCGCGGGGCGGGTGCGCCATCATCGCGCCATGACGTGCAAGAGCGGACATGTCACGACAGGTGGATTGAGCGCACGGGCTGGAGTCTATTCCGCGCGCGGGACCTTTGTGGCCCACGCGACAATCCTCGCCGCCGCCACCGCAATCGGCCGCGGACGCGGGTCGAGCGAGGGCGCCTTGGGCCACTTTGGGCCGGAATGAGCCGCATCGGGAGACGCCGCCCTGGACCACCTTGGGCCACTTTGGGCCGGAGTAGGCCGGAATAGGCCGCCCAAGAAACTTTTTTGGGGGCGTCAGCTCAGAGGATGAACTTGCTGAGGTCCGCGTCCTTGGCGAGGTCGCCCACATGAGCCTCGACGTAAGTCGCATCGATGGTGATGGTCTCTCCAGAGCGGTCGGCGGCCTCGAAGCTGATATCCTCCAGCAGCTTCTCCATCACCGTGTGCAGCCTGCGCGCACCGATATTCTCGACCGCGCGGTTGACCTCGGCGGCGAGGTCCGAGAGCGCGTCGATGGCGCAGTCGCTGAAGTCGAGCGTCACGTTCTCGGTCTGCATCAGCGCGCGGTACTGGCGGATCAGGCTGTTCTCGGGCTCGGTCAGGATCTTCTTCAGGTCGTCGCGGGCGAGCGAATTCAGCTCGACCCGGATCGGCAGCCGCCCTTGCAACTCGGGCAGGAGGTCCGCCGGCTTTGCCAGGTGGAAGGCGCCGGAGGCGATGAAGAGGATGTGGTCGGTGGTGAGCGCGCCGTGCTTGGTGGTGACCGTGGTGCCTTCGATCAGCGGCAGCAGGTCGCGCTGCACGCCCTCGCGGCTCACGTCGGCGCCGAGGCGGTCGGAGCGGGCGCAGATCTTGTCGATCTCGTCGATGAAGACGATGCCATCGTTCTGGGCGTTCTCCAGCGCGTTGCGCACGACCACGTCCTGATCCAACAGCCGGTCGCTCTCCTCCGCCATCAGGGTGTCGTAGGAGTCCTCCACGCTCATGCGCTTGATCTTCTTCTGCTCGCCGAACGCCTTGCCGAGCATGTCGCCGAGATTGACCATGCCCATCTGGGCGCCGGGCATGCCGGGGATGTCGAAGGTGGGCAGCGACGAGGCGGCAGACTCGCTCACCTCGATGTCCACCTCCTTCTCGGCAAGCGAGCCGTCGCGCAGCATCTTGCGGAACTTGCCGCGGGTCTCCTTGGTCGCGTTCTTGCCGACGAGCGCGTCGAGCACCCGCTCCTCGGCGTTGAGCTCGGCTTTGGCCGCGACCTCCTTGCGCATGCGCTCGCGGGTCATGTGGATCGAGACCTCGACCAGGTCGCGCACGATCTGCTCCACGTCGCGGCCGACGTAGCCGACCTCGGTGAACTTGGTCGCCTCTACCTTGATGAAAGGCGCCTGGGCGAGGCGGGCGAGGCGGCGCGCGATCTCGGTCTTGCCGACGCCGGTGGGGCCGATCATCAGGATGTTCTTGGGCAGCACCTCCTCGCGCAGGTCGTCCGCCAGCTGCTGGCGCCGCCAGCGGTTGCGAAGCGCGATGGCGACGGAGCGCTTGGCGTCGTCCTGGCCGATGATGAAGCGATCGAGCTCGGAGACGATCTCGCGGGGGCTGAAGCCGGTCATGGCTCGATCTTCTCCAGCACGATCTCGGTGTTGGTGTAGATGCAGATGTCGGCGGCGATGGCCATGGCGCGGCGGGCGACCTCCCCGGCGTCGATGCCTTCGATGTCGAGCAGCGCCCGCGCCGCAGCCAGCGCATAGGAGCCGCCGGAGCCGATGCCGATCAGCCCGTCCGCAGGCTCCAGCACGTCGCCGGTGCCGGTGAGCACCAGCGAGACCTCGCTGTCGGCCACTGCCATCATCGCCTCCAGCCGACGTAGGTAGCGGTCAGTGCGCCAGTCCTTGGCGAGCTCGACACAGGCGCGGGTGAGCTGGCCCGGATGCTGCTCCAGCTTGCCCTCCAGGCGCTCGAAAAGGGTGAAGGCGTCGGCCGTGGCGCCGG
The DNA here is from genome assembly GCA_022826665.1 of Alphaproteobacteria bacterium. Lineage (GTDB taxonomy): Bacteria > Pseudomonadota > Alphaproteobacteria > UBA828 > UBA828 > WTGU01. Next base: position 27,679 of record JAJDUK010000021.1, on the reverse strand, counting down.
CGAAGCCCGCAATAATGCCGCCTTCGCCGAGGCGCCGGACCTTGCGGGCGTTGGCCTTGATGACCGTCTGCCCGAGCGTGACCTGGCCGTCGCCGGCGACGACCACCATGTCCCCCTTGCGGACGGAAAGGATCGTCGTCCCGTGCCACACCGGCCCGCCCCGCCGCTCTTCCTCGGTCATGTTCCCTTGCCTCGCCCGCCTCGCTCGCACCATGTGGGCATTCCCCGCGTACGGTCAAGGGCCGGGGGGAGCGGCGCCGGCACGGCCCCGCCGGTCTTGCCAACGCCGCGCGCGCGGTGCTAAGCCCGAGCGTTGGCGGCACGGGCGCTTAGCTCAGGGGGAGAGCGCTTGCTTGACATGCAAGAGGTCGCTGGTTCAAATCCAGCAGCGCCCACCAGTCCGCCGCGCCAGGCCGCGAGCCCGGGCTGAACGGCGGGCGCTGGGCGCCCCGCTCCCGCCTCGTACCTCCATGCCAGCCGCCCCACTGAAGCCGAGCGCGCGACCGCCGACGCTGCACGAGCCAGGGCGATGAGGCGGCTGCTCGACGAGTTCCGCGAGAACCGGCTCATGCTGCCGACCGTGCTGCTGCTGCTCGGCGGCATCTCCTACGGCAGCCTGTTCACCGCCAACAAGATCGCGATCGACGCGGGCTTCCCCTTCATCGCCTATTCGTTCTGGCAGGCGCTGTTCGCGGGCGTGGTGACGCTGGTGCTAGCCGCGCTCGTCTCCAAGCTGCCGTCGCTCAGAAAGGAGAACCTGCGGGTCTTCGGGCTGGTGGCGGTCTTCGGCTTTCTGGGGCCGCTGCTGGTCGTTACCTACGTCGCCGATCGCCTGCCGCCGGCGGTGCTGACGCTCTGCGCGGCGCTGATCCCGGCGACCACCTACTCGCTGACCCTCGTGCTGAGGTTCGACCGTTTCCGCTGGCTCAGCGTCGCCGGCGTGCTGCTCGGTTTCGGCGGGATCCTGCTCATCGTCGTGCCCACAGGCAGCCTGCCGGAGTCAGGCGCCTGGGTGTGGGTGCTGTTCTCGCTGCTGATGCCAATGTCTGCGGCGGTGAACAATGTCGCAGGCGCGCGCTTCTCGCCGGTGGGCGTGAGCGCGTTCGCGCTCTGCGGCGGCATGATGATGGTGGCCGCGCTGCTGCTGCTGATCGTGATGCTCGCGCAAGGCGAGCTCTTTCTGCCGACCGACGCCGACTCTTCCGGGCTCTGGGGCCTGCTCTGGGCCACGGCAGGCCAGGCGATTACCTACAGCTGCTTCTTCGAGATCGTGCGTCGCGCCGGCGCGCTCTTCTTCGCGCAGCTCAACTACGTGGTGGTCGCGGCCGGCATCTTCTGGGCCAGCATCTTCTTCGGCGCGGCGCTCAGCCACTGGGTCTGGGCTGCGGTCGCGGTGCTGCTGGCGAGCCTCGTTCTGATCAACGCCGGTACCGCGCGGGGCTTGCGCGAGCAGGCCGCCCGTTTCGAGGCCAAGCGGTCGGACCAATAACGGCGATAACGTCTTGCCGCGTCACGCAAATCAGCCTATCAACCGCGAGCATTTGAGCGACGACAACGAACGATGGCGTTCGGCCTCCTGAAATACGGCCTCTCCCGGCGCCGGCCGGTCAAGCGCTTCCTCGCCGCCCGGCCGGAGCTCCGGCCGAGCTACGACGTGGCGATCATCGGCGGCGGCGGCCACGGGCTCGCGGCTGCCTATTACCTCGCGGCCCGGCACGGCGTGCGCAACGTCGCCGTGTTCGACAAGGGCTATCTCGGCGGCGGCAACACCGGGCGCAACACGGCCATCATCCGCTCCAACTACCTGACGCCGGAAGGGGTCGCCTTCTACGAGGAATCGATGCGGCTCTATCGCGGCCTTAGCGAGGAGCTTGACTACAACATCCTCTATTCCGAGCGCGGGCACTTCACGCTGGCGCATTCCGATTCTGCCATGCGCACCTCGCGCTGGCGGGCCGAGGTGAACAAGCATCTAGGCGTCGATTCCGAGGTCGTCGAGCGCGAGGAGCTTGCCCGCCTCGTGCCGCTGCTCAACATGTCGGACGAGGTTCGCCACCCGGTGCTGGGCGCGCTCTATCACCCGCCCGGCGCGGTCGCCCGCCACGATGCGGTCGCCTGGGGCTATGCCGGCCGCGCCCAGGAGCTCGGGGTCGAGATTCATCAGGAGACCGAAGTCACCGGCATCAAGATCGAGAACGGGCGCGTCGTCGGGCTCGAGACCAGCCGGGGGCCGATCGCCTGCGGCAAGGCGATGCAGGCGGTGGCCGGCCTCAGCGGGCAGGTCGCGCGGCTCGCCGGCTTCACGCTGCCGATCCGCACCGTGCCGCTGCAGGCCTGCGTCTCGCTGCCGCTCAAACCCTTCCTCGACCCGATCATCGTCTCGGGCAGCCTGCACGTCTACATCTCGCAGTCCGACCGGGGCGAGCTGGTGATGGGCGGCGCAACCGATCCCTACCCGCGCTATCAGACCTCGTCGACTCTCGACTTCATGGAGGGGCTGATGGCGCACATCCTGGAGCTCTTTCCCTTCATGGTGGACGTCCCGGTGCTGCGCCAGTGGGCCGGCATGACCGACATGACGCCCGACTTCGCGCCGGTCATGGGGCTCACGCCGGTCGAGAACTACTACATCGATTCAGGCTGGGGCACCTGGGGCTTCAAGGCGACACCGGTTTGCGGCACCACCATGGCGGAGATGATCGCGACCGGGCGCGTCCCCGAGCTGATCAAGGAGTTCCGCCTCGACCGCTTCCGCAACTTCTCGCTTCTGGGCGAGAAGGGCGCGGCGTCGGTCGGGCACTAGGGGCTCCGGGTGGCGAAGGTGCGGCCATGAAAATCATGCCCTGCCCACTCAACGGGCCGCGCAATATCCAGGAGTTCATCTGCGCCGGCACCGTGGAGCCGCATCCCGATCCCAACCGGTGCTCGGACGACGAGTGGACCGAGTTCGTCTGGATGGAGGAGAACCTGGACGGCGTGGTGCGCGAGTGGTGGTGTCACGTCGCGACCGCCTACTGGTTTATCGCCGAGCGCAACACGGTGACCGACGAGATCCTCGCCACCTATCCAGCCGACCGAGTGTTCTCCGAGCGCGTCGAATTCGAGCCTCTGCCACCGCCTCCAGAGCCCGCAGCCGCACCCGAGCCGCGGAAGGAGGCCGCACCGCCGCCGCCACCTACACCGCCGGAAGCGCCGCCACCTTCGCTTGAGGCCGCACCCACCGAGGCCACAGAGGAGGAGCCCGCCGCGCCCGAGCCGGAGCCGCAATCCGAACCTGCCGAGACCGCTGCGGAAACGCCGGAAGCTCCAGAACAAGCCGCGCCGGCCGACGCCGAAGGCGATACAGCCGCCGACCAGGTACCCGCTGACGACGTTCCAGCGGACGAGGCACCTGCCGACGACGCATCCCCTCGCGAGCCGAAGGATCCGGCGACATGATGACGCGGCTGCCGGAGCCCGCAGGGCTGCTTCTCGATCGCACGGAACAGGTCTCGTTCCGCTTCGAAGGCAGGCAGTTTCAGGGCTATCGCGGCGATACGGTGGCGAGCGCGCTGGCGGCGAACGACGTCTCGGTGCTATCGCGCTCCTTCAAGTATCACCGCCCGCGCGGCATCCATTCGCTCTCCGGCCTCGATGCGAACACGCTGGTCCAGGTCGGCCCCGCACCCAACCGCTTCGCGGACCGCGAGCCGCTGGTTCCCGACCTGGAGGTCACGGGTCAAAACTACTGGGGGACGCTGCGGCATGACCGCCTAGCGGTGTTCGGCCTGCTGCACCGTTTCTTCCCCGTGGGCTTCTACTACAAGGCGTTCTACAAGCCGCGCTGGACCTGGCCGCTCTGGGCCAAGATGATCCGCCGGATCGCGGGCCTCGGCACCGTCGATACCAACGCCCCGCACGGCTATTTCGACAAGCAGTACCTCTTCTGCGACGTGCTGGTGGTGGGCGGCGGCGCGGCGGGGCTCGCGGCGGCATCGCAAGCGGCAGCCGCCGGTGCCGAGGTCATCCTGGTGGACGAGAACGCGGCCCTCGGCGGCGGGCTGCTCTATGGCCGCGCGGACGCCGGCGGCATTCGTGCCGAAGAGGAGCGCGCCCGGCTTGTCGGCGATGTCGAGGGTTCGGATCGCATCTCGGTGATGACCGAGACCGCGTGCCTCGGCCGCTACGCCGACAACTGGCTGCCACTGGTGCGCGGCAACCGGCTCTACAAGCTCAGGACCAAGGCGCTGGTGGTCGCCACTGGCTCGCTAGAGCAGCCGCTGGTCTTCCGCAACAACGACCTGCCGGGCGTCATGCTGAGCAGTGCGGCGCAGCGCCTGATCAAGCTCTATGGCGTGAAGCCCGGCCGCCGCGCCGTGGTCGCGACGGCGGACGACGAGGGCTACGGCGCGGCGCTCGACCTGCTGGACGCAGGCGTGGAGGTGGCGGCGGTGGTCGATCTCCGCATGGATGCGCCGCGCACCGCGATGGGCGACACGCTCGCCGCGCGCCGGGTGCCTGTCCACGCCGCCTCGGCGCCGTGGGAGGCCGTGGCGCAGCGCAAGGGAGCAGGCGTCGCGCGAGTCCGCGTCGCCCGGATCGAGGAGGACGGCGTCTGCGCGCCCTCCGTGGACAGCTTCAGCTGTGACCTCCTGGTCGTGAGCGGCGGCCATGCGCCGGCGGCCGCGCTGCTGCGCCAGGCGGGCGCTATCTTCACTTACGACAGTGATCGCCACGCGACCACCGTCGCGGAGCTCCCGTCGGACGTTTTCGCCGCAGGCGACGTGGCCGGGACCTCCGGCCTTGATGCCGCGATGGCGGACGGCCGTCGCACCGGCTGGCAGGCGGCGCAGGCTGCCGGGCTCGACGTGGGGCCTGAGCCCGCTGCCCCTGCGGAGGAGGAGCCGGCAGCGGCGCAGGCGGCGTGGCCGATCTTCGCGCATCCCGACCACAAGGCTTTCGTCGATCTCGACGAGGACGTGCAGGTCCACGATCTGGAAGACGCGATCGCCGAGGGCTACGACCACGTCGAGTTGCTTAAGCGCTTCACCACCAACGGCATGGGGCCCTCGCAGGGCCGCCATTCGTCGCTGAACGCGGTGCGCATTCTGGCGCGCGCCAAGTCGCGGAGCGTCGACGAGACCGGCGTCACCACGGTGCGCCAGCCCATCGTGCCGGTCACCATGGGCCATCTGGCGGGCCGCAGCTTCGAGCCGGTGCGGTATACGGCGATGCACTTCCGCCATCTGGAGGCCGGCGCCACCATGATGCCGGCGGGTCTCTGGCTCCGGCCCGAGTTCTATGGCGACAAGGCGCGGCGCCAGGCGCTGATCGGGGAGGAGGCCAAGAACGTCCGCGACAACGTGGGCATCATCGATGTCTCCACCCTCGGCGGGCTCGACGTTCGGGGGCCCGATGCGGCCGAATTCATGAACCGCATGTACACCTTCGCCTACCTCAAACAGCCGGTGGGCCGCTCGCGCTACGTGCTGATGACCGACCTCGGCGGCGTGGTGGTGGACGACGGCGTCGCCTGCCGCATGCACGAGGACCATTTCTACGTCACGGCGACGACCTCGGGCGTCGATAACGTCTACCGCGAGATGCTCTGGTACAACGCCCAGTGGCGGCTCAAGGTCGACGTCACCAACGTCACCGCCGCGCTCGCGGGCGTCAACATCGCGGGCCCCAACTGCCGCCCGGTGCTGGAGACCCTTTGTGACGATGTCGACCTCTCGCCCGAGGGCTTCCCCTACATGGGCGTGCGCGAGGGCCATGTCGCCGGCATCCCCACGATCTTTCTCAGGGTCGGCTTCGTAGGCGAGCTCGGCTACGAGCTGCACGTGCCGGCGAGCCAGGGCGAGGCCCTCTGGGACGCGCTCATGGAAGCCGGCAAGAACCACGGCATCCGGCCCTTCGGCGTCGAGGCGCAGCGCCTGCTCAGGCTGGAGAAGGGCCACATCCTCATCGGCCAGGATACCGACGGCCTCACCACCCCCCACGAGGCGGACATGGCCTGGGCGCTCGCCAAGAAGAAGCCCTTCCATGTCGGCATCCGCTCGGTGCGGATGCAGGCTGCGAAGGGGCTCACCCGCAAGCTGGTGGGGTTCGAGATGCCCGGCGTCGGCGTGGAACAGCCGAAAGAATGCCACCTGGTGATCCGCGGAGGCGAGATCACCGGGCGGGTCACGTCGGTGGCCTACTCGCCGAACCTGGACAAGATCGTCGGCCTCGCCTATGTCGCGCCCGACCAGAGCGAGCCCGGCACCAAGATCGAGATCCGGGTGGACGGCGCGCGCATGGTGAATGCGACCGTGGCGAAGATCCCGTTCTTCGACCCCGACGGCGCGCGGCAGGAGCTCTGACGGTGGCAATTCCCGCAGAGGAACGGCGACGTTCGCCGCTCTACCGCGCGCTGGAGGCGCACGGCGCGCGCTTCGAGGCGTTGGGCGGCTATTCGGTGGCCAGCGACTTTGGGCGGGAGGCTGCCGCCGATGCGGCACAAGCGGGATCGCTCGGACTTGCCGACCTCACGCCGTTCCCGCGCATCGGCTTCAAGGGTTGGAATATCGCGCCCTGGCTCGCCGGCAACGGTGCCGAGATGGGCGAGGCGAGCAACGGGGCCTACCGCCAGGCCGATGGCACCCGCATCGCGCGGCTGGCTCCGGGTGAGGCACTGGTGCTCGCAGACCGCGGCGGGGCCGGCCCCCTGATCGAGACCCTCGATGGGGCGTGGAGCATGGCGGAGGCCGACGGCTGCTTCCGCGTCAGGCGGGACGAGACCAGCTGCTGGCTGCTGCTCACCGGTGCACACGCGCCCTCGATGCTTGCCAAGGTCTGCGCCGTCGACTTGAGGCCTCAAGTATTCACGCCCGATGCCATCGCCCAGACCAACGTCGCCCGCCTCAACGTGATCGTGATCCGGGGCGACCTCGGCCCGGTGCCGGCCTACGACTTGATCACCGACCTCGCCTCTGCGGTCTATCTCTGGGGTGCACTGCTCGACGCGATGGCCGAGTACGACGGCGCCCCGGTCGGCCTTGCGGCCATCCGTGCTCTGCTGGGCGGGGGCGAAGCTAGCTCTTGAAGAGCGAGTCCGCCTCGCTCAGGTAGTCCGACTTCGCCCGGATGGCGCCGCGCACCCGCTCCAGCTCTTCTTCAAGCTGGCCGGCATAGTGGTTGAGTGCGTCCACCGACATGTCATCGAGCACGCGCGGAGTCCATTCCTGTTCGCGCGGGATGCGAATTGGCTCCTCGTCCATCCCATTTCTCCTGCGCCGGCCGGGCCGGCTTGAGTATAGTCGCGCGCGCAAATCGTTTGGAGGCGTCATGGCCAAGCTGCCGTGTGAGATGACTGTCATCGAGATCACCGAACCCGGCGGGCCCGAGGTCCTGCGCCCGGCGCGCAGGCCGGTGCCAGAACCCGGACTGGGCGAGGTGCTGATCGAGGTGGCGGCGGCCGGAGTCAACCGGCCAGACGTGATGCAGCGCCAGGGCGCCTACCCGCCGCCGCCCGGCGCCTCCGACCTCCCGGGGCTGGAGGTTTCCGGCCACGTGGCGGCCAGCGGCCCCGGCGCGCACCGCTACGAGGCGGGCGATGCCGTCTGCGCGCTGACCCACGGTGGCGGCTATGCCGAATACTGCGTCGCCCCGGAGACGCAGACGCTCCCGGTCCCGGCGGGGCTCTCGGTGGTGGACGCCGCCGGCCTGCCCGAGACCTGCTTCACGGTCTGGACCAATGCCTTCGAGCGCGCCAGGCTCCGCGCTGGCGAGCGGCTGCTGGTCCACGGCGGCAGCAGCGGAATCGGCACCACCGCGATCCAGATCGCGTCCGCGCTCGGGGTCCGCGTCTTCGCCACCGCCGGCTCGCCCGAAAAATGTGCCGCCTGCGAAGAACTCGGCGCCGAGCGCGCGATCGACTACCGCAACGAGGACTTCGTCGCTGTGTTGAAGGAGATAACCGGCGGCGAGGGAGTCGATGTCGTGCTCGACATCGTTGGTGGCAGCTACGCGCCGCGCAATATCGCGGCGCTCCGGCCAGAGGGCCGGCTGGCGCAGATCGCCGTCCAGGAGGCGTCAAAATCCCAGATCGACCTTTTCGCGCTCATGCGCAAGCGGCTCACCATTGTGGGCTCCACGCTCAGGCCCCAGAGCGTGGAGAGCAAGGCCCGCATCGCCGCAGCGCTGGAGGAGACCGTCTGGCCGCTGATCGAGGCAGGGCTGGTGCGGCCGGTCATCGACACCCGGCTGCCGCTCGACCAGGCGGCCGCGGCTCACGCCCGCATGGAGGCAGGCCAGCAGATCGGCAAAATCCTGCTGGAGCGCACGAACGAGTAATGCCCGGTGAACTGCGGCTTTGCGCTCCCCACATGTAAGCGATATACCGACCGCCTCACACGTGGCTGCGGGCGATAATGCCGGCCGTGGCACAGTTGCGCGTGGGCAGCAGTGGAAGGAACCAATAAGATGGCCGAGTTGCTGATGCCCAAGGCCACGGCGGTGTGGCTGATCGACAACACCACGCTCACCTTCGATCAGATTGCGGCGTTCTGCGAGCTGCATCCGCTCGAGGTGCAGGGCATCGCCGATGGAGAGGTCGCAGTCGGTATTCGCGGCCTCGACCCCGTCGCCAACGGACAGGTCAGCCGCGAGGATATCCAGCGCTGCGAAGAGGATTCCTCCCAGCGGCTGGAGGCCATCGGCCCCGCCCCGGAAGTGCCGCAGCGCACCCGACGCGCCCGCTACACGCCGGTCAGCAAGCGGCAGGACCGCCCCAACGCCATCGCCTGGCTGCTCAAGAACTATGACGAGCTGAGCGACGCGCAGATCGGCAAGCTGCTCGGCACCACCAAGGCGACGATCAACGCCGTGCGCGAGCGGACTCACTGGAACACGCCCAACATCACGCCGCAGGACCCGATCCTGTTGGGCATTTGCACCGAGGCGGAGCTTCTCGACGCGGTGCGCAAGGCGCGCGCCAGAGCCGAGCGGGCGGCGGCTCGGGAGGAAAAGGCTGCCGAGGCGGCTGCAGCCGAGGCGTCTGCCGCAGCAGCCCAAGCGTCGCCCGAGCAGCCGCAGGCTGACGCGACGCCGGCCCAGCCGGCTGACGGCGCGCCGCCAGCCGCCGTCGAAGTCGTCCCGTCCGATTCCGGTACGGTGGAGTCTGGTACTGCAGATGCTGGCCTGCCGGGCGAAGGCGGCGGGCCCGCAGACGAACTGCAGCCGGAAGCGGCCGACTGACCGCCGGCCACGACAGCCACGCCGAGCGGGCCGCATGGGCGGCCACGGCGGGCACCATTCATTATCAATTGGGGAAATGACGGCCATGCTCATCGGCGTTCCCAAGGAGACCAAGGTCCACGAGTACCGCGTCGGCATCCCGCCCGGCGGCGTGCGCGAGCTCGTGCAACATGGCCACCGGGTCATGGTCGAGAAGGACGCCGGGACCGAAATCGGGCTCCTCGACGTGCATTACGAGCGCGCCGGCGCCCAGGTGGTGGATGCCGCGGCGGAGATCTTTGGCGCGGCCGAGATGATCGTGAAGGTGAAGGAGCCCTCGCCGGACGAATGCGCCATGCTGCGGGCCGACCAGGTGCTCTTCACCTATCTCCACCTCGCGGCCGATGCTGCCCAGACCGACGCTCTAATCGATTCCAGCTGCATCGCCATCGCCTACGAGACGGTGACCGATGCGCGGGGCGGCCTGCCGCTGCTCGCACCCATGAGCGAGGTCGCGGGCCGCATGTCGATCCAGGCGGGCGCCCATTGCCTTGAGAAGGAGCAGGGGGGTCGGGGCGTGCTGCTTGGCGGTGTCCCCGGCGTGCCGCCGGCCGACGTGGTGATCCTGGGCGGCGGCGTGGTGGGCACGCACGCAGCCCGCATGGCGGTGGGCATGGGCGCGCAGGTCACGATCATCGACCGCTCGATCCCGCGCCTCCGCCAGCTGGAGGAGATCTTCGGCGCCAGCGCCACGACCGTCTACTCGACCGTCCAGGCTATCGAGGAGACGGTGAACAACGCCGACCTGGTCATCGGCGCCGTGCTCATTGCCGGTGCGGCCGCACCCAAGCTGGTGCGCCGCGACATGCTGGACGAGATGCGCCGCAACGCCGTCGTGGTCGACGTGGCGATCGACCAGGGCGGCTGTTTCGAGACCAGCCGGCCGACCACCCATGCCGATCCCACCTACAAGGTGGCCAACGTCCTGCATTACTGTGTCACCAACATGCCAGGTGCCGTGGCCCGCACCTCGACCTTCGCGCTCAGCAACGCGACGCTGCCTTTCGTGCTGGCGCTTGCGGGGAAAGGCTGGCGGCAGGCCATGCGCGACGATGATCACCTCATGCACGGCCTCAATGTCTGCCAGGGGCGAGTCACTCATGAGGCTGTCGCGCTCGACCTCGGCCACGACTATCTCGCGCCGGAGCGCGCACTCGCCGCCTGACCGGCACAAAGAACCGACGAGAATCGGGGGACTGTGATGACTGCAACGCTCACTCACTGGATCAACGGCGCCGCCCGGGCGGGCGCGTCCGGGCGCTTCGGCGACGTCTACAACCCGGCCTCCGGCGAGGTGGTCGCGCGCGTGCCCTTCGCCAGTCCCGACGAGGTGGAGGGCGCCGTGCAAGCGGCGGCAGAGGCCGCACCCGGCTGGGCCGCAACGCCCCCCATTCAGCGTGCGCGGGTGATCTTCGCCTTCAAGGAGCTGGTCGAGAGCCGCAAGGAGGAGCTGGCCCGTGTGGTGACGCGGGAGCATGGCAAGGTGCTCTCGGACGCGATGGGCTCCGTCTCCCGCGGGATGGAGGTACTGGAGTTCGCCTGCGGCATCCCGCACCTGCTCAGGGGCGACTTCACCCAGTCGGTCGGCACCGGCGTCGACAGCTTCTCCAGCCGGCAGCCCCTCGGCGTGGTCGCCGGCATTACGCCCTTCAACTTCCCGGCCATGGTGCCGATGTGGATGTTCCCGGTGGCCATCGCCTGCGGCAACACGTTCATCCTGAAGCCGTCGGAGAAGGACCCCACGGCCTCAATGATGCTGGCCGAATGGCTGAAGGAGGCCGGCTGCCCCGACGGGGTCTTCAACGTCGTCCACGGCGACAAGGAGGCGGTGGACGCGATCCTTGCCCACCCGGATATCGCCGCGGTGAGCTTCGTCGGCTCCACGCCCATCGCCGAGTACGTCTATCACACCGGTTGCGCCCACGGTAAACGGGTGCAGGCGCTGGGCGGCGCCAAGAATCACGCGGTCGTCATGCCCGATGCCGACCTCACGATGGCGAGCGATGCCCTCATCGGCGCGGCCTACGGCTCCGCCGGCGAGCGCTGCATGGCGGTCTCGGTGGCGGTGGCCATCGGCGACAAGGTGGGCGACGCGCTGATCGAGGACCTCAAGCCCAAGATCGAGAGCATCAAGGTAGGGCCCGGCACCGACGGTGAGGCCGACATGGGGCCACTGGTGACCAAGGCGCACTACAACAAGGTGCGGGGCTATGTGGACATCGGGGTCGACGAGGGTGCGGAGTTGGTGATCGACGGCCGCGACCTCTCCCTGCAGGGCTACGAGAACGGCTACTTCATCGGGCCTTGCCTGTTCGACCGGGTCACGCCCGACATGCGCATCTACAAGGAGGAGATTTTCGGGCCGGTGCTCTCCGTGGTCCGCGCGCCGGACTACGACGCCGCGGTGCAAATGGTAAACGAGCACGAGTTCGGCAACGGGGTTGCGATCTTCACCCGCGACGGCGACGCCGCGCGCGAGTTTGCGAACAAGGTGGAGATCGGCATGGTCGGCGTCAACGTGCCGATTCCTGTGCCGGTCGCCTACCACAGCTTCGGCGGCTGGAAGCGCTCGCTCTTCGGCGACCACGCCATGCACGGCATGGAGGGCGTGCGCTTCTACACCAAGCTCAAGACCGTGACCTCGCGCTGGCCGACCGGCATCCGCTCGGGCATCGACCTCTCCTTCCCCATGATGTCATAGCGCCGCGGCGGCCGGGGCTGCAGGAGAGCCGGGAGCGATGAGCAACGACGACCTCTCCTACCTCTCGGCGACGGAGGCAGCCGCTCTCATCCGGGACGGCTCGCTCTCGCCCGTGGACCTGGTGACGAACGCGCTCGCGCGCATCGAAGAGGTCAACCCGACGCTCAACTGCTTCTGCTTCACCTACCCGGAGGAGGCTATCGGGCAGGCGCGAGCGGCGGAGCAGGCGATCGCCGCGGGCGACGATGTGGGGTCTCTGCATGGCGTCCCCATCGCCATCAAGGACCTCACGCCCACGAAGGGCAAGACGACCACCTTCGGCTCCTACGCTTACAAAGACTGGGTGCCGGATTACGACGCGCTCGTGGTCGAGCGCCTGCGCGATGCGGGCGCCATCATGGTGGGCAAGACGACGACGCCCGAGTTCGCCTTCTCCAGCCTCACCGACAGCCCGCTCTGGGGCATCACCCGCAATCCGTGGAACCCGGACCGCACGCCGGGCGGCTCGTCCGGCGGCTCCGCCGCCGCCGTGGTCGCCGGCTGCGTGCCGTTGGCGGAAGGCTCGGACGCCGGCGGTTCGGTGCGGATTCCCGCGTCGCATAGCGGCTGCGTGGGGCTGAAGCCGAGCTCGGGACGGATCCCGTTCGAATTCCTGCCGACCCAGTTCGACTACATGTGCTGCCACGGCCCGCTCTCGCGCACCGTGGCCGATGCCGCGTTGTTCCTGAAGCTCTGCCAGGGGCCGGATGAGCGCGACCTCAACACGTTGACGCCGGCTCTCGTAATCGACGTGCCGCCGCCGAGCGACGTTCGTGGCCTCCGCCTCGCGCTCTCCATCGACCTTGGCTACTACCGGATCGACCCGGACGTCGAAGCGAACACCCGCGCCGCCGCGGCCGCTCTGGAGCAGGCGGGGGCGGAGATCGAGCCCGTCGAGCTCGGTTGGAGCGCGGCGTTCAACGAGGCCTGGTGGGCCTACTGGGGCGTATTCCAGGCCACGCACTTCGGCCACCACCTGGAGCGCTGGCGGGACAAGATGCACCCCTCCGTCGTCGCGTCGATGGAGGAAGGCAGGAAGATGAGCGCGGTCGAGCTAATGAAGACCGAGACAGTCTACACCGAGGCCTGGAACAAGTTGCGCCCCATCCTCGAGCGCTGCGATGCCCTGCTCTGCCCGACCGAGGCGATTCCGGCGCCGACGGTCGACTACGATGAGCTCGGCTCCATGGGGGACGATGCCGACGGCCGGCACCAGAGCATGGACATGACCATGCAGTTCAACGCGCTCAAGCTGCCTGCGCTTTCGATTCCTTCGGGCTTCTCCGCCGACGGGTTGCCCACGGGCCTGCAGATCGTCGGCCGCCGCTTCGACGACCTGACCGTGCTCCGCATCGGCGCCGCGCTCGAAGAGGCTCGCCCCTGGCGCCAACACCGCCCGCCGCTGTAACGGAACGCGTGCCGCACGCACCGTGGCCCTTGCAGGAGTTCCGGGCTACGCTGCCGGCCTTGGCGGCAGCAGGGGAGCGGTGGCGATGGCGACCGTGAAGGCCGGGCTTATCCAGATGAGCCTCAAGGGCGAGGTCGAGCACGACACGCCCGAGCAGATCAGCGAGAAAATGATCGCAGCCCACTTGCCCCTGATCGAGCAGGCGGCGAGCGAAGGCGTGCAAATTCTGGGCCTGCAGGAGCTCTTCAACCTGCCCTACATCGGCGCGGTGCAGGACAACTCCTGGTACCGCACCGCGGAGCGGGTGCCTGACGGGCCGACGGTCCAGCGCATGCGGACGGAAGCCGCGCGCCTCGGCATGGCGATGGTGGTGCCTGTCTATGAGGAGGCGCAGACTGGCGTCTACTACAACACCGCCGCCGTGATCGACGCAGACGGGCGCTACCTCGGCAAGTTCCGCAAGATTCACATCCCCCACGTCGTCGGTTTCTGCGAGAAGTACTACTTCAAGCCGGGCGACATCGGCTATCCAGTTTTCGAGACGGCGTTCTGCAAGGTCGGTGTCTACATTTGCTACGACCGGCATTTCCCCGAAGGCTGGCGCGAGCTCGCCATGAACGGCGCCGAGGTGATCTTCAACCCGTCTGCGACCGCGCGGGGCCTGAGCGACCATCTCTGGAACCTGGAACAGCCGGCGGCCGCGGTGGCGAACTGCGTCTACATCGGCGCCAATAACCGCGTCGGCATGGAGGCGCCTTGGAACACCGGCTACTTTTACGGCTCCAGCTACTTCGTCAATCCGCGCGGCGAGATTCTCGACCAGGGGCCGGACGATCGGGATGCGCTGGTCACGTCCGAGCTCGACCTCGCCATGATTGCCGAGGTGCGGGACGGGTGGAAGTTCTACCGTGATCGCAGACCCGAGACCTACGGCGCAGTGGCGTCGTGGCAGGTCTGAGCGGGCGAGCGAGAGGAGGCTTTCATGCGCAAGGTCAAGGCAGCCCTCATCCAGATGAACCTGAAGGGGGATCCGGCGACGGACTCCATCGAGGCGATCCGTGACAAGATGATCGCCGCGCACATGACGCTTATCGAGGAGGCGGCGCAGAAGGGCGTGCAGGTTCTCGGGCTCCAGGAGGTCTTCAACGCGCCCTACTTCCCCGCCACCATCGACGAAAAGTGGTTCGAGTCCGCCGAGGCGGTGCCGGACGGGCCCACCACCCAGGCGATGTGCGACGCGGCCAAGAAGCACGGCATGGTCATCGTCTCGCCGGTCTACGAGCGCGACCACAATGGCAAGTTCTATAACACCGCCGCGGTGATCGATGCGGATGGCAGCTACCTCGGCAAGTTCCGCAAGATTCACATCCCGAAGATCGGGCCCTACGACGAGAAGCATTATTTCGCTTACGGCGATCTCGGCTACCCGGTGTTCGACACGGCCGTCGGCAAGGTCGGGGTCTATATCTGCTACGACCGCCACTTCCCCGAAGGCTGGCGCGCGCTTGCGTTGGGCGGCGCGGAGCTGGTGTTCAACCCGTCGGCGACTTTCAAGGGCCTCAGCGATCACATCTGGAACCTGGAGCAGGTGGGGGCGGCCATCGCCAACGGCATCTTCATCGGCACCAACAACCGGGTCGGCACGGAGCCGAGCTTCGGCAACCACGTGTTCTACGGCTCTAGCTACTTCTGTAATCCGCGCGGCGAGATCTTGGCGCAGGGTGGCGATCAGGACGACGAACTGGTGGTTGCCGAGCTCGACCTCGACCAGATTCGCGAGGTCCGCGACACGTGGCAGTTCTTCCGCGACCGCCGGCCCGAGACCTACCAGCACTGCGCCCGGCAGCCGTGAGGCGCCTGCACGCCGCCCACGGAAAGCACCGCTCAGGAGCCGGAGGCGAGAGCCGGGGGTAACGAGCGGGAGTCTCCGGCAGAAGCACCCAAGCGGGAGGTAGCCCGTGCCCGCGCGGCGTCTCCGAATGCGCCGAAGATCGCCGTCGAGAACGCATCCTCCGTCACCTTCCACTCCGGGTGCCATTGGACGCCGAGCGCGAATGAAGGGGCATCGCTGACGCGTACCGCCTCGATCTGGCCGTCAGGCGCGACCGCCTCGATCGCGAGCCGGGGCGCGGGGCTGTTGATCCCCTGGGCATGCAGCGAATTGACCATGACCTCTGGCGCGGGCCAGAGCGACGCCAGCAGCCCGTCGGCAGTCAACGTCACTTCGTGGATCGGCCCGTACTGCACGTCGCGGGGCTGGCCCTCGTCCGAGCGGTGGTCCATGCGCCCCGGCAGGTTGTGAACCTCCTGATGGAGACTGCCGCCGAGGGCGACGTTGAGCTCCTGGAAGCCGCGGCAAATGCACAGAATGGGAATCCCTGCGTCGATCGCGCTGCGGATCAAGGGCAGCGTGGTGGCGTCGCGCTCCGGGTCGTGGAGCGTGCCGTCGGCGCTCGGCGGCCCATCGTAGTGGGCGGGCTCCACATTGGAGGGGCTCCCGGTAAAGAGCAGGCCGTCGCAGCGGTCCAGCACCGCGTCCTGGTCCAGCGCCCCGCCGAGTGCGGGCACCGCGACGGGTAGCCCGCCGGCAGCGTCCACCACCGCTCGCATGTACTTGTCGCCCACGACGTGGAAGGGGTGGATGCCGATATCCCGCACACAGGCGGGGAGGCCGATCAGGGGAACCGGCGGCGCGGTCATGCCGGCTCAGCTATCACGGGGCTCGCCTGCGGACAAGAAGCCGCCGCGCCGTTGGATGCCCAGATAGATGGCGCCGAGCCCCGCGCCCCGCACCACGTAAAGCAGCGTCATCGCGAGCCAGAGGCCGTGATTGCCCAGCGGTTCGCGCAGCAGCCAAGCGCAGGGTGTGAAGACCGCGAACGCCAGGATCATGTTGTTCCGCATGTGGGCGGTGCGCGTGGTGCCGGTGAACACGCCGTCGAGGAAGATGCCCCAGACCGCCATCAGCGGCAGCGCGATCAACCAGGGCAGGAAGTCGTAAGCCACGGCGCGCACGTCCTCGATATCCGTGAGCACGCGGATGATCGGCGCACCGGCGAGGCCGTAGACGGCGACCGTGAGGAGGGCAAGCGCGAAGCACCAGAAGAAGCAGGCCCGGATGGCTTGGGTTAGATCGTCGCGCCGCCTGGCGCCGAGGGCGCGGCCGGTGAGCGCCTCGACGGCGAAGGCGAAACCGTCGAATCCGAAGTTGAGGAAAATGACGAAGTTGAGCAGCACGGCATTCGCGGCGAGCACCACATCGCCCTGGCGTGCACTCAATGTCGTGAACAGCGCGAACGCCGTGATCACGAAGAGCGTGCGCAGGAAGATGTCGCGGTTGATGCCGAGGAATCGCCGCATGGCGGCAGCGTCGAGTACGAGGCGCGCATGCCACCGGCCGCCGTGGCGTTGGACAAGGCGTGCGGTGACGACGAGGCCGAGGATCAGCCCGGAGTAGTCGGCGGCTACCGTGGCCCACGCGACGCCTGGGACGCCGAGCTCGTAGACGAGCACGAGCACCAGGTCCAGCACGATGTTGATGCCGTTCACCGTCAGCAGCAGCGCTAGCGCCGCGCGGGTGTTCTGCATCCCGATGAACCAGCCGACGAGCGCGATATTGGCGAGCGTGGCAGGCGCTCCCCAGACGCGGATGAAGAAGTAGCGCATGCCCTCGCCGGCGACCGCCTCGCTCGGCTCGACCAGATAGAAGGCGAGCCAACCGATCGGCCCCTGCGCTGCCAGGAGAACGACCGCGAGCACGAGCGCGATCAGGAGCGCACGAGCGAGCATGGCACGGGTCTCGTTCCAGTCGCGGGCGCCGAAGGCCTGGGCGGTGAGACCTGTGGTGCCCATCCGCAGGAAGTTGCAGCCGAAATAGACGGTGTTGAAAATCAGCGCACCGACCGCGACGGCACCGAGGAAGTGGGGCTCGGGCAGATGGCCGATGACCGCCGTATCGACCGCGCCGAGCAGCGGAATCGACAGGTTGGAGACCACCATCGGCCAGGCTAGGCGCCAGACCCGACGGTGCCAGGCCCACTCACCCATTGGCAGCGACCGCCGCTTCAAGCCCTGCCTCCGAACGGCCGGGCGGCCGCGTACTAGCGGTGCTGAGGACGCTTCGTGCGCGGATCGTCGAACACGAAGAGCCTGCGCGGCAGCCTGATATTGGTCTTGAGATCGTGCAGGGAGACGGTGGTCACGAGCCCCTGGGCATCGATCACCCGCCAATGTGTCAGGCGTAGCGGCTCGGTATCCAGGATCAGGGTCAGGCTCCCGCCCCTGGGATCGTCCTCGTGCACCACAGTGATCTCGATGCGCCCGTCGCGCTCTTCGACTGCGGTGACTTCCACGTCCTCGCCGAAGCGCGTCACTTCCCTGGTGAGTGCGCCGAGCGGGGTCTCGTAGATGAACCAGTCGTTGACCTGGCCGAGCTCCTTATCGTGATAGTGGATCCACAACCCATCACCCACGATGAGCACCGGCACGGGCGGCGCGTATTCCACGCGAAGCAGCCCCGGCCGGCGCATATGGATCACCCCTTCGGCGACCTCGCCCTTCGGCCCTACCTGCGTGAAGTCCGCCCTCAGGGTCTGGAGCCCGTTGAGATAGCGCTCGACGGCGGCGAGCGTCTCCTCCTGCGCCTCGTCCAAGACGATAGAGGCAGACTGCTGGGCCTGCGCCGGCTGGGCGGCGGCGAGCCACGCGGCGAGAATCGGGGCGAGGCAGAGGAGCGCGGCAGCGCGGATCAATATCGGCATGCCGTGGAATGTAGGGTGCGCGGGCAGCGCAAACAATCGTAGGCGAATCTGGACTTAGTCGGCCGAGTGGTCGGAGACCAGCACCTCGCGCTTGCCGACATGGTTGGCCTGGCTGACGACGCCTTCGCTCTCCATCCGCTCGATGATCCGGGCGGCGCGGTTGTAGCCGATCTGGAGATGGCGCTGCACGAAGCTGGTGGAGGCCTTGCGCTCGGCCGCGACCAGCGCCACGGCCCGGTCGTAGAGCGGGTCCTCGTCGCCGCCCTCGTCGATCCCGGCGGCGGTCGCTTCGGGCTCCTCGGTGATCCCCTCGACGTAGTTGGGCCGCCCGTTGGCGCGCAGGAAGTCGGTCACTCGCTCGACCTCGGCATCGCTGACGAAGGGCCCGTGCACCCGCGCCACGCGCCCGCCGGCACCGAGATAGAGCATGTCGCCCTGGCCCAGCAGCTGCTCGGCGCCCGCTTCGCCGAGGATGGTGCGGCTGTCGATCTTGGACGTGACCTGGAAGCTGATTCGCGTCGGGAAGTTGGCCTTGATCGTGCCGGTGATGACGTCGACCGAGGGTCGCTGCGTCGCCATGATCAGGTGGATGCCGGCGGCGCGCGCCATCTGCGCCAGCCTCTGCACCGCGCCCTCGATGTCCTTGCCGGCGACGAGCATGAGGTCGGCCATCTCGTCGACGACAACGACGATGAACGGCATCGGCGTGGGGTCGATCTCGAATTCTTCGTGGATCGGCGCGCCGGTCTCGGCATCCATGCCGACGTTGACCCGCCAGGTGAGCTGCTCGCCCTTCGCGCGGGCTTCGGCGAGCCGTTTGTTGTAGCCGGAGATATTGCGCACTCCGAGCTTCGACATCGCCTTGTAGCGGGACTCCATCTCCCGCACGGTCCACTTCAGCGCGACGACCGCCTTGGCCGGCTCGGTCACCACCGGCGTGAGCAGGTGCGGGATGTCGTCGTAGACCGAGAGCTCCAGCATCTTGGGGTCGATGAGGATCAGCTTGCACTGGTCTGGCGGCAGCCGATAGAGCAGCGACAGAATCATGCTGTTGATCGCGACCGACTTGCCCGAGCCGGTGGTACCGGCAACCAACAGGTGGGGCATGCGCGCAAGGTCGGCGACCACGGGGTTGCCGCCGATGTCCTTGCCGAGCGCGAGCGTGAGGCTGTGCTCGGTGCTCTCGTAAGCGGCGCTCGCCAGCAGCTCGCGCAGCAGCACGGTTTCGCGTTGGCCGTTGGGAAGCTCGATGCCGATGACGCTGCGCCCCGGAATCGTCGCAGCGCGGACCGAAATCGCGCTCATCGAGCGCGCGATGTCGTCGGCCAGTCCGATCACGCGTGAGGTGCGCGTGCCCGGCTGCGGCTCGAGCTCATAGAGCGTGACCACGGGCCCCGGCCTGACCTGCGTGATCTCGCCGAAGACCCGGAAATCCTCGAGCACGGAGACCAGCATCTCCGCGTTCTGCCTGAGCGCGTCTTCGCTCGCGTTGGGTGCCTTGTGGTCGCCATCCGCGTCGGCGAGAAGCGCCAGTGCCGGCAACGTGTATTCTGCGCTGTCCTCAAGGTCGAGGGCGGGCTGGCGCTCCTTCTTCTCCCGCTTGCCGGGCTTCACCTTGCGCCGGCGCTTCTCGACGATGCTGGGCTCGGCCGGCCGTTCCTCAATCTCCCCTGGCGCCGGCGGAAGCAGGCTCGGCTCGCGTCGGCGCGTGGTTTTCTCGGCAGATCGGGCGAGGCGGCGTGGTTTGCGTGCGGGGGCGACCTCCTCGTCATCCCTAACGTCGGCTGCGCGATCGCCGCTTCTGCCGTGCCCCGCGCGGGCAACCCAAACAGAGGCGCCGACGGCACGCCGCAGGAGCCAGTAAACGCCCCGGAACAGCGCGCGCCATTCGCGCCACGGCACACCGAGCGCGAAGACCAGAGCAACGGCGGCAGCGATCAGGAAGACCGCACCGACGCCGGCGGCGGCCATCCCGGAGCCGCCTCCCAAATCGAGGCCGTCGAGCCCGAGCGGGCCAAGCGCGGAGAGCACCATCTTGCCGGCGGCCCCGCCGGCGCCAGCCGCAGTCGGCCAGTCGGCAATGCCCACCGATGCGCAGCCGACGGCAGTGAGCAGGATGGAGAGAGGCGCCAGGGCGAAGCGCACCAGCCGCCGGTTCAGCCCGCGATGGCTGAGCAGGGCCCAGGCCCAGGCCGCGAGGATCGCTGGCACCAGGCCGGCGGCAAGGCCGAGCCATTGCAGCAGAAGGTCCGCACCGTAGGCACCGGGGCGGCCGATCAGATTGGCCGACGCGTTGCTGCTGGCGCTGTTAAAGGAGGAGTCGGCCGCAGAATAGCTGACCAAGGCGACCGCGATGACGGCGGCGAGGGCGATGAGCGCGAGCCCCGCCAGTTCACTCAGACGGCGGGCAAAGAACGGCCCCGAGCCCGAGGGAAGGAGAGGCGTGCGCGCTTCGCGTGCGGCGGTCGCTACCAACGGGGGCTCCTGCAGACGTCCTGTACCGAATCAAACATCGCACACATTACAGGAGGTTATATAGTTTAGTTACGGAGGAGTCAAAGCTACCGCCGCGTGTGGACCAAACCAAGTACACACGCGTGCGCGGCGCCCTTTCCCGTCGTCATACGTAGCTGACCACCTCGTTGAGCAGCTTGCGACCGATGTCGGGCACCTGGGCGTTCTCGTCCGGGTAGCCCACCACCAGCAGCAGGAAAGGCCGCTCGGCCGATTTGGGGCGCCCCAGGAGTTCGTTCAGGAACTTCATCGGGCTCGGCGTGTGGATCAGAGTCGCCAACCCGGCGATATGCAGGGCCGCGATCAGCATTCCGGTCGCGAGCCCGACGGATTCCGTGGGGTAGTAATGCTTGACCCTGCGGCCGTCGGCCAAGCCAACATTGAGGCGGTTGGCCGAGCGCTCTCAGTGTTGTCCCGGTAAGCGACCCGAACTAGCGTCCTTCCGCAAACCGGGGCTCGTGTGGAACACTCCACCGCAGGCTTCGACGTTAGCAGATTGATTGACAAAGGACGGAGCGGGATCAATGGAGCGGCTGCGTGTCGGAGTCATCGGGGTCGGCTGGTTTGGGACAGAGCATTGCCGGGCTATCGCCGACCATCCGCAGCTCGAGCTCGTTGCGCTTTGCGACAACTCGGAAGAACGCCTGGCTGAGATGGCACACGAGCACGGTGTCGCTCGCACCTGCACCGACTACCGGGCGCTTGTCGAGGACCCGGCGATTGACGTCCTTGCCGTCGTCACGCCCTGGGACCACCACGCCGCGCCGACCCTCGCCGGGCTCGCGGCCGGCAAGCACGTCCTGGTCGAGAAGCCTATGGCATCGACGGTGGAGGACTGCCAGCGCATGTGCGATGCCGCGCGCGATGGCGACGCCATTCTCATGGTGGGCCATATCTGCCGCTTCAGCCCGCGCTATATCGCCGCCAAGCGCGAGATTGACGCGGGCCAAATCGGCAAGGTGGTCGCGATCAACGCCCGGCGCAACGTGCCGGCGCGGTGGGTGATCGATCAGCTCGAGACGATCGGCCCCATTCTGCACACCTGCTCCCACGATACCGACATGATGCTATGGTTGACCGGGGCCAAGGTCGTGAGCACCTACGCACAGACCGTCAACTCGCTTGGCTGCCGGTATGACGACGTGGCCCAGCTCATGTACCGCTTCGACAACGGCGCGAGCGCGCTCTACGAGGGTGCCTGGTGCATGCCGGACGGCTCGCCCTTCGAGCTCGACGAGCGTATGTCGGTGATCGGCACCGAGGGCTTCATCCACATCCAGGATACCTTCCCCAACATCGCCGTCTGCTCGAAGGAGGGCTTCAGGAGCCCGGACACGACCTACTGGCCGGAGCTGCACGGCGTCACAGGCGGTGCATTGCACGATGAATGGTCTTACTTCGCGCGCTGCGTCCGCGAGGGCACGCGCCCGGCGTTGATCACGCCGGAGGAAGCGATGGAGGTTGTGCGGACCGTGCTCGCGGCACATGAATCGGCGACTAGCGGCACGGTGGTGAGGCTGGAGTGACGCGCGGGCGGCCCCTCTGCAGTTGACGACCCGGCGCGTCCCATGTTGCGTGCCGGATCGGTTCCGGCACCGGTTTCCGCAATCGGGTAGCCACCGCTAAGATGTGGCAGGGAGACAGCACGACGCGCGAGGGGGAGATCATGGCACTGCATCCGCAGGTTCAGGAGTTCTGCGACGAAATCAACGCGATCGAGGTGCCGCCGCTCGCGGAACGGCCGCTCGACGAGGTACGGGAGGCCTTCAACGATCTGGTGATGGGCCTGCAGGCACCGGGCATTGACGTCGGCCGGGTCGAGAACCGCGATATCCCCGGCCCCAACGGGCCGATCCGTATCCGCCTCTACTGGCCCAAAGGGGCGGACCCCGCCACACCGCTGCCGGTCTACGTCAACTACCACGGCAGCGGCTACGTGGTGCTCAGCATCGACACCCACGACGGTGTCTGCCGCGCGCTCTGCGAGGGAGCGGGCTGTATCGTGGTGGGGGTCAACTATTGCAAGGCGCCGGAGAACAAGTTTCCGAAGCCCACGGACGACGCCTGGGCGTCGCTTTGCTGGGTCGCCGAGAACTGCGCCGAGATCGGCGGCGATCCGGCACGCATCGCCATCGGTGGCGATTCCGCCGGCGGTTGCATTACCGCCGTCACCGCGCAGCGGGCGAAGGCCGAGGGCGGGCCACCGCTGGTCTTCCAGCTCATGGTCTATCCAGTCACCGACACGGACGAAGGCCGCCCGTCCTACAAGACCTTCGCGGACGGCTACGTGCTCACCGCCGAGGCCATGACCTGGTTCTTCAATTGCTACTTCAACGACGAGTCCGAGCGCTCGGACGTGCGCGCCGCACCGATCCGCGCCGATGACCTGAGCGGGTTGCCGCCGGCGATGGTGATGACCGCGAGCCACGATCCGCTCTTCGACGACGGCCGCGAATACGCCGAGAGGCTCAAGGCGGCGGGTGTGCCCACCGACTACCGCAACTACGAGGGCCATATCCACGGCTTCTGGACCGCCACCGGGCGCTTCGACGTGGCCGCCGAGGCGCACGCTGCCGCCTGCGCCGCGCTGCGCAAAGCGTTCGGCACGAGCTAGAGGAGGGACGCAGGATGCTGCGAGTCGGGGTCGATACAGGAGGCACCAACACCGATCTCGTCGCTATCGACGAGGACGGCGGGATTGTCGTCGCCAAGCGGCCGAGCACCGCCGCCGCGCCTGAAATCGGGGTGCTCGACGCCCTCGACGGCTCCGGCATCGCGCCGGAGGCAGTGCGCCACTTCGTGCTCGGAACCACCATCGCGACCAACGCGCGCCTTCAGGGCACCGGTGCGCGCGTCATCTACCTCGCGACGGCAGGCTTCGAGGACATTCCGCTGATCGGCAGCATTTCGCGCCCCCACGCCTACGACCTGAGCTGGCGCCGGCCGGAGCCGGGCGTGGCGCGGCGCGACTGCCTGGGCGTGCGCGAGCGGATCGACTACCACGGTCACGTGATCACGGCGCTGGAAGACGCCGAGATCGCCCGCGTCCTCGACGAGGTAGCCGGTGTAATCGGCGAGAGCGGCAATGGCGCCAACGGCGGAGGCGAGGCCTGCTCCATCGCAGTCAACTTCCTGTTCAGCTACCGCAATCCTGCCCATGAGGCTGCGCTCGGCTCGGCGCTCCGCGAGCGCTTCCCCGGTCTCCCGGTCTCGCTCTCTCACGAGGTCGTGCCCATCTGGCGCGAGTACCACCGGGCGACCACGACCATCCTAGCCGCCTCGGTCCGGCCCATCCTGCAGAGCTTCATCACCGATCTCGAGCGGGAGCTGGAGGCACGCTCGCTGCCCGCCCGGCTCGCTATCATGAAGTCCAACGGCGGCCAGATGCTCTCGGAACGGGCGCCGGACCGCACCGCCGAGATCTTTCTCTCCGGCCTTGCTGGCGGTGTGATCGGTGGCCATTACTTCGCCGCCGCCGAGGGCGCGGAAAATGCCGTCACCTTCGACATGGGCGGCACGAGTTGCGACGTGGGCATGATCGAAGGTGGCGATTACCGCTCGGTGCCGCAGATCGACCTCGACTGGGGCATCCATGTCGTTGCCCCGCATATCGATTTCACCACCATCGGCGCCGGCGGCGGCTCGATCGCCTACGTGGGGCAGGACGGCCTGCTCAAGGTGGGGCCGCAAAGCGCCGGCGCGGAACCCGGCCCGGCCTGCTACGGCAAGGGCGGGACAGAGCCCACGGTGACCGACGCCAACGTGGTGCTCGGCCGCATCGACCCCGATTACTTCCTCGGCGGGCGGATGCCGCTCGACGCTGCTGCGGCACGCGCGGCGGTGGCAACGGTGGCTGAGCCGCTCGGCCTCACGGTCGAAGAGGCGGCGCTCACCATCGTAGAGACCGTCAACGACAACATGGCGACGGCAGTACGCCGCGTCACCATCGAGCGCGGCCTCGATTACCGCGACTTCGACCTGATCGCCTTCGGTGGCGCGGGCCCGGTCCACGGTGCCGAGCTCGCGCGCGCAGTTGGCATGCGGCGGACCCTGGTGCCGCCCTATCCGGGGCTCTGCTCCGCCTTCGGCACTGTGGTCGCCGACGTCCGCGTGGAGAAGAGCCGGACGGTCGCCTTCCGCTCCGACACGATGGCGCTCAGCGACATCGCCGAAGCCTACCGTTCGCTCGAAGAGCAGGCCGTGCGCGAGCTGCTGGAAGAGGGGTTCGAGGGCGAGCCGGTGATCACGCGCAGCGCATCCGCCCGCTACCGGCTGCAGAGCCACGAGATCGAGCTGCCGGTGACGCCGAGCGTGCTGGCGGGCACGGCTCTGGAGCTGGTGGAGACCTTCCACGCCGAGCATGAGCGCCGCTTCGACTTCAAGACGCCGGGCCACCCGGTGGAGATCGTGCGGCTCACGGTGCTCGCGCTCGGCGCGTCGGCGCCGCCGCGCCTGCCGGGGCTCGAGCCCGGCGAGGCGCCGGAGCCGGCGGCCAGGCGCGCGGTCTGGTTCCGCGGCGCGGGCGCGGTCGAGACGCCGGTCTACCGTCGGGAGGAACTGGGCGCGGACGCGACGATGGAAGGTCCGGCGATCATCCTCGAAGAGGACTCCACAGTGATCGTGGCGCCCGACGACAGGCTGATCGTGCATGGCTCCGGCGTGCTGGAGATCGCGCCCGCGAGCGGCGCGCGCCGGGCACAGCGCCGGGGCAAGAGCGCGGCAGAGGACATGGTAACGCTCAACGTCATCCGCAACCGGCTCGATGCGATCTGCGACGAGATGGACCTGGAGGCCCTGCGCACCGCGCACTCGCCGCTCTTCAGCGAGTCCAAGGACTTCTCCTGCATGCTGTTCAACCGCGACCTGGAGCTGATCTCCCAGGCGCAGAACAACCCGGCGATCATCTGCGCCGGCTTGAACACGGTGCCCTTCGTGGTCGAGGAGCTGGGCGAGGACTATTTCGAGCCGGGCGACGTGGTCGTCCACAACGACCCCTACCGGGGTTCCTGCCACATGCCCGAGCACATGCTGCTGGAAGGCATCTTCGTGGACGGCGAGCTGGTGGGCTACGCGGCGATCATCGCCCACATCGCGGAGATCGGCGGCATGGTGCCGGGCTCCTTCGCGGTCACGGCGAGCGAGGTCTATCAGGAAGGGCTGCGGCTGCCTCCGATCAAGCTGATGAAGCGTGGCGAGCATGTCGAGGAGCTGTGGAAGGTCATCCTCGCCAACCACCGCACCCCGGATGCGACGTTCGGCGACTTCCACGCGATGCTGGCGAGCCTCAAGGTGGCGGGCCGCCGTTTTCCGGAGCTGATCCGGGACTACGGCGTGGACACGATCGAGGCGGCGACCAAGGCGCTGATGGCGGCCTCCGAGCGCTGGATGCGCGAGCAGATCAAGGCGATCCCGGACGGCACCTATTCCTTCGAGGACCGCTACGAGGACGATCCCCGGAATAGCACGCCCCATGTCTTCCGCGTGGACGTGACGGTGGACGACGACGAGATCCTGGTCGACTACAGCCGCTCCGACAAGCAGGTCGATGCCGCGATCAACCTGACCTATGTGGCGACGGCGGCTGCCTCCTACACCGGCATCCTCCAGAGCATCAACGTCCGCGACGTCCCCCTCAATCAGGGCGTGTTCCGTACCATTACGATGATCTGCCCGCCCGGCAGCCTGCTCAATGTCGAGCATCCGGGCAGTTCGGTCGGCGGCAACTCCGATGGCCAGCCGCGGGTCATCAACGCGATCTGGGGTGCCATGTCGCAGGCGTTGCCGGAGCGAACCTGCGCCGCCGATGGCGGGACCAACTGCCTGTTGCCGATGGGCGGCGTGCATCCCGAGACCGGCGAGTATTTCGCCCATCTCCATCTCGAAGGCGGCGGCTGGGGCGCGCGGCACGACGCGGACGGCAACGCCAACCTGTTCTGTGCCCACGGCAGCACGATCGAGATCACGCCCATCGAGATTCTGGAGAGCCGCTTCCCGCTGCTTCACCACGCCTGCGCACTGAGACCGGATTCCGGCGGGCCGGGGCGCAACCGGGGCGGCCTCTCGGTCATGCGCCGGGTGAGCGTGTACGCCAAGGAGCTGACGGTTAGCGCGCTTTCCGACCGCCACTTCGTGGGTCCCTGGGGGCTGTTCGGTGGAAAGGAAGGCGGCACCCAGGCGTTCCGGGTCAAGCGGGTGGGCGACACGGAGTTCCGCACCTTCTCCGAGGCCTTCGGGCTGGAGAGCCCGACCAAGTTCGACAACGTCAAGGTCCACGAAGGCGACGAGCTGCTGCTGGAGGCGCCGGGCGGAGGCGGCTACGGCGACCCGCTGGAGCGGGCGCTGGCGCGGGTGCTTGCAGATGTGCTGGACCGCAACGTCACGCGCGAGGCGGCCGAGAGCGCTTACGGGGTGGTGCTCGCCGCCAGCAACGGCTCCCTCGCGGTGGACGAGGCCGCGACCGAGGCGCTCCGCACCCGGATGCGCACCGCGCGGCCCGAGCCGCCGGCGGCGCCCGCGACCGTCTCGCCTTCCGCAGTGGCAGCCGAATAGGGGGCGGCCATGGGGCATTGGGAAGAGATCGAAAAGCCCTGGTACGAGGTAAAGATCGTCAACTGCTCGCTCTGCGGGCGCATGATCGCGCGCCGCCTTTGGGTGGTCGAGGAGCCGGAGCGACGGGTCTTCTGCGGCGAGAAATGCGCTCAGCTTGCCGAGCGTCGAGAGGGCGAGGCGTAGGTCGCATTTCTCACCAGGGTCCCGGTCTGCGTCGCGCCCACCGCCCGCCGAGAGACCGCCCCTCCTCGCCCCGGCCCTCTCCTCCCGGGCGGGGAGGAGAGGGAGAGAGGGCGGCGCCACCTACGTTCCCCCTCCGCCTTGTTAGAGGGGAGGGGGACAGAGCCAGCTGGAATAAGCAATGTGTTGAGACGCGCGCCGCTCATTTTTTGGGCGGGACTCGCCGGGATCAGCTGGGATTAAGTTGGATTCCGCAGGGTTCCACGGGTC
>JAJDUK010000073.1 GCA_022826665.1 Alphaproteobacteria bacterium | reverse complement strand
CTTGATGACGTCGGACAGCAGATAGCGCACGACGCCTTCGAGGTCATAGTAAGGCGGACCCCCACCGCGGGAGCGGTAGCTCTCCAGCGTGCGCGGGCTCAGGCCCAGGTACTCCGCCACCCTCTTGGTGGATATGAACTGAGTGTTCTCGTCCATTTCTTCTTTCTCCCATGGGTCCTGCCGCATCGACCGCAACAGGCGTGACGCCGTCCCCGACCGAGGCCCTCACCTGGCTCCACCGCGCTCGCGGTGTTCGCCATCCAGGCACTCATCTTCCGGTCGGTGCCGAACGTCGGCGACCGTCCCCGCCCCGGCCTGAGCACGAAGCCGGGACCGCGCATTGCCTTCTCGCCGAACCTTTGCAGCTCGACGCCGGTCTCCTCGAGGAAGGCCTCGGCCTCCCGCAGGAAGCGGGGGCCGATCGGCTCCACGTTCATGGAGGCCGGTATCGTGTCGGCAGTGCCGAAGCGCACGTCCGAGCCCCGGCCACGGCGGCCAGGGCACGACGCGTCGCCCAGCAGAACACTGCCGAGGGCGGAGCGCGAGAGATGCTCGCGAGCCACCAATGCCTCGATGCTGTGCGCCTCGGTGCTGTTGATCGGCGCCTGCCAGCTGCCTGGGGTAATGCGGTCGATGTGGAGTGACGTGCTCATGAAGAGAACATATAGGGAACAACTTTCTATGTGCAAGTGTATGGAAAAGGCTATTTGCTACATATAGACGACATAGGACGACATAGGCGGACAGGAGTACGCTGGAGTACGATCCTGTAGGCGATCAAATTTTCGTGATGTTGGCACGACCCTTCCGGGTACGAAATTTCGCCGCCATCGGGCGCAAGCGCTACAGGGTCGGCGGTTGGCGGGAATTCGGAAAGCCGAGGGTGCCTGCCGCCGGAGACATCGGGATGCCCGCGGAACTCCTCAGATGGCGAGACCGAACACCCGCGCCACGTGCCGAGCTTCAGGGACCTTCCCTTCTTCAGCCTGAGCGCGAAGCTGGGATCGCCAGCACTTCCTCGCCGGGCACATGCGGCTCGATGCCGGTCTCCTGGAGGAAGGCATCGAGCTTCCGCAGGAAGCGTGGGCCGATCGGCTCCAGCCTCACGTAGGTCAGCTCCTTGTCGGCGGTGCGAAGACGCACCTCCGAGCCCTGGCCGAGCCGGCCGAGAAAGGACGCATCGCCAAGCGCGGCCAAGCCGAAACCGGCACGCGAGAGCTTCTCGCGATAGCCCGCTGGTCCCGAGCGATGATCACGCCACATGCTGCCGTCATTGAACCAACATGAAACGGCCTCTTTCCCCGCACCGCTGATTGATCTCTCCGGTCGGTACGGCAACCAAGTCTGCGTAGGACTTTACTGTTGACCCATTTTGCGCGATGGAGGCTCATGCCGATCACTTGAGAATCGGATCAGCTGCTCCATGCTTGATGCATGAACATCGGTGCCGCAGTCTCGGGCAGCCTCTTTGCCAACGATTTCCTTTGTGAATCCGTTGGCCAGACGCCTGACTGGCAGGATCTGAACGCAACCTCATTCGACGCATTCGAGGCGGCGTTGCGGGCCATCGTTGACAACTTCCCCTTCGCCGGCGCGCCCAACGAGAGCCAGACAGAGGACGACCTGATCTGGCCCGTGCTCGGGGTCCTTGGCTGGTCGGCCAGCCTGCGGCAGCAAAACCTCAGCGCACACGGCATGGCGGACGTGCCGGATGGCTTGCTGTTCGCGGACGAGGCGACGAAGGGCCAAGCCAACCGCTTCGCCCAGGAGTGGAGGCGCTACGAGCTTGGCCTTGCGGTGGTGGAGTCCAAACGCTGGCAGCGCCCGCTCGACCGGCGTTCCGGGACAGCCGGCGAGGAGACGGCGCCATCGACCCAGATGCTGCGCTATCTCCGGCGCGTCGACGATCTCACCACAGGCAGGCTCCGTTGGGGCATTCTCACGAACGGTGCTCGCTGGCGGCTCTACTACCAGGGCGCGCGCTCGGTGTCGGAGCAGTTCTTCGAGGTCGATCTCCCGGCGATCCTCGATCTCCCCGGCCATAACGACGGCCTCTTCGCCCTCGACGGCGCGGAGCGACGCCACTGCCTCAAGCTGTTCGCGCTGGTCTTCCGGCGCAAGGCTTTCCTGCCCGACGCGGTGGACGAGCGCACCTTCCATCAGCGCGCCATCGAGGAAGGCCGCTTCTACGAGGAGCGTGTTGCCGCCAGCCTCTCCGATCTGGTCTTCGGCCAGGTCTTCCCCGAGCTCGCCCGTGCGATCGCCGCCGCCGCGCCGGACTCGCCCCTGCCCGAGGTACGCGAGGCCGCGCTGATCCTGCTCTATCGGCTGCTGTTCATCCTCTATGCCGAGGACCGCGACCTGCTGCCGGTCCGGGACGAGCGCTACGACGACTACGCGCTGCGCGACCGCGTTCGCGACGATATCGGTCGTCGCAAGGACCAAGGAGACACCTTCGCTGAAACCCTAACGACCTATTGGTCGGCGGTAGACGATCTTTGCCGTGCCATCGACCAAGGCGAGGTCTCCATCGGCCTGCCGCCCTACAACGGCGGCCTGTTCGACCGCGCACGTGTGCCGCTGCTCGACCGCATCCGGCTCGGCGACCGGATGATGGCGGATGTCATCGACGCGCTTTCCTTCGAGCAGAGCGAGGCAGGGCGCCGCTACATCAACTATCGCGATCTCGGGGTTCGCCAGCTCGGCTCGATCTACGAACGCCTTCTGGAACACGAGCTCGTCCGAGAGGGCGACGCGGTGGCCGTGCGCCCCAACATCTTCGCCCGCAAGGGCTCGGGCAGCTACTACACGCCCGACGACCTGGTGGGACTGATCGTCGAGGAGACCATTGGCCCCCTGGTGCAGGCGCACATGGACGGCTTCATGGAAGAAGCTGGGCGCGTGCCCGAAAATGGACACGCCCGCGAGCGGGCCGTGGCGCGCCTGGCGGAACACGACCCCGCCGAGGCGATTCTCGCCGTCAAGGTCTGCGATCCCGCCATGGGATCAGGCCACTTCCTCGTCACGCTGGTGGATTATCTCGCCGACCAGGTGGTCGGCGCCATGGCCGAGGCAGAAGTGGCGGTCGAGGGCTACGTCTCGCCGCTCGCCAGCCGCATCCAGGCCATCCGCGACCGGATCGTGGCGAACGCGGAAGAGCGCAACTGGGCCTTGGACAAGGACCGGCTCGACGACCGTCACATCGTCCGACGCATGGTGCTGAAGCGCTGCGTCTACGGGGTCGACAAGAACCCGATGGCGGTGGAGCTGGCCAAAGTCGCGCTCTGGCTGCACACCTTCACCGTCGGCGCGCCGCTCAGCTTCCTGGATCACCACCTCCGCTGCGGCGACAGCCTGTTCGGCGCCTGGGCGCGGAGCGGAATCGACAAGGCGACCGACTATGGCAGCCCCCTGCTCTTGCACGGCTCAATCGCCGAAGCGGAACGGTCGGCGCGGTCGATGCAGACGATCGAGGACCTGACCGACGCCGAGATCGCCGAGGCGCATCGCTCCGCTGAGACCTTCGCCGAAGTGGAGGCGGCAACGGCGCCCCTCGATGCCGTCCTTGGCCTCGTGCATGCCCTCGATTGGCTGGAGGTGAAGGACCGGGACGGCAAGACGGCGCTACAATCCTTCTTCGGCGGCCTGCTCGGCGATCCTATCGACATCGCGCTGGGCCGGGTAGAGGTATCGACGGAGCGAGCGGAGAGCGCGTCGTTCATCGGACTGTTGGGTGAGGCCCGGCGCATCGTCGCGGAGGAGCGCTTTCTCAACTGGCAAGCGGCGTTCCCCGGCGTTTGGTTGAACTGGCAGAGCGCGGGCCTCGAAGGCGGCTTCGACGCCGTGATCGGCAATCCGCCCTGGGACCGGATGAAGCTGCAACAGGTGGAGTGGTTCGCGACGCGGCGGCCCGAGATCGCGCTTGCGCCGCGCGCGGCCGACCGCAAGCGCATGATTGCGGCGCTGGAGCGCGACGGCGATCCGCTGGCGAGGGACTACGCGCTGGCAAGCGAGCGAGCGGCGATGGCCGTCCGTACGGCGCGGCGATCCGGCGATTATCCGCTGCTGTCGAGCGGGGACGTGAACCTCTATTCACTCTTCGTCGAGCGCGCGATGACACTCGTGAAGCCCGACGGCATGGTGGGGCTCCTCACGCCCTCCGGCATTGCGTCGGACAAGACGGCCGCCCGCTTCTTCAAGGGCGTGGCGACCGAAGGGCGGCTGAAAGCGCTCTATGACTTCGAGAACCGGCGCACGCGGTATGACGCGCCGCCTTTCTTCCCCGACGTGGACAGCCGCTTCAAGTTCTGTGCCTTCGTGGCCAGCCCGTCCCCCCTCGCCGACGCCGCGCGGTGCGCGTTCTTCCTGCAGGATATCGCAGAACTTGAAGACAGCGAGCGTTGCTTCCCGCTGACAGCGGAAGCCTTCGCGCGCGTCAACCCCAACACCGGCACGGCGCCGATCTTCCGCACCCGCCGCGATGCGGAGCTGACCACGGCGATATACGAGCGCCTGCCGGTCTTGGTCGACCGCTCGGCGGGCGAGGAGGTGAAAGCGTGGCCGGTGAGGCACGTCCGCATGTTTGACACCGACCTTGATTCGCATTGGTTCCGCTCGCGGGCGGAGCTTGAGGAGCGGGAGAGCGCGTACCCCATCAGCGGCAACCGTTTCGGCAGTCCGACCGGCGAGTGGGTGCCGCTCTACGAGGGCAAGATGGTGCAGGCGTTCGATCACCGAGCTGCAAGTGTCACCGTTAATCCGCGAAACCTGCATCGACCAGCCCAACCCGCCCCAACGACGTTAGGGCAGCACCAAGATCCGGGTTGGGTTCCCGATCCACAGTTTTGGGTCCCAGCCTCGCAGTGCGAATATCCTGCTGGAGCGAAATGGGTTCTTGGATTCAAGCGAATTACCTCCACCACTAATTCTCGCTCGTTAATTTCATCGCTATTGCCGGCGGTCGGCTTTAATGACCTTCTTCCCATTCTACTTCCCGATACGTTGGATCGAGGAGAGTGGCTACTTGTGGCCAACCTTAATTCTGCGCCTTTAGACTACGTGGCGCGCCAAAAGGTTCAGGCCAATCATCTGAATCTCTTTATTGTTGAACAACTCCCCGTCGTCCCGCCCGAGCGCTACGAGTGCGTGCGCTTCGGGCGGAAGACGGCAGCGGAAATTGTCCTCGAGGCGGTACTTGAGCTGACTTATACGGCCCACGACATGGCGCCCTTCGCCCGCGACATGGGACATGTGGACGACGCCGGCGACGTGCTGCCGCCCTTCGTATGGGACGAAGAGCGGCGCCTCTTCCTGCGCGCGAAGCTGGACGCCGTGTTCTTCCACCTCTACGGCGTCACCGACCGCGACGACGTGCGCTACATTTATTCCACTTTCCCCATAGTCGAGCGCGAACAGACCGTCGCCTACGGCACCTACCGCTCCCGCGACCTCTGCCTCGCCTGGATGAACGCCCTCGCGGCTGGTGATCCAGACGCGGAAGTCACCCTGCAATAGGAATACAGTCAGCCTAAGGCACCCAATGCCATGAATTCAAGACTCGTCCTCCGCCCCTCGGACGCCAGGGACCGACTCCGTCGGGGCACCCAGCAATCGGTCGCTCGGTTGCGGCGCAACGAACATGGATAAGGACAAGTGATTCCGATTGTCCCGCTTCGGACTCTGCTATGGATTACGCGATGAATCCCACATGCGGGAATCGGCTTGAGGAGAATGAGCCATGACAGGGACCGACGATGCGCTCTTGCAGCGTATGGTAGCCACAATCGTGAAGGAGGTGGACCCCGAACAGGTGATACTCTTCGGCTCCCGTGCGCGCGGCAACGCAGCTACGGACTCCGACGTCGATCTGGTGGTAATCGAAACCGCACCGTTCGGCGAAGAGAGGGACCGCCGCACGGAAGCAGTGCGCCTTTGGAGAGCGCTGGCGGGCTTTCGCGTTCCCAAGGACATTCTGGTCTATAGCCGCGACGAGGCCGAATATTGGCGGCACTCCCTCAACCATGTGCTCGCGCGCGCTTTGCGCGAGGGCAGGGTCCTCTATGAGCGACCATAGGCAAGCGCGTATCCTCGTAGGAGCGGCGGAAAAGGATATCACCGCCCTGCGCGGCATGAACGATGCCGACATCTTCGCTGACGAGATTTTCGGCTTTCATGCACAACAGGCGGTGGAAAAGCTGTTCAAGGCGTGGCTCGCTCTGTTGGGTCGAACCTACCCGCCAATCCACGACCTATCCGAACTTCTCTCGATGTTGATCGAATGCCAGTCAGACGCCGCGCGATTCGAGCCCTTGATCGAATACACTCCCTACGCCGTCCAGTTCCGCTACGGAATCGGCGACACCGGCAGCGTGCCACTCGATCGGGACGCCGCCCTTCTGGGAACAGAAGCGTTGCTTGCCGAAGTTCAGTGCAAACTGCCAGACGAAGACGACCCGACTTCGACGGTTGATTCGCGTAAGTAGATGATATTCCCCAGCTCTCATTTCTGGCACTGCATCCGGCATTTTTTCGAGCCTAGGCCGGGCTTCGTCGGCATTCAGGCGAGCTGGTACGGGGTGATCGTCAGGGGCAGACCCATGGTGGCGTAGATCTGTTCCGCCGCCCGTGTCGGCTTCGAGGGAATGACGTAGCGGTTGCCCGATTGCCGGCAGCGCAGCACGGAGCATTGGCGGTGGATGAAGGCGGAGCGGATGACCTCCGGGGACATCCGCTGCTTCTGGATGGCGACGCGGTACGTCGGGTGGCAAACAACAGAATCCCGTAGGTTTGTTGCGAAGTCCGCTCGCAGGCCTACGCGAGAGCTGCATCGAAACCTCTTGCATTTTGCTTACGGAGAAATTCATTGTTCCAAATTATCTCGCTATAGAGACAATTTAGTCAAATTCAATCTCTATCGGTGCCACTCGGTCTTGTCGACCCGCTCGCCGGTCTGCTTGTTGAGGTAGGACTCGTCGGTCGCGACCGACAGGTTCGCGACGCGCCCGCCGCTCTGCAGGTGGTTGATGGTGACGTCGGCGCCGAGGCGGCCGATGACTTCCGCGCGATTCAATCCGAAGGCCATTGCGGTACTCCTTCAAGGTCTGGTTGATGACGATGGGTTGCGAACCGGGGGGACCGGGGAACTCACTCCCCAGCCCCTTCCCGTTCACCTTCTCCTCGCTTCCCTCCTACTCGCCGTCGTCGCCCCGGGGGTCGAACGGTGCGGGCTCTTCGAGGATGGTGCGGATGGCACGAGCATCGAGGCCGAGCTGCGCGAGCAGGTCTGCGCCGCCTGACGGCGCGTCGGTGTCGAAATCGAACATGGGCGAGTTCCTCCGCCGGTTGCCGCGCCCGGCATCGGGACGGGGAGCCCCTCTCCCTCTCCCTGCCGGGCGTTCGCCCGGTGCTCGCAGCACTCCGGCTCGAACGGGGTAGGCTCAGGCGGCGAGGCGGATGGCGAGCAGGCGTTCGCAGGCTTCGCGCGGGGCCATCGCGCCGAGGTTCATCACCGGAATCCCATACTCGGCCGCGATGCGTAGCCCCATGCCGGTGCCGCCGGTGACCGCCCCATCGGGGGTGAAGGCGACGACCGCATCGACGGGATGGTCCAGCCCGGCGCCGAGCAGGATGAGGACGTTCCGGGCGTGGAGCTTCCGGGCGGCGGGCGAGCAGCGGTGCCAAGCGGGATGCAGCGACGCGGCCACGTCCATGCAATCTGCGAGCGCGGACCGGGAGAGCGCGCGGCAGTCCGGCCCGGTGTGTCCGTTGTAGCCAGGCCACGGCAGGTAGAGCGTCCGCTGGCCGGCCGGCGTGCCCGCCGCAAACGCGGTGTCCGCCCCGTCCGCGCCGCCGCTCGCAAGATGCCAGCCGGTGCGCGCGAGCCAGGCCGCCATCTTCGTCATCGCCGCGAGCACGGAGCCGGGAGTCCGTCGCGAGCCGATGCCGGCATAGATGGGAGTCGTCATGTCGTGGTTCCTCCGGGATGGCGGTGGCGCCGCGCCCCTCTCTCCCGGTGCGCGGTCTTCGCTCTCGCTTGGCTGTCCTCGAACGCGGGACGGCGGGCGGGGAAATGGCCGGAGGGCGGCGAGCGGCGGCGGTTCTCAGAGGAGACCGAGTTCGGCGAATGACGCGACCTCGCCGTCGCCGACCACGAAATGGTCGATGAGGCGGACGTCGACGAGGACGAGGGCGTCGCGGAGGCGATCGGTGATGGCGCGGTCGGCGGCGCTCGGCAGGGATACCCCGCTCGGATGACAATGCGCGGCAATGCAGGCCGAGGCGTTGTGCATGAGCGCCCGGCGCACGACGACGCGCGGATGGACGGACGTGCCGTCCACGGTTCCGAAGAAGGTCTCCTCGAAGGCGATGACGCGGTGGCGGCAGTCGAGGTAGAGCATCGCGAAGACCTCGTTGCGATAGCCCCTCAAGCGGGCCTCGATGTAGCGCCGCGTGTGTGCCGGCGAGGTGAGCGGCCCTCCGTCGCGGTGGAGCCGGGCCTCCATCCAGCGGGCGTGGACGTCGAGGACGGCATGGACGCGCGCGCGGTCGTCGGCGGGGAGCGGCACGGCGCACAGGCGGTCGTCGGGATCGTCGAGAAGCCCCCGGAGCCCCCCGGCGGCGGCGAGGGTGGCGGCGTCGACGGCGATGCCGAGGAGGCCGAGGAGCTCGTGGTCGTCGAGGGCGGCTGGGCCGCCGCGCCCCATGCGGGCAAGGAGCGGCGCGGGTGGCGGGGGCGAAGCCGGGCGCGCGACGGCATAGGGGGCGGCGGCTTCCTCGGAACGCACGGCGATGGCGAGTGGGGACTTCGGTGACATGACGTCTCCATGGTCGGCACGTTGGGGCGCGGCCGGAGGCTCTTCACCGCCCTTCCGGTCCGCGCCCTCACCTGCGCCCGACTCCGCCTCGTTGCGATGTGCGAGGCGGGTCGTAGGAGGCTTGCCGGGGGACGGCGGGCCGGCGGCACGTGCCCCCGACGGCCGAAGGCCGGCCGGCGGGACGTCCCGTCCGGGGCGGGTAGGAGGGAGGCGGCGGACGCCGGGCCGGCTGCGCAGCGGCGGCCGGCCCGCTCGGCGCAGGCGTCAGGCGGGTTCGGCGGCGGCGATGCGCAGCCGCCCGCCGTCGGTGGAACGGGGCTGGCGGATGACGATGTCGATGTCGCGCCCGAGCGCGTTGAGCAGGCGGAACAGGCGCTCCAGCGAATACTCGCGGAAGTCACCGCGCAGGAGCCGCGACACGTCGGGCTGGGTGAGGCCCATCAGCCGCGCGGCCTCGGTCTGCGTCAAACCGCGATCGCGCACGATGTCGTCGATGCGGCTCACCAGGTCGGCCTTGACGAGGTGGGCGTCGGCGTCGGGGAAGCCGAGATCGGCGAAGACGTTGCCGCTGCCGCGTTCCACGGTCGTGTCGGTGGGTTCCATTGCGTCAGTCTCCACGCTGCGTGTCACGGTAGTGCCGCTCGGCGGCGGCCAAGCGGCGGCGCACCAGGTCGAGCTCGGGCTTCGGCGTCGCGATGCCTCGCTTCGCCTTCTTCTGGAAGGCGTGCAGGACATAGACGGCAGCCTCGAACCGGACCGTGTAGACAGCCCGGAAGGTGTCGCCGTCGTGGCGCGCGACGACCTCCAGGACGCCGGAGCCGAAGCCCTTCAGCGCCTTGGCGTCGCGGTGGCGGCGTCCGAGCTGGGCGCGGTAGATCGCGAACCCCATGCGGCCCTGCACCGGGTCGGGGAAGCGCTTCAGATCGGCCTTGCTCGACCCCATCCATTCGACTGGCTTCAGCATGACACCGTCGGCTCCGCACTATAGGGGTTTCACTATATCGGGACAAGGCGGGCGGCGTGTCAGTGCTCGGCGGGGTCGCCGGGCTCGGGCGTCTCGGCGCGCATGGACTGGGCCGCGAGCGCGGTCCACTGGTCCCTCGTCAGGCCGAGGCGCCGGTTCAGCTTGTCGCAGATCGAGAGCGCGTCGTCGAGGTGCAGCGCAATCAGCGCGGTCGGGACGTGGCCGGCGAGTCCCTCAATGACGATGCGGATCTGCTGCATCTCGGTCTCGATGTCGTAGGCCGGCACGAAGCAGAAGTTCGGTTCGTCGGGCAGGGTCTGGGCGGTCATCGGAGCGGTCTCCTTGGGCGCGTTGCGGTGGCCGCGGGCGGCGGGCCGGCGGCATGTGCCCCCGGGGCGGCATCGCCGCGGGGGATGGTAGCGGAGGCGCCGGCGCCGCCGAAGCGCGGCGGGCCGGCCACACGTATCGGGCAGGCCGGGCTTACGCGGCGAGCGGCCAGCGTTCGAGGATGCGGTCGAGCACGTGCGCGCCGGGGGCGAAGGCGCGGGCGCGCCAGGCGACGATCTCGACGGTGCATCCCATGCGCTTGAGCGCATCGGTGTCGCCGTCGTCCGGTCCCTCGATCTCGACGCGGTCGGCGCCCATGATGCGCCGGCGCGCGAGCCGCCAGCCATTGGCCAGCGCGAGCGCCGTGCCGCGGCCCATGACCGCCTCGAAGGCTTCCTCACCGGTCATGGCGAAGTCGCCGTCGAGGCCGAAGCTCGTGCGCACGGCGCGCACCTGCTCGGCGTCGAGCACGCGGCCGATGAGCGCTTCGCCGGCGTCGGTGGTGAGCCGGCGCACCCGCATGTTCTCGAACGGCAGGCGGTCCCAGACGGGCAGGAGCAATCCCGCCGCGAGCCAGAAACGCGATTCGCGGTGCGTCGGCAGCCCGGCGATCTCGTGCTCCCAGAGCGTGCGCCAGGTGGCCTCGTCCGCCGGGCGCCAATTGGACGCCTCAAGCTCGGGCCGCGCCATCGTCTCGCGGGTCGCGGGCCGGACGAGCCGGACCCGCTCCTGCACCCCGCCGTCGTCGAACATGCGCGAGGGCGCGGCCAGCAGGACGGCGGCGCGCTTCGAGCGCGCGTTCACGATGAGGCGCGGCTTGCCGTCGGGCCCGGGATCGTAGCCGCCGATGCCGAGCGCGTGGTCCGCGGTGGTGGGCTCCAGCCGGTCGCGGCGGACGATCTCGACGAGGTCGGTCACCGCCCCGGTGCGGGGATGCTCGTACAGCGTCTCCCGGCCGGCGGTCGAGAGCGAGTCCGCGCGCACCGTCTCGACGCCGGCATGATAAGTGCCGGCCTCGACGGCCTGTTCGATGTTGGCCTCGATGCGTTCTTCGAGCGCCGCGAAGAGCTGGTTCTGCTCGGCGATGGGCAGCGCCAGCAGCCGGTTCAGGAACCGCGACATCGACGGCAGCTCCTCCTTCAGCGTCCCCTCGTGGACGAGCTTCAAGCCGGTGGCCTCCTCGAAGTCGGCGAGCGACCAGCCGTCGATAGAGCCCCGCCAGAGCGCCATGTAGAACTGCCGGAGCGCCGCCTTGGCGTACAGGCTCTCCAGGTTGTCGCTCTCGCGGAAGAGCGTGGCGTCGCCGCCCATCGCGGTCTGCGAATCGCGCTGGCCGCGCGTGATCGCGCCGAGGGAATCGAGCCTGCGCGCGATCGTCGCGATAAACCTCCTCTCGCCCTTCACGTCGGTCGCCACGGGGCGGAAGAGCGGCGCCGATGCCTGGTGCGTCCTGTGGGTGCGGCCCAGGCCCTGGATGGCCTGGTCGGCGCGCCATCCCGGCTCCAGCAGGTAGTGGATGCGCCGCTCGGTGTTGCCGCAGGAGAGATCGGCGTGATAGCTCCGCCCGGTGCCGCCCGCCATCGAGAACACGAGGATGCGCTTCTCGCCGTCCATGAACGCGGCGGTCTCGGCGAGGTTGGCCGAGGCGGGCCGGCTGCGGAGCGCGAGGCGCTCGCCGCGCGCGTCGGTAATCTTCAGTACCCGGCGCGACCGGCCGGTGACCTCTGCCACCGCGTCGTGCCCGAAGTGCTGCACGATCTGGTCGAGCGCCGACGGCACCGGCGGCAATGACGCGAGCTTCTCGATGAGCGCGTCGCGCCTCGCCGCGGCCTCCTGGCAGACGACGGGGTTGCCGTCCTCGTCGAACACCGGACGGGACATGAGATTGCCCTCGTCGTCGGTGAACGGCTCCTGGAGCTGCACCGGGAAGGCGTGGGCCAGAAACTCGATGACGGTCTCGCGCGGCGTCAGGTCGACGTTGATGTCGTCCCATTCGGACGCGGGGATCTCGGCGATGCGGCGCTCCATCAGCGCCTCGCCGGTGGACACGAGCTGGATGACGGCGGAGCGGCCGGCGTCGAGGTCGGCCTCGATCGCGCGGATGAGCGAAGGGCACTTCATCGACGTCAACAGGTGGCCGAAGAAGCGCTGCTTCGCGCCCTCGAAGGCGCTCATGGCGGCGGACTTGGCGTTCTTGTTGAGGGTGGAATCGCCCTCGGTGATGCCGGTCGCCTTCAGCGCTTCCTGGATGTTGTGGTGGATGACCTTGAAGGCGCCGGCATAGGCGTCGTAGATGCGCCTCTGGGCGTCGCTCAGCGGATGCTCCAGGATGTCGACCTCGACGCCGTCGTAGCTGAGGGCGCGGGCCTGGTAGAGCCCGAGGGCCTTCAAGTCGCGCGCGACGACTTCGAGCGCGGCGACGCCGCCCGCCTCCATCGCGGAGACGAACTCGACGCGGGTGTCGAACGGCGTCTCCCCGGCGGCCCACAGGCCAAGCCTGCCGGCATACGCGAGGCCCGGAACGGTGGTGGCGCCGGTCGCCGACACGTAGGCGATGCGCGCGTCGGGAAGCGCGTTCTGGAGGCGGAGCCCCGTGCGGCCCTGCTGCGACGGCGCGACCTCGCCCCGGTTGCCCTTGGACCCCGCCGCGTTCGCCATCGCATGGGACTCATCGAAGACGATGACGCCCTCGAAGCCGTGGCGGTCGTCTTCGTCGAGCGAGCCCGCGAGCCAGCCGACGATCTGGTCGAGGCGCGAGGGCTTGCCCTGCCGGGCCGGTGAGCGCAGCGTCGCGTAGGTGGCGAAGAGGATGCCTTCGGCGAGCGGGATCTCCGCTCCCTGGCGGAACTTGCCGAGCGTGATGACGTCGTCCTCGCGTCCCGCGAGGGCGGTCCAGTCGCGGCGCGCGTCTTCGACGAGCTTGTCGGACTGCGAGAGCCAGAGGGCGCGCTTGCGGCCGCGCAGCCAGTTGTCGAGCACGAGGGCGGCGACCTGGCGGCCCTTCCCCGCCCCGGTGCCGTCGCCCAGCATCCAGCCCCGGCGGAGGCGGACCGGGGCCGACAGCGTTTCCCCGTCGTCGGTGACGAAGGCGGTG
This sequence comes from Alphaproteobacteria bacterium, assembly GCA_022826665.1. Taxonomy (GTDB): domain Bacteria; phylum Pseudomonadota; class Alphaproteobacteria; order UBA828; family UBA828; genus WTGU01. The sequence goes on along the minus strand of JAJDUK010000073.1, from coordinate 20,410 downwards.
TCGACCTCGTCGCCCTCGTCCTCGCGGCAGCGGTGGACGGTCTCCCAGCCCGAGCCGATGCGGTAGTCGGCGGCGAGGTGGCGCGAATGGGCCTCGCCCGCCAAGACGATGCTTTCGAGCTGGGCGTCGGAGAGCAGTGCGTCGGTGACGACGCGCTCGGGCAGCATCGGGCGGTAGGCCGGCACCGGGTGCGGCACCGCGGCCATGGCGCCGGACTGCACGAGCGGCGTCGGGTGCGGAATCGCGCCCGGCACGCGGACGACGCTCGGCCGCCACGGCTCGTAGGGGCCGGCGGTCGTTGCGGCGGGTCCGCCGGTGTCGGCAGGGCCGGTCTCGACCGCGAGCTCGCTGACCGGTCCCCAGTCATGCGCGGCCTTCGGCGCCGGCTGGCCGGCTGGCTTGCGCGTGGCCCGGGAGGTCGCGGGACGCTTGGCGGGGGTGTGGCCGAAGAGGTCGGCGCCCGGCACCGGCGTGATGGGCAGCCGGGCCGGCACGGCGTCGAGCACGGCATCGAGCAGCGCGGCGGCATCGGCGGCCCTGGCCGAACCGTCCACCTCGATGCCGGGCGCGTCGCTCCGGTCGAGGACGGTGAGCCGGGTGTCGAAGCCGGTGCCGCGCCGGGCATACGCCCGCCCGTCGATCGCCATCGTGAACACCACGCGCGCACCGGGGTCGAGCGAGGCGAAGGCGCCGGTCCAGGCGGCGTCGCCGGGCACGCAGTGGGCCGAGGTGATGGCGGCGAGCCGGCCGCCCGGCGGGAGCATCGAGAAGGCCGAGCGGAGGTGGCGGAGGTCCGCATCGTGGCGGATGCGCTCGATGCCGGGGCTGGCGGAGAACGGCGGGTTCATCAGCACCACGGTGGGCCGCGCTTCGGCCAAGCGGTCGGCGATGGTCTCGGCGTTGTGGCGGGTGACGGCGGTGCCGGGAAACAACCCCGCGAGGAGCCCGGCGCGGACGGCGGCGATCTCGTTGAGGTGGAGGCTGCCGGCGGCGTCCTTGCGGAGCGCGCACTCGGCCATGACGGCGAGCATGCCGGTTCCCGCTGACGGCTCCAGCACGGTGTCGCCGGGCCGCACCGCGGCGGCGCGGAGCGCGGCATAGGCGAGCGGGAGCGGGGTCGAGAACTGCTGGAGGCGGACCTGCTCCTCGGAGCGCTTCGTGTGGGAGGGCTCCAGCGCGGCGACGGCGGCCAGCATAGCCAGCATCGTGCGGGGGCCGTCCGCACCGGCGCCCGCACGCCGGCGCATGGCGCGTCCGTAGCGCTGGACGAACAGCACCACGGCGGCCTCGGCCGCCTCGTAGGCGTCCTTCCACACCCAGGCGCCGTCTGCGTCGCTCGCGCCGCAGGCGCGGGTCATGGCGGCGCGGAGCGTCGAGGCGTCGAGGGACCGGCCGGCTTCGAGCGCCGGGAGGAGGCGCCGGGCGGCGTCGAGGAGCGCGGCGGAGCCGTCCGGGGCATTCGGCGCCGGGGCGGAGGCCGGAGCGGATACGGGAGAGAGCGGCGGGCGCGCGGGCGCGTCCGGCGCCGGGTGGGCGTCGAGCATGGCGTTCTCCGGATTGGCAATGCGAGGGACCGCCGGCCGGGCGGCGCGGGGCAGTCGCCCCCGCACCGCCTCGCCGGGCCTGCCCCCGGCCGGCTGCCTCGCCTCGGGACGGCGCGGACCGGGGTCGGGGGGACTCAGGCGGTGGCGGCGCTCTGGCGCCGGGTGGTACGGGCGCGGCGGGGTGCTATGGGGATGGTGTGATTGGCGGGTCTGTCGAGGCCGCCGTGCCGGGAACGGCTGGGTGCCTCAGCCGAAACGCCGGCCTTCCGCCGTGAACGTGAAGGCGTTGACGACGATTGCCTCGTCGACGGCGTCGTCGGACGTGAGATAGTCGTACTCGCGTTCGAGCTGGCGGTAGAGCCAGCGCGCGAGGTCGCGCATCGCCTCGATCAGGACGTCCTCGGCGCCGTCGGTCATCGGCTGCCAGGTCGGGCTGTCGCGCTCGACATCGATCTCCATGCTGTACTCGTGGCAGTAGTGGCCGCGCGTCCGGATGGAGCCGGTGAGCTGGAAGAAGTTGCGCTTCTGCGCCGCCTGCAACTCGTCCGCGATGCGGTGCAGCTCCTCGTCCTTCGGCGCATGGGCGCGGATGGCCCTCGCCCCGCCGGGGGCATATCCGAGGGAGCCCTCGAACGAGGCGCCGTCGCCTTGCGAGGCGAACCCGCGAAAGAACAGGTGAGGGTTCTCCCGGGTTCCCCCGCCAAAGAGCTTCACGGGGCTGGTCCTGAGCGTCACGCCGAGGATCCGGCAGATCGTCTCGAAATCCTCGAACACGGCGTCGTACCACTCGTGTTCGAGGCAGGTTGCGCGAAACCAGGCGCGGGCGCTCTCCTTCGCCGTGTCCGACAATTCCTCGATGGCATAGACGACGGTCTCGACGGTGCGGGGCATGGCTCAGCTCCTTTCCGGGCGCGGGCTGCGGATGAAATGGCCCGGCGCAATGCGGACGAACCGGACGGCCTCGCGGACGCGCCGCAGGGCGACGCGGCCGTGGTCGGGATTGGCGCGGAACCAGCGGACGGGCCGGCGCGAGAACCAGGCACTGGAGTCCGCGACGAAGCCGTCGGCATACGCCACGAAATGACCGCCCGCCGAGATCGCCCACGTTCCCGCGGGCGCGGCGTCCAGGAACGTCCCGAGCGTGATTGCGCGGACATCGACCGGCACGTTCTCGAAGATGCGTTTCCAGACTTGCTCGCGGCGCGCGTGGCGGCGGTTGCGGTAGTTGGGGTGGCGGAGCGCGTAGTCGGGGGCCCAGCCGAGCTCTTCGAGGGCGGCGGCGAGCTCGTCGGTGTGGACGCCGTTGACAGCGGGCCGGTCGAACAGGCGGCGGATGACGGCGGCGGCCTCGTGGGTCGGCACCCCGGCGATCGCGGAAATCGCGGCGGGGCCGCACTTGACGGCGCGGCCGGTGATTCTGTGCAGCATGGACGGTCTCCGGGTGGGAAGGGCATGGGGTCGGTCGCACGGCGAGATCTCTCGCGCCGTGTCACTGGCGGCCCGGCGCCGGCTGGCCGGACTCCGCCTGGGGCGGCGGGCGTGGGCGCGGCCTTCAGAGGCCGGGACTACCAGCGCTGCGCGTCGAGGTGGCGCAGCACGGCGGCGGTGAGCGCGCGGATGTCCTCGAAGGAGCGCTCATCGGAGTCGTTCCATTCGATGAGGCTGTTGAGGTGGGGCTCGAAGTCCGCCGCATCCTGTTCCCGGGCGCTGGTGTCGATGCCGGCGAGCCTGGTGTAGACGGCGCAGATTGCTTCGGTGGCCTCCCCGGTATGGGATGGGTCGTGACAGAGCACCGAACCGGCGTGGATCCGGATGGCCGCGCCGAGGCAGAAGCAGCGCGGGCTCTCGGGCGTGGCGAGGCGGAACGCGGGACGGTGGCGGACCTCGTCGTTGTCGACGACGTGGAAGCCGCCGTCGAACTCGATGACGTCGCCGTCGTCGTCGCAGCCCCATCCGCCCTGGTGCCAGCGCTTCGGGCGGTCGAAGGTCTCGTGGACGCGGCGCGCGATCTCGAGCTTCTGCTCGGGGCTGGGGGTCTGCATGGGCGTTGCTCCCTGGCATGGATGCGGACGGTAGAGAGGCGCGGCGGCGCGCTCAGTCGTCTTCGGGGAACATCACGGTGATCGCGGGCCCTCCGTCGTCGTCGGCGCCGATCGCCACGATGGGGAAGTGCCTGCGGGGCGGCCGGTTGCTGTCGTGGAGGTCCTTGCGGATGTCGCGCACCAGCACGCACATTCTCACGCGGTCGCGGTCGGAGGCGCGGAGCGCGTAGTGGCGCGCCATCCAGAGCACGTCCCACAAGCGCCCGCGCTCGTCCTGGAAGCCGCGATAACCGTCGGGGAGAGCGACCAGGCGATCCCAAACGGTACGCGAGAGCGCGACGGGAATCTTGAAGCCCGCCTCGCGGGCGGTCTCGGAGACGTCGACGAGGATGCCGTCTTCGATCGCCTGGGCGCGGGTGTAGGCGTCGATCACGGGACCGAATGCGGCGGAAATGGCGGGTTGGTGCATGGCCGGATTCCTCTGCGGGAAAGAGGTGGAGGCGATCGCTCCGTCCCGGGAGCGGGTGAAACGGGTGACGGCGCGACCGGGTCAGTGGGCCGTGGAACGGGCGGGCGGGCCGAGCTCGACCGCGATGTCGTCGCCGTCGACGGTGACGGTGACCGTGCGGTCGCGCGGCATCAGCCAGTGGATCTCGGTCCAGACGGCCTGCGCGATGGCGGTCTTCTGCGCTTCCTCGGCGGCGGACGGCGGCGGGGCTGTCGTCGCCGGCGCAGGGGCGGAACGGGCGTGAGCTTTCATGGTCGGACCTCCGGTGAGACGAGAAGGAGCGCGGAAGGACAGGACGCTCCCGCGCCCCGCCCCCCGCTCGTCCGGACGAAGGCCGGCCGGGCTCCACGCGGCAGGGGGCTGGTGGTGGCAGTGGATGGCGTGGCGGCGCCTGCCGACCGGGGCCGGGATCAGCCGCCGGCGACGGCCTCGGCGACAGGCTCGCCGAGGGTGACCGTCACCTTGCGGTCGCGCACCGAAATCTCCGCCCCGCGGTCGTGCGGAATGAGCCAGAAGAGCTCGCGCGTGACCGCGTCGGCGATGGAGCTTCGCCTTGCGGCGTCGTCCGAGACCAGCAGACGCGTCGCGATGTGGTGGGCTTCCTGCTCGAAGACGTCGCGCTGGCGTTCCCAGGAATCGGCGTCCGCGTCGTCGGAGGCCGAGAAGAACGCCGAGCGCAGCAGCAGCGCGAGCTGGAACGGCTCGATGTCGCTGCCGGCGGTCACCAGCGGCAGCGCGTCGCCGACCCAGGACCAGGCATCGCCGGCGAAGGCCACGTCGGTGTCGAGGTCGAGGATGCGTCCCACGCCGCTGCCGGGCCGGACGGTGAGGCTCATGCGGATCGCGTCCGGGCGTTGCGCAAGCGGCGCCTCGGGCGCGCCGGTGCGCTCCGGCACGGGATACCTGTCGAGCGCGTACGGGCGCCGGCCGACGGTCGCCTCGGTGCGGATGCTGACGATGCGCTCGATCGCGTCGTACCAGGCATAGCCCTCCAGCCGGCGGTCGGGCTCGAACAGCCGGTCGGCGATGCAGGCCCGCTCGGCGGCTCGCCACAGGGCCTGCGCCTCGGGCGGCTCCGGGTCGCACTCCATCAGCAGCGCGTCGGGGCCGACGGTGCGGAGCCTCGGGGGCTCGCGCCAGTCGTCGACGTCGGCGAGGCCGGGACGCCAGGGTCTGAGCTCCGCCGGCGGCGGGGCGATGTCGATGTCGGCCTCGTGCGCGCGCTTGCGGTCGGCGAAGGAAGGGCGCGGGTCCGGGTCGGCGGCCATGGCGCGGTAGATGGCGAGCCGCGCGGCTTCGCGCATCTCTTCGAGGAAGGGGGTCTCGACGGGCTCCTTGCGCGCGGGCAGCACGAGCTCCAGCTCGGGGCAGTCCACGATGTCGGCGCCGGCCGTCCAGCACGCGCCGGTGACCGACTCGACCCTGGGCAGGCCGGCGCTGACCGTGAGGCCGTGGAAGTTGACGTCGGGATCGTTGATGCCGAAGCCGTTCCAGCGGTCCTTGAACGCGCCGAACACGAGCCCGCGCCAGCGCTCGGCATGGAGCGCGCCGTCGAGGAAGGCGCGGCGTTCCAGCGTCTCGCCGCCGGACGGGGTGTTCGGGACGTCCTCGAACATGACGGGCAGCGGGTAGTGGCGGGCGGCTTCCTCGACGGCCCGGCGGATGCGGTCGGCGTTCTCGGACTGCGCCGCCTGGAATGCGACGGCGGTGCCGTGCGGCCACGGGGCGCAATCGTCCGGATGAACCTCGGCGTCGGCCTCGCCGAGAAAATGCGCCGGCAGAAGCTCGACGCGCCACCCGGGCGCGGGCTCGCCGTCGGTGGCGCGCGGCCGGGACGAGACGGCGCAGCCGCGCCGCGCGAGGCTCAGCATGCCCATGCCGGCGGCGTCCTCGCGGTGCACGAGGTCCTCGCTCCAGCCGTTCTCGCCGAACGACAGCAGGACGGCCGGATCGGCGATGCCGGCGCCGTCGTCGGTCACGGTGACGGTGAGCGGGCCGGTGTCGGCGGGCCCCGTGACGGCGACGCGGACCCGCATGGCGCCGGCCCTTCGGCTGTTCTGCAAGGTCTCGGTGAAGATGTCCGCGAGCCCGGCGGCGAAGGTCCTCGTGACGCGCCGGATGGCGCTGTCGTGGATGCGGGCGCGGATGGTCGGAGTGTCGTTCATGTGCGCTCTCCGTGATGGATGCGGAAAAGGAAACGCCCCGCCCGGTGACGTTCCGGACGGGGCGCTGGTCCTGAAGCGGACGGTCAGTGGACGCGGCGCAGGAACTCGGGGATGTCCAGCGGGTCCTCGTCGGGGGCCTGTCCGTTGACCGGGCCGACCGTCTGCACGATCACCCTGGGCCCGCCGTCGGCTGTCGGGACCCGGTTCATCGCGTCGATGGCGTCGGCGGCCGACGGATCGGCGGGACGGTCATCGCCCCCGCCTTCCCCGTTCACCGGCTCCGGGCCGGCCTCGCCCTCCGCGACCGTGGACGCGTCATGGCCGTTGCCCTTGGCAGGACCTTCGGCGGCCTCGGCGGCGTCGGGTTGCGGGGCGGCGGAGGAATCGCCGGTCCCGGCCGTGGCATCCCCCGATGCGTCCGGAGCGGCCGCGGGCTGGTCGGAGGGCGGCGCCTGCGCCGTGTCGTCCTTGTCCGCGCCGCCCGCATCGAACGCCGCGAACCCCGGCATGGTCCAGGCGAGCGCGGCGGCGTGCGCCGTGGCGCCGATGCCGACGGGCGGCGTGCCGGCCGCGAACGCCTCCTCCATCGCCTTGGCCAGATCCGCCTTCTTGTACTTCGACCGCGCCGAGGCCCAGGCGGTGCCGAGGGTCTGGCGGGCGACGTCCAGGATGCGGTCCTTCCGGACGCGCGACCACAGCATGTCGGCGGTGGGCCGGACGTGCTTCGCGAAGTCGATGTCGAGCCTGGCGACCGTGGCCTCCAGCTCGGGACGGGCGTCGTGCTCGAAGGCGAGCTGGCCCTTCACGGTCCTCGCCACCGCGGCCGCGAACAGCTTCTCCTTGTCCGCGCGCGGCAACGCCCGGAGTGCCGCGAAGCAGGCCGCGTCGTCGTCCGCCTCCATCCACTCGAACGGCAGGTGCGACCAGTCGGCGAGCATCGCCTCGCCCGGATTCCAGGCGGCGAAGTCGTCGTCGTTCGTCCGGTTGGTGGGCCGGTCGGCGGTCTCGTTGAAGGCGATGTCGAGCGCGTGGTACGAGGCGGTGTAGCCACGGGCGAACACCGCGCGCACGAGCTGGAACACCATGAGGTCGAACGCGGCCTCGAAATCCCCCGCGAGATGCGCCTTCACGAGCGCGGTGCGGATCGAGCGGAGGTCGTCGGCGAGCCCGATGCCGACGCCGGCCTCCTTGCGCGCCTCGGCCTCGCGGTCCCTCGGCGGCTGAGCCGGCGTGGACGTCGCGGGTCCGGCGATGCGGCCGGTATCGGTGGCCGAGTCGCTGCCGTCGGCGGCGGGCTGCGCGCCGGTGGCGGCGCTGGCGTTCTCCGCCGGCTTCGGCATGTCCTCGGGCTTCACCAGCCCCTGGATGACCTGGAGCGAGCCGTCGCGCCCGATGGTGGCGATGCACCCCGCGATCGCGAAATCCTCGCGCTTGAACCGGGCGCGGGAGTCGACTGCCGCCTCGATCTCGTCGAGGCGCGGCTCGATGGCTTCGGCCTCCTCGACCAGCTCGTCCGTCCACTGGTCCTCGTCCATGTTGACGAGCTCGTCGTGGCGGGTGCGGAGCTTCTCGATCTCGGCCTTCTCCTCGTCGGTCGGCTCGCCGGGCTCGGGATGGATGCGCCCGAACCGCGCGGTGGCGCTCCAGTCGACGTCGGTCATCGCCTCGGCCCACTTCCAGCGGGTCGCGAGCTCGTCGGCGGCCGCCTGGAGCTTCTTCATGGCGAGGTCGATGAGCAGCGCCGGGTCCTCCAGCCAGACCCCGTGCTCGTGCTCGTCGGCGAAGAGGTCGCGCAGCACCGGGCCGCCCGCGGCCTCGTAGGCGGCGACGCCGACGTATCGGGCCATCGGCGCGCCGGCCGGCACCCGCTCCTCGGTCAGCAGGCGCTTCACCTGCCAGGCGGCGGGGCGGTAGCCCTGGCCCGAGACCTTCTCCCAGATCGCCCGCTGGCGGTCGTGGTCGGTGGTGACCGAGAACGCCTTGAGCGTCTCGAGGTCGATCTCGTCGGCGCGGTAGGCGTTGAGCAGCTCGGGGGCGGCGTTGCCGAGGCGCAGCCGCTGCTCCACCAGGCGCTCGGTGACGCCGAAGCGCGCGGCGATGGCAGCGACGGTGGCGCCGTCCTGCGCGAGCCGGCTGAACGCGACCACCTGGTCGGCCGGGTGCATGGCGATGCGGATGACGTTCTCCGCGAGCGAGAGCTCGCCGGCGTCGCCGTTCGCGGCGACCTTGCACGGCACCGGGTGGAGGGCGTTGAACCAGCCTTCCTTGACGAGCGCAACGAGGGCCGCGAGGCGGCGCCCGCCGGCGACGACGGCGAAGCGCTCCGCGCCGTCGGGGGCCGGTTCGTCGGGGCGGACGACGAGGTTCTCCAGCAGTCCGTGCGACTTGATGGAGGCGACGAGCTGGGCGTCGGCGTCCTCGTCGGGCGGGGTCTTGCGCACGTTCTCGGGCGCAAGTGCGAGCTGGCAAAGCGGGATGTCCCGGATCGCCGGCTCGGGCGGGGGTGCGATGTGGTTCATGCGAATCTCCGTCGATGGATGAACGGACGCGCGGGAGACGGTCCTCTCGGGCCGGCACGCGTCCGCCCGGGCCGGGCTCGGCTCCGCCTCCGGTTGCCGCTCCCGCGCTGCCCCGGTGCCGGCGGCGGGCCGGCTGGCGCCATCCCCGGAGGCTTCGTAGGGGGACCGGCTGGGGGCGGGCGGGGCCGCCCGCCGCGCGGTCTCGGTTTGCGGATCGGCCCGGTCGGCGGCTTCGTCGAGGAGGCGTGCGGCCTTGCGGAGCGCGCTCGCGGCATCCCGCATGCAGCGGGCGCTGACCACGGGTTCCGGCGCGAGGTCGTCGTCGGCGGTCCAGGAAATCCAGAACGAGAGCTCGGCCAGGGCCTTGAGCGCCTGCCTCAGCGCCTCCGCCGACGCGCCGTGGATCGCGCGCGTCATGGCCGGGTCCCCCGCTCGGGGGCGATGTCGATGCGCTCGCCCCAGGGCTCGCGGTTCCACTCCGACGGCGGGCTCGAATAGTTCACCCAGACCGTGGGAAACGCCGGCTCGGCCTCGGGGTAGTCAGAGCACTCCATGTCCGTGAAGTAGAGGCACACGCCCGGCTGGATCCCCTGCTCGTCGAGCCATGCGAAGCCCGGCCGGAAGTCGGTGCCGCCCCGGCTCTTGATCGCGATTTCGTCGGGAAGGTCGTCCGGCGCGTACTCCGCGGCGTCCTGCACGGCGGCGTCGACCTGGAGCACGATGACGCTCTCGGGCCGGATCTCGGCGGCGACCTCGCGCAGCTCCGCCCAGAACTCGGCGAGCGTCGCCGCGGGCAGCGAGCCGGAGGTGTCGACGATGACGGCGATGGCCTCGATGCCCTCGGAGCGGATCGAGGGGAGATAGAGGCCGCCGTCGATGAAGCGCCGGTTGGGCACGCTCCAGCTATAGTCGTGGCTGGCCGCGTCGGTCATATAGCGGCGCAAGAGCGTCCGCCAGTCGAGCATGCTTGCGTGCGCGCCCTGGATGGTCTCCTCGACCTGGCCCGGCACCTTGCCCTCGGCGCGGGCGATGTTGAGCGCCTGGTGCATGGCCTCGTCCCACGCCTGCTCCTCGGCGGTGACGTCCACCGGCGCCTCGGCGGACTCGCCGCCGTCGCCCGCGCGGGCGTCCGCGTCCATGACCTCGCCGGTGCCGGACGGATCGTGGCTCGGCGGCGTATCGGATGCGCCGTCGCCGTCTTCGTCGTCTCCGTCCTGACCCTGGCCGCTCCCGTCCTTGTCGTCCCCGTTCTCGCCGTCGTGCTGGCCGTCCGCGTCGTCGCTCTGGCCGCCGGATTCCTGATCGTCACCGTCGCTATCCTCGCCGTCGGCGTGATCGTCGGAATCGGAGGGATCGCCGGTGTCGTCGTCATCGTCTTCGGGCGGGGCTTGGCCGGCCTCGGCGGCGCAGGCGCCGGAGGGCGCGTCGGCGTCGTCGGGGGACTCCCCGTCCTCGGCCTGGAGGCGGTCGTAGGCTTGCTCGACGGTGAGGCCATCCCACGCCTCGGCGTCCGGCGGCAGGGTGAAGCCCGCGTCGCGAATGAGCGCGTGGGTGACGAGCTGCGAGGCCATCTGCCAGCGCTCGGGGTCGCGTTCGCCCCGGCGCGTGTGATGCTTCAAGGCGCAGGCCATCACCACGCGCGCCATCGCGGTCTCGATGAGGTGCGAATCGGTTTCCGCCACCCAGCGCGGCGAGTAGCGGATCTCTTGCCCGTCGGTGGCGAGTGTCTCGCGCGTCGCATCGGGGCGGAGCGGGAGCCTCAAGACGAGGCTCCCGAAGAAGGGCTGCTTGCGCAGCAGCTCCGTCACGCAGTCGCTGACGCGCAGCGCGGATTCGTGCAGTACCCGGGCGGACATCACGCTGCTTTCCGCACGGGCTCGGGCGGCGGCGCGAAGTAGCCCGCGAACTTCTCCGCGAGGTCGTCGGCGTCGCGCTTGACCTGCGCGCGGGCCGCCGGGTCGAAGGTCTTGGACGGCCGGAGCGCGTCAGGCTCGACGCCCGCGATCTTCTCCTTCACCTGCTCGCAGAGCCGCGCGAGCTGGTCGTCGGCGAAGATGTTGAGCCGCGGCACGACGTCGACCAGGTCGCGGATGTTCTCGATCATCGAGTTGCGGAACACGAGCGGCTTGCCGTTCTCGTCCTCCTGCAAGCGGTCGGAGACCCGCTCGACCGCCTCGCCGAGACGCCGGTAGAGGTCGCCCACCGCGTCGTGGAGCTGCTCCTCGATGTGGCGCTCGATATCGCGCTTCACCCGGTCGGTGTCGTCGGAGGCGAACTTCGCGATGAAGTGGTCGGCATCCGGCACCGGGGTGATGCGGAAGCGGATGGCGAACTTGCCCTGTAGCGCTTCCTTGGAGGGGTAGTCCTCGATGCGGAAGAGCTTGCCGAGGTCGAGCCGCGCCTGGTCGACGTAATCGTCGTAGTCCTCGATGAAGCGGGCGCGCTGACGGACCACGCGCTCGCGGAGCGCGTTCAGGAGCTCGGTGTAGTGCTCGTAGTTGGCGACGGTGAGCAGCCGCGCGCCCTTGTCGTCCCAGGGGAGCGTCTGCTCGTAGTGCTTGGTCCTGGCCTCGCTCATCGTCGAGGTGAGCGCGGCGAAGGCGGCCTTCGGCAGCAGACGCTTGTTGTAGCGCCCGGCGCTCGCCGAGGCGTCGTGGTGGGCGGCGACGTGGTCGCTCGCCTCGCGGTCGTGGATGCGGCCGGACCAGGCGGTGATGTTGAGACCGACCAGCATGGCGTCGCGGTTGAGATCCATGATTTGCTCCTTGTCCGCTATCGAAGGGTCCACACGGGGACGTTGATGGCGGCGGCGAGCTTGCGCTTCGCCGCCTCGTGGCTCGGCGTCTTGACGGCGTAGTCGCGCGATGGGGCGTCGCCGGCCGGGTAATGGGTCACCCACCAGACCATGGCGTCCTCCTTCACTGGGTCTTGGCCGCGGCCCAGCGGATGAAGCCGGGGGAGCGCTGGAGGGCGGGCTCGCGGCGCACGCACGCGCCGACGAGCGATTCGCCCACCTCGCGCCGCAGCCGCTGGGCGTAGGTCACGATGGCGTCGAAGTTGACGTCGGAGGCGAGCTTGTAGAGAGCGCCGCAGAGGGCCATCAGCGCGCTCGCGTTCTTCGGGATGTCCGCGTTCTCGGGGTCGGTGACGATGGCCCTCGGGTGCGGCAGCTCGCGCCAGACCTTGAGGAACGCCGCGAACTCGACCGCCGCGGCCTCGCCGACGGTGCCCCGGAACAGCGCCCGCTCCGCCTCCGGGCCGAGCCCGTTCAGGTGCTTGACGATGTTGCTGGCGAATTCCCAGGTCCTCGGCGTCGGAAATGCGCGTTCGGTCGACTTCGGATCGAACACATGCAGCAGGTCCGGTTCGTAGGTGATGAAGAACAGCACCTCGGGCGCGATCCCGTTGGCCGCGCCCCAGACGAGCCAGTCCTCGGCGTCGACCCGGATCTCGAGGTGGACGAAGCGCGACGCCAACGGGGTCGGCATGCGGTGCACCACCCCGCGGTCGGTCTCGCGGTTGCCGCAGGCGATGAGAGACGCGCCCTCGGGCAGCTCGTACTCGCCGACCTTGCGGTCAAGCACCAACTGGTACAGAGCGGCCTGGACCATCGGCACGGCCGACGGCAGCTCTTCCAGGTTGATGAGCCAGCGGCCGGGGTCGTCCGAGGGCGGCAGGAACGCGGGCGGCGCCCAGCGGGTGCGGTCGGCGCCGTCGCGCCAGGGGATGCCGCGCAGATCGACGGGATCGAGGAGGAGCGCCCGGACATCGACGTACTGACGGCTGGCGCTGGCGGCCACCTGCTGGGCGATCATCGATTTGGCGGCGCCGGGTGGGCCCCAGACAATGCAGGGCTGGCGGGCCTCCACCAGGAGGGCGAGCACCGAGGCGAGCTCGCTCGGGCGCAGCGTGTAGTCCGCGGAGATGGTGGCGGGTTGGGTCATGGGCAGGGCTCCGAATGGCGGGGACGCGGCGCGGGCACCCTCCGGGGGGCCGGCCTTCGCCCGGACCGGGCCTGTCCTCCTGCTCATGCCGCCGTGGGGCGAGCGGCCGGCGCGGCGCGCCGGCGCCAGATGCGGCGGCGGTCTGCGGTTCTTCTGGAGGCGCGCGGAACGACGGGGGCGCCGGTAGGAAGTCCTGGGCGCGCCTGCGAGGATTGGCCGGGGTGCGGTGGGACGCCCGGTCGTGGAGCGGGGCTCGGCGCTACCGTCGGCCCGGGACGAAGGCGCGGGGGGTCAGGCGGCGTTTGCGGGGGTCGGGCTCGACGGGCACGCCGGTCAGCGCCGGCAACGGCACGCCGGTCGGCGAGAGCGTGTGGTCGATGCGCTCTTCAAGGCGGACATAGCGGGCGTAGAGCGAGGGCTGCAACCGCGCGGCGGTGCACAGATCGGCGCGCGAAGCCATGATGCAGAACACGCAGGACAGTCGCGACATGCCCATGCCGTACGCGGGATGCGGCGATTGGCCCGCAGCCCGGATGACGTCGAACACCTGGGCCTCGGTGAGGTCGAAGATCGGCAGCCAGTCGAACCAGGACCGCCCCGCCCTGGAGTTGCGGTCGCTACGTTTCCAGGGGAGCTTTTTCGCGCGCGGCGCGCTCTCTTCGGCGCGCATGCCCATGGCGTTCACGAGCCGGCCGCCGAATTGGGGGTGCGCCTGCAGATACCGCCGCAGCTCCCGCTCGATGGGTCCGCGCTTCGTCGAGCTCGTACACCATCGCACCGACGGGGAAGGGAACCGGCCGCGTTCCTCGATGCTCTCAAGCAGGGATTTCCCGGAGGACGTTCGGGCCAGAATGAGCGGCACACCTTGGGGAAGCGTGCTCTCGATATGCTCGACCGTGCCGGGCCATTCCACCTCGCCGAGCGGCGCATGGACGACGAGGAGCTGTTCGCGCGGAACGATGCGCGACAGCAGAATGGTCATACACTGGCTGTCCTTGCCGCCTGACGAGTTGATGGCGACGAGGGCGCCGGCGCGGACCATCTCCCGGCACTCGGGCGGCACCGGAATTGCGGCGATGTCGGTGGCCATGGATCGGTCCCCCCGGGGGTGGCGCGGGGACCGCTCTCGGGCCCCTGAACGCGCCCCGGGGACGCCGGCCACCGCCTCCTTGCGTCGCGCGGCGCGTCGGCGGACGTGTTGCGGACGAAGGGGAGAGCGGGCTAGATGTGATCGAATGGCCCGGGAGGCGAGAATGGAGTGTGCGGGGCCGTAGAGCGGGGGAGATCGAGATGGTGACGGAAACGATGGTGCGTCGAGGCACCGCGAGCATGGCGAAATCGATGGGATTGATGTGCTTCGCGGACTCCGGGCTGGGGAAGCTGACGGAGGGCGAGCGCCCGGTCACGCGGACGGGCGACTATTCCGACGTGGTGGTCGTCGACGCCGACGGCAGGATCATTCCGTGGCAGCGCGTGGCCCGTTTCGACGCCAAGGAGATGCGCCGGACAAGGCGCGAAATCGTGGACAAGCTGTTCACCTTTCTTCTGAACATGCAGGAAACGGAGCTGGAGGCGCTGCGCGATCATCGGCGAAGCGAAACGTCCAAATGGGACAGCCCCAAGGAGGATGCCGGGCTGAAGAAGCAGATGGAGGTGCTGGCCAGCGGCATCGTCGAGAGCGCGCGGCAGCCGGCCGCGACTGACAGCACGAAGAAGTGTTGAGTGCGATTGCCGGTCCCCGACACGAGGGACACTGATCGGTGGCGTGCCGATTGCCACCTTCGACCGGCAGGGCGGTGCGGGACGAAGAAATCGAGGTTCAGGCCGCGCTATAGTGGCGCTCGTGTCAGAAGACATGACGGTAGTGAGAATGTCGGTTACCTTCGCCGGGCGTCTGTGCCGGAATGGCTCGTAGAACCATGGCAACGAATGGCTATCTGAGAGAATCGGAGTGTTTGCGGGGGATTGCGGCACCTGCGCCGCCGCGCCGCGTCGTAGAGCAGCCACGGAGACGGGTGCCGGTCGACGCGGCAATTCGAGTTGCCTGCGGCTGGGGCCGTGCGAATACACTCGCGGCGAGACCGCGCAGAATCACGACGGACCCGAATGCTCGAACGCCTTGAGTTGAAGAATGTCGGTCCGGCGCCCGAGATGGCGCTGGATTTGCAACCCCGGTTGAATCTCATCACCGGCGACAACGGACTCGGCAAGAGCTTCCTGCTGGACGTGGCCTGGTGGGCGCTGACGCGAAAGTGGCCGCGCGACCTGAATCCGCGCCTGACCTCCGGATACCCGGCACGCCCGACGGATGTCGCGGAGCCGGCGAAGCTGCGTTTCAAACTGACCACCGATGCCGGGAACAGCCGGACCTTTGAGAGCACCTATTCTGCCCGGGACCAGAGCTGGACCGGACAGCCCGGAAGACCGTGGAGCCCCGGACTGGTGATCCACGCCCATGCCGATGGCGGCTTCTCGGTCTGGGATCCGGCCCGGAACTACTGGCGGAGAAGGGGAAATGTCGACGTTCAGGACCGGCTTCCGGGCTACGTGTTCTCGCCCCAGGAAGTCTGGACCGGGCTGGACCGCTCGATCGACGACAAGCCGACCAAGGTTTGCAGGGGCGTCCTCGACGACTGGTCGAGCTGGATCCGGGAGAATGGGGAGAACTCCCGCCGAATGGCGGAGGTTGTCGGGACGCTGACGGTTCGGGGAGAGCCCCTGGAAGTGGGCCGGCTTTTGCGGCTTTCGGTGGATGACGCGCAGGACATTCCCTCGATCAGGACTGAGTATTCCGACGCCGTTCCTATCGTCCATGCGTCTTCCGCGGTTCGCAGGATCATCGGCCTGGCCTACATGCTTGTCTGGTCGTGGAGCGAACATGTCAGGGCCGCGGAACTGATCGGCGTCAGGGTTGCCGGGCAGGTCATCCTGCTGTTCGACGAAATCGACGCGCACCTTCATCCGCGCTGGCAGCGCGCCATCGTGCCGACCATTCTCAGGGTGATGGACCGCCTAACCAATGGCGAGGCGGGTGTACAACTCATCGCCGCTACCCACTCCCCGCTCGTGCTGGCCTCGGTGGAGCCCCACTTCGACGAAGACCGCGACCGGCTGTTTCACCTGGACATCCGCGAGGGCCGGGTGGAGCTCGACATTGTGCCGTGGGCGGCACAGGGAGACGTGCTCAACTGGCTGGTATCGGATGTCTTCGGACTACGACAGGCGCGCTCTGTCGAGGCGGAGTGCGCCATCGACGCTGCGCAGGCGTTCATGCGCGGCGAGACACAGCGAAATCCGGAGAACCTGAGAGAAGCGGAGGCGATCCACCGGGAGCTTCAGCGCGTGCTGGCCGGCCACGATCCGTTCTGGCCGCGTTGGATCGTGTCGAGGGAACGTCGGGGCAGCGGGGAATGATCCGCTTCGAACGCGTTCCCGAGCCGGCCGACTTCGACCGGCGGGCCAGGGTGCCGGGTGCTGCTTGGCTTGCGGACAATCCCGGCGACGGGCGGCCGAGGGATTTCTGGACCCCCTTCAAGGGAACGCTGGCGGAGGGTTTCCGGAATCTCTGCGCCTATTCGGCGATGTACGAACCGGTCGGAACCGTGGATCATTTCGTGAGCTGCCATGAGGACCGTTCGAAGGCCTATGACTGGGACAACTACCGCTACTGCGCGGCGTGGATCAATTCGAGCAAGAACAATGTCCCGGCGGGAGACCTGCTCGATCCGTTCGAGATCGAGGACGGGTGGTTCGAGCTCCATCTGCCGTCCTTGCAATTGCAGGTTTCGGACAATGTTCCCGACGACCTCCGGCAACGGGCTGAATATGTCCTGATCAGGCTGCGGCTGCGCGAGGACGAGCGGGTCATGCGACAGCGTAGGGAGTGGTATCGCATGTATGAAGCCGGCGAGATTTCCAAGGTTGGACTTGAAGGAAAGGCGCCGCTGCTTGCGGCGGCAGTTGCTAGGGCACAGTCAATACGGAGATTCTGACACAATGAAGGAACTACGCGTCGGCTTAAACAATTGGCCCAAGTCAAATCACATTGACAAATACGTTCCAATTGCGATCACGCTTCTTGCGTTAGCAGTTTCGGCTTGCCGCTAGATTTGTGTGTTCCGGCTGCGCGACAGCCCGTTGCAGGGCTGCAGCGCGGCCGGGACCACCCGCGGGTTGGGGTTTGACACTCATCGGCGTTGATCAGACATTGTAAGCATCGGCTGGAGCGGAGGTTCATCATCATCGGCACGACACGGTCATGTTCGGCGATAGACAGTGGCGAGGAACGGTGGCCGCACGATGCCAGCCGTCCCGTCCACGCTTGCACAAGATACCGCGTGCTATATTGCGACTTGAACACGCCGCCAGCAACTGGAACGAACAAGGACCCTGTGAGTTGCGAGTTCACGAACTGGAACGCAGTCTGATACCGCAAGACCATCCAGGAAAGCACAGAGCACAGGACACCAAGCAGGAGGACAGCTATGCCGCTCGGAGATGGGATACGAAGAAATATAGCTCACGTTTCATCGTATGAACGTCGGCGCTTGCGGGATGCGATCGTTGAACTTGACAATAGGTACTATCCTGACGGTGTTTCGAAGTGGGTCAAACAGGATGAAATCCATGAGGCTACATCGAAGTGGGTTCACCACGAGCACGGCGATACGCACACCGATATTCATGTGGAGGCGGTATTTCTTCCTTGGCATCGTGAACTTTGCAATCGGTTTGAACTGTTGCTGCGCGAGGTAGACCCGTGGTTGTCGCTGCATTACTGGGACTGGACAGAAGACCCGCGACAGGCGAGTGACGGTGCTGGAGATACGGTGAACCTGTTTACCGAAGAGTTTATGGGAAAACCATCCGAGCCATCTGGTAGGGTCGAAACGCCTTTCGGCAATTTCCCTCCTTTCACCCGAGATGTGGTCTTTTCTGGTGACGATAGCCATCTGCCGCCCATGAAGTCCGATTTGAATATCGTTGCGCATGGGGACGGACGTGACCAAGAGATACAATGGAAAGAATTTCGGATGAACCTTGACCAGAATCACGGAAGTGCCCACCGTTATATCGGCGGCTCGATTGGTGAGGGACATACGGCCTTTCAGGATCCTTTCGTCTTTCTGCTTCACTCGAACGTGGACCGTCTTTGGGCAGTGTGGCAAACTGTGCCTGGTAAAGAATGGCGTCTGGATCCGGATCAAATCTATGGAATCGAGAGTCATGACCGGACGCTTGTGGGACCCCTTGAACCGTGGGCCGGGACGAGAGAGTTTTTGCGACCTTGGGGGCCACCGGAAAACGAGCAGATTATCAAGAACTCTAAGGACTTGACAGTTGTGATACCACCAAGGTACGACACGACGGTTGTGGATAACGAAGGAGTTAGGGAATTTCGAAGGGTCTGAGTAATAGACGGAAAACACCTTGGGTGAGCCTACAGTACGAAGCGCCGGTGCACTGAACGCCAAGGCATATAGGCTTGCCTGGATAACTTATCTTGTGGGCTCGACAAGATGCACTCTGAGGATCCAAGCGGAAACATGGTGGCACGTGTTGCACGAATGGACGTAATCTGCCGACTCATAACCAAGCCAGCGAAGCGCCACAACGAGAGCGGCGCTGTCGACATCGCGCGGCAGCTTCACGCCACAAGATCCTCGTCCCGCACGTAGTGTAGCCGGATTACACGCGGCCGGTCGTCGTCGAAATAGCAGTCCACCGCTTCCCGCACGTTGCGGCGGATGTCGTCCATGCTGTCGCTCTGGGTGTGGATGCCGAAACCGAGCGCACTGGCCGAACAGCTGCAGTCCAGCTCGTCCTCGCTGACCTCGAAGATGATTTTAGTCGAAGTCATCGGCCGCTCCGGTTAACACAGTTCCGGCGCCGCAGGGTTCGACGGGAAGCAGCGTATGCTCGAACATACCCCACCCCGGCGCGGTAATGGAACCGCCTACAGGATGTACCCGGCGATCCTGACCGCGACCCGCTCGGCGGATTTCCTGACCGCGCCGCGATCGAGATGCGCATAGCGCGCGGTAGTCTCGGCCTGGCGGTGACCGAGCAGACGGCCGATGATCGGCAGCCCCTCGCCGAGCGCGAGCGCCCGCGAGGCGAAGCTGTGGCGGATGTCGTGGATGCGCACGTCGCGGAGCCCGGCCTTCGCGCGGATGCTCTGCCACGCGCCGTCGATGTCGGTCATGTGCTTGCCCGGCTTCGCGCCCGGAACGACCCACGGATTGCCGGCGGCGCGCGGCAGGGCTTTCAAGACCCCGACGGCCGACGGCGACAAGTGGACGGTGCGCGAGCCCGTCTTGCCGTCTACGATGCGCATCTCGGCCCTGTCCAGATCGACGTGCTCCCACCGGAGCGTCATGATCTCGGTCTTGCGGCAGCCGGTCAGCATCAGCAGGCGGATCGTCGTCACCGCCCCGGCCGAAATCTGGCTGCCGTTGCCCGATACCTCGTCCAGCATCTGCCCGAGGCGGGTGAACTCGGCGTCGGTCAGGAACCGCTCGCGCTTGCGCTCAGGGTTCGCCGGGATGGCCTGGCAGGGATGGTCGAAGTCCTCGGGCGTCATCTCCCAATCGCCGGCGAGCCCGTACATGTGGCTGAGAGTGGCGACCACCATGTTCGCCATCGCGGGGGTCTCGCACAGGCTCTCGTGCAGCGCCATGACGTGGCGTCGTTCGACCGCCGCGAGCGGCAGCCTGCCGAGGGCCGGCACGATGTGTCGGTTGACGACGCTGCGGGTCGTGCGCTGCGTCTTCGGTTTGCAGCGGACCGCGACGTGCCGTTCGAGATAGCGCGCGGCGAGGTCGGCCACCGTCGGGCCGCCGTGGTGCTTCGCCGGCAGCGGCAGCGGCACCGGGTCCTCCCCGGCCTTGATGCGCGCGATGATCAGCGCGGCCCGCTGGCGCGCCTGCTCGGCCCCCAGCACCGGGTGGCGGCCGACCGTGATCCGCCGCGCCTTGCGCCGCCCGCCCGGCCCGTCCGGGCCGCGCGCCTGGGCGAGGTAGAGCTTGCCGCCGGTCGGATAGACCCGGACCCCGAAGCCCTTCAGCTCGCGATCCCAGAACACGGTGTCGCGCTCGACCGCGAGCGCCGCCACCGTGCGGTTGGAGATCGTCCTGTATTGCAGCACCGCCATCGCCTGTCCCTCCCCCTACGCGGCCTCTGCGCCGTTCCGTGCGAGGTGTGCGCCGATGCTGTCGCCGGTCCGCGCGGCGGCGGCCTTCTCGGCGTCCTGCACCAGATGCGCATAGCGCGCGGTGGTGGCGACCTTCGAATGCCCGAGGAGCTTGCCGATCATGCTCAGGCTCTCGCCCAGCGCGAGCGCCTCCGAGGCGTGGCTGTGGCGGAGGTCGTGGATGCGCACGCCCTCCAGTCCGGCGCGGTCCCGGATGCGGTTCCAGTAGTAGCCGAGGCCCGGCAGATGCGCGCCGGGCTTCTTGCTGCGGATGACCCAGGGATTGCCTTCGACCCGCTCGATGCCGTCGAGCACCTTCAGGACGGGCGTGGTCAGCGGCACCATGCGCGGCCCCCGCTTGCCGTCGCGGAGCCGGAACTCGCCCGCCGTGCGGTCCACGTCGTCCCATTGCAGGGTGAGGATCTCCGACTTCCGGCAGCCGGTCAGCATCAGCAGCCGGATCGCCGCGATCGCCGGCGGCCACAGCGAGCCGTCG
>JAJDUK010000076.1 GCA_022826665.1 Alphaproteobacteria bacterium | reverse complement strand
AGTGGAAGTACATCGGCCGCGACATGCCGGTGGTCGACAACTACGACATGAGCACCGGCGGCGCCACCTACGGCGCCGACATCAGCGTCCCCGGCATGAAGATCGCCGTCGTGGCGCGCCCGCCGGTCTATCGCGGCAAGGTGAAGTCGTTCGACGCCAGCGAGGCGCTCAAGGTTCAGGGCGTTGAGCAGGTGATCGAGATCCCGGCGCTTGCCGACGACAAGCCGGCGGAGTTCCGGGCGTTGGGCGGCGTCGCGGTGATCGGCACCAACACCTGGTCGGTGATGGAGGGGCGTGACAGGCTCGTCATCGAGTGGGATGGCGGCCCCAACGTCCGGCACGATTCGAGCACCTACAACGATGAGCTCATGGCTTCGGCCCGTGCCGGCGGTCACGTTATCCGCGATCGCGGCAACGTCGACGAGGCGCTGGGCTCGGCCGCCCAGGTGATGGAGGCCGACTACTTCGTGCCCTACTTCATCCACACGCCGATGGAGCCGCCGGTGGCGCTGGCCGACGCCACGCAGATGCCGGTCAAGGTCGTGACCTCGACCCAGGCGCCCAACTGGGTCCGGCAATACGTGGCGGATGCGTTGGGCATCGAGCAGACCGATGTCGAGTGCGAGGTGACGCTGCTGGGCGGCGGCTTCGGCCGCAAGTCCAAGCCCGACTTCGCGTGCGAGGCGGCGATTCTTTCCAGCAAGATCGGCGCCCCGGTGCGGGTGCAGTGGACGCGCGAGGACGAGATCCAGCAGGGCTTCTACCACGCCGCGAGCGCCCATCGCCTGCGAGCAGGGCTCGACGACTCGGGCAATGTCACGGCGTGGCATCACTCGGGCGCGTGGCCCACGCTCATCGCGCTCTGGGCACCGACGATGCGGACCGGCCATGCGCTTGAGTACGGGCTCGGCCTCATCGACACGCCCTATAACCAGGTGCCGAACCTCCGTATCGAGAACGGCGAGGCCGACGCCATGATCCGGGTCGGCTGGTATCGCTCGGTCAACATCCAGCACGCGTTTGCAATGAACTGCTTCGCGAACGAGCTGGCGGAGGCCGCCGGCCGCGACCCGGTCGAGTTCCTGCTGGAGCTGATCGGCGATGCGGACGTCATGGACCTCACCAAGGACGGCGTCCCGGAGCACTGGAACTACGGCGACTCGATCGAGGACTGGCCGATCATGCCGAAGCGGCTCTCCAACGTGCTTCGCGTGGTGACCGAGAAGTCGGGCTACGGCAAGGCGATGCCGCCAGGTCACGGCCTGGGTATCGCGTGCCACCGCAGCTTCCACAGCTACGTGGGGTGTGCGGTGCATGTCGTCGTCCGGGACGACGGCTCACTTCACATCCCGCAGGTGGACATGGCGATCGACTGCGGCCGCTATGTCAATCCGGAAGGGGTGAAGAAGCAGATGGAGGGTGCTGCCATCTACGGCCATTCGGTCGCGATGCATGGGCAGATCACCACCACCCAGGGGGCGGTCGACCAGAGCAACTTCCATGACTACACCATCACCCGCATGGACGATGCGCCTCTCGATGTGCGCACGCACATCGTCGAGGACTTCACGCATCTGCGCCCGTGCGGGGTGGGCGAGCCCGGCGTGCCGCCGTACACGCCGGCGCTGGTCAACGCGATCTACAACGCCACCGGCAAGCGCATCCGCAGGCTGCCGATCGGCGATCAACTGATGTCTGCGTAAACTCGCGGACGACGGGGCGGCGGGGGATGTGAGACCCCCCGCCGCCCTTTTTCTTGTCGTGTCGAATGAGGCGGCCCAGCTCGACCAATGAATTGAGTCCGCACCATGGTGCGGTGCACGGCAGGCGGCGGGCGCGTCAGGCTCGCCTCATGCAGCGCGAAAAAGAGTGGCCACGACCGGCAGGACTAAACGCAACTCTCACCGGGATCGCGTCCCGTCCCTTGACCGCCTGTCCCGCATAATCCCGGCTCATCCCGCATGAAATTAAGTTCGCCCCAGGTGGGACGCCGATCCGGATCGCGACGTTGGCGAGGCTAAAAGCGCTCCAGCCAGAGATCGAGAAAGCCGTTGAGCCAGCGGTGCACCGCCGGGTCGTAGCGCACGGAGTCGGCGCGCTGCCGGTCAGCGGAGGGAACCTCCGGCCGCTTGAAATATTTCTGGGCCTTCGGGTTGTTGAGCCAGCGCTCATGCGTCACCGGCGTCATCTCGGGGTGAAACTGGACCCCGAACGCCCGCGCACCGTGGCTGAACGCCTGGTTCTCGAAGATGACGCCCCGCGCCAGCAGCTCCGCCCCCGGCGGCAGGTCGAAGCCCTCGCGGTGCCAGTGAAAGACATGGATAGGCGACGGGAACAGCGGACAATCCTCGTTGGCGGGATCGAGCGGCTGATAGCCGACCTCGCACAACCCCTCGGGATGGGGATAGACGCGCCCACCGAGGGCGCGGGCCATGATCTGGGCGCCGAGACAGATGCCGAGAAGCGGCGCGTCGGCCGCAAGCTGCGCGGAGATCCATTCGGTCTCTTCACGCAGGAACGCATGCTCGTCGACATCGCACGCGCTCATCGGGCCGCCGAAAACCGCGGCCCCGTCGTAGCCTTGCAGGCGGCCGCCGTTCATGGGCGGGAGCGCCGCACCGCCGGCAACGAAGCAGACCTCGGTCTCGCAGCCCCGCGCATGCAGCGCCTCGCGCACCTTGCCGGGATTGGCACGCTCCGAATGGGTCACCAGGACGATCCGCGTCACGGTACTCGTGTTCTCCCTTTCGGACGGGGTCGTTCGGCAGCCCCTCCGCTGCGGCTGTTTGCCTCATTGCGGCGCGGCCGGCAAGAGCACGGGCGCGGTCTGGTGTGGCCCCATACCTTCCGCCGTGACACCATGACCGCGTCATGAGCGAGAGCGCCGTCCCCGTCGTCGACATCGCGCCGTTCCTGAGCGCTGACGGCGCCGAAAGGGCCGCCGTGGCGAAGGCCGTCGACGAGGCCTGCCGCCGCATCGGCTTCCTGATCGTCGCCGGCCACGGCGTGCCGCCCGCAGTCGTGGACGACTGCCTGGCGGCGACCTGGGCGTTCTTCGATCTGGACGACGCCGAGAAGCGCCGCTGGATATCGGCGAAGGGCGACTTCCGCCGGGGCTACCTGCCCGTCGGCGGCAACGCGCTGGCCTACACCCTCGACCGCGAGTCGCCGCCCGACCTAATCGAGGCCTTCACCTTCGGGCGTTTCGATCTGCCGGAGACCTCCTACTACACCGCCCACCGCGAGACCTGGTTCGAGCCCAACATCTGGCCCACTCGGCCGACCGGCTTCCGGCAGAGCCTCTGCGCCTACTACCGCGCGATGGAGCGCCTGGCAGACACCCTCATGCGCATCTTCGCGCTGGCGCTCGACATGCCTGAGACATTCTTCGCAGACAAGATCGACCGTCACATCACCGCCATGCGCCTCAACCACTATGCCGAGGCGGAGGGCCCTCCCCTGCCCGGCCAGCTGCGCGCGGGCGCGCACACCGACTACGGCAGCCTCACGATCCTCCTGGCGACGGAAGCCGCCGGCGGCCTGCAGGTGCGCGACAGCGACGGGACGTGGAGCGATGTCGCGCCCGTGCCCGACACCTTCATCGTCAACCTTGGCGACCTCATGGCGCAGTGGACCAACGACCGCTGGGTCTCGACGCTGCACCGCGTGGTCAACCCGCCGGCGGAGCAGCGCGCGGGCAGCCGGCGCGCGTCCATCGCCTTCTTCCACCAGCCGAATTACGACGCCCTGATCGAGTGCCTGCCGACCTGCCGGAGCCCGGAGGAGCCGGCGCGCTACGCGCCGACGACCTCGGGCGCGCACCTGCTGGCGAAGACCGCGAAGGAAACCGGGACAGCGGCTTACGGCTCGGGCGCTCCCGGATGAGACGGAAACGCGCGCGGCCCGGCGGCTACAGCATCGACGGCGCGAAGGCCAGGAACGCCGCTATCGTGAGCGCCAACAGGATCCACAGGACCCAGCCCATGACCGAGGCAGCCGCGCGCATGCCGTCGCGGGCCCCCGACGTGGACGATTGCCCGGCTTCGTTTGCCGCGCTGCCCGTCACAGCGGGCGCCGCGGCCGCCGCCGATCGGGCGGTAACCCCGTTGCCGGTCTGATGCGCCGATATCGGCATGACGCGAACGGACCGCGCCACGACAACTGGCGCGGTGGGCCGTGCTTTCGAGACCTGTGCAACCATGATTCGGAATCCTCGTGTCCCCATCCGAATAACCCTTCAAGGGGGTGTTCTAAGGACTCACGTAATCGGCATAGCCATAATGCCAAATACGAAAGAGAGACCGCCTTCATAGGAAAAACGAATAGATGGCCCCTAAGCGGTTCGCGGATCGAGCGCCGTGACTGGAAAAGTCCGCCCCGCGACCCTAGATCGGTGCGTATGGGCGGCATCGCGATAGGCTGGCTTGGGCCTCTTCCGCGCAGCGCGAGGCAGAGTCGCGGGATAGTCCGGACGGACCGGACATGAGCGCCGAACGCGGCCCCTGGAGCCGCCTGCGCCGGGAGACCGGCTGGCATCGGCTGGGGTCGTCGCCGCAGCCCCCGCCACCGCCGCGAAAGCCCGCGCCCGGCGCGCTGCTGCGCAGGCTTCGCCACGCCGCCATCTGGCTCGCGCTCGCGGGCATTCTGGCGATCGGATACAGCTATCGCTTCGAGCTCACGGACCTCGTGAACCGGCTGGGCGGGGAGATCGTTCCCTACGCCGCGGTGACCACCGAGGACGGCGCCGTGCGCGTGCGCGCCCACCGCGACGGCCACTTCTACATCGACTCACGCGTGAACGGCGCCGAGGTCAGATTCCTGATCGATACCGGCGCGAGCCTGGTGGCGCTGAGCCCGGACGATGCCGAGCGCATCGGCTTCAACCGCTCAGAGCTGAACTTCTCGCAGCGCCTGCACACCGCCGGCGGCATCGTGCGCGCCGCGCCGGTCGTTATCCGCTCGCTCGAACTCGGTGACATTCGCCTGAGCAACGTGCGGGCGGTCGTCAACGGCGAACGCCTGCCGCACTCGCTGCTCGGCATCACCGCCCTCGAACGCCTGAGCGGCTACGAGGTCCGCGACGGCACGCTCACGCTGAGGCCGTAGCTCTTTACTCCCCCCAGACCTTCGCGAGGAAGCGCAGCCAGTTCTCGCCCATCACCTTGCGGATGCGGCCCTCGGTCCAGCTGGCGCGCTCCATGGCGGCGGTGAGGTTGGGGAGCTGCCCGATGGTCTCCACGCCCTTCGGGTTCGACAGCGGGGTGAACTTGATGAGCGAGCGGGCGTTGCCCTTGTCGTTGGTGATCCAGTCGAAGAACTCCTGGCCGTAGCCCTGGGTGAAATCGGTGCCGAAGGCGACCGAGTCCTCACCGGCAACCCCGATCACGTGCTCGATCGCGTCCACGTAGTCGTCCACCGTCGAGTTCTCGCCACCCTTGAGAAACTCCGGAAACATGGTGACCCCGATGATGCCGCCCTGCTCGGCGATAAAGCGAAGCTCCCCGTCGCCCTTGTTGCGCGGGTGCGGCTTCAGCGCGGACGGCAGGCAGTGGGTGTAGGCGACCGGCTTGGCGGATTCGCGGATCGTCTCCTCTGACGTGCGGGAGCCCACGTGGCTGAGGTCGATCAGCATCCCCACCCGGTTCATCTCGGCCACCAGCTCGCGGCCCCAATCGCTGAGCCCCGAGTCGCGGCTCTCGTAGCAGCCGGAGCCCGCAAGGTTCTGCGTGTTGTAGGTGAGCTGGGCGATGCCGACGCCCACGTCCTTGAAGAGCTGGACCGCGCCCAGCTTGTCCTCGAAGGCGGACGTGTTCTGGAAGCCGAGGATGATCGCCGTGCGCCCGTCTTCCTTGGCCTTGCGGATGTCGGCGGTGGTGCGCGCCTTGACGATCAGGTCGTCATGCTCGCGGAACCAGCCGTTCCACTGGGCGACGTTGGCCATGGTCTCGGCGAAGCCCTCCCACACGCAGCAGGTGCAGTTGGCGGCGGTGAGCCCGCCCTCGCGCATGTCGCGGAACACGTCCTCCGACCAGTTGGAGACGATGAGCCCGTCAATGACGATCAGATCCTCGTGCAGCGTACTCAAGTCACGTTCCTCCCTCGATGCGCCGCGCCTGGCGGGCGCGTTTCCGCCCGATTCGAGCCTCCTGGCGCGGAAGCCCGTTGTCTCGCCCGGCTAAGGGGCTAAGATACGGCCACGCTTTGCGCGCGCGAAGGAGAGATGCCATGCCCTTGCTCGACCTGCACCACGTGGCCATCAAGTCCAAGAACCTCGAGGAGACGGTGAAGTTCTACCGTGACGTGCTCGGCATGGAGCAGGTCGAACGCCCGGAATTCCCGTTCCCCGGCGCCTGGCTCCAGATGGGCGAGACCATGTTCCACATCTATGGGGGCGACCCCGCCAAGACCCACAGCGGGAACTACAAGTACAGCCAGCGGGTCTCGCCGATAGACCATATCGCGCTCCGGGCGACAGGCTTCGACGAGATGAAGAAGAAGCTGAGGAAGCACAAGTGCGAGTGGCGCCAGATGAACATCCCGGACTTCAGACTCTGGCAGCTCTTCGTGCTGGACCCCAGCGGGGTGGTCATCGAACTGAACTTCGAGGTGGACAGCGAGCCCAAGGACAGCAAGGGCCCGTCCGGGCAGAAGAAATACGAATTCGGCATGTTCCGCGCCGCCGCCTGAGGCGGTCGCGCGACGCGGGGCGGCGATGTTGCCCGCCCCGCCATCATCCACTAGGTTGAGAGCTGCGCGGCTTTCTCTAACCCCGCGGAACGCGGGGCACGCCGCGCGGTAGGGTGTCGTGGCGGGGCAGGTCGTCCGCGATCGGCAGCCACGGCATGCTGTCGCGGAGAAAGACGTGCCGCTCCGGCGCAAGCGTCTCCGGCTCGTCGAGCGTGCCCGCCATGATGTGGACCTCGCCGGGGTAGACCGCCGCCTCGTAGGTGAGCGGCGTGCCGCAGGCGCCGCAGAACTTCCGCACGACGTCCGGCGAGCTTTCGTAGGCGCGGGGCGTGCCGGCCACGAAGGCGAACCCGGTGTCACACACGCCGACGAAGGTCGAGACCGGCGCGCCGGAAGACCGCCGGCACTCCTCGCAGTGGCAATGAGAGACCCAGAGCGGCCCGCCCTCGGCCCGGTAGCGCACCGCGCCGCAGCGGCAACCGCCCTCGATGGTGGATGCGTCGCTCATTCCCTGAGCGTGCACCAGATTGGCGTGTGGTCCGAGGCCTTCACGCCGCCGCGCGGGCCCGAGTCGATCTCGCAGGCCTCTAGCCGGTCCGCCGCCTCCGGCGAGAGCAGCAGGTGGTCGATCCGCAATCCCTCGCCCCTTTGCCAGCGGCCGGCCTGATAGTCCCAGAACGTATACGCCCGCCGGTGCGGGTGCAGCGTGCGGAACGCCTCCACGTAGCCGGAATAGAGCAGCGTGCGAAAGCGCGCCCGCGATTCCGGTTGGCAGAGCGCGTCGTCGCGCCAGGCTTTCGGGTCGTAGCAGTCGAGATCGGCCGGAATGACGTTGTAGTCGCCGCCGAGCACGACCGGCTCCTCATGGCCGAGCAGCTCGTCTGCGCGCGCGGTGAGTCGGTCCATCCACGCGATCTTGTAGGGAAACTTCTCGGTCGCGACCGGATTGCCGTTGGGCAGGTAGATCGAAGCGACCCGCACGCCCCCGGTGGTGGCCTCGACATAGCGCGCCTGCTCGTCCTCCTCGTCACCGGGGAGGCCGATGAAGACATCCTCCAGCGGCCGTTTGCTGAGGATGGCGACGCCGTTGTAGGTCTTCTGCCCGTGGACGGCGAGGTTGTAGCCGCAGTCTTCGATCTCCAGCCGCGGGAAGGCCTCGTCCAGCGCCTTGGTCTCCTGCAGCAGCACGACGTCGGGCTCGGCGCTGCCGAGCCACTCCAGCACGGCGGGCAGGCGGACCTTGATCGAGTTGACGTTCCAGGTCGCGATCTTGAGCACGGACTCAGACGAGGGAGAAGGACGTGCCGCAGCCGCAGCCGGAAACCGCGTTCGGGTTCTTCACCTGGAAGGAGGCGCCGATCAGGTCTTCGACGTAGTCGATCTCCGAGCCCGCCATGTAGCCGGCCGAGACCCGGTCCACCAGTGCCACCACGCCGTCCCGCTCGATGGTGATGTCGTCCGGCCGCTGCTCTGTCTCGAAGGCGAAGCCGTACTGGAAGCCCGAGCAGCCGCCGCCCGAGACGCTAACCCGGAGCATCGTCCCCGCATCGGCCTCATCGGCGATCAATATCGCGATCCGGCGCGCGGCGCTGGCCGAGAGCGTGATCTGCTCGTCCCCGGCGGCGATCGGTACCACTGTGTCGAATGCGCGTGCCATGGCGATTGTCGGCCCTGCCTGAACTCCTGAGGATTAGATAGCGCTGCCCGCGCGCTTGTCAATCTACGGGCGTGTAACTTGCTCACCGTGGCCTCCACCGCGATCCCGTGTTACGTGCCCTTGGGAGCCAGCGAGGATCGACCATGGCCTATCTTCTCACGATCCACGTTCTGAGCGCCGTCGTCTGGGTCGGCGGTATGTTCTTCGCCCTGCTCGTGCTGCGGCCGGCGGTCGGGCCGCTGGAGCCTGCGGTCAGGCTCGCGCTCTGGCGCCGGGTGTTCGCGCGCTTCTTCCCGGCCGTGGGCGTCTCCGTGTTGGCGCTGCTCGCGACCGGGCACGCGATGATCCTGGTCGAGCTCGGCGGCTTCGGCGCAATCGACATGTCGATACACCTG
This sequence comes from Alphaproteobacteria bacterium, assembly GCA_022826665.1. Classification (GTDB taxonomy): domain Bacteria; phylum Pseudomonadota; class Alphaproteobacteria; order UBA828; family UBA828; genus WTGU01. The sequence continues at coordinate 85,766 of JAJDUK010000076.1, read as the reverse complement.
ATGCAAGGCATCGGCGTACTGATGGCGCTGCTCTATCTGCACCTTCTCGTCGGCCCCTATCGCCGCTTCCTGAAGGCACTGGATGCGGGAACGCTGCCAGCCGCCGGCCGCGCGATCGAGGGCATTCGCTGGATCATCACCGTCAACCTGGCCCTCGGCATCGTGACCCTGGTGCTCGCCACCACAGGCCACTATTGGGGCTGAAAGGCGCGGGCGCAATCGGCAGTGTCTCGCGCGCCTCTGCTAGAGAAAGCACCCAATACTTTGTGATTGGAAAATAAAAGATGACACCACTGTGTGTTTTTTCTATATATCTATATTTCTCATGAGAAATCGCACAGAATCAGATAGTAAATAACGAATCACCATCACATTACAAAGTGTTAATTTGACATATCACGCTTTTGCGGCCGACATAGGATCACGGGAGGCTTCATGTTTCGATCTTTCTTTCTTTCCCGCGAATGGGCGCTCTGGGCCTGGGGCGGCATGGCGATCATCATCGGCGGCACCTGGTATCAGGTGCAGATCGACGTGCAAATCAACGAATGGTTCGGCGAATTCTACGACGGCGTCCAGAAGGCGCTGGGCGAACCCGGCAGCATGACCATCGAAGAGTTCTACACGCTGTTGCTCTCCTTCGGTCGCATCGCTGGCATCTACATTGTCGTCGCCGTGATGCTCAGCTTCTTCACTAAGCACTGGGTGTTCCGCTGGCGCCACGCGATGAACAACTTCTACATGGACCGCTGGGAGCGCCTGCGGCACATAGAAGGCGCAAGCCAGCGCATCCAGGAAGATACCCGCCGCTTCGCGATCATCATGGAATCCCTGGGCAGCCGTCTGCTCGATTCCGTCATGACACTGATCGCCTTCCTGCCGATTCTCTGGCAGCTCTCGAAGTCGATCAAGGTGGTGCCGGTGATCGGCGAGCTGGATCATGCGCTGGTCTACGCCGCCATCATCTTTGCGCTGTTCGGCACGGCGGTGCTCGCCGTTGTCGGCATCAGGCTTCCAGGATTGGAGTTCAACAACCAGGTGGTGGAAGCCGCCTACAGGAAGGAACTGGTTTACGGCGAGGACCACGAAGAGCGCGCCGATCCACCGACGGTGAGAGAACTGTTTTTCAACGTCAGGCGAAACTACTTCAGACTATTTTTCCATTACATGTACTTCGATATCGCGAAGTGGTCGTATCTCCAGTTCGGCGTTCTTGTTCCCTATATCGTTCTCGCGCCCACAATCGTCGCCGGCACCATCACCCTCGGTGTGATGCAGCAGATCGTCCGTGCTTTCGGGCGTGTGGAGGGCTCGTTCCAATACCTCGTTCATAGCTGGACGGTCATCGTCGAGCTGATCTCGGTCTATAAGCGCCTGCGTGCCTTCGAGGCGGCGCTCTACGACCGGGGGCCCTATGCAGAACCCCCTCCATGCGGCCCAAGTCGATTCGGCCGGTAACGCTCAATCGAACACGGGCGTGCCGTGGGCCCCTGAGTCCCTTAGCGCCCAGTAGAGCCGATCGAGCCGCTCGGTGACCGGGCCGGGGCAGGGCTGAGGCAGCCTGCGGCCGGCGATCTCGCGCACCGCCAGGGCGCCACCGGCGGTGCTGCAGGTAAACACCTCGTCGGCGGCGTAGAGATCGAAAGCGGTGAGATCGCATTCCCTGAGCGGGAGCCCCGCGTCTCTGGCAAGCTCGATGAAGGTCTGGCGCGTGATGCCGCGCAGCACATTGCGTCCCGGCGTGTGCACCACCCCGTCCTTCACCGCGAAGATGTTCGACGCCGGCCCCTCGCAGGCATAGCCGGCCTGGTCGAGCCAGATCACGTCGTCGTAGCCGGCCTCCAGCGCTTCGAGCCGCGCCATCTGCGAGTGCAACCGGTCGAGGCATTTGTACCGGGCGTCGAGCGTGTCCGGCGAGAACGCCCGCAGATGGGTGATGTGAAGGCGAATCCCCGTGCGCCGCGTCTCCTCGTCGGCGAGGAAGATATAGGGCGCGGCCCAGACGATCCGCGTCGGCTCGAAGTCGCGCGGGTCGGCGACCACCGCGTTTGGCGCGCCCCGCGTCACGATGAAGCGGATGCTGGCGTCGCGCAGCCCGTTGCGCCGGCAGGTCTGGACGATCGCCGCCCGCCAGTTGTCGCGGGTCATCGTGGTTTCCAGCCGCGTCGCGCGCAGCGAATCGAAGAAGCGCTCGATGTGCTCGTCGAGCTTGAAGATCGAACCGCGCCAGGCCGAGACCACGTCGAAGACCCCGTCGCCGAGCAGGAACCCCTGGTCGAGCACGGAGATCTTGGCCTCACTGAGCGGCACGAAGTCTCCGTTCAGGTAGACGATGGGCTCGTTGGGCGTCTCGACCATTGCACGCATTCCGTGGTTGGTTAGAGGACGTTGGCGACGATGACGATGCCGACGCCGGCCCTCACTCGCGCCGCTCTTCGCCGGCTGCGCCGCGCCGGGCAGCCAGGCGGCCGGTACCTCCCCACAACGCGAGCACCTGCCGGCGCCCCCATTCCCACACCTGCTCCAGCCCGCCCGCGGCCCCTTGGGGCAGGAGCACGACGATGGCGACGATCAGCGCGCCGTAGCCCATGTTCCTGATCTCGACGAAGTCCTTCATCCCCTCGTCCGCCAGCATTACCAGCGCGGCACCCAGGATCGGCCCCCAGGCCCGCCCGAGGCCGCCCACCACCATCATCGAGATCAGGAAGAGAAGCAGCGGCAGCGAGAGGACATTGGCGCCGATAACCCGGAAATGCCCGGCGAAGACGCCGCCCGCGAGCCCGGTAAAGAAGGCCGACATGGCGAACACGAGGAGCTGATATTTGAAGCGGTTGAGCCCGCGCGACACGCCGTATTCCGGGTTATCACGCAGCGCCCGAAAGGCGAAGCCCAGCGGGCTGCGAATGATGGCGAAGGAGAACACCGTCGCCAGCACGAGCAGGAAGAGCGAGAGGTAATAGTCGCCCTTCAGGTACTCGCGGCGGCCGAGCATCTCGCGGAAGCCGAAGTCGCCGAACTTGGCAAGGCCACGCGTGCCGCCCGTGAAATTACGGCAGGTCACGCCCTCCATGTAGAAGCAGGCGGTGTCGGTGATGATGAGCAGGTACATCACCTGGGCGATGGCGAGCGTCAGCAGCGCCACGTAGGGCCCGCGCAGTCTGAGGCAGGCGAGTCCGATGATGATGCTGAACAGGATCGACCCGACGCCGGCCAGCACCAGCGCGAACCAGAGCGAGATGCCGAGGTAGAGCCCCATCATGCCGGTCGCGAAGCCGCCGAAGGCGAAGATCGCCATTTGCGCCAGCGAGAAGATGCCGGCGACGCCGAATACCAGGTTCCATTGGGAAACCACCGTCGCCCAGATGAAGAAGAGCGTGAGCTGCCCAATGAAATAACGCGACGGCCCGAGGAACGGGATCGCGATCATCACTGCGATCAGCACCACGCCGAAGGCGGCGTCCCGCCGCCAGTTGGGGCCCGTCTCGAACATCAGACGCGGCGCACCTGACGGCGCCCGAACACACCGTAGGGCCGCCAGATCAGCGCGATAATGACCAGCAGCAGCAACGCAGGAAACCCGAAGCGAACGCCGACGGCGAACTGCACCACGGACTCGAACAGGCCGAGGACGAAGGCGGCGATGAGCGCGCCGGGCACGTTACCGAGCCCCGCGATCACGCAGATGATGAAGGCCTTGAGCATGGGGTCGTAACCCATGGTCGGCGCGAGCGTGGTGATCGAGCTCAGCATGACGCCGGAGATTGCGGCCACGACGCCGGCGATCCCCATCACCTGGGCGAAGACCCGCCCGACATTGACCCCCATGAGCTGGGCGGCCTCGCGATTCAGGGCCGTCGCGCGGATGGCGCGGCCCATGCGGGTGCGCGAGAGCAGCGCCGCGACCAGCAGCATGGTGACGACAGCGAGGACCAGGATCACCACGTTCTGGAAGCGGATGAAGACGCCGGAGACGAAGAAGCCTTCCTCGATGGAGAAGGGCTGGAGAAACGGATAGGCGCCGTAGATCAGCAGCGTCACCTGCTCGAGGAAGATGGCGAGGCCAACGGTCGCGATGATGACGTTGGTCTCGAACGCCGGGTGTCGGTACATGAAGCGGAAGATGATGTGGTAGATCAGGAGCCCCACTATGAAGCTGACGATTATTGCCGCCGGCAGGCCGAGGTACCACGGCAGGCCCAGGTGGATCACCGCCGAATAGGAGGCGTAGCCGCCAATGGTGAGCAGCGCGCCGTGCGCCATGTTGAGCACGCCCATCGCCCCCCACACCAGAGAGAGGCCGATGGTGCTCGCGGCGTACATGGCGCCGAGCGTGAGCCCGCTGACCAGGATCTGGACGAAGGTTTCCACTGCGCTGCCTCAGGCCCCGAGATAGGTCTCGACGATCTCCTCATGGAGGTCGAGCTCACTGGCGGTGCCTTGCCAGACGAATTCGCCGTGGTCGAGCAGGTAGATGCGATCCGCGAGATCGGCGACGCGGCTCGCGTTCTCCTCCACCAGAAGGATCGTCCGGCCCGCTTCCTTGAGCTTCTGGATCAGGCCGTAGATGGTGTCGATCGCAATGGGGGCGAGGCCCAGCGATGGCTCGTCGATCAGCAGAATGCGCCCGCCCGTCATCATCCCGCGCCCGATCGCCAGCATTCGCCGCTCGCCGCCGGAGAGCGTGGACGCGACCTGGCTCTCCCGCTCCTCGAGCCTGGGCAGCAGTGCGTAGACCTCCTTCAGGTTCGCGTCGGCCTGGCGGAAGGGCACGGGCAGGTAGGCCCCCATCAGGAGATTGTCGCGCACCGTCATCTCCGAGAAGATCATGTCCCCCTGCGGGATGTGCACGATGCCGCGCGCCACGATCTGGTCCACCCGCGCGCGGCCGAGCGCCTTGCCGTCGAAACGAATCTCGCCGGCCATCGGATGAATCAGGCCGGAGACGGCGCGCAGCAGCGTCGTCTTGCCGTGGCCGTTCGGCCCGATGATGGTGATGAGGCCGCCGTCGGGCACCCCGAACGAGATGTCGCGCAGCACGCGCTGGCCGTGATAGCCGGCGTCGAGCGAATCGACCTCGAGCAACGGCTCGCTCATGCTCCCCTCACGCGCCGCTCAGGGGGCGCCCGGCGCGCCCTCGTCGGGCGACGGCTGATCTTCGAGCAGGTGCCTGAGCCGCCGCGACGAGCCCTCCCCCAGATAGACGTCGACCACGGTCTTGTCGTAGACGAGACCGGAGGCCGAGCCTTCGAAGATCTTCTCGCCGTGGTGCATGATCAGCACCCGGTCCGAGAGCCGCACCAGGAAGCGCATGACGTGCTCGATGAGCATGATGGTGAGGCCGCGTTCCTTGAGCCGCCGGACGAGCGCCATCACGTCGTCGATTTCCTGCGGGTTGAGGCCACCGACCGGCTCGTCCATCAGCAGCATCTTCGGCTGGGTCGCGAGCGCGCCCGCCACCATCAGGAGCTTGCGATGATAGACGGGAAGCGTCTGCGTCGCTTCGTGGGCGACCTCGTCGAGGCCGACGAACTCCATCGCCTCGTCGGCGAGTCTCTGGGTCTCCCGGTCGAAGCGCATCCCGGGGACCAGCCTGTTGTGGCGGCCGAAATACGCCGCAATCAGCGTGTTCTCGCGTGCCGAGAGCGTGTCGAAACCGGCGTTTAGCTGAAACGTGCGCGCCATTCCGAGCTGGCAGGTGCGGTCCGGTGTTGCGCGCGTAATGGTCCTGCCGTCGAAGGTAATGCTGCCGGCGGTCGCCGGGTTCAGGCCCGAGATGACGTCAAACAGTGTCGTCTTGCCGGCACCGTTCGGCCCGCCGATCCCGAGCGCCTCGCCCGGGAAGACGTCGAAGGTCATATCGCGAACGGCGGCCAGGGCGCCGAAATACTTGTCGACGCCCTGGCAGGAGAGCAGCGGCTCGGATGCCGTCCGCTCCATGACGGAACTTAGCCGCTAATCCACGGCGGGATCTGGAACGCGGCCGTCTCGTAAGGTTCCGGCGCGATCAGCTTGCCCTGCTCCAGGTGGTTCTGGATCTGGAGGAACTGGTGAGGCATGCCGAGCGACGCATCGCGGGTCTCGGTCGGATAGGTCCGGGCCGCCTGGTAGGGCAGCACGAACGCCGTCGCCCCCTGCACGCCGCGATAGATGTTGCGGCGAATGCGGTCGCACACCTTCTCGTTCTGCTCGAACTCGCCAGGCGCCCCGGTGCCACCGGCCATCGCCGACGCGATCGCCCAGTAGTGGCAGGAGTCGTAGGGCTGAGAGCCGGTGAGCGGGCTCGCGCTTTCGCCGAACTTAGAGTTGAAGCGCTGGAAGTAATCCTGGCCGATCTCGTCCTGCAGTGCGCCGACCACGGTGGCGAAGAGCACGCCGTTGGTGGCCTCCTTGCCGATCTCGCGGAAGGCCGCGAGCAGCGGGCCGTACTGCATGTAGACCAGGCTCGGCGTCGGGTTGGGCACGAACTGCATCATGAATTGCGCGAGATCCTGAGGCACCCAATGGGTGATCGCGATGGCCGCCGGTGGGTCGTTGCGAATCTTCTGCAGCGTCGGCCCCCATTCGGAGATCGGCACCACCACGGTCTCGTAGAGGCTGATCTCCCAACCGTATTTCTCCGCCGAATCGCGCATCGCGTTGGCAATGACCACGCTGTAGTTCTGCGAGCCGGTGACGATGGCGACCTTCCTGTTGGGCGCCTCCCACTTGCCGGTGTCGTTGAGGTCGCTGATGAACTTCATGAAGCCCTCGCCGTACCAGTACTCGGCAGGGTCGGCCATGAAGTTACTGAAGTAGAGCTCGGGATCGCTGCCTACCGTCTCGTGATGCACGATGTCGGTGTTGTGGTGGATATAGGGCACCCCGGCATCGGCGATCGTGTCGTATTCCGCCGTCACGGCGCCGGTGTTGTAGCCGTTGATGATGGCGTGCACCTCGTGACGGTCGAGCAGGCGCTGCATCGCCGGGATAATGTTGTCGGCGCCCTGCTCCTTGCTGTCTTCGAAGACAGGCGCGAGCGGCCGGCCCAGGATGCCGCCCATCATGTTGATCTCTTCGCAGGCGAGCTCGAGCCCGCTCTTGAACGAGAGACCGTCGGCAGCGGCCCAGCCTGTAAGCGGCACGCAGCCGCCGACCGGGATCGGCTCGCCTTCGGCGCGGACGCCGTCGTTGATGTCGGCGAGCAGGCCGCTCGACATGGCGGCGGCGCCGAAACCGGCGAGCCCGGCGCCCTTCATGAAGTTGCGCCTGCTCGCGATGAAGCGCTTGCGCGCTCCTTCCTCTCTCCGTGTTCCACGGCGTCTGATGATCATGGTCGCTTTCCTCCCTCTGTGCGCGCTGGCTTTCGGCCTCGGCGCAGGACATCCGCTCTCACGCGCGAGCGCTCTCTCGACAATCGAGAGCCTTTCGCCGCCGCGCTGTCGGCGGGAGTCTGCCCGGCTATGCAGCAGTTCGCAATTGGGGAACGCGTATTGTCATAACGGTTGGCGCGCCCGTTGTAACGGGCGGGGGCAGCGCCCACTTCAGCAGCAAGGGGAGGCGCGGAGGAACTCACTCCCCCGCGCGACACGAAACAGGCGGAGTAGCGCGTCGCGTCCACCCGCCTCCGAAGGAGGGTAAGCACATGAAATACCTCTTTGGGTTGACGGCATTCGCTGCCGTCGTTGGCCTGACGACCGGCGTGAGCCTTGCGTCTTCGCATATGTCCTATGAGGTCACGGTCACGAACAACATGGACGATGAGCTGCTGGCACCGGTGCTGGTGGCGCCTGTCTCCGAAGACGGCAAGATCTTCGTCGAGCGTTACGTCTCGCCGGAGGCGGAGCACCAGATTCTGACCGGAGACCCCGGAATGCTCGCGGAGGCGATCGGCGACGAGGCCGCGGTCGCCCACGGCATGGACGGCCCCCCCGGCGTCCTGCTCGCGCCGGGCAAGTCGATCACCTTCGAGGTGGCGAGCCACGCGGAGGAAGTTCGTGTGCTGGCGATGGTGGCACCCACCATGTACGAGGACCACTACGTGACGGCAGTGGTGCAGTTGAACGGCGAGTCCATGTCCGTCGGCCTCGACCGCTACGATATCGGCTACGATGAAGGCCGCAAGACCATCGAGCCCGTGGCCGATGCGGTCGCGACCGTGCAAGTCAGCGTAAAGCAGGATTTCAGCGCGACGCAGGATTACTGAACACGTGTTGAGCGCCAGCCGGTCGGGCAACCGATCGGCCGGCGTCGCATGTTCGGGACTTCATCGCTATCTTCGGGTCAGATGTCGGGGAGGCAGGAGAAAGGCATGGCGCAGGAACACAGTTACAGCGCAACGGCGACCTGGACAGGAAACAGCGGCCAGGGCACGGCCGGCTACAAGGCCTACACGCGCGATTACGACATCGCCTGCGCCGGCAAGCCCACAATCCGGGGATCGGCGGACCCGGCCTATCGGGGCGATGCAAGCCGGCACAATCCGGAAGACCTGCTGGTGGCGGCGCTCTCCGCCTGTCACATGCTCTGGTACCTGCACCTCTGTTCGGCCGCCGGCGTCGTGGTCACCGCCTACGAAGACTCGGCCGATGGCGTGATGCAGACCCATCCCCCCGGCGGCGAAGGCGAGTTCACGCGGGTCACACTGAGGCCCCGCGTGACCATCACGCCCGAGAGCGATGCCGAGGCCGCGGAGCGCCTGCACGAGCAGGCCAACGCCAACTGCTTCGTCGCCCGCTCAGTCAACTTTCCGGTGGATCACCAGGTGACGATCGTGAAGGCTTAGCGCGCGCAGCCGAGAACCTACGCGGGACGATCGTTGGCCGGGGCTAGGTCTACTCCCGACGGCCCTCGACGATCATCACCAGCGCCAGCAGCACGAACAGGATCGAAAGAGTGGAGAATGTGAGGCCACCTAACATGCTGACGACGAAGGGCACGAATCCGATCAGCTCGTCGCCGCGCTCATAGAGCAGGGGCGAGAGTCCCAGCAGCGTGGTGAGGGTGGTCAGGAACACCGGCCGGAATCGCTGTCGTGTCGCCGCGGCTGCTGCAGCGATGGCGGGGATCATCGCATTGTCCTGCCGGATCTTGTTATATCGATCCAGCAAGACGAGAGCGTCGTTCACGACCACGCCGCCGACAGCAATCATGCCGAAGATCGACATGGTGGTCAGATCCCAGCCCAGGATCCAGTGGCTCACGATCGCGCCTGCGAACGCGATCGGAATGCCCACAACTGCGATGACCGGCTTCCAGTAGCTGCGCAGGAAGGCTGCGATAAGGGCGTAGATCGCGATCAGGACGATGGGGACGAGAAGCGCCAGCGTCTCGAGCATGTCGCCCTCGTCCCGCGCACCAGCTTCGACCTCGATGGCGAGGCCGGGATACTTCGCCAGAAGGTCGGGGATGACTTGATCGCGAACCTCACGCCGCGCCTGAATTGGCGTGATCACCGCAGTGTCCGCCCGCCCATTGACGCGCGCAGCCCGCTTGCCGTCGATCCGTGTCAGCGTCGCCGACTCGCGCTTCTCGGTAATGTTCGCCACTAGCGAGAGCGGCATTTCGCCGCCGCCCGGCCGTTGGATCCGTTCGCTGGCGAGCTCGCTCAGGCTGCGTCGCCGCTCGGCCGGATACCTGACCACCACGTTGATTTCCTCGCGGCCCCGCTGGATGCGCTGGACATCCGCGCCGTGGAAGCTGGAGCGCAACTGCTTCCCGATCAGTGCCGGCGTCAGCCCTGCGGCCTTTCCAGCGGGGGTCAGTTCGATCTCGAAGTGGCGTTTGCCCGGCGCCAAGTCATCATGGATGCTGTAGATGCCCGGCACGGTCGCCATCCCCGCCCTCAACTCGGCGGCAGCGCTTCTCAACGTCTCCGTGTCGTCGTGCTTGAGCGAATAGGAAACACTCGGCCTGACTTCGACGCGCCTGGAGCGGAATTCGGCCTTCTCCAGGTTCGTCACGGAACCGATGGCCTCGCGCCACGCGCGCTCGATTTGGGCCGGGCTCGCGCTGCGGTCGGCCTGGTCGCTGAGATGCAGACGGACGGAGGCGAGATGGCTGTTGTTCAACTGTTCTCTGATTTTCCGCGCCGTCTCGATGTTGCCGACGATCATGCTCACCGCGTCGACGGGGGTGCCCTCCAGCCGGTCGTTGAGGCTGTGCGCCGCCTCGACGAAGCGATCGGCTGTGGCCAGCGTCTCCTCGAACGGCGCGCCCACCGGCAGATAGATGTCCGCCTGCACGTTGTCGGTGCTGCTCAGGTTTTGGTCGAAAAGGACGATCCGAACGGTATCGGAGCCAAGGAGCAGAACAGCAGCGACCAGAACGAGGAGTGCGCCAACGATCGACAGCCAGACGTTGCGCACGGCCCATGAGACCGCAGGCGCCACGACCCTGTCGCGCACCTCGTCCAGCCACCCGCCGACCTGGCTCTGCACGTCGCTCAGCGGTGAGAGGCTCCAGCGCCTCCCGTGCGAGAGATGCGCCGGGAGAATGAAGAACGCCGCAACCAGGGAGACGAGCAGAACGAAGATCGCGACGTAGGGGAACACGTTCACGATCTGGAATGCGGGCGAGGTGATGAAGAGGAACGGCAGGAAGGCCAGAATTGTCGTAATGGCGCCGATGGTGAGCGGACCCACCATGGCCCGCGCGCCGGAAATTGCCGCGTCCAGCGCGTTCTTCCCCTTCTCGCGTTCCGCGGCGATGCTTTCTCCCACCACGACGGAATCGTCCACGACGATGCCCACCAGGAGGAAGAAGCCGAAAATCGTGCCGAGATTGAGAGTGAGGCTCGCGGCATCGAAGAAGAGCAGAGAGCCCACGAAGGACAGGGGAATTCCGACGGTCATCCACAGTGCGATTCGGAGCTCGAAAACGAGAACGAGGCTGATGAACACCAGGATCGCACCGATCGCTCCGTTCTTCACGATCTCCAGAAGCCGGTCGAATATGGGGGTGGCATTGTCGTTCCAGATGCTGACGCTCACGCCTTCGGGCGGGTTGTAGACCGCGAGCAGATTCCTGATATCTTCGGCCATCTCGACGACGGACTGCTGCTCGGTCGCATCCACGCGAACGAGCACCGCCGGATGGCCGTTCACCTCTGTGATCACCTCCTCGTCGACGAACCCGTCGCGAACCGTGGCGACATCGCCGAGCGTCACGATCGTGCCGTCGTTCTGCGTGATGAGCGGAATGTCCTCGAAATCCTGACCGACGCTTCTCTTGGCGACGGTCTGCAGGATCACGCTGCCCGTGTCCGTCCGTATCTCGCCCATGGTGAGGTTGAGAGACGCCTGTCTCACCTTCCTGGACACTTCGCTAATGGAAAGGCTGTGGCGGCGCAGCTCCTCCTCGCTGAGCTCGATCGTGATCTCGCGGTCCCTGGTGCCCTTCAGCCCCACCTGAGAGACGGACGGCAGCGCCAGCACCCTGTCGCGCAGATCTTCCGCCGCGAGGCGCAGTCCGTCCTCGGACAGACTGGACGACACGACCGCCAGCGTCATGACTTCGTGAGCGACCTTGAGAAGTTGGACGTCCGGCTGTTCCGCCCTGACCGGCGGAAAGTTCTCGATGCTGTCGATCGCACTCTGAATATCGTTAAAGACCGCGTCTGAATCCGCGAAGGTCGCCATCTCCACCATGACCTTGCCGATGCCCTGGCTCGCGGTCGACACCACGCGCTCGACGCCCGGCAGCCCGACGACGGCCTCCTCGATGCGGCGGTTGATGTCCTCCTCGACCTCCTGGGGCGAGGCGCCCGGATACAGCACTGAAACGACGGCCCGCCGCGCTTCAATATCCGGGTAATACTGGACGATGAGTTGGAGCCCCGAAAGCACGCCACCGACGATCAGAAGAATCATCAGCAGGTTGGCAGCAACCGGATTGCCGGCGAAGTAGGCGATCAGCCCCGACTTGAGGCCAGTCGGGCTCGGCTGCGCCGCGGGCCCGGCGTTGGTGCTGCCGGCGTCGGTCATGCTCATGGCCCGGCTCCGCTATTCCGACGCCTGCGCGGCGCTGACCTCGACGGCCAATCCCTCTCGCGCTCCCGGCAAGGAGCCGACGACGATGCCGTCGCTCACGTCGAACGCCTCCACCACCACGCCGCCGTCAGCGTGTCCCAGTGTGCGCGGCATGACAGCCTTCAGCGCGCCGCCTTCGACGATCCAGACGCTGCCCCGGTCCTGCATGGCCGATTCGGGCAGGACGAGCACGTTGTCGTGCACGGGCCCCGCGATCGAAACCTCCACGAACGAGCCGGGGAGCGGCAGCGTCTCCGCCGGGTGAGCCGCTGCGAATTTCAGGAAGACCCTCGCAAGACGAGACTTGGGGCCGATGACCGCAGACGTGCGCTCCACCACAGCGTCGTATGTTCCTGACACAGTCCGAATAGTGGCGGAGCGACCGATGGCCGGCGCGAGATAGGCGAGGCTGTCCTGCTCGATGGGCGCTCTGACCTGGAGCGCGTCGGTCCGGTAGACGGACCCCAATGACGAGGCACGGCCGACCAGTTCGGCGGGGCCGACGAACTGGCCGACGTCGATATCCGCCGCTGCGACCCGGACGTCGAATGGAAGGGAGATCTCGGTTCGGTCGAGCCGGAGTTGCGCCAGCTTCATCTTGGCCTGCGCCTTGATGAGCGCGGCTTCTGCCTTCGCTATGTGCGGCGCGCGGTGCACCCGCTCGGGAATGTCGGCTCCGGGGTTCTCGCGTGCGAAGGAGGCCGCGGCTTCCTCCGCCTTGGCCTTTTCGATCTGAACCCGGGCCTCTGCCTTTGCGACCTTCGCGGTGGAAACTTCGAGCTCAAGCTCGTACTCGGCCGGATCGACCCTGATGATGGTCTCGTTCGCGGCGATCGACCCGCCGTTTCTGAAACCGGGCGAGACCCAGATCACACGGCCGCCGACTTCGGAGGTGACCTTCACGTTTCCGTGCAGCGTGACCCCCCCTGTCAGGTCGACCCTCAGCGCCTGTTCGGTTGGCGCCGGTTGAATCACCGAAACGGTGGGTTTCGTCTGGTCGAGCGCCATGTCGGAGATCGGGTCGCGCTCCACACGACTTGGTGCCTGCGCGAAGTAGAGAGCGACTCCGATGGCGGCCAATATCAGGACCAGCTGCGCGTAGCCCATCCACTTCGGGCGGCCGGATCTACCTTGGGGCTCTGTCGTTTCTTGTGCCATCGCTCATTCCGGGTGCGTCTGACTGGGTCTCCGCCGATCCGACCGCGCCAAGCACACAACCCGCGGCGTCGGACATTGCTATCCGCCCCGCTTCCTTCGTATTCGACAGCAAGTCACGTGAATTGTGAGGAGGTTGAAACCGTTGCTCTAAAGTTCGGCAACGGGTTGGCTGCCGATCGACACTTTGCTGGGTCCGACAGCCCTCAGTGTCCCCTGCCTCCGTCGTGACTCCCTGTCAGCCAATCGGGACGGCATATTTTTGCCGCTGCAACGCTCGCACTCCGCATTGCCGGCTGTCAAGCGCGCGACGTGTGGGGTGCCAATCTGGCCGCTACCGTGGCGAAAATGCCCGGCCGAGGCTCGGCACTCGAGGCCGCGGCGCGCTATGGTACGCCGCTCAGTCGAAGAGAGCAGCGGGGGACGAACGATGGGCGGGTTCGCGGAGTACGAGTCATACGACGCGCTCGGTCTCGCGGCGCTGGTGAAGGCCGGCGAGGTCAGCACGACCGAGGTGCTGGAGGCGGCGATCTCGCGCGTGGAATCGCGCAACCCGGCCATCAACGCGGTCGTGATGGAGCTTTACGACCACGCCACGCAGGCGATCGAGGCAGGCCTGCCGGAAGGCCCGCTTAAGGGCGTGCCGTTCCTGCTCAAGGACCTCGGCTCCGCGCTCGCAGGCGCCAGGACCGCGCGCGGTAGCCGCTTCTTCGCCGACCTGCCGCCCGCGACCGAGGACAGCGTCCACGTCACCCGGCTCAAGCAGGCCGGCATGGTGATCTACGGCAAGACCAGCACCTGCGAGCTCGGCCTCAGCCTCACCTGCGAGCCGCAGCTCTACGGCCCCTCGCGCAATCCCTGGGACCTGGAGCGGACTCCGGCTGGCTCGAGCGGTGGTGCTGCTACGGCCGTGGCGGCCCGCCTGCTGCCCATCGCCCATGCCTCCGACGGCTTCGGCTCGATCCGCGCGCCGGCGGCCTCCTGCGGCCTGGTGGGGCTGCGGCCGACGCGGTCGCGCAACACCATGGCACCCTACTTCGGCGAATCGCTCGGCGGGCTTGCCATCGAGCACGCGGTCTCGCTCACGGTGCGCGACAGCGCGGCGCTGCTCGATGCCACGTCAGGCCCGGCGCCGGGCGATCCCTACATCGCGCCGCCGCCGGCCCGCCCGTTCCTCGACGAGGTCGGCGCCGATCCCGGCACGCTGCGCATCGCGTTCACCAGCCAGGCGCCCAACGGCGCGCCCGTGGCGGAGGATTCGCTTCGGGTCCTGCAGGAGACCGCGTCGCTCTGCGAGGACCTCGGCCATCGCGTGGAGGAGACCGATCCTGCGATCGATCGGGCCGACGTGATCCCGACCTTCCGCACCATCAGCGCGATCCAGATCCTTTACCTCATACGTGCGCACCCCTCGGGCCGCACGCCCGCGCCGGGCGAGTTGGAGACCACCGTCGCCGACACGGCAAGGCTCGCCGAGACGATCGACGGTGCCAGCTACATGGCGGCGGTCCACACCGCGCACCGCATCGGACGCCAGATGGCGGCGTTCCACGCGGACTGGGACGTGCTACTCACCCCCGGCCTCGGCACGCTGCCGCCCAAGCTCGGCTGGCTCGACATGATGATGGACGATCTGGAGGAGTACTGGCGCCGGGTGTTTAGCTTCAGCCCGTTCACGGTGTGGTTCAACCTCACCGGGCAGCCGGCCATGATGATCCCGCTGGGCACCACCGAGAGCGGCTTCCCGGTCGCAGTGCAGGCGGTCGCCCGCCACGGCGACGAGGCCACGCTCTTCCGTCTTGCCGCCCAGCTCGAGGAGGCGCGGCCCTGGATCGGGCGCCGGCCGGCGTGGACTACATCCTGACCCGCGTTTTCTCTGGATCGTAGAACGGGAACGGCACGACCGCCGCCTCCAGGCGCTTCTGCACGCCGTCGAGCTGGCCGACCTCGACGGCGGTCCCCGTCTCGGCGTGCTCCACCGCCATGCGGCAGAGCGCAATGGACTTGCCCGTCATCGGCGAGCGCGTGCCCGATGTCACGACGCCGACCCGGTGGCGGCCCACGAACACGCCATCGCCGTGGCTTGCCACCTCGTCGCCCGTGAGCTCGAGACCCACCAGCACGCGCTGGGGATTGGCCTTGCGCTTGACCAGCGCCGCCTTGCCGCAAAAGTCGTCTTCCTTCGACTTGAGCGGGACGGTGAAGCCGATCCCGGCCTCGAAGGGGTCGGTCTGATCGTCGAACTCGTAGCCAGCAAAGATCAGACCGGCCTCGATCCGCAGGATATCGAGGGCCTCCAGACCGAGCGGGCCGAGTCCGTGTGGCTCGCCCGCCGCCCACACCGCATCCCACACCGCCTCGCAGTCCGAGGGGTGACAGAAAATCTCGTAGCCGAGCTCGCCGGTGTAGCCCGTGCGGGAGACCACGATCGCCGGCCCGTCCGGGTCGCCCAACCGGCCGACGGCGAAGCGGAACCATCCGAGCTCGTCGATGCTCGGCTGGGTCGGCGGCGTCCATACGACCTCGCTCACCGCCCGCCGGCTCAGCGGCCCTTGGACCGAGAGGTTGTGGAGCTGGTCGGTGGACGAGCGGACCCACACGTCGAGGCCGAGCGCTTGGGCCTGCTCGCGCAGCCAGGCGCCGCCTTGGTCGCAGCCGCCGATCCAGCGAAAATTGTCCTGGCCCAGCCGGAACAGGGTTCCGTCGTCGAGCATCGTGCCGGTGTCGAAGCACATGGCGGTGTAGACCACCTGGCCCACCGCGAGCTTCCGCACGTTGCGGGTCAGGCAGTGCTGCAGCAGCGCCTCCGCCCCCGGCCCCAGCACCTCGAACTTGCGCAGCGGCGAGAGGTCGATGGCGGCGACCCGCTCGCGGCAGGCCCAGTACTCGGCGATCGGCCCGATACCAATGAAGCTGTTGGGCAGCCAGTAGCCGTTGTACTCGACGAAATCGCGGGTGCGGCCGCTGATGCGGGCGTGAAAACCGGTTTCCTTGGTCATGGTCACGTCCGCATCCGGTTGCTTGTAGTGGCCGACGGCGCGCGTGAACGTCTCCGTCTCCGGGTAGACGCGCACGTGAACGTCGGTGGGGTTCCAGCCGTTCGCCGCGTCGATGTCGTCCGGGCAGGCGGACGAAACGCAGACCAGATCGGTCAGGGCCCGCAACAGGACGTAGTCGCCGGGGCGGGACCACGGCTCGTCCAGGACGAACAGGTTCTGGCCGTCGACAACGGTGTTGTAGAAGAAGTTCATGGCCATCCAGCCGCGCCGGGGCTGAATCGCGTACGACTCCAGGGCCATATTGAAGTTGTCGGAGCAGTTGGCGTGGCCGGGGTAGCCCTGGTCCTCGTAGTACTTGGCCGCGCACGCCAGCCCGAAGGCATCGTGGCGCATGCAGGTGTCCTGCACCACCTCGACCAGCGCCACGAAATCCTGATCCAGGTACTTCGCCCGCTGCCCCGGATGGGGATAGCCGAGCCCCATCAGCGAGCGGGTGGTGGTCACGTCGAGGCAGCGCTCGACGCCCTCGTCCAGCCGCGCCCGGTGGAACGCCTGGAAGTCCGTGCACTGGCGCCCCTCGACATCGATGATCTGGAGCCACTCGCCGGCGCGCACCTCGTAGCTCGCGGCCGTGCGGCGGTCGATCCGCTGGTCGAGGCGCGGGTCCGCTAATGGCTCGGGCAGCACCGCCTCGCCCGCTGGCACGGCACCTGCGGCCCGCTCGACGAACACGACGACAGGTGTCGGCGGGTCCTGCCCGTCGGCCGCCATCGGCGCACCGGGTGTTGCCACGATCACCGTGCCGGCGCCGCTCGCAGCGAATGACACCTCCTCGCCGGCGCGGCTCTCCGGCCCGAACAGATCGAGAGACGAGGCGCCTTTCAGGTCGCGGTCGACGTTGGCGACGCCATCGGCGACCAGCCGGCGGAGGCCCGTGGCGTTCCCCCTTGCCCTCTCCCCCAGCAGGCATTCGGCAAACCGGCCGTCATCCGCCGTGCAGACCAGCTCGCAGGCCTGCCCGCCTTCGGCATTGACGAGACGGATGACGTCCCCGCCCGCGATCCGTATGGCCCGCGCGCTTCGCCCCGGGACGACGTAGCGCTCCACTCCGGGCGGGAGCGCGAGCACGCCCGGCCGGCGCACGCCGCGCGGGAAGCGCGCTCCACTAGCTGAAACGAGTTCCATGACGTGCCCTTTCCGTGAATCCTCTCAGGCCAGGCCCAGTTGGCGGCGCCGCTGCTCGGACCACTCCACGACCAGGCGATCGACCGTCAGACCGATGAACGCCACGCAGAGTCCGATCACGAGGCCCTTGCCCGCATCGGCGAAGGTGAGCGCCCGGAAGATCTCCTGGCCCAAGTCCTTGGTCCCGATGAAGGCCGCGATAATCACCATGAAGAGCCCGAACATGATGGTCTGGTTGACCCCCAGCATGATCTCGGGGAAGGCCAGCGGCATCCGCACCTTCCACAGGATCTGCCGGGGCGTGCAGCCGGCGGTGATCGCCGCCTCGATGGTCTCGTTGGGCACGCCGCGCAGGCCGAAGATCGTGTAGCGGACGATGGGAATCGCCGCGTAGATCACGATGGCGGTGATCGCCGCCACGTCGCCAACCTGGAACAGCATGATCACCGGGATCAGGTAGATGAACGACGGGAAGGTCTGGAAGGTGTCGCAGAGGAGCTGCACGAACCGTGTGCGCCCCGCCGTCTTCGATGCCCAGATACCGAGCGGCAGCCCGAAAATCAGGCAGAGGATCAGCGCGAAGAAGACCATGTAGGCGGTGATCGACGCACGCTCCCAAAAGCCCGTGAGCGCGATGAAGCAGACGAAGCCCGCCGCCGTCGCCGCGAGCCGCGGGCCCGCAAGGCGCCAGCCGATGGCGCCGGCCAGCGATGCCACCGCGATCCACGGCATCCACTGGAAGCCCGTGCGCAGCGGGATCAGCACGTGAACGAGCAGGCCGTCGCGAATGACGGACAGCGGGTCGTAGAGCGTGAACGTGATGAATTCCACGACCATGTCCCAGAAGGGCGCGGTGGTGATCGTAGCGTTCTTGGGCAGCGTCTGGGCGTAGGGCGTCAGCAGCGACAGGACAATCGAGACGACGATGATGAGTGCAGCCACCATCAGGTAGGGATGCACGCGCCAGAAGGGGCCGTCGGGGCGACGCTCGGGCTGCTTCTCGGAGAGTGCGCGGCTCAGCCGGTCGAGCATCACCGCCATCAGCACCACGGCGACGCCGTTCTCCAGCGCCTGTCCGAGACGCAGGCTCTGCAGGCGGAACAGCAGGTCCTGTCCCAGCCCCTTGGCGCCCACGAAGGAGGCGATCACGACCATCGCCAGGCACTGCATGATGACCTGGTTGACGCCCAGCATGAGCGAATCGCGCGCGGCCGGAATCTCCACCCTGAAGAGCATCTGCCAGCGCGTGCAACCGGCCATCACGCCGGCCTCGCGCACCTCCTCGGAGACGCCCTTGAGCCCGAGCAGCGTGAGCCGCGTCATGGGCGGTATGGCGAAGAGTATGGTGGCGATTGCGCCGGCCCGGTGGGAGACGCCGATGAAGAGCGCCACCGGGATCAGGTAAGAGAAGTGCGGCAGCGACTGCATGACGTTGAGGAGCGGCCAGAGCGCCCGCTCGAAGGGCCGTGACTTGGCCCCCACCACGCCAAGCGCCAAGCCGACGGCCGCTGCGATCGGCGCCGCGACCAGAACGACGGAAAGCGTCGTCATCGAGAGCGACCACTTGCCGAAGACGGCGAAATAGACGATGCAGCCGCCGGCCAGCAGCGCGAGCCGCCAGCCCTTCAGCCACCAACCGAAGACCGCAGCGAGGCCGGCGATCATCACCCATGGGATGGCAGGGATGCCGATCGACCTGAAGCCACCGGCGAGCAGGCCGTGAACGATGTCGAGCGGCCATTCGATCCCGAAGGCGATCGCCCGCGTCACGTCCTTGACCGTGAAGACGCCGAAGATCTCGTGCTTGTGGAAGACGTCGACGACGACGTTGATCCAGTCGATGAAGGGCACCGCAATGTCCCTGGGCCAGACGATCCCGGCCTCGGGCAGAATGGGTTTGAGCGCCAGCAGAGCGACGAAGGGCACCAGAACGAGCAGCGGCCCCACACCCGGCGTGCGCCAGAGGCGGCGGGTCGCCGCGACCGAGCCTGCGATCGATCCTCCGAGGGTCCGCTCTGCGGCCATGACTTACGAGCGGTCAGCGTACATCGCGTCGACGAGACCGTAGCGGTCGACTACGCCGACCATCCGGCCTCTCTCGTCGACGACTGCCACCGGGCGCTCGGCTTCGATCACCTGCGGCGCGACGTCCGCCAGGGTGGCGTCCGCCTCGACCTCGCCTTGCGTTGTCTCGCCCGCGGCAGCGGGGCGCACAGCCGTCGCCACTGTGAGCAGGCGATCCCGCGCCACGTCCTTGGTGAACTCACGCACGTAGTCGGTCTCGGGGTTCTCGATCAGCTCGGTGGCGGTGCCGGCCTGCTCGATGATGCCGTCCTTCATGATGATGATGCGGTCCGCAAGCCGGATCGCCTCATCGAAGTCATGCGTGATGAACAGGATCGTCTTGTGCAGCATGTTCTGCAGACGCAGGAATTCGTTCTGCATCTCGCGGCGGATGAGCGGATCGAGGGCGGAGAAGGGCTCGTCGAGGAACCAGAGCTCGGGCCCCACGGCGAGCGAGCGCGCGATTCCGACGCGCTGCTGCTGCCCGCCGGAGAGCTCGCGCGGGTAATAGCGCTCGCGTCCTTCGAGGCCGACGAGCTCGATCATCTCGCGGGCGCGAGTCTCCCGCGTGCGGCGGTCGATGCCCTGGACCTCGAGCGGGAAGGCGACGTTCTGCAGCACCGTGCGGTGGGGCAGAAGCGCGAAGTGCTGGAACACCATGCCCATCTTGTGGCGGCGCAGCTGCGTCAGCTCGCGGTTAGTCGCCTTGAGCAGGTCCTGGCCCTCGAACACGATCGCGCCGGCGGTGGGCTCGATCAGACGGGCGAGGCAACGGAGCAGCGTGGACTTGCCGGAGCCCGAGAGCCCCATGATCACCAGGATTTCGCCGGCGTTGACGTCCAGAGAGGCGTCTCGCACGGCGGGGATGTAGCCCTCGTCCAGAATGGCGGCGAGGCCGGGCGCGCCCCCGTGCCTGTCCATGAACGGCCGGGGTTTGGGGCCGAACAGCTTCCAAACGCTGCTGCACGTGAGAATAGGTTCGGCCAAATCGCACCTCCCCGCCACGGCAGAGCGCGTGCCGCTACCCCACCTCGTCGGCGCTTCGCTCCATCGTTGGCGGCGATGGGCGCGAATACTATGTGCCGGCAGGGGCATGAAATAAAGCGAGGGCGCCGCCACAGGGAGTCAAGGCGGCGCCCTCGTAGCCAAGGACTCTGGGTTAGTTAACCCAGGACATCCACTTGGCTTCGTTGTCGGCGAGCCACTTGTCGGCCGCCTCTTCGACCTCCATGCCGTCGATGTCGACGAGCTTGGACATCACCGCGATATCGAGATTGGTCAGGTTCATCTTCGAGACGATGGCATAGACCGTCGGCCACTTGTCGGGCATGCCCTTCCAGACGCCGATCTTGAGATAACCGTCCTTCGGGTTGCCGCAGTCATAGGTCATGTCGGGATTGGGCCCCCAGGCCGGGTCGTCCTTGCAGCCCTCGCCATACTCCGGGAACTCGACGAACTTGCCGTCGTAGATCGCCTCGATGAAGTTGGGCGTCCAATTGAAGTGCACGATCGGCGCCTTGCGCTCGAACGCCGATGCCAGCTCCGCCCAAATGGCCGCAGCCGAGCCAGCGTTCACCACCTCGAAGTCCATGCCGAGGCCTTCGACGCGCTCGGCGTCGTGCTTCAACCAGTCGACCGGCCCGCCGAGGAAGCGACCCTTCGGGGCCGTCTCGGCAGTTGCGAACATCTCGGCGCAGGCATTCAGCGCCTCCCAGTCGGGCAGGCCTGGGCACTGCTCCTCGACATAACTGGGATACCACCACTCCTCGCGGGTCTTCGCGTCGTGGGTCGCGGCGTCGATCACGCAGCCCTCGCCAACGACCTGCTCGAACGCCACGCCGAACGCGCCCTGCCAGACCTCGTGGACCACGTCGATGTCACCCTCGCACATGGAGGTGTAAACCACCTGGCTGTCGGCGGGGATGAACTCGGTCTCGAAGCCCTGGCCGTTCAGAATCTTGCCCAAAACGTGGGCACCCACGATCTGGCTTGACCAGTTATGGATCGGGATCTTGATCGGGTCGTCGGAATCCGCGGCCTGAGCCACGCCGGCCACGGCGCCCGAGAGGCCGATCGCGGCCCCTGCGACGAGCGCGATTGTCCACCGTCTCACATTTATACCCACCATAGTCGCCTCCTCGTTAGTGCTCGCATGAGCGTGTCTCGTGCGCGGGCCCTCCGCGCCGAGCCTGCAAGCCTAGAGAGGCGTTGTGAACAAGACAGACCCTTGCGATAAACAGCCTGTAAAAGATCATGAAAGATGTGAAAATGAGGCGGAGATCGAGGCGCGGGGCCCGGAGATGACGGACCCGTATCACAT
Organism: Alphaproteobacteria bacterium; assembly: GCA_022826665.1. Taxonomy (GTDB): domain Bacteria; phylum Pseudomonadota; class Alphaproteobacteria; order UBA828; family UBA828; genus WTGU01. The sequence continues at coordinate 64,038 of JAJDUK010000076.1, read as the reverse complement.
CGTCGTGGTCGAGGACGACGCCGTCACCCGCACCAAGCTGGCTGGCTATGCCCAGGCGGCAGGCCACCGGGTGAGCGAAGCGGAGGACGGCGAGCGCATGTGGCGCATCCTCGAAAGGGATGCCGCCGACCTCATCCTGCTCGACATCAACCTGCCGCGCGAAGACGGCCTCGATCTGACCCGCAAGCTCAGGGCGCAAAGCAACGTCGGGATCATCCTCGTCACGGTGCGCGACGACGACGTGGACCGGATCCTGGGCCTCGAGATCGGCGCCGACGACTACATCACCAAGCCCTTCAACCCGCGGGAGCTGCTCGCGCGCGTCAAGAGCGTTCTGCGCCGCGCCAAGGAAGGCACGCGGGAGCCCTTCTCGGGGCGCCGCTTCGCCGGTTGGGAGTTCTCTTCAGCGGCCCGCAAGCTGGTCTCACCGGAGGGCGAGACGGTGCAGCTGACCCGGGCCGAACACGAGCTGCTCGCGGCCCTGGTAGATCATCCAGGCCAGGTGCTTTCGCGGGAACGCCTGCTCGCGTTGATCACTCACCGGTCCTGGGAGCCAGGCGACCGGACCATCGATGTTCTGGTCCGACGGCTTCGGCGGAAAATCGAGCAGAATCCGAAGAACCCCGAGATCATCGTGACCGCGCACGGTGAGGGCTACCTGTTCACCCCGGCGGTGACCACCTGACCCTCACGTTCGGCTGTTTCAAGACCCGCCCAGAGCGTCACCAGCGCTTCGCGCGATTCGTCGAACAACCGGTCCAGGTCCTCGGCAACCGCCGCCGCCTCCGGCGTGCGGGCGCGTGCCTCGAGCACGCCGCAGCGGTCCGCGAGGCGGCGCAGCCCAAGGCTGCCGGCGGCTCCTCTCAGTGCGTGGGCGAGGTCGGCCGCCCGCTCCGACCGCCCCTCGGCCAGCGCCTGCCTGATGCCCTCAATCTGAGCCGGCGCCGTCTCGACAAATGTGTCGACCATGAGTCCGCCGCGCTCCGCCCCCAGCACCGCGCGATCCTGCGCGAGGACGGCGGGATCGATGATCGCCTCCCCGCTGTCACCGGCACGGCCGCCGTCCATGGCGGCGCGCTCGCCGGGCGTGCGGCCGAGAACGCTGGCGATGGTCTGCGCCAGGCCGTCCGGCGCGATGGGCTTGCCAATGAAGGCATCCATTCCGGACTGCAGGTGCTGGGCGACCTCGTTGTCGAACACGTGAGCCGACATGGCGATGACCGGCAGCGAGCGAATCGCTGCATCGGCGTGGGCGCGGATGCGCTGGGTCGCCTCGATGCCGTCGATGCCGGGCAGGCTGATGTCCATGAGGACAAGATCGAACGCCTGCTCCTCCAGCAGTTCGAGCCCCTCCTCCGCGGTGGGCGCGACCAACGGCCTGTGACCCATCCTGGCAACGAAGGCCTCCACCACCATGGCATTCACCACGTTGTCCTCGACGATGAGAACGTCCAACGCCTGCTCCGGCCTTGTCACCCCGTGCGGCACCACCTCGACCGGCGGCTGGGCGGCGGCTTCGCCCTGCGGCAGCGGCAGCGTCACGGAGAAGCAACTGCCATTCCCCGGCTCCGTCTCCACCGCGATGTGCCCCCCCATCGCCGTGACCAGCCGCCTGGAAATGGCGAGTCCGAGCCCGGTGCCGGTCTGCTGCCCATGCCGGCGCGATACGGCCGCCTGATAGAAGGGCTCGAAGAGATGAGCGAGGTCGGCCTCGGCGATGCCGGGGCCGGTGTCACGCACGGCCAAGCAGATCGCATCGGGCTCCGCGCTGTTCGAGACCTCGAGCGTGACAGCGCCGCGGTCCGTGAACTTGATGCCGTTGCCGAGCAAGTTGAGCAGCACCTGGCTCAGCTTCTGGCGATCGCCGGTCACCGCCGCCGGCACGCCGTCCTCAATCGCCAGGTCGAGGGCGAGCTCCTTTTCCCTGGCGCGGCCCTGCATCAGCACCACGATGTCCTCGACCAGCTCGTGCAGGTCGAAGACCGCGCGCTCCACTTCGATCTCACCCGATTCGACCCGCGAGTAGTCGAGGATGTCGTTGAGAATGCCGAGCAGGATTTCGCTCGACGAGCGCATGACCCTGACCTGCTGGCGCTGTCGCTCGTTGAGCGGACCGTCGGCCATAAGCCGCAGCATGCCGAGAACCCCGTTCATCGGGGTGCGGATCTCATGGCTCATGGTGGCGAGGAACTCCGACTTGGCGCGGCTCGCTTGCTCGGCGCGGGCGCGGGCGCGATCGTGGTTGCGCACCTCCTCGACCAGCCGGGCATTGGCCTCGGTCAACTGCGCCGTGCGTTCCGCGACCAGTCTCTCCAGGTGCTCCTTGTGCTGCCGCAACTCGGCGTTGGTCTGTTCCCGCTCCTTCTCAAGCTCCCGCTTGCCGATCGCCTGGTCGCGGAAGACGCGCACCGTATCGGCCATGTCGGAGAGCTCGTCCTTCCCTCCCTCGGGCACATCGACGTCGAGCCGCCCCGCCGCGAGGCTCTGCATGACCCCGTGCAGCGACGTGAGCCGGTGGACGATATTGCGATGGACGTAGAGCCAGGCGATGGCGACCGCGATCGCGATGAACAGCACAATCTGGAGCAGGACGGTGAGGCCGCCGAACTCGACGGCACTATCCGCCGCCGCGGATGCGTCGGCGGCGATCTGCTGGGAGCGGGAGACGACCGCCGCGACGCCCTCGTTCATACGGTCGGTCAAGGCGCGGTTGTCGTCCGCCAGGACCGCGAGCGCCGCATCGAGGTGCAGCGCCCGGCGGCGCTGGTTGAACAAGCCGAGCGTGCCGGGGGGCCCGTCGGAGGCGAGCGCGGCGACGAGCGACCCCGCCTGCTCGCGGCGGATTGGGTCATCAATCAGAGCCACCCGGCGCTCGAGAATGCGGAGGTTGCCGCTGTAGCGCTCCTCGATCCATTCGATCTCGCCGGTATCCCGCGCGCGGCCGAGCTGGTTCAGCAGCAAACCTTGCTCCGAGGCGCGCATCCTGAGTTCGAACATCCGCTCAAGCAGGAAGAGGTCCGCCTCCACCAGCCGGTCGAAGGCGTCCAGCATGGCCGCGAGGCGCGCGGTATCCTCGGCAAGCTCGTAGAGATTGGAGATGACCACCGTCGCGCCGGACGCCGCGTTGGAGGTGAGCGTCTCCGAGAGCGCGGAGAGCTCGCCGGCCGCATCCAGCGTCCGCGCGACCGAAGCGGCCAGCACGGCATTCATCCCGATCCGCGCCGCGACGAGCTCGTCCTGCCGGTCCAGGTTCGCGGCAAGCGCCGACACCACGCCGCGCAGCTCCGCCACTTCCTGTTCGGGAAAGCCGTAACCTTCAAGCACGTCGAGGCGGGCAGAGAGCAGATCGGTCGTGGACCGCAGGATATTGGCCTGGGTTCGCCTCTCCGCCTGGCTCTCTGCAGTGGCAAGCAAGGCGCCGTGCGCCGCAATCTGAGTGGAGGTCTCGGCGATGATCCGCCCCTCGGCGATCGCCGGCATGGCCTCGTCGACGATGGTGGTCTGCGCAGTGTCGACGTTGCGCAGAACGACCCAGCCGATGATCCCGGCTGCGATGGAGAGAGCCGCCACCACCGCAAACGAGGCGAACAGGCGGCTCGCGATGCCGAAGCGGCCGAACATCGCGAAATTAGAACACCGGTTGGAATTGAAAGGCAATCGGCCGCATCATGCGGGCCATGAGACTACCGCGCTTACCGAGCCTCGTTTTCGGCCTCCTCGCGGGCGTGCTACTGGCCGCCGGGCCGACACTCGGCGCGGAGCAAGACGCGGCGCCGAATTCCACATCCTCCTCGACGTGGGCGCTCGAAGCCTGGTCGCCGCCCTTCGATTTCCGCAGCCCGACGACGACCATCACCTATCGCCCCCTAGAGCGCGCATCGCAGAAGTGGCGCATCTGCGCCTCATACCCCCACCTCAAGGATTCGTACTGGCTCAGCGTCAACTACGGCATGGTCGAGGAGGCGAAGCGTCTCGGCGTCGCGCTCCGCGTGGTCGAGGCGGGAGGCTACCCCAACCTCGAACGCCAGATTGCCCAGATCACCGAATGCGCCCAGGACGCGGACATCCTGGCGCTGGGAGCGGTGAGCTTCGACGGGCTGACCGAGGCGGTGCTCGCGATCAGCGAGGAAATCCCGGTGCTCGCCGTGGTCAACGACATCGCCGACGACGGCATCAGCGCCAAGGCCGCCGTCTCCTGGGTCACGATGGGGGCGGTAACCGGTGCCTACCTCGCCAGCCTCCATCCGGCGGGCACGCCAACCGTCAAGGTGGCGTGGTTCCCCGGCCCGCGGGAATCGCAGTGGGCCTATTTCGTCGAAGAAGGGTTCACCGAAGCGCTCGCGGGCAGCGCAGTCGATATCGTCGTGAGGAAGTGGGGCGACACCGGGCGCGAAATCCAGCTGATCCTGGTCGAGGAGGCGCTGGAGGAACGCCCCGATGTCGACTACATCGTGGGCAGCGCGGTTACCGCAGGCGCGGCGGTGAGCCTGCTCAGGGCGCGCGGCCTCACCGGGCAGATCCGGGTGCTGGCGGACTACTTCACCCACGCGGTCTATCGCGGCATCAAGCGTGACAAGATTCTCGCCGCGCCCACCGACTTCCCCGCCCTGCAGGGCCGCATGGGCATCGAGATGGCGGTGCGGCTGCTGGAAGGCAAGTTGGAACACCCGCACGCCGGGCCTTTGATCCACATCGTCGAACAGGCCAATCTCGACTCCTTCAACACGCGCCTTTCGCTGGCGCCCGCCGACTTCTCCCCGACGTTCGTGGTTGAATAAGCGCCGACGGGCGACGGGAGCCTGGCGCGGCAACCCTCTCCCGGCTTTGCCCTTTGGCTTCTCTTTGGCATGATGCGCCCGCAAATCTGGCGCGCCGGCGGAGATTGGGCCGCTGGCGGGCGCGCCGGAGCCGTGTTGAGGGGGCCTGGAACCGTGCAAGCATCCTTGGAGAGCTGCCCAGCCCTCGTGCTCAACGCCGACTACCGGCCTCTCAGCTACTTCCCGCTTTCGGTCTGGGGCTGGCAGGACGCGGTCAAGGCGGCGTTCCTCGACCGGGTGACCATCCTCTCGGAATACGACCGGGCGATCCGCTCGCCGAGCACGGCCATCCGGCTGCCGAGCGTCGTCGCGCTCAAGCGCTACCGCCCGCTCGCGCGCCGGCCCGCGTTCACGCGGTTCAACGTCTTCCTGCGGGATTCGTTCACCTGCCAGTATTGCGTGGCGCCTTTTCCGGTGGAGGACCTCACCTTCGACCATCTGGTGCCGCGCTCGCGCGGCGGGCGCACCACTTGGGGCAACGTCGTCACCGCCTGCAGCGCCTGCAACCTCGCCAAGGGCAACCGGCTGCCGCGCGAGTGCGGCATGCGGCCGGCGCGCAAGCCGCGTCCGCCCAGCGCCTACGACCTGCACCAGGCGGGCCGGCGCTTCCCGCCCCGCTACCTGCACGAGAGCTGGGGCGACTACCTCTACTGGGATTCCGAGCTGGACCCCGACTAACGCCGCATACGCCGGAGATTGCACATGCTCGTCGAGCAAGTCTGGACCGCCAACGCCTACCGCAACTTCAACTACCTCATCGCCTGTCCGGAGACCGGCGAGGCGCTCGCGGTCGACCCGCTGGACCACAAGCGCTGCCTCAAGGCGGCCAAGGACAAGGGCTGGCAGATCACCCAGATCCTCAACACCCACGAGCACGGCGATCACACCGGCGGCAACAAGGCAGTGGTCAAGGCCACCGGCGCCAGCCTGCTCGCCCACGCCAACGCCAAAGGCAAGATTCCCGGCATCGACCGCGGGCTCGGCGCGGGCGACGTCATCAAGGTCGGCGCCACGGTGGAGCTCGAAGCGCTGGACACCCCCGGCCACACCATGAGCCACGTGTGCCTGCTGTCCCGTACCGACACACCCGCCCTCTTCTGCGGCGATACCCTCTTCAACGCCGGCGCCGGCAACTGCCATTCCGGCGGCCACCCGGCGGAGCTCTATGAGACCTTCGCCGGCCAGCTCGCGCGGCTGCCGGACGAGACCCTGATCTACCCCGGCCACGACTACATCGAGAACAACCTGGAGTTCACCCTAGACCGGGAGCCCGACAACGAGCGGGCGGCCTCGCTGCTCGAGGAGATAGGGCCGCAGGACCCCGACGACGCCCTGGTCTCGACGCTCGCGCTGGAGAAGGAGATCAACACCTTCTTCCGCCTGCACAGCCCGAGCGTGATCGCGCGGCTGCGCGAGGCCTTCTCCGACCTCTCGGACGATCCCGGCCCGCGCGAAGTCTTCCTCAAGCTCCGCGAACTCAGGAACAGCTGGTAGGAGCGCCCCGCCAACAGCGTCGGCCGCACCGCATGACCGACGGCCTGAAGAAGCGGCATCGCAAGGCCGTCATCGGCATCATCGCGGCCAACGCCAGGGTGGAGCGGGCCGTGCTGTTCGGCTCGCGCGCCACGGGGACCTTTCGCCCGGCCTCGGACGTGGACCTCGCGCTGTTCGGTGACCGCCTGTCCATGAGCGACCAGGTGAACCTCACCGCCGCTATCGACGATCTGACGATCCCGCAGCGCGTCCATCTGCTCCTCTATGGAATGATCGACAGCACCGCCCTACGCAATCAAATCGAGGCACAGGGAGTGGAGTGGTACAAGCGGCGAGACGCGGACACGGGCGACCGGGACGCCGGAGCGGATTGACCCTTCCGAGGCGTGCCTCGCATCACGCGAACAGCGCCTGTTCCATGAACTTCTGCGCGTCGATGTTGGTGCCGCAGACGATGACCGCGGTGCGCTGCCCCCGTAGCCGCTCGGCGAGCGGACCGAGCAGCGCCGCCGTCGCCGCCGCGCCCGCCGGCTCCACGGCGAGCTTCATCTCGGCGAAGAGCAGCCCCATGGCGCGGCGCATGGCCTCGTCGTCGATCCTCACCAGCTCGTCCACGTAGCGTCGGCAGAGCTCGTAAGAGTAGGGCTGGGCGTAAGGCGCGCCGAGGCTGTCGGCGATGGTGGTCACCTTGTCGATGGCCTGGGGCGAGCCGGCCGCGAAGCTGCGGTGCATGGTGTCCGCGCCCTCCGGCTCGACGCCATAGACGCGGCAGCCCGGCTGCAGGGTCTTGATGGCGCAGGAGACGCCGGCGCAGAGCCCGCCGCCGCCGATGGGCACGACGACCGCATCCAGCGCGGGCACCTGGCGCGCGAGCTCCAGTCCCACCGTCGCCGTGCCGAGCGCGATGGTCCGCCCCTCGAAGGGATGGATGAAGGTGCGCCCTTCGTCGGCCTCGATGGCGCGCACGGCCTCGAAGGCGGCGTGCACGTCCGGGACCTGTACCAGTTCCGCGCCATAGCGCCGCACCTGGGCGACGCGGAAGGGATCGGCGCCTTCCATCATCACGACCTTGGCCGAGGTGCCGACGCGGTGTGCGGCGAAGGCCACGGCGATGGCGTGGTTGCCGGCGCTCACCGCCGTCACGCCGCGCTTCCGCGCCGCCTCGTCGAGAGCCAGCGCGTTGAGCAGTGCGCCCCGCGCCTTGAAGGTGCCGGTGCGCTGGAACAGCTCGAGCTTGAGGAAGACTGCGCTCTCGGGCCCGAGCGCGTCCGAGACCGCCGGCGCGCGCCAGCGGTGCACCGGGGTCTCCTCGATGAGATCGCCGAGGGTCGTCCGCGCCGCCTCGATCGCCGCGAGGTCCGGCGGGGCCTCGCTCTCCGCCGCCACCGAGCTACCGCCCCCGAAAGCGTGGCGCGCGCTTCTCGACGAAGGCCTGCACCGCCTCCCGGTGATCGCCGGTGGAGCCGAGCACGCCGTAGGTGGCCGACGCCCGGTCCAGCCCGACGCGGAGGTCGCCGCCGATGCCGTCCCGCACCAGCCGCTTGATGGCGCGGATGGCCAAAGTCGGACCGTCCGCCAGTTGGCGCGCGAATTCCATGGTTTGGGGCATCAGCGCGTCGTCGGCGCAGACCCGGTTGACCAGGCCGATGCGCTCCGCCTCCGCCGCGTCGATGGCCTCGCCCGTCCACAGCAGCTCAAGCGCCTTCGCCTGCCCCACCAGGCGCGGCAGCCAATGCGCGCCGCCGGCGCCGGGCGCGAGCCCGACCTTGACGTAGGTCTCGGCGAACCTGGCCGAGGCCGCGGCGAAGCGCAGGTCCATCGCGAGCGCGAGGTCGAGGCCCGCGCCGATGGCCGCGCCGTTGATCGCCGCAATCACCGGCTTGTCCATGTCGGCAAGGGTGAGCGGAATGCGATGCACGTGCTCGCCGATCGTCGCCCGCTGCTCGGCCGGCGCCTGCTCCAGGCCCTCCCCCATCAGCTCCTTGATGTCGCCGCCGCTGCAGAAGGCCTTGCCCGCCCCGGTCACCACCACCACGTTCACGTCCTCGCGGTCCCGGCACTCGGCGAGCGCTGCCGCCCAGGCGTCGATCATGGAGCGGGTGAAGGCGTTGCGCCGCTCGGGCCGATTGAGCGTGATCGTCGCGATGCGCTCCGCGACCTCCAGGCGGATCTCGTCGCTCACGGGCGATCTCCCTCTTCTGCTACCGCACTGCCGGAGGCCGCTTCTTCTACCGCGCTGCCAGAGGCAGCGACCATCGCCGGCCATAGCGCCGCGCCGCCGCCTTGCGCGGCGTGCGCACCGAGCCCCTGCCACCAGTAGGCCTCGTTGCCGCACTCGTCGCGCCAGGCCCAAAGGCGCTTGGTCCAGTGGTGCAGGTCGTGCTCGGCGGTATAGCCGATGGCGCCATGCACCTGATGGGCGAGACGGGCGACCGTGCCCGCCGCCTGGCTCGCCCGCGCCTTGGCCGCAGCGAAGCCGAAGGTGTTCGACGCCTGCGCCGCCGCATCGACCGCAGCCCCGGTGGCCGCCGCCTCCCCGGCAATTTCGGCCAAGTAGTGCTGGATCGCCTGGAAGCGCTTGAGTGGCCGGCCGAACTGCACACGATCACTCGCATACTGCAGGCTCATGGCGAGCACCTGCTCCATCGCGCCCCGCAACTGGGCGGCGCGGGCGAGCGCCATGAGGGCGAAGCCGTCCACCTCCGGCGGCAGGGGAAGGACGCGGTCCGGCGGACCGGAGACGGCCACATCGTCGCGCGGCTCGCCGGCCAGGTTCGCACCCTCGATCACGTTGCTGGGTTTGAGGAAAGCCAGGCCCTGGCCCGGCGCACCAACCGCAAGCACAGTGGCGATTCGGGCCCACGGCACCCGCGGCAAAGTGGCAGCGACAATATCGTCCTGCACCTCCGGCTGCGGGGCCAGCGCGCCGGCCGGCGGCGCATAGAGGGTGAGCGGGCCGTCCGGCGCCTCGGCCCCGGCACGGTGGCAAAGCAGGGTTCCGATCATCGTCTCCGCGACCGGGATCGGCGCGGCATGGCGCCCTGCCGCGCGCAGCACCGCAAGCCCCGCCGCGAGACCCGCACCGCCCGCTTCCTCCGGCAATGCCGCGTGCGCCAGCCCGGTCTCGGCGAAAATCTGCCAAATCCGCTGCGGCCACCTATTCTGGACGAGCGCCTCGCGCGCAGCCTCGCTCTCCGCCGCGAACAGGTCGTCAGCGATTTGCTCGACCAAGCGCGCCGTCTCGTCGCTCATCGTGCCCTCACCTGACTCCCAGGCCACGGGCGATGATCGAGCGCAAGACCTCGTTGGTGCCGCCGCGCAGGGTAAACGAGGGCAGCCCCAACACAGTCGCACCCAACGCGGCTTCGAGCGACGGCGCGTTGGCGCTTCCCCCCGCGACCGGCTCGGCCGGCACGGCGCGGCGCAGAGTCTCGACGACCTCGGCCTCGAAGCGCGTGCCCATGTCCTTGACGATGGCGGCCTCGACCTCCGGCAGCTCCCCCTTCTCCAGTTGGCCGGCGACCGCGAGTGACATGGCCCGCAGCGCGTAGAACTCCGCCGTGAGGCGCCCGATCGCCTCGGCGAGCCGCGGCTCGGGCTCCGGGCCCGCCGCCTCGACCAACGCGGCGAAGAGATGGAAGGTGCTGAGGATGCGCTCGGGCCCGCTCCGCTCCAGCGCAAGCTCGCCCGTCACCTGACGCCAGCCGTCGCCCTCCTGGCCGATCAGCCGGTCGGCGGGAATCACCACATCCTCGAAGACGCACTCGTTGAAATCGTGCTTGCCGGCCAAGTTGACGATCGGGCTGACCTTCACGCCATCGGCTTCGAGGTCGATCAGGAACTGGCTGAGGCCCTCGTGGCGGCTTTCTCCGGCGGGCCCGGTGCGGCAGAGCGCGATCATGTACTGCGAGCGGTGGGCGTTGCTGGTCCACACCTTGGTGCCGTTGATGCGCCAGCCGTCCGCCGTCCGCTCCGCGCGGGTGCGCACCGAGGCGAGATCGGAGCCGGAATCGGGCTCGCTCATGCCGATGGCGAAGTAGCACTCGCCGGCGGCGATCCGGGGGAGGATCGTCTGGCGCTGCTCCTCGGTGCCGAAGCGAAGCAGCAGCGGGCCGCTCTGCCTGTCCGCCACCCAATGGGCGTAAACGGGCGCACCGGCCGCCAGCAGCTCCTCGATCACGACGTAGCGCTCAAGCGCCGAGCGCTCGTGCCCGCCATAGCGCCGGGGCCAGCACATGCCGATCCAACCCCGCGCACCGAGGGCACAGCTGAAGGCGGCCGACCAGTCAGAGCCGAAGTCGGAATCCGGCCGCCAGCCCAGGGCCTCCTGCGAGTCCGCGAGGAAGGCGCGGACCTCGGCGCGGAGCGCGTCGGTGCCGGGCGGCATCGCCGGCGGCGGGAAGTCGAAGCCGGTCACGGCGCGCCGCGGCCTCCGGCGCGGGGCCAGGCCTCCGGCCTGCGGCGGGCCCAGTGGGATCGTGCGAACATAAAATTCATGCGGGACACGCCGGGATTAGGCGGGATAAGTGTGATGGGATGGGATTCCACGGCGACCGGCCACGCGCGCGGGATCGCACCCGGTTCGCGCCCGACCCCACCCTCAAATGCAGTGCAGCCCGGGAATCCCCGACCTCACCCCGGCCCTCTCCGCCCCCAACGGCAGAGAGGGGGATCAGGTGGCTCCACCACGTTCCCCCTCCGCCCTTCGGGGGAAGGGGGACAGGGGGAGGTGGGGTGCGCGCGGGCCGCCGTGACCCGGTTGGCACGGATAGTGCTTTAGCCCGCATTACTCACCAAGGTCATGGCGCATTCGTGACGCGACTGGCGCGCACCGTGCACCGCACCATGTTGCGGGTCGCTCGCGCCCACAGGGTCTCGCGCGCAGAAACAAGTTGCATCCGGGCGACAACTCGCGATCAGCGGCCGAAGGTCTCGGCGTAGCGCGCGAGCTTGGCCCGCCAGGCCGCATTATCGAGAATCTCGCGGTTGACGACCGCCGCAGGCGCCTCGCCTCGCATCAAGGCCTTACAGGCGACGATGTCATCGGCGCCAAGCCCGGCGAAGCACTGGTCTGTCCAGGCCAGCGCGTGCGGTGCGAACACCACGTTGTCGAGCTTGAGGATGGGATCGTTCGGGTCCGGCGGCTCCGGGTCGAGCACGTCGAGGCCGGCGCCCGCGATCCGCCCTTCCTGCAGCGCCGCGCACAACGCCTTCTGGTCGACGGTGCCGCCGCGCGAGGTGTTCACGAAATAGGCGGTGGGCTTCATCAGGCCGATCAGCCGCGCATCGACGATATGGTGGGTTTCGTCGCTCAACGGGCAGTTGACGGTCAGGATGTCGGACTCCCGACAAACCGTGTCGAGATCGACCATCCGCACACCGAGCTCTTCGGCCACCGCCGGGTCGGCGTAGGGGTCGCAGGCCATGAAGTTCATGTCGAAGGGGGCGGCCATGCGGAACATCTCGGCCCCGATGTTGCCGATGCCGACCGAGCCGAGCGTCTTGCCGACGAGACCCACCCCCATGTGGGCGCCCTTGCGGGCGAAGCCCGGAGGGCCCTCCAGGGTGAGCTGGTGCTTGAGCAGGAGCTTGCAGGTGACCGCGAGGATCAGCGCGATGATGGCGACCGCTACCGGCCGGCGCACGCCATTGGGCGTGATGACCAGCGCGATGTCGTTGTCGGTGCAGGCGGGCACGTCCACGCTGTCGTAGCCGACGCCGAAGCGCGCGACCATGGCGAGCCGGCCGTCGCTCGGCACGCTGGAGCGATCGAAGCGCTGGGCCAGCAGGATCAGCGCGTCGTGACCGGCGAGCTCGGACGCGTCCACCGGCCCCTCGCCGTTCTCCAGATAGCGCCACTCGATGTCCGGGTCGTCGTCCAGCGGCGTGCGGTCGAACATGGGGAAGAGCGGCTCGCCCTCCGCCGTGAGAAAATCCCTGCTCAGTGCAACCCTAAACTTTTCAGCCATAACCGTTTGATCTCCCTTATCTCTTCGGCCGCCGCCGGCCACGCTTGCATTGGGCGCGCAGGCCCTCCGCGCCCTCGCGCATGGACTGCTGCAACAGCCAGACATCGCCCGAATAGCAGATGAAGTCGAAGCCTTCGTTGAACAGCGCCACGCCGACATCGACGTTGGGCACCAGCCGGCCCAGGGACTTGTTGTTCCTCTTCGCCGCCTGCACCACGCGCGCCACCGCCGCGATGAAATCCGAGTGGTCGAACTGGCCCGCGATGCCCATGGAGACCGAGAGGTCGAAGTGGCCGATCCAGAGCACGTCGACATCTTCGATGGCCGCGATGTCGTCCACGTTCTCGATGCCCTCGGCGGTCTCGATCAAGGCGACGAAGGTGCAGCGCCGGTTGGCGTCGCGCAGCTTCTTTTTCGTGTCCCCCGGCGCGTAGCGATCGTGGGCGATCTGCAGCGCGACGCCACGCTCGCCGTCCGGCGCGTACTTGACGTAGCTCAGCAGCTCCCGCGCCACCTTCGCCGAGCCCACCATCGGCAGCATGATGCCCTCGGCCCCCATGTCCATGGCGCGTGCCGCGTGGTGGTATTCGCGCGACGGCACGCGCACGATCGCCGGCATGTCGCCCGCCTGCATGTAGCGCAGCATCTGCTTCAGCGTGTCGAAGCCGAAGCCGGAATGCTCCATGTCGAGCAGCACGTACTCGCAGCCGGCGGCCTTCAGGATCTGGCCGATTCCCGGCGTGCTGAACTCGACCACGAAGGTGCCGACCTTGAGCCGGCCGTGGCGGGACATCTCCTTGAGGGCGTGTTCTGCCATGTCCTTCCCTTTTTCGATCCGTCGAAATGCTCTGTAGGCTATGCGCCGATCTGGATGCGCGAGACGGCAAACGGCGCCAATTCGACGCGGCCGGGGTCGCCCGGCTGACCGAGGGACGCCGCGAAGCCCGCCGGATCGGTCACGGCGTCCACGAAGTTGCTCGAATCCAGCCGACCGATGGTGGCCGTGCCACCCGAGAGGCCCGAGACCGTCACGGTCCGGGGCGCCGGCGTGAGGTTGGCGAGCCAGAGCAAGGTGCCGCCCCCGTTCTCGTAGGCGAGCCCCAGCACTTGCGTGGGATCGCCGCTGGTCACGGCGCGGACCGCCGCCCCCTTCGCCGCCGCGAGCGCCGCCACGATGTGATAGAGAGGCATCACCGCCGGCCCGTCGAGATCGTCGAACCAGGGCTGCGGGTGCTCGGTCCTGCGATAGACCATGCCGAGCGCGCCGGAAGGCTGGCCGACCGCCAGCGCCTCCAGGCCAAGCGGCGCCACCCGCGCCGCATAGCCGAGCGTGAAGGCCGCGCCGAGCAGCGCGCGATGGCGCGGGTCCTGGCGGTTGAAGGAGTAGCGCCCGTTGTCGCCGTTCTGGTGGACGTCCGGCCCGTAGGGGTTGAAGCGCATGCCGATGGCGCTCGGCGCGATGCGGTAGGGCTTGCCTCCGGCGAGCGCCTTGGCCGAGGCGACGATATCCGGCAGCGTCTGCAGCGTCTCGATTACCGAGAGGTCGTCCGGCTCGTGCACCACGGCAGAGGTGGCATGGGTCAGGAAGTCGAACAGGTCGGGCGTCGCGCAGTTGCGGTTGAGCTCGGTGAAGTTGGTGAAGACCCCGCCGCCCAGGCGCACGCCGGGGAAGGCCGCGCGCGCCGCGCCGTAGACCTCGTCGAAGTCGGGGATGCCGAGGGCCGCGATCTTCTCCAAGGTGAACTTCAGGAGCCGCGCCTGCTCCGGCACGATGGCGTCGGGCTTGAGCCCGGCACGGCCCGCGATCTCGGCAGCCTGTGCCAGCTCGTCGGCCACCGGCCGCTCACAAGGCACCGTAATCTCCAGCACGACCTCGGCATCGAGAGCCTCGGCCAGACCCCGGCCGGCGGCCAGCGCGTCTGCCGCGTGAGGGTCACGAGGGTCACATTCACAGACGATGTGCCCCGGCCCGAGCGCCTTGATCAGGTCGAGCCCGTGGTCGAGATGATCGCGCTCCAGGTTGGCAACGCCGAGCCCGATCTCCGGCATCTGCGTTCCGGTCGCGCCGCCGAGGGCGATCTCGACCGCCCCGTCACCGCCCGGACCTGCGGCCACGGCTGCAGAGCCCCCCTCGATGCTGAGTGTCGCGACCTGCCGCAGCCGCTCGCCGGCCGCCAGCGGGTAGGGGAAGGGCAGCGCAAGCGGGCGGTAGTAGGTCTTGTAGGAGGCATCGGTCCAATTGCGCTGATCCTCGGTCTCCCACGGGTCGGCGCCTTCGAAGCGGCAGGTGAGCCAGACCCCCGGCGAGACCCGGTGGCGCATGGCGGCAATGTCGTAGAAAGGCTGAAACGGGCTGATCAGTCCGGGGAAGGCGGTCTCCTCCACCGCGCCGTCGCTGTGGGTGATGGTGCAGGTCTCGCCCGCCACGCCCTCGACCGGGTGCAGCACGACGAAGCCCGTGCGGCTGGTCCTGAACTCGGTTTCGGGCGTGAACTCGACCGTGAAGACCAGGCTCCGCTCGTTCTCCGCCACGATCTCGGCCCGGTAGGTGAGCACGCCGTCGCCGGACTCGATGCGCCCGTCGTAGCCCACGCGAAAGCCGCCTCCCTCTTCCTCGATCTCAAGGTTGGCGATCTGAGGCGCGTAGGTCTCCCAGCCGCCGCCGCGCACGACGAAGGCGAGGCCGCGCAGCGCCTCCACACCGCCGTAGCGGATCCAGCGCAGCTTGCCGGCCTCGAGCGTGGCCGTGAGCGCGCCGGCCGTGATGGCCCGCGCTTCCGGCGCTTCCTGCTCGGTGCCGTAGAGCGTGAGCGCCTCGCTCGGTGCCGTCGTCATCTCCCCTTCCCTGCCCCGGTCTGGTCCGGCCCGTTATAGCAGCGACCGCGGCCCGCAGCACCGGGCGCTCAGACACCGACCTCCTCCCACCGGCCGCTCTCGCCCGAGCGCGCCAGTGCATCCAGTGCCCGCATCATCTTGACCGACTCCTCCAGCGGGAACGCCGGCGGCGCCTCGCCCCGCACCGCCGCGCAGAACGCCTCGGCCTGCGGCACGTACTGGTTGACCCGTTCCAGGGTCTCGACCTCCTCGTTGAGCGGCTCCCAGATCTGGCGCGGACCCAGGATCGAGAGGCGCGCCTCGCGGGTCGGCGATTGGGCGAAGGGGTCGGGCAGCTCGATCCGCCCCTCGGTGCCGTGGATCGCCATGTGCTGATGGACCGCCGACAGCGTGCCGCAGGTGAAGCTCAGGATGCCGCTCGGAAACTCCAGCGTCGCGCTGGCCAGCACGTCCGTCCCCCATTCCGGGTGCCGCTCGATGGCGGCGAAGGCGCGGATCGGATCGGCCTCGAACACGTAGCGCGCGGTCAACAGCGGATAGACGCCGATGTCGAGCAGTCCGCCACCCCCCATCTCCCGCTTGTTGCGGATGTTCTCGGGGTCGTCCAGCCAGTAGCTGACCCAGCCCTGAATCGCCCGCACGGGTCCGATGCGGCCCGCGCGCACCAGCTCCCGCACCCGCTTCCATTGCGGGTGATGGGTGACGACATACGCCTCCTGAATCTGCACGCCGGTCTCGTCGCGGACGGCGATGAGCTGCGCCGCCTCGTCCGCGCTGAGCGCGATGGGCTTCTCGCAGAGCACGTGCTTGCCGGCGTGCGCCGCCTTCGCCGACCAGGGCACGTGGAGGTGATTGGGCAGCGGGTTGAAGACCACGTCGATGGCGGGATCGGCCAACATGGACTCGTAATCGCCATAGGCCTGCGACAGGCCGAATCGCTCGGCCACCACCTCGGCCTTGGCCAGCTCGCGGCTCGCGATACCGTGGACGCGGAGGCCCTTGGCCTCAAGCAACGCCGGGATCATGTGCTCGATGGCGAAGAACGAAGCGCCGAGCACGCCCCAAGATAGCGTTTTCATCCCTTCCTCCCCCGCCCCGGCAGGGCCGCGCCATCCTGCGGGAAGCCCCCTGCCCGCTCAAGTGACGGCGGCCGTCTCATGCCGCGACCCGGCACACCGTCTCGTTGCCGCGGCCGGTGATGACGCGGCGCCAGCCGGAAAGCGCCCGGTCCAGGTCGGGGTCGCCGGTATCGACGTGCAGCGTGCTGTCGCGCAGGGACGCGAGCTTTTCGGGCGTCGCCGCCACGAGCAACCGGTCGAGACCCACCGCCCGCACCACGCGCGCGCCGATCTGCTGGTTGCCGCGCCCGAGAAAGTGCCCCTGACCGCCGATGGGCGTCACCACGATGGCGCCGGGCGGGCTCTCGTCCAGCGCGCGCAGGATAGCCGCCTCGGTCGCATCGGCGGCAATCACCGCTCCGTCCCGCACCAGGTCGACGCCGAGCAGGGTCTTGGGCAGGCCGAGCGCCTCGGCGATCGCACGCGTGGTGGTGCCGGGCCCCAGAATGTAGAGCCGCCCGGCCTCCATCCGGCCGGCAATCTCGGCGGCGATCCCGCTCAGCGCCGCGCGGTCGCTGCTGACCCCACCGGCCTTGACGCTTTGGGTCAGGTCTGGCGCGTAAGGCACTGGCAAGTAACCGTAAAGCTTCGCGGAGATGGCGCCGGCGCGGAACGCCTCTTCGTCGATATCCATGACCTCGCGGGGCCGCGCTTCGATGTCCTGAGCGAGCGCCCGGAGCGCGAGATCGGCGGCGGCGCGGGGGCTGGTGGCGTAAACCGCCGAGTGCATCTTCACCCCGGCGGGCACGCCGATCACCGGCACCCGGTCGCCAAGCGCGGCCGCCATGTCGCGGGCGGTGCCGTCGCCGCCGGCGAAGACGATGAGCCGGGCGCCGGCAGCCGCCATCGCCTCGGCCGCGGCGTGCGTGTCCACCGCGCTGGTCTCTCCCTCGGCCGGGGCGCCGACGACCGACGGACGCAGGTCGGCCTCGCGCGCGATCCCCTCGCCCATCTCGCCGGGGGCCGCGAACAGCTCCAGCCCCGGCCGGGCAGCGGCAAGTGCTTCCAGCACCACGGCTGCGCGTGCGCCCGCCTGCGGCACCGCGCCTCGGGCGCGCGCCTCGCTCAGAATCGCCGCCGTGTCGGTGCCCTTGAGCCCGACGCTGCCGCCCATGCCGGCGATCGGGTTGACGATCAGGCCGAGCGCAGGCCGGCCCATTGGGCGAGACTCAGCTGTAGCCGCCGCCGTGCCCGCCCAGGCCGCGCTTGACGTTGGCCCAGTTGCCGCGCTTGCGCCGGTAGGCGCGCGAGGTGAAGGCCCAGCAGTCCGGGTCCTCCGGCACGTCGCCGTCGATGGGCCGGATGGCGGCGCTGTGCGGGGCCGCCGTCACCTGCTCCGGCGCGTTGCGGGCCTCCTCTGCGATCCGCCGCAGCGCGCCCAGCACGTGGTCCATCTCCGCGATGGTCAGCGATTCGCCCGGCTCCAGGGTGAAGGGCTGCGGCACCAGCATCGGCACGTGGCTCTCCATGTAGTGCTGCACGCCGAAATCGACCATGCGGTTCAGCACGTCGTGGCTGGCGACGCCGGTCTCCTCGTAGAGCGGCTCCCAGCTGTAGCGGACCTGTTCCAGCTTGGGGTACGTGTTCTTGGGCCAGGGAATGGTCGTGCCCTCGATCTGCCTGATGTGGTGCAGCATGTAGTTGTTGTTGAGCACCGCCGTCTCGGCGACCGCGCGCAGGCCCTCGGCGCCCAGGCTGCGGACCCAGGCATAGGCCTTGAGCACCGCGTGCACGTTGCCGATGAAGGCGCGGATCTTCTCGATCCCCTCCCCCTGCTCGTAATCCAGGCCGTAGCGCTCGCCGTCGTAGGTGACGAGGGGGCGCGGCAGGAAGCGCTCCAGGTGCGCCTTGACGCCCACCGCAGCGCAGCCAAGCCCGAGCGCACCGTGGGGCGCGGAGAAGGTCTTGTGCAGGTTGAACTGGCACATGTCGAAGCCGGTATCGCCCGCGCGCACCACCCCCAGCAGCGGATTGCCGTTGGCCTGGTCGTAGGCGCAGAGTCCGCCGGCCTCGTGCACGATGTCCACGAACGCGCGGATGTGCGGGTTGTACTGCCCCGTATCCTCGGGGTTGGTCAGCATCAGCCCGGCGGTCCGCTCCGAGACCGCGGCCTTGAGCGCGTCGACCTCGGCGAAGCCCATCTCGCCCGGCATGAGCGTGATGACCTTGAAGCCCGCCACCGCCGGCGTCGCCGCATCGGCCGGATGCGAGAAGGCGGTGGTGATGATCTCGTCCCGCTTGCCGCCGTCGCCGCGCGCGGCGTGATAGGCGCGGATCAGGCAGGCGTTGGTGTAGATGCCCTGCGCCCCGCTCGCCGGCTGGAAGGTGAAGGCATCCATGCCCGCGATCTCGCACATCACGCGGTTGAAGCGGTAGAGAATCTCCAGCGTGCCCTGCAGCGTCTCCGGGTCCTGCAGGGGGTGGACGTCGGCAAAGCCGGGCAGGCGCGCGACGTACTCGTGCACCTTGGGGCTGTATTTCATGGTGCAGGTGCCCATCATGTCGACGGTCACGTCGAAGCCCATGGCCATCTGCGAGAGCCGCAGGAAGTGTCGGAGCACCCGGTGCTGCGGCAGCGAGGGCAGCGCCGGCGGCACGGCGCGGCGCACCCCTTCGGGCAGCGCGGCGGGAACGTCGCCGACCGCATCGGCGATGGCGTCGTCCACCTTGGGCGGTAGCAGGCCGCGCCCGCCGTCGCCGGGGATTTCGTCGATCAGGGGCTCGTCCCAGTGCGCGGCGTGGAAGCCGCCTCCGATGCGGTCGGTCATCGGACTGCCTCCCCGAGCGCGGAGACCAGTCGTTTGATCTCGGCCGCTCCGTGCAGCTCGGTCACGCAATAGAGAGCGGACTGCCCGAGTACCGGGAACTCGCCGCTCAGGTCCTTGCCGCCGTGAATCTCGGCCTCGAGCAGCGCGGCGTTGACGGCCGCGACGGTCTTACCCGTGCCGGAGAAATCGACCACGAACTCCTTGAAGAACGGCTGCCCCAGGTGGGGCACCGCGACGCCGGGGAGCGCCGCGATCCGCTCCGCCGCGTAGCAGGCGCGCTGCATGATGCCGCGGCCGAGCTCGGCCATCCCCTCCGGCCCCATCAGCGAGAGATAGACCGCGACCCCGATGCCCCAGACCCACTGGGTCGTGCCGGCGTAGTCGGTGGCGTCGTGGCGGGTGTCGTAGGAGGTGCGCTCCATGGTGGACCAGGCGAAGCCGAAGCCTTCCCCCTCTACCGCCGGCGCGATGCTGAACATGATCGACGGGTATTCGGCGACGAAGCGGGATTCGTCCCGGCTCGCGATGAAACCCCCGTTGCCGCCGCCCGCATACATGTGGATGCCGAGCGGCTGCAGATCGCCGATCGCAAGGTCCGCGCCGTAATCGGCAGGCGTCGCGAGCACGCCGAGAGAGATGGGGTCGACGCCAGCGATCAGCATGGCGCCGGCCTCGTGAGCGATATCGGCGATGGTCTGGGCCTGGGTCTCGATCAGGCCGAGGTAGCCGGGGCTCTCGATCACCACGGCCGCCGTCTCGGCCGAGACCTTGGCGCGGAGGTCGGCGAGGTCGATCAGCCCGGTCGCGGGGTCGCGGTCGACGGTCTCGACGGATGCAAAGGGCTTGGCGAAGCCGATGAGCTGCGAGCGCCGGTCGGCGCTCATGGTCTCCGGCACCAGCACGCCGCCCCTGCCGGTGATGCGGCAGGCCATGGTCACGGCGCTGCCGGTCGCGGCGCCCGCGTCGTAGACCGGGGTCGAGACCACCTCCATGCCCACCAGCTCGCCGATCAGGCTCTGAAACTCGAAGAGCGCCTGGTTCTTGCCGTGGTCCGAGTAGGTGCCGCCGCCGTAGGCCGTGAGGAACTCGCCGCGATGGACGATCTCGTCCACGATCGCCGGCACATAGTGCTGGGCGCAGCCGGCGCCGCAAAAGTTGAGCCAGGTCCCGGAACAGGGCTGGTTGCGGGCGACGATCTCCTCCAGATGCCGCCGCACGTCCTGCTCGCCGGGCAGCGCCGGCGGCAGGTCCAGCAGCCCCTTGACCCTGAGCGCCTCCGGAATCGCTGCGTAGAGCTCCGTCACGTCGCCGACGCCGATGGCATCAAGCAGCTTCCGCCGCGGCTCCGGCGCCGCATTCGGCACATAAGGATGAACGAACCCGTCGCCCATGGTCGGCCTCCCTGTCCCTCCGGTCGCGGCCAGTCTATCCCGCCACATAGGGCGCACCAACGGCGCCCGGCCGAATCGCCGATCCGCTTTGACTGCCCGCTCGCGCCCGTGCAGTGTTCCCCGCCACAGCGAAGTGGGAGTACGCCATGGCGGTCACCATCAACTGCGACATCGGCGAGGGGTATGGCCTCTACACCTTCGGCAACGACGAGCGGATCATGCCGTTCATCAGCATCGCCAATGTCGCCTGCGGCTTTCATGCCTCGGACCCGTCGGTGATGCACGCGACCGTGCGTCTTGCCCTCGAACACGGGGTCAAGGTGGGCGCGCACCCGTCGCTCCCCGACCGGCAAGGCTTCGGCCGGCGGGAGATGCAGATGGAGCGCGAGGAGCTGCGCGATCTGCTGATTTACCAGGTGGGCGCGCTCAGCGGCTTCCTCAGGGCGGCCGGCTCCGCCCTCAACCACATCAAGCCCCACGGCGCGCTCTTCGGCATGACGTCCAAGTACGAGCATTGCGCCGAGGCCGCAGCCGATGCGGCCGAAATCTTCGGCGTGCCGCTGATCGGCCAGGGCGGCACCATGCACGACACCGTCTATTCCCGGCGCGGCCTGCCCTGGTGGCCCGAGTTCTACGCCGATCTGGAATACGACCGCGACTGCAACCTCATCATCACGCGCGAGCACGAGCCCTACGAGCCGGCCGCGACCGCCAGGCGCACGCTCCGCGCCATCGAAGAGGGCATGGTCACGTCGGTCGAAGGCGTCGACGTGCCCATCCGGGCGGAGACGGTGTGCATCCATTCCGACACGCCGGGGATCGACGCGGTGGCACCGGTGCTGCGCGAGGCGCTCGCGCCCCACATGGCGTGAGCCCGCGTCCGCCGCCGGCAATCGGGGGCACGGGCCACGCGGGGGCGGAACGATGGAGGCTTGGTGATGGCGACCTCGAACCTGACGCTCGGCGAGCGTGACGAAACCGCGATCGCCGGCATCCAGAAGCTCCGCTTCAACCCGCTGGCGGCGCGCGGCGGGCACGGCTCCTACCTCACGGCCGACGACGGCCGCGCCATCCTCGACCTCTCCGCCTCGGCGACGGCGGCGAGCCTCGGCTACGGCCATCCCGCCGTGATCGAGGCCGTGACTGAGGCGATGGCCGACATGGCGGGCGCGAGCCTGCTGATGTATCCGAACGAGTCGGCCGCAGCCCTCGCCGAGGCACTGCTTGAAACGATGCCGGGCGATGCCGAGCGGCGCGTCTGGTACGGCCACTCCGGCTCCGACGCCAACGACGCGGCGACCCGTGTGCTTGAGGCGGCGACCGGCCGCCACCGCTTCATCTCCTTCATCGGTTCCTATCACGGCGGCGTGGCGGGCTCGATGAGCATCTCGGGCCACACGGCCATGACCCATACGCTGCCCCGGCCGGGCCTCGTGCTGCTGCCCTACCCCGACCCCTACCGGCCGCGTTTTTCCGCCGACGACGTGCTCAACATGCTGGATTACCAGTTCGAGACGACGTGCCCCCCTGAACAGGTGGCGGCCGTCTTCATCGAGCCCATCATGTCGGACGGCGGCCTGATCGTGCCGCCCGCGGGCTTCCTCAAGGCCCTGGAGGAGCGCTGCCGGCGCCACGGCATTCTCACCGTCCTCGACGAGGTCAAGGTCGGCCTGGGCCGCTCGGGCGCGCTCCACGCCTTCAGCCACGAGGGGCTGGAGCCCGACATGGTCGTCCTCGGCAAGGGTCTTGGCGGCGGCCTGCCGCTGTCCGCGCTGATCGGTCCCGCTTCGATCATGGACCACCGCCCGGCCTTCGCGATCCAGACCACGGGCGGCAATCCGGTCTGCACCGCCGCAGGCCTCGCGGTGCTCCGCACCGTGCTTGAAGAGGATCTCCCGAGTCGTGCCGAGCGCGTGGGTACGGCGCTGGCGGACGGTCTGAGGAAGCTCGCCGAGCGGCACGAGATGATCGGCGACGTGCGCGGGCGCGGTCTCGCCATCGGAGTCGACCTGGTGGATGACCGGGAGAGCCGGACGCCTGTCCCGGCCACCACGACGGCCAAGGTGATCGTCCGCGCCTACGAGCTCGGCGCGAGCTTCATCTACGTGGGCCTTGAGGCGAACGTGCTGGAGATCACGCCGCCGCTCACCCTGAGCGATGAGGAGTGCGAGGAGGGCCTCGCCATCATCGACAAGGCGCTCGGCGATGTTGCCGCCGGGCTGGTCCCGGACGAGGCCGTGCAGGCCTACATGAATTGGTAAGGAGCGACATCCATGCCCACCGCCTCCCGCCCCATGGGCGTCTTCATCCTCGGCGACGTCGCGCCTGCCGATATTGTGAGCCTGAGTCGGCAGGTGGAACGTTGCGGCTTCTCCGACCTCTGGTTCGCCGAGGACTATTTCATGCTGTCGGGCTTCGCCAGCGCCGCGATGGCGCTCCAGGCCACCGAAGCAGTGGACGTGGGCATCGGCGCGGTCTCCAACCGGGCACGTCATCCGGCCGTCACCGCCATGGAAGCCTCAACACTGGCCAACGCCTATCCCGGCCGCTTCACCCTCGGCATCGGCCACGGCGTGCCGTTCTGGGTTGCGCAAATGCACCTCACGCCGAAATCGGTGCTGGGCTCGATGCGCGAGGCGATCACCGGCGTGAAGCGCCTGTTCGCGGGCGAGACCCTCACGCAGTCGGGCGCCTACTACGGCTACGATGCGGTCTCGCTCACCCATCCCGCGCCCGACCTTCAGGTGCTGGGCGCCGCTGTGGGGCCTAAATCCGTCGATCTCTGTGCCGAGATCGCCGACGGGATGGTGCTCTCCGCGATGGCGGGCCCGCGCTACGTCGCGACCGTCCGGGAGCGGATTGCGAAGGTCCGGCGGGCGCGCGGGTTGCCGGAGGATTTCCAACTCGTCACCTATGCCATCACCAGCGTCGGCGAGGATCGTGCCGCCGCTCGAGCCAAGGTGCGCCCCTTGATCGCCCTTTATCTTGGGGCCATGGGCCCGACGCTGATCACCGGCGTCTACGATGCCAACGACGCGCTCGTCGGATTGATCGACGAGGGCGGGGCCGAGGCAATCGAGGCCGGCATGCCGGACGACTGGCTCGACTGGCTCGCGGTCGCCGGCCGGCCGGAGGACTGCCGCAGCGGCGTGGAGGCGTTGTTCGACGCAGGCGCGACCAAGGTCGTGCTCTGCGTCGTGCCTTCCGAAGAGCTGCCGACCCAGCTGGAGATTCTCGGGAGCGAGGTGTTGCCGGGGATTTAGTCCGCGCCGTCGATCACCGCGAGCGCCGCCTCGACTCCCGCCCCCACGTCGGCCTTGCCGCCCAGTGACGCGACGGCGCCGCCGAGCGCAGTCACGGCCACGGTCGCGAAGATCGGCCGCGCCACCGGCCCCATGTGGCCGATCCGCACCAGCTTGCCCAGCAGCGAGCCGCGGCCGGCGGAGAAGACCACGCCGTAGAGCCGGCGCGCCTCTTGCCGGATGGCCGCGTCCTCCAGCCCCGCCGGCACCCGCACCGTGGTCGCGGTGTCGGCGCAGATCGACTCGCGTGCGGGCCAGAGCTCGAGACCCATGGCGCGCACGCCCGCGCGGCAGGCGCGCGCCGTCAGCGCGTGCCGCGCCCACACCGCCTCCGGTCCCTCGTCGAGGTAGTTCTGCACCGCGGCGTCCAGCGCGTGGACCTCGGAGACGGAGGGCGTGTAGGGAAACAGGACGTCCGCGCGCCAGGCATCCCGCCAGTCCTTGAGGCTCAGCACGGAGTCGGTCGGCGCGGCGGGGTTGGCGTCGATCTTCGCCCAGGCGCGCTCGCTGACGTGGACGATGGAGAGCCCCGTGCTGCCGCCCAGGCACTTGTTGGGGCCGGTCACGAAAATGTCGGCGTGAATGTCCTCGGGGTGAACGTCCATTCCGCCGAAGGAGGAGACCGCGTCCACGATGGTGAGCACATCATGGTCGCGGCAAATCTCGCCGATCTCGCGCACCGGATTGACCGTGCCCGACGGCGTGTCGTGATGGCAGACGGAGAGGATTCGAATATCGGGCCGGGCCTTCAGCATGTCGCTGACCGCGTCGGGATCGATGGCGTCGTCGTAGGGTGCCACGATCTCGACCAGCTCCCGGCAATGGCGCGCCGCCCAGAAGCCGAAGCCCTTGCCGTACTCGCCGGAGGCGAGGTTCAGCACCACGTCGTCGGCGCCGATCAGGGCGGCAGCGGCGGCTTCGAGCCCGAGCACCGGCTCCCCCATCAGGATCACCGGCGGCAACGCGGTGCGCAGCGACTCGGCGGTCTTCAGGACGGTCGATTCATAGAAATTCTGGAATGAGGGATCGAAATCGTAGGTGACGGGCCGCGAGAGCGCCCGCAGGACGACCGGATACGCGTCGACTGGCCCCGCGCTCAGCGTGATAACCGGGAGATCGTCGTCGACATTTCGCATTTTTAGGGCTGGCTCAAGGGCTTGGACGAGACCTCAGGATACATCGGCAGACTGCCTTCCCCAAGGCGCCGCAGGGTGCAATTATAGCGCCCGAGGCTGGCCCAAATCGCGCTCACGCACTCACGACGGCGGCCTATGACAGGTCGATTGACGCCTATGTCCGTTGTAGTACGGTTGTCATGTTGGTCTCGTGAGAATCGCGTCGCGCGACGGGCCGAACGGTGACTCGACTGGGAGAGGGAGCCATGCCGGAGACGCCGCATCTGGACCGCGTGAAGAGCCCCGAAGACCTGCGCAGCCTTTCGGTCAAGGAGCTCAAGAAGGTTGCAGAGGAGCTTCGCGCCGAAACCGTCGACGCCGTCTCGGTGACCGGCGGCCATCTGGGCGCAGGGCTTGGCGTGGTCGAGCTGACGGTGGCCCTCCACCATGTGTTCGACACCCCGCGCGATCGCCTGATCTGGGACGTGGGCCACCAGTCCTACCCGCACAAGATCATCACCGGGCGGCGCGAACGCATCCGCACCATCCGCCAGCCGGGCGGGCTCTATGGCTTCACCAAGCGGACCGAGAGCGAGTACGACCCCTTCGGCGCGGCGCATTCCTCCACCTCGATCTCCGCCGGCCTCGGCATGGCGGTGGCGAGCGGGCTCACGGGCGAGCCGCGCAACGTCATCTGCGTCATCGGCGACGGCGCCATGTCCGGCGGCATGGCCTACGAGGCGATGAACAACGCGGGCTCGATGCCGCCGCGCCTCATCGTCATCCTCAACGACAACGAGATGTCGATCGCGCCGGCGGTGGGCGCGCTCAACGCCTACCTCTCGCGGCTGCTCTCCAGCCACCAGTTCCGCAGCCTGCGCGAGCTCGGCAAGCAGTGGGCGCGCAGACTGCCCAAGGCGATGGGCGACGCCGCGATGCGGGCCGAGGAATATTCCCGCGGCATGGTCACCGGCGGCACGCTCTTCGAGGAGCTGGGCTTCTTCTATATCGGGCCCATCGACGGCCACAATCTTGACCATCTGGTTCCGGTGCTGCGCAACGTGCGCAAGGACGAGACGCCGGGGCCGGTGCTGCTCCACGTCGTCACCAGCAAGGGCAAGGGCTACGAGCCGGCGGAGAACGCGCCGGATCGCGGCCACGCCCTCGGCAAGTTCGACGTGGTGACGGGCGAGCAGAAGAAGGGCAAGGCCAAGGCGCCGAGCTACACCAGCGTGTTCGCCCAGAGCCTGATCAAGGAGGCCGACCGCGACGAGAAGATCGTGGCGCTCACCGCCGCCATGCCGTCCGGCACCGGGCTCGACAAGTTCGCGAAGGCGCATCCCGACCGCTGCTTCGACGTGGGCATCGCGGAGCAGCACTGCGTCACCTTCGCGGCGGGCATGGCGACGGAAGGCCTAAGACCCTTCGCCGCGATCTATTCCACCTTCCTGCAGCGCGCCTATGACCAGATCGTGCACGACGTCGCGATTCAGAAGCTGCCGGTCCGCTTCGCCATCGACCGCGCCGGCCTGGTCGGCGCCGACGGCCCCACGCACGCCGGCAGCTTCGACATCACCTATCTCGCGACCCTGCCGGGCTTCGTCGTCATGGCTGCGGCGGACGAGGCCGAGCTCGTCCACATGGTGCACACGGCTGCGAAGCTCGACGACTGCCCGAGCGCCTTCCGCTATCCGCGCGGCGAGGGCGTGGGCGTGCCGCTGCCGGAGACGCCCAAGATGCTGGAGATCGGCAAGGGGCGAATCGTGCGCGAGGGCACGGCGATCGCGATCCTCTCCCTCGGCGCCCGCCTGCATGAGGCCCTGGCTGCGGCCGACGAGCTGCAGACGCGGGGGCTCTCCACCACCGTCGCCGATGCCCGCTTCGCCAAGCCGCTGGACGAAGACCTGATCCGCCGGCTGGCGCGGGAGCACGAGGTGGTGATTACCATCGAGGAAGGCTCGATCGGCGGCTTCGGCGCGCACGTCATGCAGTTCCTGGCTACGGCAGGCTTCCTCGACTCCGGCCTCAAGATCCGGCCGATGCTGCTGCCCGACCGCTTCGTGGCCCACGGCACGCCCGCCGGCATGTACGAGGACGCGGGGCTGACCGCGCGCGACATCGTCGACACGGCGCTCGGCGCGCTCGGCAGCAACTCGGCCACCCTGCCGCAACGCGCCTGACGCCCATGGAGGTTGCGCGCGCCGGACCGGACCGGCGGAGTGAAACCATCGTCCGCCAGCCGTCGGACAGTCTGGACGGCACCGTTCCCGCCCCCGATATCGAGAAGGTCATCGAGGACGCTGCCGCCGGCCTGCGCGACCTCCAACATGACGACGGCCACTGGCTGTTCGAGCTCGAGGCCGACGCGACCATCCCGGCCGAGTACGTCCTCCTCAACCACTTCCTCGACGAGCTCGATCCCGAGACCGAGGCGCGCCTCGGCACCTACATCCGCAGCCGCCAGGCCGATCACGGCGGCTGGCCCCTTTTCCGCGGCGGCGCCTTCGACATCAGCTGCACCGTCAAGGCCTACTACGCCCTCAAGCTGATCGGCGACGACCCGGAGGCGCCGCACATGGCCCGCGCGCGCAAGGCCGTGCTCGCCGCCGGCGGCGCCGCGCGCTGCAACGTGTTCACGCGGATCACGCTCGCGCTCTTCGGCCAGGTGCCGTGGCGCGCCGCGCCGGCGATGCCGGTGGAGATCATAAATCTGCCGCGCTGGTTCCCCTTCCACCTGGACAAGGTCTCCTACTGGTCGCGCACCACCATCGTGCCGCTCACGATCCTGCTCGCGCTCAAACCTCGCGCCAAGAACCCGCGGGGCGTCGGCATCGCCGAGCTGTTCACGACCCCGCCGGAGCGGGAATGGCACTATTTCCCGAGGGAGACCCTCACGCAGTGGTCCTTCCTGACCCTCGACCGTGCGCTCACGGTCGGCGAGAAGGCGATACCGGGCAGGGTACGCCGCGGCGCGATCGACAAGGCGCTCGACTGGTGCATGACGCGCCTCAACGGGGAGGACGGCCTGGGCGCGATCTTCCCGCCGATGGCCAACGTGGTCATGGCCTTCGATGCCCTAGGCTACGGGCCCGATCATCCGCCGCGCCGCACCGCCCGCCGCGCGATCGACCTCCTACTGACCGAGCCCACGAACGGAAGCCAGTACTGCCAGCCCTGCGTCTCGCCGGTCTGGGATACCGGGCTCGCCGCGCACAGTCTCATGGAATGCGGCGGTGAGCAGGACCGCCGCGCGGCGGACGATTCCCTCCCCTGGCTCGCCGACCTGCAGATCTGCGATCTCGCGGGCGACTGGGCCGCCATGCGGCCGAACGCCCCGCCGGGAGGCTGGGCCTTCCAGTACCGCAACGACCATTACCCCGACGTGGACGACACGGCGGTGGTGGCGATGGCGCTCCACCGCGCCGATCCCGAGGCGCACCGCGAGGCGATCGAGCGGGCAGCCGCGTGGATCATCGCCATGCAGAACGAGAACGGCGGCTGGGGCTCCTTCGACGCCGAGAACGAGCACTACGCGCTCAACCACATTCCCTTCGCCGACCATGGCGCCCTGCTCGACCCCGCGACCGCCGATGTCAGCGCGCGCTGCGTGAGCTTCCTCTGTCAGATCGGCTATGCGCGCGAGCACGAGACCGTCGCCAAGGGGCTCGCCTATCTCCTCGCGGAGCATGAGGAGAACGGCTCCTGGTTCGGCCGCTGGGGCACCAACTACATCTACGGCACCTGGTCGGTGCTCTGCGCCCTGAACGCCGCCGGCGAAGACCCGGCCTCGCCCGCCGTCCGCAAGGCCGTCGCCTGGCTCGAAGCCAAGCAGCGCGCCGACGGCGGCTGGGGCGAGACCGGGGACAGCTACTACGCCGAGCGCATCGAACGCGCGTTCGACGTGGTCTCGACCCCGTCGCAGACCGCGTGGGCGCTGCTCGCGCTCATGGCCGCGGGCGAGGTCGGGAGCGACGCGGTGCGGCGCGGCATCGACTATCTCTGCGGCGCCGAGCGCGACGGTGCGAAGTGGCTGGAGGACGACTACACCGCGGTCGGCTTCCCGCGCGTCTTCTACCTCCGCTACCACGGCTACAGCGCCTACTTCCCGCTGTGGGCGCTGGCACGCTACCGCTCGCTCACGCGCGGCAACGACCACCGCCCGCGCTACGGCATGTAGCAACCCAGACGACCGGGCACGCCATGGCTGACCGGTCCCGCATCGGCATCGTCACGGGCCTCGTGGCGGAGGCCGCGACCCTGCCCGAGGGCGATTTCCGGATCGCGGTCTCGGCGGCCGACCCCGCGCGCGCGGCACAGGCGGCCGATGCGATGGTCGCGGGCGGCGTGCGGCTGCTGGTGAGCTACGGCCTCGCCGCCGGGATCGATCCGCGCCTCGGCCCCGGCACTCTGCTTCTGCCTGAGTCGGTGATCGCTCACGAGGGCGAGGTCGAGGCGCCCGACCGCGGCGGCGTGCGCGACCAGCTCCAGCGCATGACCTCCTTCAGGCGAGAGGAGGGGCGAGGCCCGCCGGAGCCGCCGCCGGAAGAGGACTACCTGCCGGTGGATGCCACCGTGCGCGAGGCGCTTTCCCAGGGTCTCGGGGAACGCGCCGAAGGCGGCGCGCTCGCCGGCGTCGACCACCCGTTGACGTACGGCGACCAGAAGCTCTCGCTCTTCGCACAGACCCGCGCCAGGGCCGCGGACATGGAGAGCCACGTCGTCGCCCGCGCTGCGGCGGCGGCTAGCGTGCCCTTCGTGGTGATCCGCGTCGTCAGCGACCCGAGCAACCGGGCGCTTCCGCGAGCGGCCATTGTCGGAGTTA
Organism: Alphaproteobacteria bacterium; assembly: GCA_022826665.1. Lineage (GTDB taxonomy): Bacteria > Pseudomonadota > Alphaproteobacteria > UBA828 > UBA828 > WTGU01. The sequence goes on along the minus strand of JAJDUK010000076.1, from coordinate 34,407 downwards.
CCGAGGACGGCCGCATCGACGGCGGCGCGATCGCGGGCGCGCTGCTGCGGCGCCCGTGGGAGTGCATGGATATGCTGACGCTCGCGCTCGACGGAGCGCAGGCGATGCGCCGGCTACGCCGCGTTGGTCGCCGGTTGGCGCCCCTTCTCGCGGACCTCTGAGGCCGCCTCTTCGGCGAGGCGAATCTCGCGCAGCTTATCCTGCACGTGCCGGTCGAACATGTACTGGGCCGGCCGCGCCTTGGTCAGGTCGATCTCCGGCACCATCGGCCCGGTCGTCCTGATCCCGCGCAGCTTGACCATCAGCGCCGCCCAGGGCCGCGACAAGGAGTGCTCCGCCGCCGTCGGCTCGTAGCCGCAGTGGACCATGCAGTCCGCGCACTTCTCGTAGCGGCCGGTGCCGTAGGAGTCCCAGTCGGTCTCCTCCATCAGTGCGCGGAAGCTCCCGGTATAGCCCTCGCCGATCAGGTAGCAGGGCTTCTGCCAGCCGAAGACGTTGCGGGTCGGGTTGCCCCAGGGCGTGCACTGGAAATCCTGGTTGCCGGCCAGGAAGTCCAGGAACAGGCTGGACTGGCTGAAGCGCCACTTCTTGCCCGCGCCGCGCGCGAAGATGTCGCGGAACAGCGCCTTGGTCTTGCTGCGGTTGAGGAAGTGCTGCTGGTCGGGCGCCCGCTCGTAGGAGTAGCCCGGCGAGACCGTGATCGCCTCCACCCCCAGCTCGTCCGTCGCGAAGTCGAAGAATTCCGCAAGCCGCTCCGCCGGGTGGCCGTCGAACACGGTGGCGTTGACGTTGACGCGGAAGCCCCGGCTGCGGGCCTCCTTGATCGCCGCCACCGCGCGCTTGAACGTGCCGGGCTGATCGACCGCGTGGTCGTGCTCCTCCTCCAGCCCGTCGAGGTGGACCGAGAAGGTCAGGTACTTGGTCGGCGTGAAGAGATCGAGCTTCTTCTTGAGCAGCAGCGCGTTCGTGCAGAGGTAGACGAACTTCTTGCGCGCGATGATTTGGGAGACGATCTCGCCGATCTCGGGGTGGATCAGCGGCTCGCCGCCGGGGATCGAGACCATCGGCGCGCCGCATTCGTCCACCGCCTGCAGGCACTCGTCCAGGCTCAGGCGCTGGTTCAGGATTTCGGGCGGGTAGTCGATCTTGCCGCAGCCGGGGCACGCGAGGTTGCAGCGGAACAGCGGCTCCAGCATGAGCACGAGCGGATAGCGCTTCTCGCCCGCGAGCTTCTTGCCGACGATATAGGCGCCGACGCGAATCTTCTGGATCAGCGGGACGGACATGAGCCCCTACTCGGCAGGCGCCGCACCGGCGGTCGGCTCCTGCGCCTTGCCGTTGCCGCTCGCCTCGACCAGCTCGGCCGGCAGCTTGAAACGCACCCGCTCCTTGATCCCGTCCTGGATCTGCAGCTCGACCGCGTTGATCTCGCGCAGCCGAGCGACCAGGTCCTGCACCAGCTCTTCCGGCGCCGACGCGCCGGCGGTCACGCCCACGCGGCGCACGCCGTCGAACCACGTCGGGTCGAGGTCGCGGGCGTCGTCGATCAGATGGGTCGGCACGCCCATCTCCTCGCCGATCTCCCGCAGGCGGTTGGAGTTGGAGCTGTTGCGTGCGCCCACGACGAGGATCAGCTCCACGTCTTCCGCGAGCTTGCGCACTGAGGCCTGGCGGTTCTGCGTCGCGTAGCAGATGTCCTTCACGTCGGGGCCGGAGATGCTCGGGAAGCGCGAGGTCAGCGCCTCGATCACGTCCCGCGTGTCGTCCACGCTGAGCGTGGTCTGGGTGACGTAGGCCACCTTGTCGGGGTTGGCCACCTCCAGCTTCGCAACATCCGCCGGCGTGGCGACGATATGCACCCCGTTCTTCACGCGGCCGCTGGTACCCTCGACCTCGGGATGTCCGTCGTGGCCGATCAGGATGATCTCGCGGCCTTCGCGCTCGTAGCGCCTGGCCTCGATGTGCACCTTGGCGACCAGCGGACAGGTCGCGTCGATCACCGGCAGGTTCCGGCCCGCGGCCTCGCTCTCCACCTTCTCGGAGACGCCGTGGGCGCTGAAGATGGTGACCGCGCCCTCGGGCACCTCGTCGATCTCCTCGACGAAGACCGCGCCCTTCTTGCGCAGATCGTCCACCACGCGCTTGTTGTGCACGATTTCGTGGCGGACGTAGACCGGCGGGCCGAATACTTCGAGCGCCCGCTCGACGATCTCGATTGCCCGCTCGACGCCTGCGCAAAAGCCCCTCGGCTCCGCCAGGATGACCTGCATGCTGCCGCTGTCGCCCACGTTAGGCCCTCGCTCAATCATGAGGGTGCTCGGGGCGGGACCGTCGACTCCGCGCCCAGAGCCACCGCTGCACCCTATCGCAGACCCGTGATTCCGACAACACGCGGGTTCCCGTCCGTTTTCGCCACCGGCCTCTCGAAAAGGCGGGCCGCCGGCCTGGGATTTTGGGAAAGAAACACACTTTTTTGAGGCGGCACGAGCCGGGATCATGCGGGATTCCCGTCTACGTCCAAAGGATTCCGTCCCATGCGCCGGTCAGCGCTGACGGGACGGGGCATCCGCTCGCGCTCCGCCAGCAGCTTGCCCGCGCCTTCGATGCGTAGCAGAGCAAGGGCGAGGCGGGCGACATCGATCGGCGCCACCGGTTCTCCGTCCCTTTGGAGCGTGGCCACCGTCATCGCTGCCGCCGCGCCCACGGCCTCGAGCGCGACCGGCCGGGTGCCGTCCCTGGCACTCTCGACGATGGCGGCCGCCCAGGTCTTGGCGGCGCGGTCGATCTCGCGTTGCCGGCGGAGCTGCGCGCGCCTCCGCCTGACGTAGCGGCCCACGGACGAGCGCGAGCACGCGGCGCCGTGCGCGCGAATTACCGCCGCGATGGCGTCGATGGTGGCGCCGTCCTCGATCGCCGCGTCCACGGCGGCGCGGATTTCGGGCGGCAACAGCTCAATTGTGGAACGCCGGCTCATTTCGCCTCCTCTCGCGTTGTGTGGCGCGATGCTGAAGCGGGCGCCGGAGGCTGTGCACCGCACCATGGTCCGGTGACTCGCGAGTGACGAGGCTACGCTACGCTCCCCTTATGGGTGCCGCTGGACCATTCGTCTGCCGGGCGCGACGTGCGGTATCGTCGGCAGGCGCACGGATTTCAAAGGAGGGCAAGGGATGGCGCACGTCGCCGTATGCGTGACCACCCCGAGCCGCGCCGAGGCCGAGGCCATCGGCCGCGCGCTGGTTGAAGCGCGTCTCGCGGCGTCGGTCAACATCGTGCCGGCCGTGTCGTCCTTCTACTGGTGGGAGGGTGCGCTCCGCGAAGGCGACGAGGCCATGCTATGGGTGAAGACCCGCGCCGACCTCGTCGAGCCGCTCACGGCCAAGGTCAAGGCGCTGCACAGCTACGCCTGCCCCTGCGTGATCGCGCTGCCCATCACGGGCGGCAATCCCAACTACCTCGCTTGGATCGACGCCGAAACGTCGCCTCCACCCACCGATCCCGACAAGGCATGACCCAACGTTGAAGGGGCAGACCTTACCAGAGGACAGGCGCCGGGTAGCGCCCGATCTCCGTATCGGGAGTCACGATCGACATACCGCCGAGAATGGCCTGTGAGACGAGCGCCCGGTCGAAAGGGTCTCGATGATGTGCTGGCAGGAGTGCGTCATGGACCGCGCTGGCCTCATCGAAAGCGAGCGGCTCAATCTGCAGCCAGGTTCGCCGGCTGACCACATAGCGTGCCGGGGGCTCGGGCAGCGCCAGCCGTCCGAGACGATACTTGATGGCAATCTCCCAGACCGAGACCGCGCTCAGAAAGACTTCGCTGCCGGGGTCCCGACAGCTATCGCGCGCGGTCGAACTCAGTTCAGGGGCATCCGCTGCCAGCCAGAGGAACGTGCAGGTGTCGAGGAGAAGCCTCACGAACTATCGCTGCCACCTTCGAATGCCGCCAAAAGATCGTCGGGAAGCGGTTCGAAGAAGGCTGTGGAGATTGTCATCCCGCGATCGATGCCCACGGGGCGCGGCTCGCGTGTCGGCTTGGGAAGCGCCCGAATCTCGGCGATCGGCACGTTGCGCCGGCACAGGACGACCGTTTCGCCCTGCTCGACGCTCTCAAGGTAGCGCGAGAGGTGGGCCTTGGCCTCCGCCACATTGACTCTAATCATGGTTCATTTATAGATCATCTACATGGTCATGTACAGGACTATCCCAATGCCCGTTTCTGCACGGATAAAGGTGCGGGCGCTTGGAGAGGTGCTTCCAGCGCCAGTCACCACTGCCGGTCGATGCCGATGGCGTCGAAGACCTCGTCGACCGAGACCAGCGCGCAGTTCTCCAGCCGTGCCTGGGCCGCGAGCAGACGATCCCAAGGATCGCGGTGGTCCCAGTCGAGCTGGGCCGCGTAGTCGGCATGGTCGTGGGTGATGGGCAGGTCCTCGACGGCGTTGCGCCTGAGCGCCGCCCGCAGCTCCTGTGGCGGCAGCGCGAGGCGTCGCTGCTGCGCCTTCCACTCAAGCTCGTAGATCGAGACCGCGCTGACCAGCACGGCGTTCTCGCGATCCAGGATCAGCCCCCTGGCGGTCGCGGACAGGCGCGGGCTGCCCGCGACCCACCAGTAAAGGGCGTGGCTATCGAGAAGCAGCCTCACGAAGCCTTCGGCGGACCGCGCCAAATCCCCAGCGTATCGCTGTAGCTGCCGGCGTCGATCATGGCCTGCTCCTGATCCTCGCGGTCGAAGAGGTCGTCGGGCAGGTTGAGGTGTTTGAGCGGCGCGGCTTCGCGCTGATCTGCCTCGGTGGGCGGGACGATGCGTGCCTGCGGTTCGCTCCCCTTGGTAATCATGATCTCTTCGCCCTCCTTGGCGCGCGCCAGGAGGCTGGAGAAGCTGGCACGGGCCTCGGCTACCTTGAAAACCTTCGTCGGCATGGTCCCAATCCCCTATTCGCGCCAGCGACGAACACCGTGCTCGCCCCCCCAAGATATGTACAACATAGTTGGTCATATCTCAACGGCAATTCCACGAACGCCCGCCGCTGCGGGCAGTTTGACGCAGCCCGCAGGGTGCCCATGATGGCGGGACGAAAACGGCGGGGGCGGCATGGTCTACGACGAGCCGGTCTTCAAGACACTGGGCGACACCGCGATCAACGTCGAGTTCGGTGACGAATCGAGCATCCCCATCAACTTCCGCATCCTCGCGCTCGACTTCGCGCTCCGCGAGGAGCCACCGAAAGGGTTGGTCGAGACCAACCCGCAAGTGCGCACCCTCGGCCTCGTCTTCAACCCGCTCGCCACCACGCGCGCACGTATCGTCGACCACGTGAAGGCGCTGATCGCCGCCCAGGGCACGGTGGAGACGCTGCCGAGCCGCCGGGTGACCATCCCGGCGCTCTACGACGACCCCTGGTCGCGCGAGTGCGCCGAAGCCTTCGGCGTGCGCAACAACATCGAATACATCGCCGAGTTCAACGACATGACGGTGGCGCAAGTCATCGAGACCCACACCGGCTGCGACTACTGGGTCACCGGCGTGGGCTTCGTCCCCGGCGCCTTCATGTCCTACGCCATGGACCCCACCAAGCGCTTCGGCGCGCCGCTCTACCGCACGCCCCGCACCTGGACCCACGCCCGGCTGCTCAACTTCGGCGGGCTCACCTCCACCATCTATCCGATCCGGATACCGGGGGGCGGGCAGCTCTTCGGCCGCACGCCCATCGAAATCTTCGATCTGAGGGAGATCAGCCCGGCCTTTGCCGACGGCCCGGTGCTCGCCCGCGCCGGCGACCGGCACCGCTACGAATCAATCTCGCGCGAGGAATACGACGCGATCCGCGCCGAGGTCGAGGCCGGCACCTACGCGTACCGGGTCGAGGAAGACACCTTCGACTGCGCGGGCTATGAGGCGTGGCTCGTGGGGACCGGGGAGCCGGCGGAGAAGCATGACCCCGATAGCACGTGGGGGCCGTTCTGATGCTTGAAGTCATCGACGGCGGCCTGCGCACCACGGTGCAGGACATGGGGCGGCGCGGCGGCCAGGCTCTGGGGATTCCGCCCTCCGGCGCGCAGGATGGCTTCGCGCTCAGGATTGCCAACGTGCTGGTCGGCAACCCGCCCGGAGGGCCGCTGGTGGTGCGCGACGACCCCGGCGCGGCGGGTCTCGAAATGACCCTCGGCCGGCTGAAGCTCCGGGCGCTTGAGGACCACGTGCTGGCCCTCACCGGCGCGGACACGGGCGCGACCGTGGATGGCGAAGCGGTGCCCTGCTGGTCGAGCTTCGTCCTGCGCGAGGGCCAGACGCTCGCCTGCGGCCTGGCGCAGAGCGGCGCGCGGGCCTACCTCGCGGTTCACGGCGGCATCGACGTGCCGCTCTACCGGGGCAGTCGCGCCACCCATGTCAGCGGCGGCTTCGGCGGGCTGGAGGGGCGCCCGCTCGCGAAGGACGACCGCCTGCCGGTAGGCGCGCCGACGGCATCGGTGGCGGACCTCGCCGGCCGCCGGCTGCGGCCGGATCTGGTTCCGGCCTACGCGCCGCCCATGCGGGTGCGCACGGTCGCCGGACCGGAGGAGCATCACTTCACCGCCGACAGCGTCGAGGCCTTCTACGCCACCGCCTGGAAGCTCAATCCCAAGGCGGACCGGACGGGGATGCGCTTCATCGGCCCGGAGCTCTCCTTCAAGCCGGGGCGGCCGCACTACCTGATCGAGGATGCCGGCGCGGACCCCTCCAACATCGTCATCGATCCGGGCGCGCCGGTGGGCACCGTGCAGGTGCCTTCGGGCGTCGAGCCGATCGTGCTCTGCGTCGATTCGCCCAGCATCGGAGGCTACGCGCGGATCGCCATCGTGATCACCACCGATATGGCGCGCGTCGGCCAAGTCCGCCCCTTCGAGGAGACCCGCTTCGTCCGCATCTCCCACGAGGACGCGGTGGTGGCGCTGACCGCGCAGGAGGCGCTGATCGCGGACCCGGACATCATCATCTGAACGCCAGCAGCGCGGGAGGCGCATGACATGCAGCGAGCGATGGACATCAACAGCGATGTCGGCGAGAGCTTCGGCAATTACTCTTTCGGCGCCGACGCCGAGATCATTCCGCATCTCTCATCGGTCAACGTGGCCTGCGGCTTCCACGCGGGCGATCCCGTGCACATGGAGCGCACGGTAACGCTCGCCAAGGAGAACGACGTCGCCGTCGGCGTGCACTGGGGCCTGCCGGACGTCAACGGCTTCGGACGGCGCGAGATGAAGATCTCCACCGACGAGGCGCGCTGCCTCACCCTCTACCAGATCGGCGCGCTGCGCCAGATCGCGTCATCGGTGGGCGCCACCATCGACCACCTGGTTCCCCACGGCGCGCTCTACCCGATGCTGGCGCGGGACGAGAAGATCGGCGGCGCCATGGTCGACGCCATCAACAGCGTGGGCGAGCCCTGGGTGCTCTACTGGCCGACCCCGCTGGAGCGGCACCGCTTCTACGAGATCGCCGGGCGCGAGGGCATCCCCATCGTCCACGAAATCTGTATCGACCTGGACTACCGCGCCGACGGCTCGCTGATCGTGGAGCGTATCAAACAGGCCAGAGACCCGAGTTACATTGCCGACCGGGTCCAGCGCTTCGTCGAGGACGGCAAGCTCGGCACGGTCGACGACACCGACCTGGAGTTCGAGGCCCAGGCGATCCTGCTCCACGGCGACGGCCCCAACGCGACCGAGGTAGTCAGCGCCGTGCGGACCACTCTCGAGCGCATGCAGGTCGCCGTCCAGCCCGCCAGCACGCTGGTGCATTAGCTCTTTATCGCTCACGGCAGCCGGCCGTCGCGCGATCTCGCGCGCCTACGGGCGCGACGGCCGGCGCCTCCGCGAGGGCGCCGCTGGCGCGGCCTATCGCGAGTCCGTCGAAGACGGACTCGCTTTCTGTCGTCGGAAACAAAAACCCCGGCGCCCGCAGTCCTGAGCGCCGGGGTCCGAAAAAGCTTCAGAGAGCCTGAAGCAGGGTCGCCCCCTACTCCGCCGCCATCTTCTGCGGCTCGGGGATGCCGTCGATGGGGCAGCCCGTGACGCCGATGGAGTCGCGGGTGATGGATTCGACCATCTGCTGCGCCCGGCGCGGGTCCTGCACCCAGGTGCGGTAGAAGTCGAACGGGCACTCGGCCACGCCCTTGTCGCCGTCGCCCGAGGCATAAACGCCGGTGTAGCCCCGGTGCATCAGCTTGAAGAGGTGGTTCTGCGCCTGATCGTTGGCGCGGGAATCACGGATCTGCGAGACGGAGAGCTGGGCGTACTGGATGCCGTTCTCCTCCTCGCCGCACTCGCCGAGCGTGCGGCCGTCGAAGCCGACGATCGCCGAGTGGCCGAAGTAGGTGTAGACGCCGTCGTTGCCGGCGGCGTTGGCGACCGCCACGTAGCAGCAGTTGGACCAGGCCATCGCCTTCGCCATCATGATCTGCTGGTCCTTCGCCGGGTACATGTAGCCCTGACAGCGGACGATCAGCTCGGCGCCCTTGACCGCGCAGTCGCGCCAGATCTCGGGATAGTTGCCGTCATCGCAGATGATGAGGCTGATCTTCATGCCCTTGGGCCCGGTGCTGACATAGGTGTTGTTGCCGGGATACCAGCCTTCGATCGGGCACCAGGGCAAGATTTTCCGGTACTTCTGGACGATCTCACCCTCGTTGTTCATCAGGATGAGGGTGTTGTACGGGTTCTTGTTGGGATGATCCTCGTGCACCTCGCCGGTCAGCGAGAAGACGCCCCAGGTGTTCGCCTCGCGGCAGGCCTCGGCGAAGATGTCGGTCTCGGGCCCCGGGATCGAGGACGCCGTGTCGAACATCTCCTGGCGGTCGTACATGATCCCGTGCGTGCTGTATTCGGGGAAGATCGCGAGATCCATCCCCGGCAGCCCGACCTTCGCGCCGACGATGAGATCGGCGATCTTCTTCGAGTTGTCGATCACCTCCTGGCGCGTGTGCAGGCGCGGCATCTTGTACTGAAAGACCGCGCAACCCACGGTATCCGGGCTGCTGACGATATCGCCGTGTCTCATGGCTTGGCCTCCCTAGCCGTCCGTATCCTGCGCGTGTTTATACCGCGCCCCGGACCAGGAACCAAACAAAGGCTAAGCGTGCCACGGCTGCAAACGAGAGGTGGCGGTGGAATCGCGCCGCGCGGTTAGACGGATAGGTGAGCGGCGACCAGATCGTCGGTGAGCTGCGCGATGTCGCCGCTGACGACGATCCGCCCGTTTTCCATGATCGCGAACTGCTCCGTGACTTCGCGCACGAAGAAGAGGTTCTGCTCGACCAGCAGAATCGAGCAATTCCGCTCCGTGTGGATGCGGCGGATGATCTGGTCGATCTCCTCGACCACCGAGGGCTGCAACCCCTCCGTCGGCTCGTCGAGGAGCAGCAGGTCGGGCTCCTGAACGAGGGCGCGCGCGATCGCCACTTGCTGCTGTTGCCCGCCGCTGAGCACGCCGCCCCGCCGGCCCATAAGCGGCCGGATCATGGGGAACAGGTCGTAGACGAAATCCGGCACCTTGGTGGAGCGCATCCCCTTGGCGAACATTGCGACTTCGAGATTCTGCGCGACCGTCATGTCGGCGATGATCTCGCGCCCCTGCGGCACGTAAGCGACGCCGAGCCGGGCGCGGCGGTGGCCGCTCATCCGGGTGAGATCGCGGCCATTGAGGGTGATGCTCCCCCGGCGCGGCGGGTTCAGCCCGATGATGCTGCGGAGCAGCGTGCTCTTTCCCACGCCGTTCCGCCCGAGCACGCTGATCATGGCGCCCTCGGGAATGGTCAGCGACAGGTCGTGCAGGATGTGGCTGGTCCCGTAGAAGGTGTTGATCTTGTCGATCTCAAGCACCGCTAAACTTCCCCTGCCCGAGATAGACCTGCCTCACCTCCTCGTTGGCGACGACATCGCTCAAGGGGCCCTCCGCCAGGATCCCACCCTGGTGCAGCACTGTGACGAAGTTCCCGAGCCGGCGCACCACGTGCATGTCGTGCTCGACGAGAAGGACGGTGTGACGTTCCGCGATGCGCTGGATCAGATCGGCGGTCTTCTGCTTGTCCGCCTCGGTCATGCCGGTTGTCGGCTCGTCGAGCAGAAGCAGCTTCGGGTCCGCCGCGATCAGCATGCCCATCTCGAGCCACTGGCGCTCTCCGTGGGAGAGCGCGTCCGCCGGAAACCCGGCCTTCTCCACAAGCCCGATGAACTCCAGAATCTCCACCACGCGATCCTGATCGGTGGCGGTGTGCTTGTGGAATAGGGACTGGACCACGAGCCTGTGGCCGGCCAGCGAGATCATAACGTTGTCGAACACCGACAGCGTCTCGTACATGTTGGGTACCTGGAACTTGCGGCAGATCCCGCGCTTGAAGATCTTGTGCGGCGCCAACCCCGTGATGTCGCGGTTCTCGAAGAGAATCTTCCCGCCGGTCGGCTTGTAGCGGCCGGAGATCATGTCGATCAGCGTCGTCTTGCCGGCCCCGTTGGGGCCGAGCAGCACGCGCAGCTCGTTCTCTTCCACGGAGAAATAGAGGTCGTCCAGGATCGTGTAGCCGGAGACCCGCGTGGTGAGGCCGGTGATCTCGAGGATGTTCCCGCTCATCGGCGATCCCTCGCTGCCACCGCGCGCCCTCAATCCCGCCGGCCGCTGCGGCCGAGTAGATTGTCCATGAAGCCCCGGTTGCCGTCGGTGAAGGCCGACCGTAGCCGCGTGATGACGGCCATCGGGCCGCTCTGGAAGGCGTCCTCGGACTCGGCATAGGCGGCGCGCTGGCGACCCATGGCGATGGACTTGCCGATGGTACCCATGATCCCGTCAGGCATGAACTTGACGACGAAGATGAAGAGCAGCCCCATGACCAGCTGCCACGCCCAGGCGAGTTGCTCGCTGAGGAAGAACTCCGCACCCTTGACGAGGAAGGTCCCGATGAAGGGACCGATGACCGTAGCCCGCCCCCCGACCGCCGCCCAGATCACACCCTCGATCGAGAGGATGGGGCCGGTGTCGAGGTGCGAGACGATTCCCATCCACGCCGCATAGAGACCGCCTGCGATTGCCGCCATCATGGACGCGAAGCAAAAGACGAATATGCGGTAGTTGGCGACCTCGTAGCCGTTGAACTCGGCGCGCACGTCGTTGTCGCGCACCGACTTGAGCACGGTGCCGATCCGCGAATGGGTCAGCAGGCGGCTCGCGGCGAAGAGCAGGACAGCCACGCCCAGAATGACCCAGAGAAAGTACATGTTGTTGTACGTCTCGTAGTCGGTGATGCCGTTGAACCCGCCGGTATAGGCCTGATACTCGATGATGAATTCCTGGAGAATCAACGCTTCGGCCAGCGTGATGACGGCGCAGTAGACGCCGTAGATGTGGCGCTTGAAGGTGATCACCCCGAATATGAACGCGAGCAGGGTGGGGAAAAACAGCAGGCAGACGATGGCAACCTCGATATGCATGAGGGGCGCCATGATCGTGGGCACCTCAGTGAGGCCGTTCCACTCCATGTAGTCCGGTATCGTGCCGCCGTAGCGAGTCGGGTTCTCGGCGGCGTAGCTCAGCTTGAGCGAGAGCGCGATGAAGTACGCCCCCATACCGAAATAGATCGCCTGGCCGAGGCTCAGAATCCCGGCGAAGCCCCAGATCAGGCTGATGCTGAGTGCGAAGATCGAGAAGCACACGAACATGCCCAGCAGGTTCATGACATATTCGGTGCCGTAGAGCGGATAGGTGGCGAGGATCGCGACCACGGCGGCGACGCCGGCGATCGACCAGAGCGGGAACATCGGCTCCCGGCGCAGGTTGAACCTGCCGGCGGCGGCGACCGTCGTCATGGCAAGCGCAATCCTCCGCCGATGCGCCCGGCGCTCACCGCCTGTGCCCCAGCGTGCGCTCCTGGTAGCCGAAGATACCTCTCGGCACGATGCGGATCACCAGAACGATCAGCAAAAACACCAACAGCTTGCCGATCACGCTGTTGAACAGGAACGCGAGAATGGTCTCGCCCTCGCCGATGATTGCGGCGCCAACCGGGACTCCCAGCAGGTTGCCGACGCCGCCCATGACCAGAACCATGAAAGAATCGACGGCGTAGGGAAAGCCCATGGTGGGCGAGACGGTCTTGATCGGAGCCAGCACCGCACCGGCAACGCCGGCGAGGCCGGAGCCGTAGGCGAAAATCAGCATGTCGACGCGGGCGGTGTTGATCCCCATCGCCTCGCTCATCGAGCGATTGCGCCGCACGGCTCTCACCGCCAGCCCGAACTTGGTGCGGAAGAAGAGCACGAAGGTGAGAACCAGCAAGAGGATCGACAGCAGGATCAGGAACAACCGGTACCACGGGAAGGGCAGGTTGCCCGGCGCGGGGAAGCCCCCCTGGAGCATCTCCGGCGAGCCCACATAGTGCAGCTCCGTTCCGAAGATCATCTTGATGATTACGATTAGGATTAACGACACCCCCCACGTCGCGAGGAGTGTCTCCAATGGTCGGTCGTAGAGTCCGCGGATCACCGTTCGTTCGACGACGAGGCCAAGGAGGCCCACGGCGACGAAGCAAATCGGGATCGACCAGAAGGTGTTGCCGCCGAGGCCGCTCTGAACCACGGAGGCAACATAGGCGCCGACCATGATGAACTCGCCGTGGGCCATATTGATGACCCCGGCGACGCCGAAAATTACGGCGAGCCCCAGTGCCGCGATGATCAGAATTGCGACCAGACTGAAGCCGCTGAAGAACTGTGTAAGGACCGCGTCGCCCATCTCAACCCGCGCTCAACCGATGTCCGTGCCTGTCAGCCGGTGGGGCCGGGACGCCCCGAAGCGAGGCGTCCCGACACCCGGTGTGGATTGAGCGTCAAATATCGATCGTACCCGAACGATCCCTGTCGCCCGACTTGATGCGATCGATCACACGCTGGTCGGTGAAGTCGCAGTCCTTGTCGGGATAGAGCAGATCGACCCAGGGATCGGGCCGAATCCAGTCTTCCGACTTCCAGACGATATCGAACTGCCCATCTTCGCGGGCCTGGCCGATGCGGGCCCACAGATAGGTGTGGTGGTTCTTCTCGTCGATCTTGACCTTGCCCTGCGGTGCCTGGAACTCCTGCCCTGGCAGGCCTTCCGTGATCAGCGCGTCAGCGTCGGTGGTGCCCGTCTGGTCGAGCGCCTGCGCCAGGAAGTAGGTCTGGAAGTAGGCCGCCTCCATCACCGCGTTGGTCACCTCGTCCTCGCCGTAGGTCGCCTTGTAGCGGGCGACGAACTCGGCATTCTCGGGCGAGTCCACCGACTGGAAGTAGTTGAAGGACGTGTAGTGGCCGAGCGCGTATTCCGGCCCCATGCCCTTGATCTCCTGCTCGGTGGTGATCGGCGTGCAGATCGGGATGTCCTCGGCGGTGATGCCGAACTGCTTGAACTGCTTGTAGAAGGCCACGATCTGATCACCCACCAGCGTGGAGAACACCACGTCGGGCTGGAGCGAGGCGATCTTGTTGATGTTGGTGGCGAATTCAGTGTGCCCCAGCGGCGCGTACTCCTCGGCCACGGTCTCACCGCCGTGGTTGTCGAGCAGCGCCTTCCACTCGCGGTTGGTCTCCTTGGGATAAATGTAGTTGGCGCCAATGAGATAGTGCCGGGGCCCGAACTTGTCGATCACCCAGGGGGCGAAGTCGTCGAGCTGCTGGTTGGGCACGGCGCCGGTGTAGAAGCAATTGTAGCTGCATTCCTGCGCCTCGTAGAGCGTCGGATACAGCAGGATGCCGTTGTTGTTCTCGAACTCCGGCAGCACCGATTGGCGGCTGGCCGAGGTGTAGCAGCCGAGCACGGCCACCACCTTGTCCTGGAGCAGGAGTTTCTTGGCCTTTTGGCGGAACACCCGAACCACCGATTGCGGGTCCTCGACCACGGGCACCAGCTTCTTGCCGCCCATGACGCCGCCCGCGGCGTTGATCTCCTCGATCGCCATCAGCTCGGCGTTGTGCAGCGAACGCTCGATGATCGCGATGGTACCGCTCAAGGAATGAAGGATGCCGACCTTGATCTCGTCGCTCTCATCCGCCTTGGCGAACTTCTGGGTGTAAAAGTAGGGAAATGCGGCCGTCGTCGCGCTCGCAAGGGCCGCAGTTTTGAGGAACCTTCGCCGATTGATCTTCATGTCTCGTCTCCTCCCTGTGACGTCCATGCCTCACGAATGGCAGGTTCTTGACTTGGCCGTTCGATGCGGCTCACCACGAGACAGGGAGATAGATCTGAACGGTGCCCACAGGTGTTGTCCACCTGACCAGCCGATCCGTCGCCCCGCTCGCCCGCGTGCTGCACGGCGCCCGGAAGGAACCAACCTTCTCGCGACACCGACGCACGCACATGCGCATCGTGACACTTCTCGTGGCTTCTACACTAGCACCCGTCAATCCCTGGCGTAAACCGCGTGTCCCAACGCACAGCGAACCGGCGAGCCGCCGGGGCAACGGCACCGCAAGCCGAACAACGAGACGCTGGACCCCCCGGCACGAACGCGCCCATACTTCGAGGCAACGAATAAATTTCACGACAGGGAACGGAGGGGACGATGGATCTGATTCTGGCGAACGGCAAAATCGTGACCGCCCACGAGAGCTACGACGCCGACATCGGCATCGAGAACGGCGTCATCAAGCAGATCGGCCACGGCCTCGGGCCCGCCGGCCGCACGGTCGATTGCAGCGGCAAGATCCTGTTCCCCGGCGGCGTCGACGTGCACACCCATGTCGAGTTCGAGCTGATGGGGCAGGAGACCGCCGACGACTTCCACTCGTCCACGGTGGCCGCCGCCTGCGGTGGCATCACGACGATCTGCGACTACGCCTTCCCGGAGCCCGGCCAGTCGCTGCAAGACTGCCTGGTCCGCTGGAACAAGCGCGGCGAGAAGTCGGTGATCGACTACGGCCTGCACCCGACCATCTTCCAGCCCGGCGAGCACACGCTCAGCGAGATGCGGGACTGCGTCGCCGACGGCTACACCAGCTTCAAGATCTTCATGATCGGCTTCGCCGAGTTCGACAAGTACGCGGCCGAGTACCTGCGCTGCATGGAGGAGGCCGGCTAGCTCGGCGCGATGGTCAACATCCATTGCGAGGACCAGTGCTGCATCTCCTACATGACCCAGAAGCTGGAGGAGGAGAACAACTCCAACGTCCGCACCTTCCCCGATTCCAGACCGCGCATCTCGGAGGGGCTCGCCGCCCGCCGCGCGCTCTGGATGGCCCACGTGGCCGACGTTCCGGCCTACCTCGTCCACCTCTCGTGCCAGGAGGGGCTGGATGCGCTCAACGATGCGCGCGGCCGCGGCCAGACCTGCTACGGCGAGACCCGGCCGATCTACCTCCACCTCTCCCGCGAGCGCTTCAACGAAGAGGTCGACCCCGAGCGCTACGTCGGCTGGCCGCCGCTGCGCGAGGCCGACCAGATGGAGGTGATGTGGCAGGCGCTCGACAGCAACGTGCTCCAGACCGTCGCCACCGACCACGTCGGCTGGAACATGAAGCAGAAGAAGGCCAGCGTGACCGTGGACGAGCTGCTGCCCGGCATGTCGAACCTGGAGACGGTGCTGCCCATGCTCTATTCCGAGGGCGTGCGCGAGGGCCGGCTCTCGCCCCACCGCTACGTCGACGTGAGCGCCACCCAGCCGGCCAAGCTCATGGGCATGTATCCGCAGAAGGGCACCATCGCGGTGGGCTCCGACGCCGACGTCACGGTCTTCGACCCGGACAAGCCCGTCACCATCCGCCAGCGCGACATGCACTCCAAGCAGGACTGGGAGCTGCACGAGGGCTTCGAGGTCACCGGCTGGCCAACCATGACCATCTCCCGCGGCGACATCATCGTGGAAAACGGCAAGGTCAACGCGGAGCCCGGCCGCGGCAAGCTGGTCAAGCGGCGCACCTACACCTCCTGACCGGCGGAAGCGCCTGCCCGATCCCGCCCGTGCTCTAAGGTGAAGGACAAGAAGCAACGACAAGACAGGAGGGGACCATGGATCTGATCCTGGCGAACGGCGACATCGTGACCGCGCACGAGAGCTATCGCGCCGATATCGGGATCGAAGGCGGCGTCATCAAGCAGATCGGCCACGGCCTCGGGCCGGCCGGCCGCACGATCGATTGCAGCGGCAAGATCCTGTTCCCCGGCGGCGTCGACGTGCACACCCACGTCGAGTTCGAGTGGATGGGACACGAGACCACCGACGACTTCCACTCGTCCACGGTGGCCGCCGCCTGCGGCGGGATCACCACGATCTGCGACTACGCGGTCCCCGCGCCCGGCCAGTCGCTGCAGGACTGCCTCGCCACCTGGAACAAGCGGGGCGAGAAGTCGGTGGTCGATTACGGCCTGCACCCGACCATCTTCCAGCCCGGCGAGCACACGCTCTCCGAGATGCGGGACTGCGTCGCCGACGGCTACACCAGCTTCAAGATTTTCATGACCGAGCTTTCCCAGTTCGACCACTACGCGCCCCAATACCTGCGCTGCATGGAGGAGGCCGGCAAGCTCGGCGCGATGATCAACATCCACTGCGAGGATCAGTGCTGCATCAGCTACATGACCCAGAAGCTCGCAGAGGAGAACAACTCCAACGTCCGCACCTTCCCCGATTCCCGGCCGCGCATCTCCGAGGGGATCGCTGCTCAGCGGGCGCTCTGGATGGCCCACGTGGCCGATGTGCCGGCGTACCTCGTGCACCTCTCGTGCCAGGAGGGGCTGGACGCGCTGAACGACGCTCGCGCCCGCGGCCAGACCTGCTACGGCGAGACCCGGCCGATCTACCTCCACCTCTCGCGCGACCGCTTCAACGAGGAGGTGTTTCCCGAGCAATACGTCGGCTGGCCGCCGCTGCGCGACGCCGACCAGATGGAGGTGCTCTGGCAGGCGCTCGACAGCAACGTGCTCCAGGTGGTCGCCACCGACCATGTCGGCTGGAGCACGAAGCAGAAGACGGAGGGGAAGACCGTGGACGAGCTGCTGCCCGGCATGTCGAACCTGGAGACGGTGCTGCCCATGCTCTACTCCGAGGGCGTGCGCAAGGGCCGGCTCACCGCCAACCGCTTCGTCGAGGTCAGCGCCACCACGCCTGCCAAGCTCTTCGGCCTCTATCCGCAGAAGGGAACGATCGCGGTGGGCTCGGACGCCGACATCACGGTGTTCGACACGGAGAAGCCCGTCACCATCCGCCAGCGCGACATGCACTCCAAGCAGGACTGGGAGCTGCACGAGGGCTTCGAGGTTACCGGATGGCCGGCAATGACGATCTCGCGCGGCGACATCATCGTGGAGAACGGCAAGGTGAATGCCGAAGCCGGACGCGGCAAGCTGGTCAAGCGCCGCACGTTCACCTCGTAGCCGCGAGCGGAGCCGGTCGGGTGGCGCAGGCGCTCGGGATCGCTAACCCGCAAGACGAGGTGCGGGCGGAGCCCGGCACAGCGCTCCAGGTGGACGACCTCTACAAGAGCTTCGGCGACCTGGAGGTGCTCAATGGCGTCTCGCTGACCGCCCACGAGCACGATGTCATCGCCATCCTGGGCGCGAGCGGCTCCGGCAAGAGCACCCTGCTCCGTTGCATCAACTTGCTGGAGGTCCCCGACTCAGGCGAGGTCCACGTCGGCGGCGAGCTGATCCGCATGAGGCGCGACCGGCGCGGCCGGGCGCTGCCGGCGGACCGCCGCCAGGTCGATCGCATCCGCGCCCGGCTCGGCATGGTGTTCCAGCAGTTCAACCTGTGGTCGCACCTCACCGTGCTCCAGAACATCATCGAGGCACCGGTCCACGTGCTCAAGCTGCCCCGTCGCGAGGCGGTGGACAGGGCGCGGGCGTTGCTCGACAAGGTGGGCCTCGCGGACAAGCACGACTACTTTCCCGCCCACCTCTCGGGCGGGCAGGAGCAGCGCGCGGCGATCGCCCGCGCGCTCGCGATGGAGCCCGACGTCATGCTCTTCGACGAGCCCACCTCAGCGCTGGACCCCGAGCTCGTCGGCGAGGTGCTGAGGGTCATCCGCGATCTCGCCGAGGAGGGGCGGACCATGCTGATCGTCACCCACGAGGTCGGCTTCGCCCGCGAGGTCTCGTCGCGCACCGTGTTTCTGCACGAGGGGCAGATCGAGGAGGAAGGCGCGTCCAAGGCGCTGCTCGACCATCCGCAATCGCCGAGGCTCAGACAATTCCTTTCGGGCCAGCGCGGCGACGCCCAGCCCACGTAAACGACTCAACCACCAACGAGGGAGAACGGAGAAATGAAGAAACTCACATTCCTAGGCGTGCTCGCGGCGCTCGCGCTCGCGGCCGGCACCGCGGCGGCCGACATGAAGAAGGTCACGCTCGGCACCGAGGGCGCCTACCCGCCCTTCAACTGGATCGACGAGAACGGCGACCTCCAGGGCTTCGACGTCGAGATCGGCAACGCGCTCTGCGCGGCGGCGAACCTGGAGTGCACCTGGGCGGTGCAGGACTGGGACGGCATCATCCCAGGCCTGCTGGCCAAGAAGTACGACGCCATCGTCGCCTCGATGTCGATCACCGAGGAGCGCAAGAAGAAGGTCGACTTCACCGGCAAGTACTACACCACGCCGGCCAAGTTCGTCCGCATGAAGGGCTCGGACATCGAGATCACGAACGAGGGCCTGGACGGCTTGGCCGTCGGCGTGCAGCGAGCGACCATCCACGAGAACTTCCTGCGCGACAACTACGGCGACATCGTCACGATCAGGGCCTACGCCACCCAGGACGAGGCCAACCTCGACTTCGTCGCAGGCCGCGTCGATCTGTTGCTGGCGGATTCGATGGCCCTGCAGGGGGGCTTCCTCGACACGCCGGACGGCGAGAACGCGGAATTCGTGGGGCCCGACTTCACCGATCCGCGCTGGTTCGGCGATGGCGCCGGCATCGCGGTGCGCAAGGGCGAGGGCGAGCTTCTGGACGCGCTCAACGGCGCCATCGCGGCCATCCGCGCCGACGGCACCTACAAGGCGATCAACGACAAGTACTTCGATTTCGACGTCTACGGCGATTGATCGTCACCGACGCATGGATGGCGTGTGGCGAGGGCCAGCAAGCCCCCCACCTCTCCCCGGCCCTCTCCGCCCCCAGGGGCGGAGAGGGAGAACGGGCGGCGCAGACAGGTTCCCCCTCCGCCCTCTCGGGCCGCAGGCCCGGGCGGCGCGACTGCGCCGCGCGCCTAGCGCGGAGCCGAGCGAACGGAGTGAGCGCCCGGCGACTGAGGGAAATGAACAAGTTGGGAGGGGGACAGGGGGAGGTGGGTGTCGTTCAGACCGCCGTGATCCGATAGGGCTGCATCTTGCTCTAGTCCACGCCGCCCGCTCCCCGATGAGTTAGCGGGTCGGGCCGATGCTCGATCTCAGGGGCTACGGCTGGATGCTGTGGCAGGGCCTCGAGCTCACCATCCTGGTCGGGCTCGGGGCCATGGCGGTGGCTTTGGCGCTCGGCCTCATCGGCGCCTGGGGCAAGCTTTCACGCGCACGGGCCGGCCGCTGGGCCGCCGGCACCTACACCACCGTCATCCGCGGGGTGCCTGAGCTGCTGCTCATCCTCCTCGTCTATTACGGCGTGCCCACGCTGATCCAGGACATCGCCGAAGGCGCCGGCTACGAGATCATCGTCGACCTCAACCCCTTCGTCGCCGGTGTCGTTACCATCGGGTTCATCTACGGCGCGTTCGCCACCGAGGTCTTCCGTGGCGCCTTCCTCGCCGTGCCGCGCGGTCAGATCGAGGCGGCGCGCGCCATCGGCATGAGCCGCGCGCTGACCTTCCGCCGCATCGTGCTGCCGCAGATGTGGCGCTTCGCGCTGCCCGGTCTCGGCAACGTGTGGATGGTGCTGATCAAGGCCACGGCGCTGATCTCGGTGATCCAGCTTCCGGAGCTCATGCGCAACGCCCAGATCGCCATGGGCGCGACCAAGCTGCCCTTCACCTTCTTCTTCGTGGCCTCGCTCTTCTACCTCGGCATCACCATCGTCTCGATGGTGGTGCAGCGGCGCGCCGAGGCGTGGGCCAACCGCGGCGTTCGCCGCGCTTGAGGCTGCGATGGACCTCAGCATCATATGGGAGAGCCTGCCCCGGCTGCTGGACGGCGCGGCGCTCACGGTCGAGATCACCGTCATCAGCCTGGCGATCGGCCTAGCGCTGGCGGTGCCGCTCGCGATCATGCGGCTCTCGTCCAACCCGCTGCTGTGGATGCCGGTCTACGGCTACATCTTCTATTTTCGCGGGACTCCGCTGCTGGTGCAGCTCTTCCTGATCTACTACGGCTCCGGCCAGTTCCGGCCCTTCCTCGACTCAATCGGGCTCTGGGTGCTGTTCCGCGAGGCCTACTTCTGCGCCGTGCTGACGCTCACCCTCAACACGGCCGCCTATACCGCCGAGATTCTGCGGGGCGCGATCCAGGGCGTGCCGCGCGGCGATATCGAAGCGGCGCGGGCGCTCGGGTATTCGGGCACGCTGCTCTACCGGCGCATCGTGCTGCCCAAGGCCTTCCGCCTCGCGCTGCCGGCCTACACCAACGAGGTCGTGTTCCTGCTCCAGGCGACCTCGTTGGTCTCGATCATCACGCTGCTGGACCTTACCGGGGTCGCCCGCATCATCGTCGCCCGCAGCTTCGAGCCCTACAAGCTCTACATCACGGCCGGCCTGATGTACCTGGCGATGAGCTACTTCTTCATCCTGCTCTCGCGCTTTATCGAGCACCGCCTCTCCGGTCACATGCGCGAGCGCCCGGCGAGCGGTAGCGCCGCCTCCGCGCCGCGCTAATCTTGGAACGCGTTCCGGTAATCGTCGTCCGTTAGAACGCTCGCGCCGGTGAGGCGAAGTTCCCTGCGCGCGGGTGTCAGCGACGGGTCGGCAATGGCGGCGAGGAGCCCCTCGCGCATCTTCGCGATGTCCTCGTCCGATGTCCCGGCGCCGGTGACGTATGGCATTCCCGGCGCGGTCGGCGACGAGGTCAGGATCCGGGTGCCGCGCAGCTCGTCCCCGGCCTGGTCGGAGACCAGCGCGTGGGTGACGCAGTCGACCGCGCAGGCGTCCGCCTCCCCGGCCGCGACGAGGCGGATGCTCGCGCGGTGGGAGCCGGAGGCGACGATCTCTCCGAAGAAGGACGGCGGGTCGTCGCCGGCCGGCAGCACGTGCCGCCAGACGTGATAGCCCGAGTAGGAGCCCGTGCCGTTTGCCGCGAGCCGGCAGCCCCGAATGTCGGCGACGCTCTGCGCTTCCGCGCCATCGCGGACGATGACGTGCGCCCCATAGCGGGCGCGCTCGCACCCTGGCGCGTCGTAACTGGGGGTCGCGACCAGCTTTACCGCCGAGCCGAGAACGTTCACGTAGGGATAGCCGCAGGTCTGGCTGAACAGCAGCCCCGGCGAGCGCCAATGACCCTGATAATCGTCCGGCCACGTCAGCGTGTCGGGAACGCCCTCAACGCCGTGGTCCCGCAGGTGCCGGGCGAGGCCCGTCCACCAGCGCTCCGTCGCGGGACGAACCTCGTCCTCGCAGTACATCGGCAGGCTGGCGAGGCGCGTCTCGGCAGTCATCGGCTACGAGGCGATTGAGCCGGGCCGTTCCGCATCAGCCCGTGACGATGGGGCTCCGGCCCGCGGCTGGACAACCTGCCCGCGCTCGGTGAAACTCGCATTGGCAAGCGGTCCACGAACTTGGCAGCGGGCGCTCCACGAACGGGCGACAGGCGGATGCGGTTCACCATAGAGGTCGAGCGGGAAGAGGACGGACGCTGGATCGCGGAGATCGCCGAGATCCCGGGTGCGATGGCGTATGGGACGAGCCGGGGCGAGGCAATCGCCAAGGTGGAGGCCCTGGCACTCCGGGTCCTGGCAGAGAGGATCGAAGCGGGAGAGCAGCCTGCCGAGCCAATCAGGATCACCTTCGCCGCCGCATGAGCCGATGGGGCAGCGCACGAGCGCGCCGCGTGCTCACCGCTTTAGAGCGCATCGGTTGGAAGATCAAGCGCACGTCGGGGTCTCACCGAACCGCGGAACCCGATGTGCATCAGCCGGTGACGATGGGGCTCCGGCCCGCGGCGTCGTCCTCGGCCTTGAGCTTCTCGGCGGCGGCGAGCGCCGCCTCCGGCTTATCGAAGCGCATGTCCTCGAACATGATCAGCGGCTTGGCGCGGTCGGCGGCGAGCTGGCCCACGCACCACTCCTCGTCCGGCTTGGTGCAGACCACGACGTAGAAGCCAGGGATCGGGCCGAGCTTGTGCGCGTTCAGCGCGAACAGCACCTCGGAGAGGTCGTTGAGCTTGTCGGGGTCGAGGTCGCCGAGCAGCGCCTCCTCCAGCGCGGTCGCCTGTGCGCGCGTCGGCAGCATCTTCTTGCCCGGCGGGGGCATGACCATGGGCATGAGAGAGCTGCGGGTCTTGTCCGAAATGCTCATCCGCAGACTCTCTCCGCCCAGGCCGAGGCGGCGTTAACCTGCCGCCAGTCGCGTCGCCTCCTCCGGGTCAGGGCAGCGGCCCGTCCTTGAGGAAGCCGTTGATCACGTTCTCCATGATCTTGGAGACGTTGTTGTCGTAGTTGTTGTGCGACAGGCTGCCGCACCAGACCAGCGAGCCCGGCCCGAACACCGCGCCGTCGTTGGGTGTCTTGTAATAGATCATGTCGGCCCGGATTTGCGGGTTCTCGTGCCCGCCGCCGTAATAGCCACGGCAGGCGAAGTGGATCTCCTCGTTGACCTGGAGCATCAGGTCGGTGTGGCCCTCGGAGCGGGCCAGCAGATAGCCGTGGTGCGGCGTGCCGAACTCGAGGTCGTAGCGGTCGAGCTCCAGCCCCGCGGCGCCGCCGCCCACCAGCCCGAAGTCGCCGATGATCTCGTCATCGCCGATGCCCTCGAAGATCCACTCGCATTCAGAGCGAAAGCTGTCGGGCTCGCGCCGGTAGTAGGAGGAGACGTCGAAGCCGTAGGCTGTGAAGGTGAGGCCGCAGACCTTGCTCGGGATGCGCCCGCGCGCCCGCCACATGCCGCCGAACTTGCCGTCGAAGGCGTTGTTGTACTCGCCGGGATTGGCGGTCCAGGCACGCGTGCCCGCCTCGCCCTTGCGCACCTCGATGATGTTGCCGTTGTCCGGGTGGTACTGGCTGCACCAGTAGAATCCGTCGGCGCCGAGGTAGAGCCAGCGGCCGCCCTGCTGCTGATAGGCCTCATAGGCGTCGATCATGGCCTCGGACGAATACTCCGGATGCGAGCCGGTGAGCACCACGCGGTACTGGTTGAGCAGCGCCACGCCCTCGCGGTCCAGGTCCTCGTCGGTGTGCAGGTCGTAGTCGAAGCCCACGGCCTCCAGCCAGTCGGTGAGGTGCAGGTCGCCGTTGAGCTGCCAGAGCGAGGGCGAGAGCCAGTGCCGGTACTTCGGCCGCATGTTGAGGATCGGCCGCAGCCTCGACGAGTAGCAGACGCCGCTGCCGTCGGAGTGCAGCGAGTAGGTCGAAAGCCCGTACTCGCGGTGCTCGTTGAGGTAGAGGTCGGAGGCCTGCATCAGCGGCACCTTGCCCGCGAGCAGCTGCGCCACCACCGAGTTGGTCGCCAGATTGTCGTTGGAATAGGCGAGGTAGCTGTTGGTCGGGATGATGACCGCGACCTTCGCCGAGGGCTGGTCCTTGGGCGGACGCACGACGAAGGGGATGTAGTCCTCGGTCGCCGAGGACTCCTCGCCGCCGATGCGGAGCCTCGCGGCGTAGAAGCCGCTATTCAGCCCCTCGGGCGCGGTGAAGTTGAAGTCCGCATCCCAGCGCGCATCGTCGATGTCGTCGTCGTGGAAGTGGATCGCGCCGTATTCCTCCGGCGCGTGGTGGTAGACGATCTCGTCGGCGGTCCAGTTGTAGCCGGTCATGCCGCGCGCCGGCAGGTTGATCGCGAAGCCGTTCAGCACGCTCGGCGAGGTGTCGATGATGTAGGTGGACGAGATGTTCTTGGTGATGTTGGCCTGGAAGTCCCAAGCGCCCACCACGCTGCGGCGCAGGTCCGCCGGGCAGCCCTTGAAGCCGCGCGCCAGTGCATCGATCTCCTGCTTGCCGAGTGCGGCGGCGGAAAGCCGCGGGCGGTCGATCTTGCCGTTGTAGGTGTCGCACTGCTCCGGCAGCCCGACGGGGGTCAGCGCCTCCTTGTAGTGCGCGCCGCAGATCGAGCGGCCGGAATCCGAGACCTTGGTGGATGCGGCCATGAGGAAGGGTGCGTCATTGGCGCCGGGGCCGGTGCTACAGCTGTCCGACACCTCGGCCGTGGTCTCCTCCGCCGGATGCAGCAGCGCCATGCCGAGGCCGCCGTTGGCGGACGTCACGACCGGCTCCTGGTAGAGGCGCACCTCACCGCTGTCGGCGTCGTAGGAGGCGGCGGCGAGGTACCAGACCTTGCGCAGCAGCGGCTTGCCGCTCGAAAGCTTGTGCACCTGGCTGCCGTCGCCGATGCAGACCGCGAGGCTGCCGTCGTCGTCCACGAAAAGACCGTAGCCGGTGTCGTTCACCCACTTGGTCAGGATGCCCTGGCGGCCCTTGGTCGGCGTGGTCGGGAAGATGAACGCCTGGATGGTGAAGCTCGACACGGACATGCGCTCGTCGTGCGGCACGATCACGTAGGAGCCGCCGTGAATCTTCTGGTTGCGCCCCGTGTAGTTGCCGTCGAACGGCGCGTCGATCTCTTCTTCCTTGTAGCCCGGCCCGTCGGGGTTGGTGTCGCCGTGAATCAGGCGGACGAGCTTGGCCTCGTAGTCTTCGCCTTTCTCGGAGTTCACATAGAACGTGATGTCATCGCCCGGACGGATCGAGTAGCGGTCGCTGTATCCGGTGATCCGAAGCATGTCGTGTCTCCCAACCGTAAGTTCGTTGAATCCTGGAGCGGACGCCTAGGCGTCGTAGCCGTAGAGCGCGAGCAGGTCATGCACGCGCTTCACGAAGATCGCGTGCTCGCACGCGTCCTCACTCGGATACGCCTCGTCCTCCAAGATCTTCACCGGCTCCCCGCGCACGCCGGAGGTGATGCCGATGCGGTATTCCTCGTGCGGCCTGGTGCAGATCCGCACGTACTTGCCGGTCATGGGCGCGCGGCGCAGCTTGTCGATCACCGTGATGAGATCGGGGCTGTGGCCGACGCCGGCCTTGCCCGCCTTGCCGGGCTTGCCGACGGGATTGTTGCGGTGCTCCTCGATCAGCCGCGCCCGCGTCTCCGGGTCGGAAAGCAGCGGCAGCACGTAGGTGCGAGTGATGAAGTCATCGGTCGAGGCCCGGCCCTGATCGAGCTGAATGCCGGTCTCTTCGGGGATATTCGGTCGCATCCTTGTCCTCCCTAACGCGCGTCCCGCCTCCCTCAGCCGCCAGAGGCAGAACGGCCGACGGAACCGGCGCGGAATGTGCCCGATGGTTCGGCATCAGGCAAGGAAATCCCGGGGCGGCGTCACGGCGCACAGGAAGGCGGCGCCTGGCGCCGGCGGCGGGACCACAGCTCAATCGACCCAATGAACGAATTTTAATCGTTGACGCAGAACACATATGCTGAATTGATATATCTTATCGAGCATGTATCCCACGAGATATGAGATTGTGTAGGAGGCTGACATGAGAGCTTGGCTCGCAATAGCGCTTCTGACAGCGGCAATTGTGGGGGCCACGTGGGCACCGAGCGCTGCCCTCGCTTGTCCCCAAGGCTACGTAGCGTGCGGCGATAACGGCGAGTTCTGTTGCTAGGCATGAAGACGAGGTTGAGGCAGAACCACTGAGGCCACGTCGCCCGCATTCCGGCGTGGCTGTCGGAGAAAGGGCATGTTCAGGAAGGGATATTGCGGCTGTCTGCTGGCGGTCATGGGTTCAACCATCTTAGTGGCTGGATGTCTCGGTATCGATGACCAGGATCCGGTCACTGTAACGGTCTCTAAACTTCGTTATTTTGAGATCGTCCCCCCCTCTGAGCTTCATTTTCCAGGCTCAATCAGCTCCGTCGAAGTCATGAATCACGGACAGATTGTTCTTCACCCTACCTGCGAGGTCGACCAAAAAGAAATTATGGCCGCAGCCCAGAAATCGCGGGTCCCCCAGAGCCAGTGGAGCCGAATTGAAGAGGTGAGCCTAAGCATAAGGGGGTTTATTGAGGATCTCATCGGTGCAGGGGGAGAGGGCGGTGAGAAGAAAGACGTCTCCATCGAAATTCGGAATCCTGAAATCCTCGTTATATCTGATGCCAAGCTACGAGAAATCAAGATCGCGGCTTTGGAGAAGAAATCTTGCGAGAATGCGGTTAGAGAGCTAGTCAAGAACGGAACAACGGTCTGCCAAATAAGAGCGGCACTGAAGGGCGACTTGGAGTATACAATTGTTCACTCGGAGGATTTCTCGATAGACATAGAGGGTCAAGCAAAACCGGGTACATCGGCAGATTTTAGCGTGGACGACGGAGTAACGGGCTCAAGTCAAACTTCTGGGGAAGATATGATCTTCGCAGTGAGACTCAGCGAGGATGGACTGTTCTTCAATGATCAGGTCTCCCATGGTGAAGATATAAGTCCTGAACTCTTTAAGGTTCCAAAATGCCCACAGTTGTAGCTCCTCTAGTCTTTGCCACCCGGAGCAAATAGAGAACGTGCGACCTCGAACGGCAACGCCTCCCCGGTAAGCCACCGTCCCTGACCCCATCGTCAGCGCTTTGGATTGTTGGGGCCGCTCCTCGCGATCATGCGCCAGAGCTTCGAGACCCAGCCTTCTTTTCCCTCCGCCGCTTCGCTCGCCCTGGCCCGGCATTCCTCCATCACGTGGGGCGGCGTCAGCCGGTAGGCGAGCCAGAGCGCGACCGCCGCCACCGCGAGGTCGTCGAGCATCCCGAGCACGGGGATCACGTCGGGAATCAGGTCGACGGGGCTCGCGAGATAGGCCAGCAACAGGATCAGCACCGCCTTGACCGGCCAGGGTGTCTCGCGGTGGCGGAACACCAGCCAGAGCGTGTGGACCTCCAGCGCAAGCCGCCGCGCCAGCCGGTCGAGGAAGGCGATCAGCCCGTCGGCGACGTCGCCGGCCTCCGGCTTGTCCGGCTCGGGCTCAGCCGGCACCGCGGTCGCGCTCGAGCGGCTCCCGGCTCTTGAGCAGCACGTAGAGCGCGCCGGCGCCGCCGCTGCTCTCGGGCGCGTTGGTGATGGCGATGATGTGCCGGCGCAGCGCCGGCTCGTTGAGCCAGCGCGGCACCATCTGGCGCAGCACGCCGCCCCGGCCGCTCGCGACCGAGCCCTTGCCGGTGATGACCAGCACGCAGCGGCGCCGCACCATCCGCGACTCCTGGATGAAGTCCTGGAGTGCGTCGTGCGCCTGATCCTGAGTCCTGCCGTGGAGGTCGAGCCGCGCCTCGGCCGCGAGTTGCCCGCGCTTGAGCCGCCGCGCGGTGCGCCGGTCGAGGCCCGCAGGCACCACCGGGTCGAGCTCTGGGAGCGGCGGAGGCGGGGGCGGTGCCGGGGTCGCCGCAGGCACCGCACGACGGGGCTTCTTGATCTTCTTCGGCGCCGGCGGCGGCGGTGGCGCCTCCTCCTCCGGCGTTTCCGCCTCTTCCAGCACCACAGCACCGCGCGGGAGCGGCGTCACGTCGCGGGAGACGCGCTGCCAGAGCGCCGCCTCCTCGTTCCGTATGCGCCGGCCGCCTTCGCTCACGGTGCGTCACCTTCCACGATGACGATATGCAGCCGGCGCGGCCCGTGGGCGCCGAGCGCGATGGTCTGCTCGATATCGGCGGTGCGCGACGGGCCGGTGACCAGGTTGACCGTGCGCGGCATGAAGCCGCCGTCCGCGTCCGCCCCGCCTTCGGCGCGCAGATGCGCCCAGCCCTCCTCGTAGGCGCCGCCGATCTTCTCCGCCGGCAGCACCACGATGTGGGTCTCCGGCAGGAAGTTGAGCGTAGATGGGTGCTCGGGGCCGGAGGTCATCATCAGGGTGCCGGTCTCGGCGAAGCCCATGACTGCGCCGGTCACGCCGACCCGATCGGGCTCTTCGGCGTTGCCCCGGCGGATCGCGAGCATGGGGCGCTCTCCCCAGGGATAGGCGTCGAGCGCGGGATCGGGCGCCATCACTAGCGCCGGCGGCAGGTTGTGCTGCGCCAGGTAGTCGGCGACGGCGCCCGGCACGGCGTCGGGGCCGGAAACGCGGTCCACGGTCGCGAACACCGCCTCCGCCATCGAGGTAAAGAGCTCGACCCTCTCGTCCTGGGGAATGTCGGTGCGCGCCGGCACGATGTTGGGCTTCGGTTGGGCGATGCGCTCGTCCACCGCAGCGCGCGCCGCCTCGTCCAGCGGCCCGCGGCCGAGCGAGCGGCGGATCGAGCCGAGAATGGCGTCGCGTCCGCTTGCCGCGCTCATGCCCGCCGTCCCTTGCGCCAGAGCGCGTGGAAGGTCGCGCCTTCCGGCGCCGGCAGGTCACGCGCGGCGGTCCAGCCGCCCGCAAGCGGCATCTGCGTGAAGCGCCCGCGCCGCCGGCCCAGCATGCCCAGCACGCGAATGCCGAGGCCGGTCATGCAGCGATAGAGCGCGGGCCGCCGGGCGAGCCAGGCCCAGGCACCGATCCCGGTGCGGACGGCCACCGGGCTCAGCCTCTGGTCGAACTCCTGCTCCCTGAGCTTGCGCATCAGCCCCGGCAGCGGGATGCGCATGGGGCAGACCTCCTCGCAGCGGCCGCAGAAGCTCGATGCGTTGGGCAGGTGGCGCGCCTCTTCCAGGCCGATCAGGTTGGGCGTCAGCACCGCGCCCACCGGCCCGGGATAGACCCAACCGTAGGCGTGGCCGCCCACCGTGCCGTACACCGGGCAGTGGTTCATGCAGGCGCCGCACTTGATGCAGCGCAGCACCTCCCGGAACTCGGAGCCCAGCATCCGCGAGCGGCCGTTGTCGAGCAGCACGACGTGATAGGCCTCGGGCCCGTCGGCATCGTCCGGCCGGCGCGGGCCGGTGGAGACCGTGGTGTAGGTGGAGAACTCCTGCCCGGTCGCCGAGCGCGCGAGCACGCGCATGATCGTGGTGGCGTCCTCCAACGTCGGCACCACCTTCTCCAGCGTCGCGATCACGATGTGCATGCGCGGCAGGATCTGGGTGAGGTCCCCGTTGCCCT
Organism: Alphaproteobacteria bacterium; assembly: GCA_022826665.1. Lineage (GTDB taxonomy): Bacteria > Pseudomonadota > Alphaproteobacteria > UBA828 > UBA828 > WTGU01. The sequence continues at coordinate 5,294 of JAJDUK010000076.1, read as the reverse complement.
CGTTGGTGACGATGGCGGAGGAGCCGGTCTCCGCAATCAGGAAGTTCGCGCCGGTGATGCCGACATCGGCCGCGAGATAGCGCGGGCGCAGCACCTCGCGCGCCTCCTCCACCAGCTCCTCCACACGCTCGAGGCGGCGGGTGCGGCCGAGCGGCGTGTGCTTCTCGTGAAAGAGGTCGGCGACCTGGTCCCTGGTCTTGTGCACCGCCGGCGCGATGATGTGGCTCGGCCGCTCGTCGGCAAGCTGCACCACGTACTCGCCGAGATCGGTCTCCACCGGCTCGATGCCATGCTCTTCGAGGAAGGGGTTGAGCTCCATCTCCTCGGCGATCATGGATTTGCTCTTGGTCACCGTCTTGGCGTCCGCCTCCCGGCAGAGAGAGAGGATGATTTTCCGCGCCTCTTCCGGCGTCTGGCACCAGTGGACGGCCCCACCCGCCGCCGTCACCTGCTCTTCGTAGCGTTCCAGGTAGTGGTCGAGATGCGCCAGCACGTGGTCCTTGATGGCCTTCGCCTCATCGCGCAACGCCTCGAACTCCGGCAGACGCTTGGCGGCGTCGGCCCGCTTGACCTGAAAGCCGCCCTGGAAGCGCGCCAGCGAAGTCTGCAGATCGGCGTCCTGCAGCCCGGCGCGCGCGTTGGCGACGAAGGTGCGGCTGGTGGCATCCACGGCTCAGCGCCCCCTTGCCGGCTCGCCGATGGCCGGGCGATCGGCCATCCCCGCCAGCACCTCGGCGACGTGGCGCGCCTTCACGCCCGAGCCTTCGCGGCTCAGCCGCCCCGCGATGTTGAGCAGGCAGCCCATGTCACCGGCGAGCACCGTGTCCGCGCCGGTCGCGGCGATGTCCTTCGCCTTGTCCGCCACCATGCGGCCGGAGATGTCGGGGTACTTGACGCAGAACGTGCCGCCGAAACCGCAGCACACATCCGGCGCCAAGAGCTCGGCAAGCTCCAGTCCGTCGACGCTCCCGAGCAGGCGCCGCGGCTGCGCCCGGACCCCGAGCTCGCGCAGGCTCGAGCAGGAGTCGTGGTAGGTGACCGTTCCCTCATGGCGCACGTCCACGGACTCGATGCCGCACTGATCGGTCAGGAACGAGACCAGTTCGAAGGTGCGCGCGGCGAGGCGCTGCGCGCGCGCCTCCCAGACCGCATCGCCGGCAAACAGCGCCGGGTAGTGGCGCTTGATCATGCCGGCGCAGGAGCCCGACGGCGCCACCGTCGCGTCGAAAGGCTCGAAGGCGCCGATCACGTTTCGCGCGATCGCCTTGGTATCGGCACGGTCGCCCGAGTTGTAGGCGGGCTGGCCGCAGCAGACCTGCGCCTTCGGCACGACCACCTCGCAGCCGGCGCGCTGCAGCAGCGTCGCCGCAGCGAAACCCACCGTCGGCCGAAACAGGTCGACGAGGCATGTCACGAAGAGGCCGACCCGGCGAGGCGTTGCGGGCATGGACGGCTCTACAGCTTGGGAAAACGGACCGGGAGGTTAGTCCAGGTGCGCGCTCACGTCGAGACCGCGGGGCAGGAGCAGCCAGTAGCGGCCCTCGTGCTTCATGCGCCCGGCGACCGATCCGGCCTCGGTACCCGTGCCCCAGAAGACATCGCCCCGCACCGGGCCGCGGATCGCGCCGCCCGTATCCTGTGCCACCATGAGGCGCCTGAGCGGGCGATCCTCCCTGGCGGGATCGGGGTCGGGCGCCGCGCTCTCCAGCCAGATCGGCACGGTCATCGGTACGAAGCGGCGGTCCACCGCGAGCGAGCGCCCGGCGGTGAGCGCCACGCCCTGGGTGCCGACCGGGCCTTCCGTCGCCTGCTCCTCCTCGAGCCAGCGGAAGAACACGAAGGACGCGTTCTCGTGCATGACCTCGGATGCCCGCTCGGGGTTCGCTGCCAGCCAGTCCCGAATGGTCTGCATCGACACGTCCTCCCGGTCGAGCGCGCCGAGATCGACCAGCCTGCGGCCGATGGCGAAGTAGTCGTGTCCGTTGGTGGCGGCGTAGGCGAGGCGGCGGCTCGTGCCGTCCTCGAAGGCGATCCGGCCGGAGCCCTGGATGTGCAGGAAGAAGGCGTCGATGGGGTCGTCCACCCAGACGAGCTCCAGCCCCTGCGCCGCCAGCGCGCCGCCGTCGATTTCGGCCCGCGTCGCGTAGGGCTCCAGTGCGCCGTCCGCGACACGCCCGGCTACCCGCTCGCCGGCGAGATCGGGCCGGAACAGCCCGAGATCGACCGTCACCAGATCGTCCGGGCGCGCGTAGAGAGGCACGCCGTAGCGCCCGCCCGCCTGCGTGGCGCCGCGCAGCTCCGGCTCGTAGTAGCCGGTGAAGAGGCCCTCGGCCTCCGCGCCGTTGCGCGCCTCGTAGGGCGTGAAGTGCCGCTCGAAGAACTCGCGGGCCTGGTCCGCAGCCTCCAACCCGGCGGAGGCTGCGCAGATCGCGCGCCAATCGCTGACGCGCCCTCCGAGCGGCGTGATATCCAACGGCTCGTCGTCGGCGCGTTCCTCGAGCGACGCGCACGAACGTTGCAGTGCCGCCAGCGCCGCATCGTGATCGTCGGCCTCCCACCCCGGCAAATCGTCGAACCAGACCGCTCGCAGCACCAGCCGGTCCGGTTCGGCTCGCTCGGGTTGGGGAGCGCAGGCCTGCATGAGAAGCGGGGCCAACGCCAGCAGCCACGACCAGCGCCGAAGGTTGGCGCTCAATTGGGGATGGTGGTCTCGATCAGCGACCAGTTGGGATCGGACGAGCGGGTGTTGCGCGCGAAGATCCAGATGTCGGTGACCCGCTCGATCAGGCTGGGGTTGCCGCCGACCTCCTCGCCGTCCTTGTCCCGCACCACGTTGATCTGCTGGCTCACGAACTTCACCGTCACCCGCGCGGTGCTGGAGCGCATCTCGGCGCTGATGATCTCGGCCGCATCAAGGGCGACGATGGTGGTTTCCTGCACATGGCCGTCCGCCATGCGCTCGCGGATGGCCGCCGCAAACTCGTCATAGACATCGTCGCCCAACAGGGGCCGGAGCGTCGCCGTATCGCCCTTGGCAAAGGCGTCCACCACCATTTCGAAGGCAGCCTGCGCGCCCTGAACGAAGCGCTTCGGCGAGAACTCGTGGTCCGCCCGTCTGATCTGCTCCAGGCCGGCCCGGAGCCCGCCGATGGCCTCGTCCCGGTCCGCCGTCGCGTCCCGCGCCGGTGCCTCCTTCTTGGCCGCGAACGCCGGGCGCGGTGCGGCTGGCTCCGGTTCTTCGTCCTGCGGTGCCACGTCCTGCGGCGCCTCGCGCACGGGTCGGGTGCGATCCGGCAGCTGGACGACCTCGCCCTGGCCCTGGCTCGGCCCCTGGCCCTGGCCTTCCTCAGGGGGCTGCTCGGTCCGGGCAAAACGATCGGGATGGCGCTGGCGATGCTGGCCGGTTCGCCGGCCGAGAACGCCGCGCAGGCGCAAGATAATGAAGATCGCGATTAGCGCGAAAAATATGATGTCGTAGAATTGAAATCCGTCGGACATGTCCCGAACCTTGTGGGCAGGCGGCCTTCCGTCGCAAAATGGCTGCCGAATCCGGCCAGCGAACTCCGGGCCCTCGTCGGCGGCGCTCGCCGGCAACCCCGGCGTGAGCGACGGTCCCGCCGAAGCCCGGCGCGGGGAGCCGACATAACGCAAGATAGGTAGAGCGCCGCGCGAGCGCAAGCACGGAGCACATCACCTTTATGCCCCTTCTTCTGCTGTTGCTGGCGATTCCCGTCGGCGAGGTGTTTATCTTCCTCGAAGTCGGGAGCGTCATCGGGACGTGGCCGACCATCGGGTTGATCGTAGGTACCGCCGTGGTCGGCGGCTTGATCCTGCGCTGGCAAGGGCTCCAGACCCTGGCACGGGCGCGCCAGCAGCTCGCGGCGAATCGTCTGCCGGTGGCCGAGATGGCCGAAGGCGCGGCGCTGGCGCTCGCGGCGGTGCTCCTGCTCACACCCGGATTCTTCACCGATGCGCTAGGGACGCTGTTGTTGCTGCCGCCGCTCCGCCGTAGTCTCCTGCGCCGACTGCTGACCCGTTTCGCGCCGCACGCCCGCCATGCCGGCTCCGATGCTGGGCCGGCTTCGGCCGCCGACCGCGGGCGGGTCATCGACGGCGAATACACCGTGCTCGACGAGACACCCGAATCCGGCCCCCCGAATGTGCGCCCCCAAGGAGAGCAATGATGGCTGACGAGACCGGCACCTCACCCCCCACGTCGGCCGCCGCCGCAGGCAACGCGCAAGGGGTGCAGGAAACACGCCCACAGCTCGGGATACAGACCCAGTACGTGAAGGACCTCTCGTTCGAGAACCCGTCCGCGCTGGAGCGGCCCCCCGAGGCAGAGCGCTCGCCGCAGATCACGGTCAACGTGCAGGTCGAGGCGCGCCGGCTGAACGAGCAGACCTTCGAGGTCGTCCTGCAGATCAACGCGCACGCCAGCCACGAAGAGAAGCCGGTCTTCCTGGTGGAGCTGAGCTATGCCGGGGTCTTCAACTTCATCGGAATCCCCGATAACGCGATGGAGCCCGCGTTGCTGATCGAGTGCCCGCGGCTGCTCTTCCCCTTCGCGCGGCGCATCGTCGCGGACGTCACCCGCGACGGCGGCTTCCCGCCGCTCCTGCTCGCGCCGATCGACTTCCTCGCCCTCTATCGCAACCGCCAGCAGCAGGCGGCGCAGGCGTCCGATGCAGTGGGCGCCGAGGCCCGGCCGCCCGAGGCCGAGCCCAACTTCGTCGAGCCGGCCGAGATCGTGCCTTCGATCGACGGCGGTGGTGGGGGAGATTAGCGGGCCAGCTCTCCCTGCTCAGAACCGCATGTTGAGGGTGACGAAGAAGGTGCGCCCCCAGCCGGCTGCGCGCGGCCCGTCGGTAAAGGAGGGGTTCGCGGTGTTCGTGGAGAGCTTCGCGTCGGTGACGTTGTACACGCCCGCGGTTAACCGCGTGTCTTCGAGGCCAAGCGGCGCTCTCCAGTCGAGCGTCAGGTCGTGGCCGGTCCAGGACTTGAACCGTCCATCGTCCCGCTGGTTCTCGATCTCGTCGCGGTAGTTGACGGCCCAGAAGGCCGTAAGGTCGCCGCGCCCGACCGAGGTCACGATGCGCACGGCGTTGCGCGGGAGCGGGTACGGCTGCTCGTCGCCTGCGATGCGCTCCTCGCTGCTGGCCACGTAGCGCCAGAATCCGCGCAATGCGACGAAGCCCCAGTCGGTCTCCGCGCGGGCCCCGAACCGGGTGTTGACCCCCGAGATTTCGATCTCGACGATATTCGCGAAGTTGTCGTGGATGGTGATGTCTCCG
>JAJDUK010000047.1 GCA_022826665.1 Alphaproteobacteria bacterium | reverse complement strand
GGACTTCGAACGCAACGAGGCGAGTTCCCTGGCCTGGGCGAGGCTGGCCGCATGCCGCTTTCTGATGCGCAGGGTCGCACGAGAACTAAGCACCTGATAGAAAACACACAAATCATAAGTTACGCTTATGATTCAAACTCTTAGAGAAAAGTGCGTCATCCCAGGACGAGGAGTAGAGCGCACCGCGGTGCGCCGCGCCGCTCTTTGCCGGTTGCCTTCGCGAGATTCTGCCGCCGGAATTTCGCCAAGTCGGCGACGTGCGATGCAAGATGATACTTGCGCGCCGGGCGAGAAGCACGCCACCCCCGTTGATATGTGTGGGATGCACTCTTAAGAAAAGCACATGCCTGACGGGCATAGTAGCGACGTTTTGATTTCGGAAGTCGCCCACCATGTGCCCGTTATCATGAATATTTCTCGAGCTATCTCTGACGCTCAAGGCCATAAACATTTCTACGAGATCGATCCCGGGAGGCCACGGAAACTGTCGAACTCCTCCTCCCCACTTCCGAACATCGTTGTCGAAAAGAAAATAATATCAATGAATTATACAATGATACGCAAATCGGACATGCCAACTTACCAAGTCGTCATGCCCATTGCCCGACTGACATTATCGATGCAGAAAATCAAGGACTCGATCATTATTATGCGAATATACCCAAACTAGATGTCCGCAACTGCGGGCAAATTCATAAGAGCTTCTTATCGAGAGCGTTAGAATTCCTTTCTGGACGAATTTTGCCATGGTTGCCACATGCATAGGTGAGTTATGTGCAGCTAATTCGCCAAGGACGCGGACCACAGATGTTTGAGAAGCGCAACGATCTGATCAAGTTCCTTGCCGTTACCGAGACAGGCGCCATCCTCTCCGCCGCCGACAAGCTCGGCATCACGCAACCCGCCCTCTCGCGCGTGGTCGCACGGCTCGAGCGCCAGTTCGGAGGCCGGCTGTTCGACCGCATGTCCACGGGCGTTCGGCTCACGCCCCTCGGCGCCGTCGTCGCAGACCTGGCACGCCATATCCTCTACGAAATCGAGGCTGCCGAAGAGAAGATCACCGCCACGCTCGCGGGCCGCACTGGCAGCTTGCGCGTCACGGCTGGCCCCATGTGGATGCGGGCCGTGCTTCCCGATGCGATCGCCAAGTTCCACGAGACCTGCCCCGGCGTGGAACTCAAGCTGAAGACCCTTCCGATGACCGAGGGTGTTCGCCTCCTGGCCAACGGCGATAGCGACATTCACTGCGGCGGCATCAACAGCAACGAACCCTTGCCGCAGTTCCTCAAGAGCGAACGCTTCATCGACATGACGTGGGGCATCGTCGCCCACAAGGACCATCCGCTCCATTCTGGAACGGTGAGCGATGACGCGCTTGTCCAATACCCGTGGATCGACTTCGATGCACCCATGCGGGCGGACGCCGCCAACGGTCGGCCTTCGCTGGCCGGAGTCCTCGACCAGCTCTATGAGAGAACCGGCCAGCGGGTGAAGACCGTCACACGCGCCGGTTCCGCCGGACTGTTCCTGATGGCAGCAGGCCCTTACCTCTCCTGGCTGTCGCTGACCTTCCTGGAGCGTTTGCCCGGACATCCACTCAAGCCCCTGCCGGTGACGTTCGGCACGTATCGTCACCGCACCGGAATGGTGTCGCGGCGCTCCTCCGACGACCTGTCGCCGTTCGGGCGTTTCCGGGGAATCGTGCGGGAGACCGCGTCGTCGAGAGACGCCTGAGTCCTGGCTTGGCTAAGTCCCTCCCGCCCCGCCGTCGTCCTTGGGTGTGAGCACGAGAGCGGCGGAGTTCATGCAGTAGCGTAGGCCCGTGGGCGCGGGCCCGTCGGGGAAGACGTGACCCAGATGGGCGTCGCACCGGCTGCACACCACCTCGGTCCGGCGCATCCCGTAGCTCATGTCCTCCACCGAGCCGACGTTCCCCGGATCGACCGGCCTCGTGAAGCTCGGCCAGCCGGTGCCGGAATCGAACTTGTCGCCGGAGCTGAAGAGGGCGGCGCCACAGCAGACGCAGGCATACTCGCCCGGCGTCTTCTCGTCGCAGTAGGCACCCATGAAGGGCCGCTCGGTGCCCCCCTTCCGGGTCACGTAATACTGTTCCTCGGTCAGCGCCGCGCGCCACTCCGCATCCGTCTTCACCACCTTGTCCGCCATCACGTCCTCCCTCGGCAGCGCACTGCCGCGCCCCGTTCCCTCGATTGCCGGGCTCGATCGGTATATATAGCGCCGGGCGGCAGCGCCCAGCCCTTAATTCGACTGAACCACCCCGTGAACGTCCCGCCGGCAGGCGAAGGAGGCTCCCATGGCACGGCCCGCACCTGCGGCGGTCAACACGATCGCACTGCTCGGCACCGGCACCATCGGCGCGAGTTGGGCGACGTATTTTCTGGCGCGCGGCTTCTCGGTCACGGCCTGGGATCCGGCGCCCGGCACCGCTGAGCGCCTCCGCGCTTTCGTCGACGCTGCCTGGCCCACGATGGAGCGGCTCGGCCTCGAGCCCGGCGCCGACCCGGCGCGGGTTCGCGTGGTCCCAGATCCCGAGGACGCCGTGGACAACGCGGTCTTCGTGCAGGAGAACGCGCCGGAAGACACTGCCCTCAAGCGCGCGCTCTACCGACGCATCGACGGGGCGCTCACGCCGGACGCGGTGCTCGCATCGAGCACGTCGGGCTTGCTGATCAGCGAGCTTCAGGAGGGCCTGCGCAGCGGCCCGCGCTTCGTCGTCGGCCACCCCTTCAACCCGCCCCATCTCGTCCCCCTGGTCGAGGTGGTGGGCGGGCGCGACACCGACCCGGCCACGGTCGACTGGGCGCTCGCCTTCTACAACGCCCACGGCAAGCGGGCGATCCGGGTGGAGCGCGAGGTGCCGGGCCACATCGCCAACCGGCTGCAGGCGGCGCTCCTGCGCGAGGCCTTTCATCTGCTGCTTTCGGGCGCAGCCAGCGCCGCCGATATCGACGCAGCCGTTTCCCACGGCCCAGGGCTCCGCTGGGCCTTCATGGGGCCGTTTCTCACCATGCACCTGGCCGGCGGCGAGGGCGGCACGCGCGGAGCTCTCAACCACTTCGGGCCGGGGCTGGAACGCTGGTGGGCAGATTCCGGCACGCCCCGCCTCGACGCAGACGCGGTCGAGACCATGGGCCACGCGGTGGACGACATGCTGGACGGCCAGTCGATCCCGGCGCTCGCGGCTGCGCGCGATACCCGGCTTCTCGCATTACTGGCGGCACTGGAGACGTCGTCGAGGCCAGGAGACGCGGCGTAACGCGGACCGCAGGCGCGGCGCTGGTGCCGGCAGCCGGCATCGGCCATCATCGCGGCGCTCCAGGGCACCGCAGGGAGGAGCCATGATTACCAAGGGAATCAAGCAGCTCGTGGCCGAGGCCGAGGCCGAGATCGAGACGCTCTCGGCCGCCGACGCCATCGCGCTGGTGGGCGACGAGAGCGTCGAGCTGGTCGACATCCGCGACATTCGGGAACTGTGGCGCGAGGGCGCCGTCCCCGGCGCGCGTCACGTGCCGCGGGGCATGATCGAGTTCTGGATCGATCCCGAGAGCCCCTATCACAAGCCCTTCTTCGCAAGCGGCAAGAAGTTCGTCTTCTTCTGCGCGGGCGGCATGCGCTCGGCGCTGGCCACGCAGGCGGCGCAGAACATGGGGCTCAGCCCCGTCGCTCACATCGCCGGCGGCTTCGGCGCGTGGAAGGAGTCTGGCGGCCCCACCGAGGAGAAGCCGCGTCCTTAACCCGCACTTCTCACCAGGGTCACGGCCTGCGTCGCGTCCAGGCGTTCGATCCGCAAGGAGCGGGCCGAAAAGCGTATCGGGGAATACGGTTGAGGCCCGCGACGACGCGGGCGGGCGCCTGGGCGCGACCTGCGCCCCGCGCGAGATGTGAGACAAGAATCATAATTTCGAATTGGGACGCGCCGGGATTAGGCGGGACAGGTGGGGATTCCCAGGGCGAGCAACGCCCACTCATCCCGCCAGCCGCGACGCCTTCGTTCGTGCACAACATGGGCCGATCCTGGCGCGGGCGCGGCGTCCTGTGCCCCGCACCATGGTCCGGAGAGTCGGGTGGGCCGGGAGTGGCGTCGGCTTTCCGGTCCGGTCGGCCGGGTCGTGCATTATGCGCCCCGCGCGCGTCCCGCGCGACGCAGACCATGATCATGGCGAGACATGCGGGCTGAGCCCCCGCGGGCCGGGCCGCTCGCGCCGCTGCTCGCCGCCTACTACACCCTGCCGCCGCCGGCGCGCGGCATGTTGCTGCTGCTGGGGGCCACCATCGGCTTCGCGTCGATGCACGCGGTGATCCGCATCGCATCGAGCGAGCAGCATGCCTTCGAAATCGCGTTCTTCCGAAATCTCTTCGGCCTGCTGTTCATCGCACCCTTTCTGCTGCGCCACGGCTTCAGCGCCCTGCGCACGCAGAAGCTCCCGCTCCACGCCGCACGCGGGGCAATCCACGTCTCGGCCATGATGATGTTCTTCTATGCGGTCCCGATCACGCCGCTCGGCACCGTCGCAGCACTGAGCTTCACCGCGCCGCTATTCGTCACCGTGGGCGCGGTGCTGCTGCTGGGCGAGGTAGTGCGCGTCCGGCGCATCGTCGCGCTCATCGCGGGCTTCGCCGGGGCGCTGATCATTGTTCGTCCGGGGATGGTGGCGCTCGACCCCGGCTCGCTGCTGGTGCTCGGCTCGTCTGCCGTCTGGGCCGGCGCGATGATCATCATCAAGCTGCTGTCCCGCACTGAATCGAGCCTGACGATGACCGCCTACATGGCGGTCTTCCTCACGCCGCTCTCGTCGATCGCGGCGGCCTTCGTTTGGCAATGGCCCTCGCTCGAAGACCTCGGCTGGTTCGCGCTGATGGGGAGCTTCGGCACCCTCGCCCATCTCTGCCTCGCCCAGGCCTTCCGCGAGGCCGATGCCACGGTCGTGCTTCCGGTCGATTTCCTACGCCTGATCTGGGCCTCGCTCTACGGCTATCTGCTCTTCAACGAGGTGCCGGTGCTCTACGTCTGGATCGGCGGCATCGTCATCTTCGTGAGCACGCTCTACCTCGCCTATCGCGAGGCCAAGGTGGCGCGGGAGACCATCGCCGCCAAGGCCGGCGCCCCGCCGCCGAGCGGACAGCGCGCGGATTGGCGACCGGTAAAGCGTCTCGCTATGCTGGCTACGACCGTCGATCCCACTGCCGGAGAAAGTTCGATGCAACTCGGTCTCTTTACCATGCCGCTGCACCCGCCAGGCGCGAACTTCACCGAGACGCTCAAGGCGGACCTGGACCAGATCGTCAAGCTCGACGAGCTGGGTTATGCCGAGGTCTGGATCGGGGAGCACTTCACGTCGGAGTGGGAGAACATCCCGGCGCCGGACCTGCTCATCGCGCAGGCGATCCCGCTGACGAAGCAGATCAGGCTGGGCACCGGCGTGAGCTGCATCCCGAATCACGATCCCTTCGTGCTCGCTCACCGCATCGCGCAGCTCGACCACATGGCGGAAGGCCGCTTCAACTGGGGCGTCGGCACCGGCAGCTTCCCCGGCGACATGCAGGTCTTCGGCTATTGGGGCGAGAACCCCGCCATCAACAACCAGAGCTACACCCGTGCCGCGCTCGACACGATCCTGAAGCTCTGGACCGACCCCGAGCCCGGCGTCTACGAGAGCGACGGCTTTCGCTTCCTCATCCCCGAGACCGTTACCGATTACGGGCTGCGTGCGCATGTTCGCCCCTATCAGAAGCCGCATCCGCCGATCGGAGTCGCCGGCGTCTCGCCACGCTCGTCCACGCTCAAGATGGCCGCGGTGAAGGGCTGGATGCCCATGTCCATCAACCTCGTGCCCCCGGTGCTGCTCAAGACCCACTGGGACGCGATCGAGGACGGCGCGCAGGAGGCGGGCCGTGCCCCCGACGCCCGCGAGTGGCGCGTAGCCCGCGAAGTCGTGGTGGCGGAAACCAGCGCCAAGGCCCGCAAGCTCGCGTGCGAAGGGGTCCTCGCCCGCGATTTCCGCGACTACTTCTTCCGGCTCCTGCCCAAGGTCGGCATGCTCAAGTTGCTGAAGAACGATCAGGACATGGCGGACAGCGACGTGACCATCGAGTACCTGGTGGACAATGTCTTCATCGTCGGCAGCGTCGACGAGGTGGCGCAGAAGCTGAACGACCTCAGGGGCGAGATCGGCCCCTTCGGAACCCTGCTCGCCATGGGCCACGACTGGGAGCCCTACGAGGACTGGCACCAGTCCATGGCGTTGCTCAAGAACGAAGTGCTGCCCAAGGTCGCATAGCCCGGCTCGCTCGCCCTATTCGCGGCCTGCGCGTCCTCAGTGCGGTGGCGCGGCGGGCGGTTGCGTTCCGCGCGCGCTGTTGGGACCATGGCCGGCACGGGCGCCTGACGGCGGCCGGCACTCATCTCAGCGGGCGGTAGGGCGCCAGCGTGACCGATATCGCCGAGGCCTTCGCGGCGGCCTTCTCCCTCGTCTATCACCTCGACAGCGACCTGGGCGAGATCGTGTTGCTTTCGCTCCAGGTCAGCGTCGGCGCCGTGGCGGTGGCGAGCGCCGTCGGCCTGCCGCTCGGCGCGGCGGTGGCGCTCTTCCGCTTCCCCGGCCGGGGGGCGATCGTCGTCATCCTCAACGCCTTGATGGGCCTGCCGCCGGTGGTGGTGGGTCTCGTGGTCTACCTCGTGCTTTCGCGCGCGGGCCCGCTCGGCGTGCTCGGCCTGCTCTTCACGCCGACCGCCATGGTCATCGCCCAGGTGCTGCTGGTGACCCCGATCATCGCCGCGCTCGCCCGCCAGGTGATCGAGGACCTGTGGGTCGAGTACGAGGAGCAGCTTCGCTCGCTGGGCGCGACGCCGCGCCGCGCGCTGATGGCGCTGCTTTGGGACGGGCGCGTGAGCCTGCTCACCGCCGTGCTCGCGGGCTTCGGCCGCGCCATCGCCGAGGTCGGCGCCGTGATGATCGTGGGCGGCAACATCGACCACGTGACCCGCGTCATGACCACGGCGATCGCGCTCGAGGTCTCCAAGGGCGACCTCGCGCTCGCGCTGGGCTTGGGCATCGTCCTGGTCGCGCTCTCGATTGCCGTGAGCGCCGCCGCCGCGCTCCTGCGCGGCACGCTAGCGCAGGGACGGCCGCGATGACTGTGCCTTCGATACTGCCGCTGGAATTGCGCGCGGTGAGCTTCGAGCGGGACCGGCAGCGGCTGCTGAAGTCTGTCTCGATGCGCGTCGCGAGCGGTCCGAAGACCATCATCATGGGGCCCAACGGGGCGGGGAAGAGCCTGCTGCTGCGGCTCTGCCACGGGCTGATCGCGCCGAGCGAAGGCACGGTGCTGTGGCATGGCGCAGCCGGCCGCGATCCGCTGCGCTTCCAGGCGATGGTGATGCAGCGCCCGGTAATGCTGCGCCGCTCGGTTGCCGCCAACATCGACTTCGCGCTCAGCCTGCGCCGCATCCCCCGGCCCGAGCGCCGGCAACTCATCGCGGACGCGCTGGAGCGCACCGGGCTCGGCGCCTTCGCGCGGGTGCCGGCGCGCGTGCTCTCCTTCGGCGAGCAGCAGCGGCTCGCGCTCGCGCGCTCATGGGCGCTGCACCCGCAGGTGCTGTTCCTCGACGAGCCGACCGCCAATCTCGACCCGGCGGCGACCCACGTGATAGAGGGCGTGATCGAGGCGATGGCCGAGGAGGGCACCAAGATCATCATGACTACGCACGATCTCGGCCAGGCGCGCCGGCTTGCGGACGAGGTGATGTTCCTGCACCGCGGCCGCCTGCTGGAGCATGCCGCAGCCGGAACCTTCTTCGCGGGGCCCCAGAACGAGCTCGCCAGCGCCTTCCTGCGCGGCGAGCTGCTCTGGTGGGAGCGCCGCGAACTCACCCCGCCCAGAGCCTGATCCAGAGAACCCTGCCCATGCGGCTGCCCGGCCGCTCCCGAGGCCGCGTCTTCCGCCTGTTCACAGCGTTGGCCCTCGCGCTTTTGTTCGCGGTGCCGGGTGCGCTGGCCGGCGACTTCATCACCGTCGCCTCCACCACATCGACCCAGAACGCGGGGCTCTTCGACCACCTGCTGCCGCTGTTCGAGGCCGAGACCGGGATCGAGGTGCGTGTCGTCGCGGTCGGCACCGGCCAGGCGCTTCGGCTCGCGCGGAACGGCGATGCGGACCTGCTGCTGGTGCACGACAGGCCGTCGGAGGAGGCCTTCGTTGCCGAGGGCTACGGCAGCGCGCGCTTCGACCTGATGTACAACGATTTCGTGGTGGTGGGGCCGGCGAGCGATCCGGCCGGGATTGCCGGTATGGGCGACGCGGCGGCAGCCCTCGCCGGGATTGCGGCGGTCGAGGCGCCCTTCGTCAGCCGAGGCGACGACAGCGGCACCCACCGGCGCGAGCGCGCGCGCTGGGCGGCTGCTGGCGTGGACCCCACCGGCGCGTCTGGCACCTGGTACCGCGAGGCCGGCCAAGGCATGGGGGCGACGCTCAACACGGCCACGATGATGGAGGCCTACACGCTCGCCGATCGCGGCACCTGGCTCTCCATGCGCGGCCGGCTTGATCTGCGCATTCTGGTGGAGGGCGATGCCCAGCTGCGCAACCAGTACGGCGTCACCCTGGTGAGCCCGGAGAGGCACCCGCACGTGAAGGCGGCGCTCGCGCGGCGCTTCGCCGAATGGCTGATCTCGCCCGGCGGCCAAGCCGCCATCGACGGCTTCACGATCGACGGCGAGCGGCTCTTCATCCCCAACGCGAACTAGACACGGGGCGGTCGGTCCGGATAAGTCCGGCATAGTCCGGGTTTTTCCGGCCATCTGTGCGGAGGCCAGCTCATGGCGGTCAAGATTCTACCCAAGGAGGACGCCACCAACGGCTGGAGCCGCATCCTGCCCCCGCGCGAGCCCATGCCCGCGCTCAAGGGCGACGTGCGGGCCGACTGGCTGGTGGTGGGCGCCGGCTTCGCCGGCCTGGCCGCAGCGCGCCGGCTCGCCGAGAACCGGCCCGACGATCACATCGTCCTGCTGGACGCGCACGAGGTGGGCGAAGGTGCCTCCGGGCGCAACTCGGGCTTCGCCATCGATCTGCCGCACAATGTCGGCGGCGAGTTCGAGGAGCTCACGGGCGCGCACGGATACATCCGCCTCAGCCGGGCGGCGATCGACTACCTAGACGCCTGTGTGACGCAGAACGGGATCGACTGCGCCTACACCCATCGCGGCAAGTACCACGCCGCCCGCACCGATCTCGGGCGCGAGAAAATCCTGGAGCCCTTCGCGCGCGTGCTTGATTCGCTCGGCGAGCCCTATCGCTGGGTCGAGGCGGCCGACCTCAAGCGAGAGCTCGGCACGTCCTACCACACGTCGGCCCTCTACACGCCGGGCGGGCGGCTCATGAACCCGGCGGGGCTCACCAAGGGCCTCGCCGACACGCTGCCGGGAAACGTGACGCTGCACGAGCACACGCCGGTGATGGAGATCGAGGAACGGAACGGCATTCGCGCGACCACTCCCGGCGGCACCGTCGACGCCCAGGCCATGGTGCTCGCGGTCAACGGCTATGCGCCGCAGTTCGACGCCTTCAAAGGCAAGCTGCTGACCTTCGCCGCCCACGGCAGCCTGACCCGGCCGCTGACCGAGGCGGAGCACCAGGCGCTCGGCGGCGTGGATGACTGGGGGCTCACGCCGGCCAACTCCCACATCAGCGTCACCATGCGCTACACCACCGAGCGGCGCATCCTGATCCGCCAGCGCTTCTACTACGCGCCGAGGCTGAGGCGGTCGGACGCCGAGACGGTGACGATTCGCCGCGACCATCAGCGGGCTTTCGAGGCGCGCTTCCCCATGCTGCCGGAGGTCAAGATCGAACACACCTGGCGCGGCTACGTCTGCCTCTCGCGCAACCATGCGCCGGGCTTCGGCAAGGTGGGGCCCCACACCTTCGCGGCGGTGTGCCAGAACGGGGTGGGCGTCACCAAGGGCACCATCTCGGGCGTGCTTGCGGCGGACATGGCCACCGGCCAGGACAATGCGCTCATCGCCGATATGGAGGCGCAGGGAAAGCCGGACCCGCTGCCGCCCGCACCCATCACCTACCTGGGCGTCCGCGCCCGCCTCGCCCTCGACGAAATCCGCTGGCGGCGCGAGCGTTAATCCCCGTTCAGCTCCTGCCGCAGCTCGCGCAGGAAATCACCTGCCACGTGGGCCGGCACGGTCGAGGCCCGCACCAGAGCGTCAAAATGACGCGTGAGCACGCGGATATGCTCGATCGTGTTGAAGGCGAAGAACATCTGGCCGACGTAGACCACCGTCCGCTGCGGTCCGAACACCGTGTAGGGCACGGAGAAATGGGTGAGGCCGTCGAAGAAGAACACGCGCAGCGTGGGGTAGAGCTCGTCGATCAACCCGATCATGTGATCGAGCTGCTCGTGCCTGGCCGATAATGAAAGGTCGCGCCAAATTCCCTCGGCACGGGTGAAGGATTCCATGGACTGACGCGACATGCAGATCTCGATGTCCGTCTCCGGTAGCCGCACATACGCGAGGCGACCGTGGGAAATGGCGATCGCCCGGTCGGCCGACCTCGCGGCAAAATCGCGGTACTCGTAGTCCAGCACCGCCTCGGTCTTCAGCAGATCCGGGAGCCTGGTCGGCACGTGTCTGATCTTGTAGCCGGCCGCCTCGGCGTACCAGGCAGCGAGGCTTTCATCCGCCGGCTCGTCTGCGCTCGGCTTCACCTCCACCGATTCCTGCAGAATATCGGCGACTAGTTTGGTGTGCTGACTGAGCCCGAGCAGCCAGTCGAGGCTCACGTTGAGGGCGGACGCGATCGCTGCGGCAGTGTCGGCCCGCGGCAGGCGGTCGGCCTCGGCCGATAGAAGCTGCGAGAGAGTCGAGCGATCGATACCGATCCGCGCGGCGAGCGTAGATCGGTTGACCTGCCCCTTCTCCATGGCCTCGAGCAACCGCTCGCGGAAGCGTTGCGCCGTGTCACGCCTATCCATGCGCTAATTCCCCAAGTTCAGTAAATAATCACCAACAGGCGCAAACTATCACAAATACTTGAGGATTGACGCACGGTATGACGAAGCGAGCGAATTCCCACGTTGTTTCACCGCAAGATGGGTCACAGAGTGGACCGAAGTCGCCGCCACAGCCGGGTCACCGTGGTACGAAACCTCGACAATCCCCTCGCTCAAGCGGACCTCCCTGTCCTCTGGCGCCGCATCGAGGGGCCGACCTGGCTCGTGGCGGCGGCGGTTTATGGCGGCTGGCTGGCGCTCACCTGGTACCACCATGCGCTGCCCTGGTGGCTGGTCCTGCCATTGGGCGGCTGGCTGGTGGGCTGGCACGGCGGCCTGCAGCACGAGATCATCCACGGCCATCCCACGCGCCGGCCTTGGGTCAACACCGCACTCGCCGTGGCGCCGCTCGCGCTCTGGCTGCCCTTTCCCCTCTACCGCAGCCGTCATCTTTCGCACCATGCCACGCCGTACCTCACGGACCCGCTGGCGGATACAGAGAGTTTCTACGTGCAGCCCGAGCGGTGGCGGCGCCTCGGGCCGGGCGGGCGGCTTCTGCTCAAGGTCCACAACACCCTGGTCGGCCGGCTGCTGCTCGGCCCGGCGCTGACCATTCTCGCCTTCTGGCGGGAGGAAGGCGCGCGGCTCATCCGCGGCGAGCCGGGATGCGTCCAGATTTGGGCCACGCACGCGGTGCTATCGGCGCTGGTGCTGGCCTGGGTGCTGGTCGTCTGCGGTATCCCGCTCTGGGCCTACGTGATGCTCTACGTCTATCCGGGCACCGCGCTGATCCTGCTGCGCTCCTACACCGAGCATCGGCCCGCGCCGGACCAAGCCCAGCGCACGGTCATCGTGGAGGCCGGCCCGCTGATGAGGCTGCTCTTCCTCGGCAACAATTTCCATGCGCTCCACCACGAGCGGCCCGGCATTGCCTGGTACGACCTGCCCCATGCCTACAGGGCGGAGCGGGAGCGCGTGCTCGCCGACAATGGCGCCTTCCTGTTCGCTGGCTACGGCGATATCGTGCGGCGCTTTCTCTGGCGGGTGAAGGATTCACCGCTGCACCCCGGCCCTGCCGGCTAGTACCAATAAGGAGCGCTATCCATGACTGACGCTGCAGTGTCCAGCGGGCCGGGTCTACTTGAGCGGCTGGCAGCAGGGCCCGTCATCTGCGCCGAAGGCTATCTGTTCGAAATCGAGCGCCGCGGCTATCTCTCCGCCGGCGCCTACGTGCCGGAAGCGGTGCTGGACCACCCGGAGGTCGTGGCCCAATTGCACCGCGATTTCCTGTACGCGGGCTCCGACGTCATGCTCGCCTTCACCTACTACGCCCACCGCGAGAAGCTCCGGGTGATCGGCAAGGAGGACACGCTCGAGGAGATGAACCGCACCGCGCTCCGCCTCGCGCGAGAGGCCGCAGCCGGGAGCGACGCGCTGGTCGCCGGCAACGTGTCCAACTCCAACATCTATGTCGAGGGCGATGCCGAGTCCGCACGCGAGGTGCGCGCGATGTTCGACGAGCAGGTGGAATGGGCCGTCGACGAGGGTGTGGACTATATCGTCGCCGAGACCATCTCCTTCGTCGGCGAGGCCCTGCTCGCGCTCGAAGCGATCAAGGCGGCCGACCAGACGGCGGTAATCAACCTCGCGGTCCACCGTGACCCGCACACACGGGACGGATTGAGCTTGGCCGAAGCGGCAAAGCGCCTGGAAGACGCGGGCGCCGACGTGGTCGGGCTCAACTGCGCGCGCGGTCCGGCCTCCATGCTGCCGCTGCTCGGCCCCATTCGCGAGGCGGTCAGTTGTCACGTGGCGGCGCTGCCGGTGGCCTACCGCACCACCGCCGACCAGCCCACCTTCCAGTCCCTGGAGGATCCCGACTGCGCCTGCTTGCCGCGGGAGAAGCCTTTCCCCACCGCGCTCGATCCCTTCACCGTCAATCGCTACGAGATCGAGGAGTTCACCAAGGAGGCGCAGGCGCTCGGCGTCAACTATCTCGGCGTTTGCTGCGGCACGTCCCCCCACCACATCCGCAGCATGGCGGAGGCGCTCGGCCGCCGCCCGCCGGGGAGCAAGTATTCGCCCGACATGTCCACGCACGCCTTCTACGGCACCTCGGACAAGGTCCCGTCTGTGTACAAGGATTTTGCGAAGAACCTGTAGCACTTGTCACCCGCGCGCGGCCCCCGGCCGCGGCCTTCGCGAACAAGGAGATCACCTCAATGACCCGCGCTGCTCCGCCTATCGGATCGGGTCTGCTCGAATGGCTGGCGGCAGGACCCGTCATTTGCGCCGAGGGCTATCTGTTCGAGATCGAGCGCCGCGGCTATCTCACCGCCGGCGCCTACGTGCCCGAAGCAGTGCTGGAACATCCTGACGCCGTAATCCAGCTGCATCGCGAATTCCTGCACGCGGGCTCGGACGTCATGCTGGCCTTCACCTATTACGCCCATCGCGAGAAGCTCAGGCTGATCGGCAAGGAGGACCAGCTTGAGCAAATGAACCGCACCGCGGTCCGCCTTGCGCGGGCGGTCGCGGAGGAAGGCAATGCCCTGGTCGCCGGCAACGTCAGCAATTCCAACATCTTCGTCGAAGGCGATCCGGAGTCCGCGCGGACTGTGCGCGCCATGTTCGATGAGCAAGTGGGCTGGGCCGTCGATGAGGGCGTGGACTTCTTCGTCGCCGAGACCATCGGCTACGTGGGCGAGGCTCTACTCGCGCTCGAAGCGATCAAAGAGACCGGGCTGCCGGCGGTGATCAACCTCGCCATCTTCCGCGACCCGCACACCCGCGAGGGACTGACCCCGGCCGAAGCCTGCAAGCGCCTGGAGGACGCGGGCGCCGACGTGGTCGGCCTCAACTGCGTGCGCGGCCCCGCGACCATGCTGCCGTTGCTGGGCCAGATCCACGAAGCGGTGAGCTGCCACGTCTCCGCGCTGCCGGTGGCCTATCGCACCACCGAGGACGAGCCGACCTTCCTCTCCCTCAGCGATCCTGGCTGCGCCTGCCTGCCCGAGGGACGCGCCTTCCCCACCGGGCTCGATAACCTCGCCTGCAACCGCTACGAGATCGCGGAGTTCACCAAAGAGGCGCAGGCGCTCGGCGTCAACTATCTCGGCGTCTGTTGCGGTGCGGCCCCCCACCACATCCGCAGCATGGCGGAAGCGCTAGGCCGCGAGCCTCCTGCGAGCAGGCACTCGCCGGACATGTCCCGCCACGCTTATCTGGGCACGGTCCCGGAAATTCCGGCGGCGAACAAAGAGTTTGCGAAGAGCCTTTAGCGCTCGCTAAAGCGTTCCCGTTTCGCACGGAAACGCCCTCGCACTTTATCGCTCACGGCAGCCGGCCTACGGCCAGCGCCTCCGCGAGGGCGCCGCTGACGCGGCGGGCCGCGGTCGCGGCCTGTCGCGCGTCCGCCAAAGACGGACGCGCTCTCAGCCGCCGACGCCGCCGTAGGCGACGCCCGAGAGCCGCGCCATATCCTCTTTCCAGGTCTCGAGATCGTCGAGCGCGAGCTGGTTCAGGTGCGAATGCCCACAGGCACGCGCCATGATCTTCATCAGCTCGACGCTCGCCTCGAAGAAGTTGGCAAGGCGCCGCGCCGACTTCTCGACCTCGATCCGCGCGGTCAGACTCGGCTTCTGGGTCGCGATACCGACCGGGCAGTTGTTGGTGTGGCAGGCGCGCATGCCGAGGCAGCCGATCGCCTGGATCGCGGCGTTGGAGACTGCGACCGCATCCGCGCCCAGCGCCAGCGCCTTGGCGAAATCGGCGGGCTTGCGCAGGCCGCCCGTGATCACCAGCGTCACGTCCTGGCGCTCCGACGCATCGAGATGGCGGCGCGCGCGTGCCAGCGCAGGGATGGTCGGCACCGAGATGTTGTCGCGGAAGATGAGCGGCGCAGCGCCCGTGCCGCCGCCCCGGCCGTCCAGGATGATGTAGTCGACGCCCACCTCAAGCGCGGCGTCGATATCCTTCTCGACGTGCTGGGCCGAGAGCTTGTAGCCGATCGGGATGCCGCCGGTGTGGCTGCGCACTTCGTCGGCGAAGTCCCTCACCTGGCGCCAGTCGGTCCAATCCGGGAAGCGCGGCGGCGAGACTGCGGGCGAGCCTTCCGGCAGCCCCCGCACCTCGGCGATCTTGCCCCTCACCTTGTTTCCCGGCAGGTGCCCGCCGGTGCCGGTCTTGGCACCCTGGCCACCCTTGAAGTGGAAGGCCTGGACGTTCTCCAGCTTGTCCCACGAAAAGCCGAAGCGGCCCGAGGCATACTCGTAGAAGTAGCGGCTGCACGCCTGCTGCTCCTCCGGCAGCATGCCGCCCTCGCCCGAGCAGATGCCGGTGCCGGAAAGCTCGGCGCCGCGCGCGAGCGAGACCTTGGCGGGCTCCGAGAGCGCCCCAAAACTCATGTCCGAGACCAGGAGCGGAATCTCGAGGGTCAGCGGTTTTTGGGCGTTGGGGCCGATCACCACCTCGGTGGCGACAGGCTCATCATCCAGGTGCGGCATGCGGTGGAGTTGCGCCGTGATGAATTGAATGTCGTCCCAGCTCGGCAGGTCCTGGCGCGGCACGCCCATGGCCACCACGACGCCGTGATGGCCGGTCTTGCTGAGGCCGTCCTTGGCGTAGCCCTGGATCAGCCCAACGTGGGGCTCCTCGGCCGCGGGGTGGGTGTCGGCGTAGAGGCCGAGATACTCGTCCCGCTTGAAGGGCTGCGGGTGCTCCTCCTCCCAGGCGCCGATCTCGTCGGCATCGACCAGGACCTGACCGCCCTCGATCCACGACGCGAACTTGGGTAGGACCTCTTCGTTATTGTATTCGCTGACACCGGTGTCGAGCCGGTAGTCCCAGTAGTGGACGCCGCAGATCAGGTTCTCGCCGTCGACGTAGCCGTCGGCCATGAGCGCGCCCCGGTGCAGGCAGCGGCCGTAGAAGACCGAGACGTTATCGTCGTAGCGCACGACGCAGAGATCGACCCCGCCGACCAGCGCGTAGGCCGGCTGTCGGTCTTCCAACTCGTCGAGCGTCTTGATCGCGATCTTGTTCATGGGGACCCTGCCTCCCGCCACTGAACGGCTCGCGTGCCGCGTCTATTCGATCGTCACGCGCCCTCTGGAGTCTTGTCTTCGGCCGGGGGCGTCTTGCGCTTGCACAGCAGGCGCTCGGCGTAGGTGAAGACGATGTGGGCCACGCCGAGCATGGCGAAGGCGCCCATGACGCCCGCGAAGATGCCGAAGCCCGAAATGAGCGTGCCGCGAACCTGCTGCTGCACCTCCAGATAGACCCAGTAGGAGGCATAGCCGAGACCTGCGGTCACGATCGCGCCGGCGATGATCCAGGCGACACGCTTCATCGCTCAGAACACCTTGGCCGCGTCGATATCGACCTTGAAGACCAGCAGGTCATCGAGCCGCTCGACCTCGCCTTCGAGCTGAATGAGGATCGCCACGTAGTCGCCGAAGTGGTCGGGGAGCGGCCCGCCGTCCTGATCGGCCATCAGCAGGAAGGTCTCGCCCTCGACCGCGCCTTCCTCCGCCGTGACGAAGATCGGCGGCGCGCCGGAGGAGATGCAGAGATTGGCGCAGGCCTTGTGCGCGAGCCCGTCGCCCGGACGCATCGCGCCAAGATGGCACTTGCTGTCGCAGATCTCGCCGATGAGGCGCCAGCGACCAAGGGATTCCGCCGGCGCCGGGGTGAATTCGGGTGGCGCCTCACCTTCGGCGACCTCCACCGCCTTCAGGGAGTTCTTGCCCTGGACCTGCAGCATGTCGATGTCGCCGCGCTGGAACATGAAGCCCTTCACGTCGACGAGCTGGTCGAAGAGCTTGCGGCCGCGCCGCTTGACGCTGCGCTTGCCGGGCACCGTGAGCATGACCGTGCGTGCCTCGGGGTTTTTTGCGTCCGGGCGCACGCGCAGGATCGGATAAGGCTTCTCCAGCAGAATCCCCGACATCTCCTGCTTGCCGAGCTTGCGGGCGAAGGTGCCGTCGCCGGGGTCGTTCACGTTGGTGCCGAGCGCGAAGGCCAAGCCGGCCATGCCGCCCACAAGCACGGCAGCACCGACCACCAGGAAGATCGCGAGCGGGCGCGGCACGCTGTTCAGGTAGCCCACGAAGAAGCCGGGATCACGCGCCCTGCCTGCCATCTTACGCCTCCGTCACGCTCGGGGGAGCGACGCGCACGGGCTCGACATAGGTGCCGGGTTCGTTGGGCCGGGGATCGAGCAGGATCCGCCGGCCGTCGAGCTTGAGCCGATAGGTCGCGACTTTCTCGGTGAAGGGCGGCGGCGCGCAGCCATCCTCCGGCCGGTAGTGGAAGCCGTGCCACGGGCAGGTCACGCAACCGTCCATGATACGCCCCTCGCCGAGCGGCCCGTTCTGATGGGCGCAGACGTTGGCGAGCGCAGACAGCTTGTCGCCGTAGCGGAAAACCGCGACGCGCTCGCCGTCCTCCAGCGGCACGACGATGCCGCGGCCGTCGGGCACCGACTCCACGTCGCCGGCGACGACCCAGGGCGCCTCGTCGGTACTCTCCTCGGCGCTCTCCGCCGTGTTGCGGTCCTTCTGCCGCTCGATCCGACCGGCGACGAGGTGGAGGCCCGTTACCATCACCACGCTCAAGCCCACGATGACCGCGAGCAGCGGGCTCTGCTTCGACTGCAGGGAGCCGAGCGCCACATGGCAGACGATCGCCGCATAGGCGACGTAGACCGAGATGTGGATCGCCTTCCAGATCGGCGGTGTCAGGAACCTGAGCCAGAAATCGTGGCTCGTGGCCGCGAGCACCAACAGCAGGAAGAGCGCGAAGATGCCGAAGGTCTCGAAGGGGAAGCCGAGGAAGCGGTCGTAGCTCGTGTTGCTCGCCAGCACCGCGACGTACTTGTTCAGCGGGCTGAACGAGTAATAGATGCTGACCACATGCGTGGCATGGGTGAAGGCGATGGCGCACGTGATCACGCCGAAGTGGCGACGGTTGTAGAGCAGCGGCAGGAAGCGCGCATCCAGGCGTGTGAGCGGCCCGATGCAGAGAATGAAGGTGAGCATCAGGAAGGCACAGGTGCCGAAGGCCTGCGCCCGCAGGATCGCCCCGCTGGTCGGCTTGGTGACGTCCTGGAAGCCCGGCGCGATCTTGATGTAGAGCAGGATGTAGGCGACGGCGGCGGCGAGCACCACGACGTCGTAGATGATCTTGTTGCGGTTCCAGCCGACCGGCGCGTAACGCACGCTCATCGCTCAGCCGCCCCCTTACTCGTCCGTCGTGGCGGCGGGCGCTTCGGTCTCGGCCGCGGGCTTTTCGATCTGGACGGCGGATTTCTCCGTCGGCCCGTGCTGGCGAATGGCGAGCGCCGCGATCAGCATCGCGGGGAGAAAGATCGCGAGCACCTTCCACATGTAGGCGTGGGTGGTGCGGTGGCGGCGCTGCATGGCGAGGGCTCGCTCAGCCGCGTTGCCGTTCCGCCGCGACCCAGCGGCAGATCACCAGCGGCCAGAGCACGATGCAGCCGGGGATGAGCAGCGGCCGAAAAGCGTAGGAGCGCCGCGCGCCCTCATCCACCCGCTCGATGCCATAGAGCAGAAACGCGGCCGTGACGGCGAGCCCGACATAGCCGTAGTACTGCAGGACCTCGATGACGATACGTGCCGCGTCCACTCTCTACCCCCTGGGAGGGCGGGCGCCGCTCTGGGCTCCCGTGGGAAATCTCATGTCCTCGCCCAGTCCCTGCAACCGGACGGGGCGGAACGATACGAACGATCATAGCGCGTGCCAACCCCGCGGGCAGTCACATATGCGCGAGTGGCATACCAGAGGAGCTGCAATTCGGCGGCCATCCTCCCCGTCGCTGTGGCGGACGGCCGAGAAGACCGCAGCCCCTTGTCAGTCGTCGAGGGCCTCGAGCGCCGCGGCCCTGGTCTGGTAGACCGAAATAAGCCTGTCCACGCCGCCGCCTGAGAAGACCGCGGCGACGACACCCTGCGGCGCGCAGACGGCCATGCGGACGTCTCGGTCGCGCAGGACCCTGGCGGTGATCCGCAGCGCCCGAACGCCGACGTTACCAATATAGGTGAGCTGCTCGAAGTCCAGGATGATGGCATGGTCGCCATTCTGGAGCGCCGCCGTGATCGTCGTCTCCAGCGACCCGGCGCCTTTAGGATCGATCCGCCCGTTCACGCGGGCGACCAACACGCTGTCCTGCCGCTCGACCGTCACGTCCATCGTGTTTCTCTCCCTGAAGTCGGCGCGCGCCTATA
This sequence comes from Alphaproteobacteria bacterium, assembly GCA_022826665.1. GTDB lineage: Bacteria > Pseudomonadota > Alphaproteobacteria > UBA828 > UBA828 > WTGU01. The sequence goes on along the minus strand of JAJDUK010000047.1, from coordinate 282,483 downwards.
GCACGGGCGGCGCACCTCCGAACAGTCTGGATAGAGGCAGCGACAAGCCAGAATAGCCAGAGTTCTCGCGCCACCCGGTTCGCCCGCCAGCGGCATACCGGGGCGCGCCTTCCGACGTAGCGGAAGTGCTGGAATTCGGTCGTCACCCGCCCCATGATAGGAACAAGCGGCGGCACCCTGTAGCCCGCCCGCCCCGCGGGACAAGGGGCAGGGGCACGACCGCAGAGGGCTGGGAGATGGCGTCCTCGACGATACCGTTCGCGCGCGGCCTGCCGGTTGTTGGCAGCGTCTTTGATATGGCGCGTGACATACGCGCCTTCATGACCGACAGCTACCTGGAACTCGGGCCGGTCTACGGCATGCGGCTGCTCAACCGCCGCTTCACCGTGCTGGCCGGCATGGAGGCCAACCGCTTCCTCGCGCGCGAGGGCACGAAGCACGTTCGCTCGTTCGAGTTCTGGAGCGGGTTCAACGCCTGGTTCGGCGCCGCGCGGTCCACGCTGAGCGCCGACGGGCCCGACCACGCGGCGTTTCGCCGGACGTTACGGCGGGGTTATTCCCGCGAGTACGCCGTGGAGCACATCGACGGCCTCGTCGACATCGCCCGCCGGGAGATCGCGATGTGGCCGCTCTCGCGGTCCATGCCCGCGGTGCCGGCGCTGCAGCGGATCGTCACCGACCAGGTGGGCACCCTGGTGGCCGGCGTTTCGCCCCGCCCCTACAACGACGACCTGGTCCGCTACGTTCACGGGCTGCTCTCGGCCACCCTGGTCCCCGGCACCTATATGCGCTGGTCGCCGCGCTTCCGCCGCGCCTCGGCGCAGGTGGACAAGCTCTACCACGAGGTGATCGAGTGCCACACGGGCACTATGCGGGAGCGGCACGGTGCGGAGCCGGACCTGATCGACGACCTGCTGGACCTGCACGACGCCGACCCGAAGTTCTTTCCCGAGGCGGACCTGAAGATCGCGGCGATGGGCCCCTTCGTCGCGGCGCTGGACACGGTGGCGGGCACCACCGCCTTCATGCTGTACGCGCTGCTGCGCAACCCGGACGTGCTGGCGAAGGTGCGGGAGGAGGCCGACGCCCTCCTCAACGGCGACATGCCGGCCGAGCAGGCGCTGCGCGAGATGGACGCGACGCACCGCGCGGCCATGGAAACCATGCGGATGTATCCGGTGACCCCTATGCTCATCCGCACCGCTGCCAACTCGTTCGAGTTCGCGGGCCATCGCATCCCCGCCGGCGAGCGGCTGATCATCGCCACCGCCGTTCCCCACTACTTGCCTGAATTCTTCCCCGAGCCCGAGCGCTTCGACATCGACCGCTACACGCCAGAGCGGGCGGAGCACAAGCAGCCCTACGTCTACGCGCCCTTCGGCCTCGGCCCCCATCGCTGCCTCGGCAACGGCTTCGCCGAGGTGCAGATCGCAGTCACCATGGCGACCATCCTGCACGAGGTCGACCTCGACCTCGATCGGGCCGCCTACAGCCTGAAGACCACGCAGTTCCCCGTGCCCGCGCCGGCCGAATCGTTCAAGGTCCGCGTCAAGGGCAGGCGCGGGGCCGTGCAGCCGCTTGCGGATCGCAAGCCATGGGGCGCGCTTGGGGGTGCCGTGCTCGGCGGCGCGCTGTGGGGTGCGCTCGGCGCCGAGGCCGCGAGAGAGGCTTTCCGTTCAATGACGCCAGCGCACCTCGGCCGGCGCCCGCTCAGCCGATGAGGGCCGCGTAGCGGTCGACGACCGGCATCACCCCGTCGCGCCCTTCGGGCGGCAGGATCAGTAGCGCACGGTCCATCCCGGCTTCCCGGCAGGCATCCAGGTAGGCAGCTTCGGGCTTGGCGCCGAAGACCGTGGCTGACACCGTGGCCGGGTCGCGCCCGGCTTCCTCGGCTGCGCCGCGGAGCCTGGCCATGCCGTCTGCGGGATCGGGCAGAAGCGGGCCGCGCGGGAACCAGCCCGAGCAGAAGTCCATGATCCGGCGCATCGTGTGCACCGTCTCGCCCCCCAGCAGGATCGGCGGGTGTGGCTTCTGCACCGGCTTGGGCCAGGACCAGCTCGGCTCGAAGGACGTGAACTCGCCCTCGTAGCTCGCCTCGTCCGCAGCCCAGAGTGCCTGCATGGCCTTGACGCGATCCTCCATGACCCGAAAGCGGGTCTCGAAGCGGGTGCCGTGATGCCCCATCTCCTCTGCGTTCCAGCCCGCACCGATGCCGAAGTCGAAGCGCCCGTCGGAGACCAGATCAAGGCTTGCCACCGCCTTGGCGGTGACGATGGGATCGCGCTCGGTGACCAGACAAATGCCCGTGCCGAGACGGAGCGTGCTGGTGACTGCCGCGGCCGCCGCGAGGCCCACGAAGGGATCGAGCGTGTGGGAGTATTCCCGTGGCAGCTCTCCGCCGCCCCGCCAGGGCGAGCGCCGGCTGGCGGGAATGTGGGTGTGCTCGGGCACGAAGAGCGAGTCGAACCCCCGCTCCTCAAGCGCAGGTGCGAGCTCGGTCAGCGCGATGCAATAGTCGGTGGCGAAGATGACGGCGCCAATCTTCATGGCTAACTGCTCCCCGGGGCGTGTCTCATGGAGGCGTGCGTGGCGGCGCACGCTCTCACGCGTGGCGCTACGGCGCAACCGCCTGCCTTGACAAGCTGCGGGCACGCTCCCAGCCTTCCCGCGCTGCCCTCCGCCACCACCTGAGTATCGCCATGACCGAAGCTTCCCCTGCCGCCATCGCGGCGCCCTGGCAAAGCCCGACGCTGAGCCTCGATGGCCGGGTCGCGATCGTCGCCGGCGCCGGCCAGACGCCGGGGCCGGTGATCGGCAACGGCCGGGCCGCCTGCGTGCTCTTCGCCCGCGCCGGCGCGCACGTGGTCGCACTCGACCGCGACCGGACGTCCGCCGAGGAAACCGCCGCCATGATCCAGGCGGAAGGCGGCGCAGCCGAGGCGATGGTCGCCGACGTGACCGATGAGCAGGCGCTGCTCGCTGTCGTCCGCTCGGCCGTCGAGCGCCACGGGCGCATCGACGTGCTGCAGAACAACGTGGGCGTCGCTTACACCGGCGGGGATTCACCGCTCGCGGACCTCGACGAGGCGAGCTTCGACCGGGTGATGGCGATCAACCTGCGCGGCACGGTGATGGCCTGCAAGCACGTGGTCCCGGTCATGCGCGGCCAGGGCAGCGGCGTGATCACCAACATCTCGTCGATTGCAGCCGTGGTCGACTACAAGTCGGTCACCTACAAGACCAGCAAGGCGGGGATGATCGCCTTCTCCCGCCAGCTTGCGCTCGACTGCGCGCCCGACGGTGTGCGCGTGAACGCCATCCTGCCGGGCTACATGGATACGCCCATGGCGGTGGACACGCAGGCCCGCCGCTACGGCAAGCCGCGCGAGGAGATCGCCGCCGACCGTGACACCTGGAGCCCGCTCAGGGGCGGCATGGGCAGCGCTTGGGACGTGGCCCAGGCCTCGCTCTTCCTCGCCTCCGACGCCGGCCGCTTCATCACCGGCGTCGCACTCCCGGTCGACGGCGGAGTGATGGCCCGGATCGGTTGACAGGCTCGCCTGCGCCCCGGAAGCCGGAGAACCGAGCTACACCTGGGCGTTGTACATGTCGAAGACCACGCCGTAGACGTCGAACGTCCGCGACGGGTCGAACGACATCGTGTGCAGCACCTTGTCCATGTTCTTGAGCTGCGTGACCAGGCGCCGCAGCTTCGGCACCGGGTCTACGTCGAAGTCCACCCGCACGTCGACCGCTGGCCACGGCTGCTTGCCGTTGAACACCTGAATCATCGCCCAGGATTCCGGCACCGGGCCGAGATCCGGCTGACCCTGCCCGCCGGCGGCCTTGCCGGCCTCTATGGCGCGCAGCAGCCTTTCGTCCATCGCCTCGCCCCGGTTGTCCTCAAGCGCCTTGGCCATCGCCTGCACCGGGCCGGGGCCATCCATGTAGTTGCCCATCGCGATCGAGCCCTCGGCCACGACATGGCTCGCGTGGTTCCAGGCGTCAGACCCGGTGCGGACCCAGGTCTCGCCGGTGGCCGTCACCGCGCCGATCTGCCGCCAGGTCCAGTGTTCGTCGTGCTTCTCCAGCTCGGCTTCCATGTCGTCCCAGCCGACCCCGGCATCCCGCAGATCGCAGAGCCGGTGGCCGTTCTGCGGATGGATGGTCGCCATCGGGGCAACGATGATCCCCCGCTCCGTCAGGTCGGGCACGAGGTGCCGGTGCACCGGGAAGGTCCGGCTGAAGTTGATCGTGATTGTCGTGGACGCGATTCCGATCTCGCCGGTGTCCGGATTGCTGGCAAGCACTGTGTAGGTCATGGCGGCCTCTCCCTCTTCGCAGCAGCCGCGCGATCCTGCCGCATCGCCGGTAGGGTGTCGAGGCGGCGCCACGCCCGGCCCGCCTCCCTCCCCTCAGTCGTTCCAGATCGGGTCTTTGAGCGTGGCGACGAAGGCTGTATGGGCCGCCGCCTCTTCCGCAGTGGGTTCGTGCGGCCGCGGCGCACGCGCCGCGCGGTCGGCACGGGGCGCGGGCGCTGCGTCCCGCACTGGCGCCGCCCGCTGCAGCTCGAGCCCAGGCTGACGGCCGCCAGTGAGCTCCAGATAGACCTCGGTGAGCAGCTCGGCGTCCAGCAACGCGCCGTGCTTCTCGCGCATGGAGCGATCGATCCCGAAGCGCTTGCAAAGCGCATCGAGGCTTGCCGGCGCGCCGGGATATTTGCGCCGCGCGATGGAGAGCGTATCCACCGTCCGCTCCGCCGGGATCGGGGCCCTGCGGATGCGCTCCAGCTCGGCATTGAGGAAGCCGAGATCGAAGGGCGCGTTGTGCATGACGAGCTTGGCATCGCCGATGAAGGCGAGCAGCGCCTCAACTTCGTCGGCGAAGCGCCGGTGCTTGGCGAGGAAGGCGCGGGTGAGCCCGTGCACGCGTTCGGCGTCCTCCGGCATGTCGCGCTCGGGGTCCAGATAACGCTGGAAGCGCCGGCCGGAGGGGATGTGGTTGACCAGCTCGACCGCACCGACCTCGACGATCCTGTGGCCTGCCGCCGGATCGATGCCGGTGGTCTCCGTATCGAGCACGACCTCACGCATGGCCACGTCCTCCAGCCCGCACCACCGCGCCGGCCCAGCATTGCGGCCAGCGGCTGCCGCGCTCGGTGGAGAGACGAGCCGCGATCCGCCGCGCGGCGAGCCGCGAGACCCGCCGATCAAGCCCGGTGCGGATCACGAAATCCGCGCGCCGCCGCTTCTCCCAGTCCGGCATCTGACGAGCGAGGATAGCGGCCAGCCGCTCCTCGGTCATCCGGGCCCGGCCCAGCACCCGCGCGCGCTGTACGAAAGCCGCTGCCGAGACCACCAGCGTCGCGTCGCAACGGGCTTCGCCGCCGGTTTCGAACAACAGCGGCACGTCGAGCACCGCAAGGCGGCAGCCCCGTCGCTGGCTGGCCGAGAGGAAATGCCGCTCGCCCGCGCGGACCAGGGGGTGCAGGATCGCCTCGAGTTCCGCCAGGGCTTCCGGGTCCGCGAAGACCGTCGCGCCGAGCGCTCCCCGGTCGACCGCGCGCGCTGCACCCTCGCCCATCCCGGCATCGGGAAAGCGCGCCAGCACCGGCGCCACCGCAGCGCCGCCGGCCGCAAGCAGCCGGTGGACCGCCGCATCGGCGTCGAAGACGGTGGCGCCGGAGTCGCGCAGGGCGTTCGCGACGGTGGTCTTGCCCATGCCGATGGAGCCGGTGAGGCCGAGGATGACCACGGCCGGCCCCCGTCACAGCCCTTCGGCGGCGAAGCTGCGGAGTGCCGCCGTCGCCTCGGCCTCGGCCCCGAACCAGGCGGCGAAGCCGGGCCGGGCTTGGTGGATCAACATGCCGAGCCCATCCACCGCCACATGCCCGCGCGCCCGCGCCGCCTTGAGCAGGTCTGTCTCCAACGGCGCATAGACCAGGTCGTAGACCACCGCATCGGCCGGCAGCCGGTCGAGAGCGAGATCGAGCGCAGGCTTGCCCGCCTGACCGAGCTGCGTGGTGTTGACCAGCAGCCCGCAGTCCGCCAACGCGTGGGTCCGCTGGTCCCACGGGAGGGGCCACACAGTCTCGCCCGCCTCCTCCGCGAGCGCCGCCGCGCGTTCCCCCGTACGGTTGAGCAGGCGGATTTCGGAGACCCCCGCGGCAGAGAGAGCATCCAACACCGCCCGCGCCGCGCCGCCGGCGCCCAGCACCGCCACCGGCACCCCGGTCCCCCAGCCCGGCGCCTCCTGGCGCAGGTGGCTGATGAAGCCATAGCCGTCGGTGTTATCGCCGTGCAGCGCCCCATCGTCCCCGACCGTCACGGTGTTGACCGCACCGATCCGGTGCGCGGTCTCCGACAGCGTATCCATGCGCGCGAGCGCGGCCTCCTTGTGCGGGGCGGTCAGGTTGCACCCGCGAAAACCCAGGGCAGGAAGCGCCGCGAGCGCCGCGTCGAGCCTCTCGGGCCGGACCGCAAGTGGCAGGTAGGCAGCGTCGATCTCCTTCTCCTCGAGCCAATAGCCGTGGATACGCGGCGAGCGCGAATGCGCCACCGGCCAGCCCATGACCCCGGCCAGCCGTGCTGCGCCGGTGAGGATCACGTCTCCACCAGCCCGTGCTCACGGAGAAAGGCGAGCAATGGCAGCAGCGGCAGGCCCAGCACCGCGAACCAGTCCCCCTCGATCTCCGCGAGCAGCTGCGCGCCCAGGCCCTCGGCCTCGTAGCCCCCGACGCAAGCGAGGATTCCGTTGCCTGCGCGCTCCAGATAGCGCTCCAGAAAGGCGTCGGAGAAAGGACGCATCGTCAACGCCGGGCACGCCAAGTCGCCCCAGATCTCGGCCCCGTCGCGGACCACGGAGACCGCGGTCACCAGCGTGTGGCGCCGGCCGCGCAACCGCTGAAGCTGCCCCCTGGCATCGGCCACATCCACCGGCTTGTCGAACCACTCGTCGCCGCAGACCAGGAGCTGATCCGCGCCGATGACGAAGGCGCCCGGCGCGCCGGCGCTCACCCGCCGAGCCTTGAGGGCGGCAAGGGCCCTTGCGGTCTGCCTACCCTCGGGGTCTTCGGCCCGCATAGCGTCCTTGACCGCGCCCTCGTCCACCCGCGCCGGCTGCACGGTGAATGTGAGGCCCGCGGCCCGCAGCATCGCCGCCCGCACCGCCGCCTGAGAGGCGAGCACCACATTCCGTTCGCCGGCCTCTCCGTGCAAGGCTGGGTCCGCCTCAGCCATCGCCATAGGTCCGCTTTCCTGTCCCGGCTCGCCCTTACCGCGCCGCAGAATATACGCTTCCCGCGCCGCGCCAACCGCTCAGGGGGAGAGGGCGCGGCGGTCGTATAGCTGAAGAATCGCGGCGGCCGTCTCCTCGATCGAACGGTGGGTCACGTCGATCACCGGCCATCCCGCCTCTGCGTACAAGCGCCGTGCCTGCCGCACCTCCTCCTCGACCTGAAGGGGGTCCACGTAGGCGGTCTCGCCGATATCGCCGATCATGCGCATACGGCTTCGCCGGATATCGATCAGCTGCTCCGGGTGACAGGTGAGGCCAACCACCAGCGCACCCTGCGGTGCTGCAAGCTCCGGTGGCAGCGGACTACCCGGCACCACCGGCACATTGGCGGCCTTGAGGCCGCGATTGGCGAGATAGAAGCAGGTCGGTGTCTTCGAGGTCCGCGACACGCCGACGAGCACGATATCCGCCTCCCGCAGCGATGTCGGCGAGTGCCCGTCGTCGTGGGCGAGCGCATAGTTCATCGCCTCGATGCGCTTGAGATAGGCTTCGTCCATGACGTGTTGGCTGCCCGGCTGATTGCGGCTCTCGATGCCGAGGAAGCCGCTCAACGCCGTGATCGCCGTGTCGAGCAATGGGATACACGGAACTTCGATACGCCGGCACTCCTTGTGCAGGAGGGCTTGAAGCTGTGGGTCCACGAGGGTGAACATCACCACGCCGGGCTCCGCCTCGACATGGGCGAGAACTTGCCGCAGCTGACTCTCGGTGCGCACCAGCGACCACAGGTGCTCAATCGCATCCACGCCCTGGAATTGCGCTGCCGCCGCGCGCGCTATGGTGATGCAGGTCTCGCCGGTAGCGTCCGAGACCAGATGCAGATGAAACCTTCGCATGAACCCGCCACGACCCTCCGCGCTGCGCCCGTACCGACACGACTTCTCAGCGCCTTCATGTGGGGAATCCGTGGGCAACGGCACCCAGCCAGACAACCCCCAACCTATCCTCAGCTTATCCGATCATCCCTGTCACAAAACCGTCAAAACGGGGATAACACTCTCATGACCGGTGCCGCCAAGTGCCCTTCCACACTATCCTAGTTTCCTCACAACCGCTGAAACACGCCGCTGCGTTGGCCCATTCATCGCTTTTTCACGTCGAGCTCGTCTGCGGCACGACCCGCGCGATCATTCACTTGACCCGTGGGATGAACGCCACAATCCCTTCATCCGCACCAACAACATCATCCACCCTTACTTAAGAGTCATTTAATGAAGATAGTCTGACAAAGCCGGGGACAAGAGCCGACTCGTGACCGTGGATACGTACAGAAAACCGCTTCTCTCGGCGCTTCGTGGGGAGGTGCAGCAGCGGCCGCCGCTCTGGCTCATGCGCCAAGCGGGGCGTTACCTGCCTGAGTACCGCGCGCTGCGGGCGAAGGCGGGCTCCTTCCTCGATCTTTGCTACGACCCGGTTTTGGCTGTGGAGGCTACGCTTCAACCCCTGCGCCGCTTCCCCCTGGACGGGCTCATCCTGTTCTCGGATATCCTGGTGGTCGCCGAGGCGCTCGGCGTCAAGCTCTGGTTCGAGGAGGGTGAGGGACCCAGGCTCAAAGCGATTGCGGAGGGTGGGTCCCTGCCCGAATTCGATGCGGAACGCCAGAGGCGTCATCTTGCGCCCGTCTACGAAGCGATGGAGCGGGTCGGGGCGACGGCGCCTGCCGGGGCGACGGTGCTGGGCTTCGCCGGCGCGCCGTGGACGCTTGCGACCTACATGGTCGGCGGCGGGCGAAGCCGGGATTTTGCCGCCACGAAGGGCTGGGCCTATCGCGATCCCAATAGCTTCAGCCGGCTGATCGAGACCATACGCCAAGCGGTAGCGGCTCATCTCATCGCCCAGCTCGACGCCGGCGCCGACGCGGTACAGGTCTTCGATAGCTGGGCCGGTGCGTTGCCTGAGAGCGAGCTTACCCGCTGGTGCGTCGAGCCTCTGAAGATGATCGTGGCGGACGTGAAGTCCGTGCATCCGGCCGCGCCGATTATCGGCTACCCGCGCGGCGCGGGCGTGGCTTGTGAGCGCTTCGCGGCAGAGACCGGCGTGGACGCAATCTCCATCGACAGCACCGTGCCGCCCGTTTGGGCAGCGGCACGTCTGCAGCCGCATTGCACGGTGCAGGGCAACCTGGATCCCGTAGCGCTGCTGGCGGGCGGCGACGCGCTGCGGCAAGCGGCCAGCCGCATTCTGGATGCGCTCGGCCAAGGGCCCTTCGTGTTCAACCTGGGCGAAGGCGTGCTGCCCCAAACCCCACCTGAACATGTCGCTGAACTCTGTGATCTTGTGCGATCGTGGCCGGACGGGAACAGGCGATGAGCCGCGTTGCGGTGGTTCTCATGAATCTGGGTGGGCCAGATTCTCTGGATGCCGTCGAGCCCTTTCTGCGCAATCTGTTCCGAGACCCTGCGATCATCGGAGCGCCAGGGCCTGTGCGCCGGTTGCTCGCGCGTCTGATTGCCAGGCGTCGTGGCCCCGAAGCCCGCGAAATCTACCGCACGATCGGCGGGCGTTCGCCTCTGCTCGAAGAGACCGAAGCGCAAGCGGCGGCGTTGCAGGCTGCTCTCGGTGTGGTCGAGGTGGTTGTTGCGATGCGCTACTGGCACCCGATGAGCGAGGCGGCGGCGCAACAGGTTGCCGCCTTCCGGCCGGATCGGATCGTGCTGCTGCCGCTCTATCCGCAGTTCTCCACCACCACCGTGGCCTCGTCGCTTGACGCCTGGTGGAAGGCTGCCAGCACTGCCGGCATCGCGGCACCGACGCACGCCATCTGCTGCTACCCGCAGGCCGAGGGGCTGATCGCGGCCCATGCGGCGCTGATCGAGCCCTTGCTGGCGGCGGCGGCCGAGGCCGGCAAGCCGCGCGTGCTCTTCTCGGCCCACGGCCTGCCCAAGCGTGTGGTGGCACGCGGCGATCCCTACCAGTGGCAGGTGGAGGAAACCGCGCGGGGCATCGTCGCCTGCCTCGGCCGTGAAGACCTGGATTGGACGGTCTGCTACCAGAGCAAGGTCGGACCACTCGCCTGGTTGGAGCCCGCCACCGTCGACGAGCTCGACCGCGCCGGACGGGAGCGCGTGCCCGTGGTCGTCGTGCCCATCGCTTTCGTCTCCGAGCACAGCGAGACCCTTGTCGAACTCGACGTCACCTATCGCGACCACGCGCGCGCCGCCGGCGTCCCTGCCTATCACCGGGTGCCGGCCCTCGGCACGCATCCAGCCTTCGTCGCGGCGCTTGCGCGCCTGGTGCGCGGTGCCCTGGAACGCGATGCCGGCCTCGACTCCGGCGAAGGCGGGCGGCTCTGCCCCGCCACCCATGGCGGCTGTCCCTTGGTGGCGGGCTGATGGCGGACGATCTCTACACGTGGCTCAGGGCGCTGCATGTGATCGCGGTGATCGCCTGGATGGCGGGGATGCTCTATCTGCCCCGCCTCTACGTCTATCACGCCGACGCCAAGCCGGGCTCCGAGCTCTCGGAGACGCTCAAGGTCATGGAGCGGCGCCTGCTCCGGATCATCGTCAACCCGGCCATGGTAGCGAGCTTCGGTTTCGGCGGCGCCCTGCTAGCCCAGCCCGGCGTGGTGGACTGGTCGGGCGATATCTGGATCTACGTCAAGCTGGCTCTGGTGGTGCTGCTTGCGGCTTTCCACGGGCTGCTCGCCCGCTGGCGCCGCGACTTCGCCGCCGACCGCAACCGCCGCAGCGCGCGCTTCTACCGCCGGGTGAACGAGGTGCCGACGCTCGCCATGATCGCTATTGTCATCATGGTCATCGTCAGGCCGTTCTGAGCCGGCGGGGAGCGAACCATGAGCGAGCGAGCTGGGGTCCTGTCGAGCACCGCCATCACGGCATTGATCGAGCGGGACGGCGTGGCGGCGGACCAGCCCATCGGCGCGGTGCAGATCCAGCCCGCGAGCCTCGATCTCCGGCTCGGGCCCATGGCCTACCGCGTGCGCGCGAGCTTCCTGCCGGGCCGGGAGAGCGTGAGCGCGAAGATCGCGCGCCTCGGCATGCATGAGATCGACCTCGCACCCGGCGCCGTTCTTGAGCGAGGTTGCGTCTACATCGTGCCGCTGATGGAGCGCCTCGCGCTTGCGCCCGACGTGGCCGCCCACGCCAACCCCAAGAGCTCCACCGGCCGGCTCGACATCTTCACCCGGCTCATCGCCGACGAAGCGCACGAGTTCGACCGGGTGCAGGCCGGCTACCGGGGGCCGCTCTACGCCGAGGTCTCGCCCCGCACCTTCAGCATCGTGGTACGCGCCGGCAGCCGGCTCAACCAGATCCGCTTCAAGCGGGGCGATCCCGCTTACTCCGAAGGCGCGCTGGAGCGGCTGCACGCCGAGCGGCGGCTGGTCGAGGGCGAGGTCGCGCGCGGGGGCTTCTCCGGCGGCCTGCCGCTCTCGGTCGATCTCGCCGGCGCCGGCGACGGTCTGGTCGGCTGGAAGGCGAAGCGCCACGCCGACCTGATCGACATCGACGTGGTCGGCCGCTACGAGCCCGGCGACTTCTGGGAGCCCATCGCGCGGCCCTCCGGCGGCGGCGTGATCCTGAACCCGGACGATTTCTACATCCTGGCCTCGAAGGAAGCCGTGCGAATCCCGCCGGATCATGCGGCCGAGATGGTCGCCTACGACACGCTGGTCGGCGAGTTCCGCGCGCACTACGCGGGCTTCTTCGATCCGGGCTTCGGCCATGACGAGGCCGGCGGCGGCGGCACGCGCGCGGTGCTCGAAGTCCGCTCCCACGACGTGCCCTTTGTCATCGAGGACGGCCAGACCATCGGTCGCCTCCTCTTCGAGCCGCTGACCGAACGCCCCGCCGAGCTTTACGGCCACGGCATCGGCTCCTCTTACCAACGCCAGGGTCTTGCGCTTGCCAAGCAGTTCAAGCGGCCCGCGCCGCCATGAGCGCCTGGAATACCGGCATGGAATCTCCGTTTGACACGGCGGAACGGCACCCGATAGGCTAAGGTTCGCGTCCGCCGCAGCGGGCGGGCTTCTCTGCCCGTCTTCGGCGCATTCTCTCGGAAAAATAGCCGCACGCCGTTCTCACTAGGTTTGCGCCCTCAGCGTACCGCCGGCCGGCGGTGCGATTTCCGCTCCACAACGGCAGCACCTGTCATGCACCTGCAAGAGCTCAAGACCCAGACCCCGACTCAGCTGATCGACTACGCCGAAGAGCTCGAGATCGAGAACGCGAACTCGATGCGCCGGCAGGACCTGATGTTCGCGATCCTCCGGCAGCTTGCCGAGAACGATCAGGCGATCTTCGGCTCGGGCGTGCTGGAGACCTTGCAGGACGGCTTCGGCTTCCTGCGCTCGCCGGAGTCCAATTACCTGCCCGGCCCCGACGACATCTACGTGAGCCCGAGCCAGATCCGCCGCTTCGGGCTCCGCACCGGCGACACGCTGGAAGGCCAGATCAGGGCGCCCCGCGACGGCGAGCGCTACTTCGCGCTGCTCAAACTCAACAACATCAACTTCGACCCGCCGGAGAACCTCCGCCACAAGGTCAACTTCGACAACCTGACGCCTCTCTACCCCGAGCAGCGCTTCAGCATGGAGATCGCCGACCCCAAGAAGAAGGACACCACCAGCCGCATCCTCGACATCGTGGCGCCGCTCGGCAAGGGGCAGCGGGCGCTGATCGTCGCCCCGCCACGCACCGGCAAGACCATGATGCTGCAGAACATCGCGCACTCGATCGAGGAGAATCACCCCGAGGCCTATCTCATCGTGCTGCTGGTGGACGAGCGGCCCGAGGAGGTCACCGACATGGACCGCTCGGTGAAGGGCGAGGTGGTGAGCTCCACCTTCGACGAGCCGGCCTCGCGCCACGTGCAGGTGGCGGAGATGGTGATCGAGAAGGCCAAACGGCTGGTGGAGCACAAGCGCGATGTGGTGATCCTGCTGGATTCCATCACGCGGCTGGCCCGCGCCTACAACACCGTGGTGCCATCGTCGGGCAAGGTGCTGACCGGCGGCGTGGACGCCAACGCGCTGCAGCGGCCCAAGCGCTTCTTCGGCGCCGCCCGCAACATCGAGCACGGCGGCTCGCTCACCATCATCGCGACCGCGCTGATCGACACGGGCTCGCGCATGGACGAGGTGATCTTCGAGGAGTTCAAGGGCACCGGCAACTCCGAGATCATTCTGGACCGCAAGCTCGCCGATAAGCGCACCTGGCCCAGCATGGACATCGCCCGCTCCGGCACTCGCAAGGAGGAACTGCTGGTGGACCGCTCGACCCTCGCCAAGATGTGGGTGCTGCGCCGCATCCTCTCGCCCATGGGCACGGTCGACGCGATGGAGTTCCTGGTCGACAAGCTCAAGACGACCAAGACCAACGAGGAATTCTTCGCCTCGATGAATACGTAGTCGCGCAAGCCGGCGTCGCGCGAGCCTGAAAGGTCTCGCGCGCGAAATCAGGAGTCCCGCGAGCCCGCGTGGCCCGCGCCTGGTCTCGGCCCGGCGCGCCGGCGGCAGACTACATCCGGATCCAGTTCGCCAACTCTTCGTGCTGGAAGATCATGTTGTCCTGGATGGCGAGGCGCGTCCCCACCCCGGCTTCCGCGGCCCGACGGTACATCGCATAGGCGATCGCCACGTCGACGTAGGCGAGACCGACCGCGTTGAAATAGGCCCGCTCGTCCGCGCTTTCCCTCCCGCTTCTCGTGCCCGCCACGATGTCGACGAGGTTCGCGTGGATGTCGCCGTCGGCCAACGCACCGTCCTTGTACATTCGACTCAGCGTCTGGGTCCTGTGCTTCACCGTCTCCCAGTCGTCCACGACGATCTTCTGGCACTGGCGAGCGACCTCGTATTCGTCCTCCCAGCCGCCCACGTGGCTGTAGAAGGCGCCGGGCTTCATCCACGCCGCCTTGAGCAGGGGCGCCTGCGTGCTGGTGGCGGTGACCAGGATGTCGGCGCCCTCCGCTGCCCGCTGCAGGTCCGTCTCCGTGGCGACGAAGCGAAGGTCGGGGAACAGGGGCGTCATCTCGCTGACGAACTGCTGCTCCTCGTGCTCGTACTTCGCCGCGACGCGGCACTCGGCGAGCGCGGGCACCGCCTTCTTCATCGCCACCAGATGCATCTTGGCCTGCTCGCCCGCGCCGATGAACCCGACGCTCTGCGAGTCCGGGCGGGCGAGGTGCTTCGCGGCGATCCCGCCCATGGTGCCGACCCGCATATTGGAGCAGAGCGTCCCCTCCAGCAGGGCAAGGGGGAAGCCGTGATCGATCTCGGACAGGATCATGACCGCCGAGAGATTCTGTATGCCGTGGACCTCGGGGTTCTCGGGAAAGACGGAGACCCACTTCACGCCGCAGATCTTCTCCGGCAGCAGCGTCGCCGGCAGGCAGTTGATGCGGGCCTGGGTGTCTTGGTTGAAGATCTGCACGATCTTCTCGGGGAACATGATGTCGCCCTTCTGGTAGGCGAGCATGGCCTGTTCGGCCGCCTCCATCGCCATCCCCATGTCCAGGCAGCCCGCGCGCAGAAGATCCTCCTGCGACAGGAAGAGGGTCTCGATGCGGTACTGGCTCACCATTGAAGGGCCTCGATCCGTCGTCGAACGCGGGCACCGTCTCGCAACAGTCCGGCCCGCGTTCCTTGCCAGGGTCATGGCCTGCACGCCGCTCGCAGGGCCTGCGCCAGCATGGCCGTGCCTGCGGTCTCGGGTATTGATCTGTCTCAAACCCAGGGCGTTGAGAGCAGATGTAACGCCATCAGGTCTGGACGTGCTCCGGGCTGGTTACCCGTGGCCCAGATGGGAGAGCGATCGATGCTCAGGACGATGCTCGCTCGCGGCGTATGACGGCTCCGGCCACGCCGACAAGGCCGTGACGATGGCGGGAGAATAGGCGGTCTTTGCCGGGCGGGAGCATCTGGATAATCGGAGCTGGCGGAGGAGCGCGCCGCAGAGGAGCGAGACCCCCGACCGCTTTCGGACCAC
Source organism: Alphaproteobacteria bacterium (assembly GCA_022826665.1). Taxonomy (GTDB): domain Bacteria; phylum Pseudomonadota; class Alphaproteobacteria; order UBA828; family UBA828; genus WTGU01. The sequence continues at coordinate 267,244 of JAJDUK010000047.1, read as the reverse complement.
CGCCCGGAGACAAGCCGCAACTAATTCATTAGCAAGGCATCTATAAATCTACGCTCGCTCGTAAGGCGCTGATTTTACTACTTAATTCGTGCCCTAGACCGCTTTGAGAGGCGGGCGGGGTTGCGGGCCCGCACGCAGGCGGGCGATGAGCGCGTCGAGTTGCTCGGGCTCCTTGTAGGAGATCATCAAGCGGCCGCCGGCGCCGCGGGCGGCCGGGTCAATGGTGACTCTGAGGCCGAGCGCGCGGCTGAGGTTGTCCTGCAGTGCCCTGATATTGGGGTCGTCCCTGCGCGCCTTCCGCTGGCGGGTGCGCCCCTCTCCCGCGCGGCGCACCAGCGCCTCGGTCTGGCGCACGGTGAGCCCCAGCCGCACCACCGTATCCGAAAGCGCCGCCGGGTCGGCCGCCGCCAGCAGCGCGCGGCCGTGGCCCGCGCTCAGCGTGCCGTCACCGATGAGCGCTTTCACCGTCTCGGGCAGGTCGAGCAGGCGCACGGTGTTGGCCACGTGGCTGCGGGACTTGCCGAGCGCGGTCGCCACGTCTTCTTGGCGGTGGTCGAACTCGCGGATTAGGCGGCGGTAGGCCGTGGCTTCCTCCAGCGGGTTGAGGTCGCTGCGCTGCAGGTTCTCCACCAGGGCGATCTCGATGCTCTCGGGATCGCTCAGCTGGCGCACCACCGCCGGCAGTTCGTGCAGCCCCGCCCGCTGCGCCGCCCGCCAGCGCCGCTCGCCGGCGACGATCTGGTAGGGCGCGCCGTCCTCGCCGCCGGGGGCGGGCCGCACCACCAGGGGCTGGACGATGCCCCGCGCCCGGATCGAGTCGGCCAGGCTCTCGATCTCGGCCTCGTCGAAGTGCTGGCGCGGCTGGTTGGGGTGGGGCGCCAGGTGCTCGATGGGAATGGAGAGCAGCGCGCCCTCCCGCGTGCCGGTCGTGGCCGGTTCCATGGTTTCGCCGAGGAGGGCGGCGAGGCCCTTGCCGAGGCCGCGCTGGTGCGGCTGGCCGCTCGCATCGGTTGTCATGCTGCGCTCTCCTTCTGAATTCGCTCGCGCCGCAGCAGCTCTCCGGCTAGGTGGGCGTAGGCCTGGGCGCCGGGGCAGCGGAAATCGTGGAGCAAAACCGGAACACCGTAGGACGGCGCCTCCGAGACCCGCACGTTGCGCGGGATGATGGTCTCGTACACCGCATCGCCCAGATGGGTGCGCACGTCGTCCCGCACTTGCACAGAGAGGTTATTCCGCTTGTCGTACATGGTGAGCACGATGCCCTGCACGTGGAGAGCCGGGTTGAATGCGGTGCGCACGCGCTCCACGATGCTGAGCACCTGGCTCAGCCCTTCCAGGGCCAAAAACTCGCACTGCAGCGGTACCAGCACGGAGTCCGCGGCGACCAGAGCGTTGACAGTTAGCATGCCAAGGGAAGGTGGGCAGTCGATCAGCACGTGAGACAGCGTGCTCTCGTCCGCGAGCGCCGGAGCCAGCGCCTCCCTCAGGCAATGCTGCGGCCTGGGGGCTTGGGAGAGTTCGATCTCGGCGCCCGCGAGGTCGCGGGTCGCCGGCACCGCGGAAAGCCCCGGCACCGTGGTCTGCCGCCGGGCCGTAGCGAGCGGCGCGCCCTGGAGCAGTCCGTAGGAGCCGGGCGCGCGCTCCGCCAGCGGGATGCCGAGGCCGGTGCTGGCGTTCCCCTGCGGATCGAGGTCGAGCAGCAGCACCGGCCGTCCTGCTGCCGCAAGCGCGGTGCCTAGGTTGATGGCGGTGGTGGTCTTGCCGACGCCACCCTTCTGGTTCGCGACCGCGATGATCCGGGGCCGCCCCGCCAGCACCGGCACCGGCGTGGGCGTCTCGCCGGTCTCAAGAGCGGCGGCGCCGTTCGACATCGCTGATCCTCAGTATCCGCGCCTCGACCGCCGTCTGGCTGGGGACGATGTCGACCCCGAAATCCCACCGGCGGCGGGCCTCCTCCAGCTCGCTCCGGTAGCGGCGTCCCTTCGGGAATATACAATATGTATGAGAGTCCAGCACGGGGAAAACAAGACCTAGCAAATCGACCAGCGGCGCGCAGGCGCGGGCGACGATCGTGCCGGCCGGTGCGAGGGCGGCTTGGATGTCCGGCGCCTCGAATCGGCCCTCGATCACCGAGACCTGGGTGCCGGTGGCGTCCGCCACCTCGCGCAGGAAGGTGCAGCGCTTGCCGTTGGCCTCGACCAGGGAGATCCGGCGGTCCGCGTCGAGGATCGCGAGCACCATGCCGGGGAAGCCGGCGCCGCTGCCGACATCGACGGTGTGGCCTGAGGAATCGTCTGCGAGCAGGGGGGCGAGCTGCGCCGAGTCCAGAAAGTGCCGGGTCCAGAGCGCGGGCAGCGACGCGGCCGAGACCAGGTTGACGCGTCGCTGCCGTCGCCGGAGTAGGGTCTCGTAGATCTCGAGCCGCTCGCGTGTTTCACGTGAAACATCGCGCCGGAAGGCCTCGCCCGGCTCCATCCGTCTCAGCCGCGCCCGGCCTCCGTCGCGCCCTTGCGGTGGTCGGTCTTGCGCACATGGGCGAGCAGCGCCGTCAGCGCCGCCGGCGTCACCCCCGGCACCCGTCCCGCCGCACCGAGGGTCGTCGGCCGTGCGGCGGAGAGCCGCTGTTGCATCTCGTGGGAGAGGCCGCCCACCGTGTCGAAGCGGAGGTCCCCCGGCAGCCTGAGCGCCTCGTCACGGCGAAAGGCCGCGATATCCGCCTCCTGCCGCTCCACATAGACCCGGTAGTGGGCGTCGTTCTCCAGCGCACGGACGATTTCCGGCTCCAGCGCTGCCAGCGACGGCCAGAAAACGGCGAGCTGCCCCAGGGTCACGTCGGGATAGCCGATCAGCTCACGGGCGCTGCGCCGGCGTCCGTCCCGGTTCGCCGCGATCCCGTGGCGGCGCAGCGTGTCGGGCGTGGCGTCGAGCGAATCGAGCAACCGCTCGGCCTCGTCCAGCGCCGCACTCGTGGCGGCGAAGCGCCGCGCCCGCTCCCCGCCCACGCACCCGGCCCCGATGCCGCGCGCCGTGAGGCGGCGGTCCGCGTTGTCGGGCCGGAGCCGCAAGCGATACTCGGCCCTGGACGAGAACATGCGGTAGGGCTCGCTCACTCCCTGCGTCACCAGATCGTCGATCAGCACGCCGATGTAGCCCTCGGCCCGGTTGAGCGTGAACGGCCCGCCCCCGCCAGCGGCCCGCGCGGCGTTGATGCCGGCGATGACCCCTTGAGCGGCGGCCTCCTCGTAGCCGGTGGTGCCGTTGATCTGGCCCGCCAGGTGAAGGCCCTCGACGCGATCGGTCTCCAGCGCGGGGCTCAGCTCGCGCGGGTCCACGTGGTCATACTCGATGGCGTAGCCCGGCCGCAGGATCGCCGCCCGCTCCAGCCCCGGAATCGTCGCCACCAGCGCCCGCTGCACGTCTTCCGGCAGCGCGGTCGAGATGCCGTTGGGATAGACCGTGTGGTCGTCAAGCCCCTCTGGCTCGAGAAAAATCTGGTGCGACGAACGCTCGGCGAAGCGCACCACCTTGTCCTCGATGGAAGGGCAGTAGCGGGGACCGCGGCTCTCGATCGCGCCCGAATACATGGGCGAGCGCGCGAGGTTGCGGCGGATGACGTCGTGGCCCTCCGGCCCGGTGGCGGTGATGTGACAGCGCACCTGCGCCCGCGTGATCGCGTTCGTGAGAAACGAGAAGGGCTCCGGCGGATCGTCGCCGTCCTGCACCTCCAGCCCGGCCCAGTCGATGGTGCGGCCGTCGAGCCGGGGCGGCGTGCCGGTCTTCAGCCTGCCCAGGCGGAAGCCCAGCCGCTCCAGCGTGTGCGCAAGCCCCGTTGCTGGGGCGTCGCCGACGCGCCCCGCCGGGATCTGCCGCTCCCCGATATGAATGAGCCCGCGCAGGAACGTGCCGGTGGTAAGCACCACCTGCGGCGCCGGGATGGGCGCGCCGTCCCCAAGCACCACGCCGCGCACGCGGGGCCGCGCCTGCGCTGTTGCATCCAGCGCCAGGTCCTCGACCGTGCCCTCGCGGATCGTGAGGTTGGGCTGGGAGCCAAGCGTCGCCTGCATGGCCGCGCGGTAGAGCGCGCGATCCTGCTGTGCCCGGGGGCCCCGCACCGCCGGGCCCTTGCTGCGGTTGAGCACGCGAAACTGGATGCCCGCCTCGTCCGCGACGCGGCCCATGAGCCCGTCGAGCGCGTCCACCTCGCGCACCAGCGTGCCCTTGGCGAGCCCGCCGATCGCCGGGTTGCACGACATGGCGCCGATGGTCTCGCGCTTCTGGGTGACGAGGAGCGTCGCGGCGCCGACACGCGCGGCCGCCGCCGCGGCCTCGCAGCCGGCGTGGCCGCCCCCGATCACGATGACATCGAAACGCTCGCGGCTCATGGCCGCCCTCCCGGCCGCCCAGTCTGCGGCTCGGCTCATTGGGAACGGCGCCCCCTATAGGGCACTCAGGTGCGCCCGTAAAGCGCTAACGCCCCTACTTGCCGATGCAGAAGTCGCGGAAGACGAGATCGAGCACGGCCTCGACATCGACCCGGCCGGTGATGCGGCCGAGCGCATGCGCTGCTAGCCTGAGCTCTTCCGCCAGCCGCTCGTCGGCAGGACCGGCGATTGCGCGGGCCAGCGCGTCGCGGCATTCGACGACCGCTTGCCGGTGCCGGACGCGAGTGAGCGCGGGCGCGCCGCCGGGCGAGTAGCGCCGCGCGATCTCCTCGGCCAATGTCTCCAGCAACGACTCGATCCCAGCACCGGTCAGGCACGACACCCCGAGCGCTGGCTGGCCGCCGATGGCGGCAGGGCTGGAGCCCGCGAGAAGATCGGTCTTGTTCAGCACCGCCAGCGCGTCCTCGCCCAGCAGCGCGAGGCTCTGGGCATCGGCCTCGGGCCAAAGCGCGCCGTCGAAGACCACCAGCGAGAGGTCGGCGCTGGCTGCGCGGGCGAGGGCGCGGCGCACGCCTTCGCTCTCAATCTCATTCTGGCTCTCGCGCAATCCCGCGGTGTCGGCGAGGGTGATAGGCCAACCGCCAAGATCGAGGCGCACCTCGACCACGTCGCGGGTGGTGCCCGCGCGCGTCGAAACGATGGCCGCGTCCCGCCCCGCTAAGCGGTTGAGAAGGCTTGACTTTCCCGCATTTGGCGCGCCCACGATCGCGATGCAAAAGCCCTCGCGCAGGCGCTCGCCCCGGCGGGAATCGTCGAGATGGGTCGCGATCTCGGCCTCCAGCGCCGCGAGGCCGGGAGCAGCCGCGGCCAGAGGATCGTCGCCCAGCTCCTGGTCCGAGAAATCGATGGCGGCCTCGACGTTGGCCCGGAGCGCCATGAGCTGGTCGTGCCAGCCGTCGTAGAGGCGCTGCAGCCCGCCTTCCATCTGGGCGAGTGCCTGGCGCCGCTGGGCCTCGGTCTCGGCCGCGACCAGGTCGGCGGTCCCCTCCGCTTCCGTGAGATCGAGGCGGCCCGCCTCGAAGGCGCGGCGGGTGAACTCGCCGGGCTCGGCCGGGCGCAGGCCGGGGATCGCAGCGAGCGCATCGCAGAGCGCGGCGATGACGGCGGGCCCGCCGTGCACGTGAAACTCCGCCACGTCCTCGCCGGTGGCGCTGGCGGGCGCGGGAAACCAGAGCGCTAGCCCTTGGTCGATCGGCTCGCCCGTTTCCGGCTCACGGAAACGCCGGAGCGCCGCCTGGCGTGGCTCCGGCAGCGGCGCGCCGCCGATTCGCGTCATCGCCTTTGTCGCAGCAGGCCCCGAAACCCGGATCATTGCGATGGCGGCGCGCGCGCCTCCGCTCGACAGCGCGAAGATGGTGTCGCCGGCCATGGTCTATGGAGATTGCGCCGCGCGAGTGGCTGCGGCAGGCCAGCGCCGGGTCAGGAGGCGGCGCTCGCCGCCGCTCGGCTGGGTACTCCGGCGCTGTCGGCTTCGTTGGGAAACGGCTGGTCGGGCATCAGCATCAGCCGCTCGACCCGGCCGCCCTGCACGAGGTGGGTCTCGATGATCTCGTCCACGTCCGCCACGGTCTTGACCGCATACCAGACGCCCTCGGGGTAGATCACCATGGTCGGCCCGAACTCGCAGCGGTCGAGGCACTGGCTCGCGTTGATGCGCACATCAGAGAGCCCGCGCTGCTTGGCTCTGGCCTTCATGTGGGCGCGCAGCTTGACCGAGTCCTTCGCGCTGCAGCAGCCGCGCGGATGGTCGGGTGCGCGGGTGTTGACGCAGCAGAAGACGTGGCGCCGGTAGTAGAGGGGCGGGTCCGCCCGGCTCATCCCGCGCCGCCTCCGCTGCCGCCCTTGGGCGCGCCGCCGCTGGCTTGGCCAAACCCTTCCCAGAAGGCCTTCTGCATGGACTCAAAGCCCTTGAGGCCGCCGGGGAGCCACGATTTCAGCAGCGCTTCGGGGTCGATCTGGCCGATCGCCTCCGCCATGCGCGCCTCCAGGCCCTTGGTCATGGCGTCGTGGGCCGCCGTCAGGTCCGGCATCCCGCAGAAGGCGCGCGCCTCCTCGGGCGTGCAGTCGATCTCGATCTTGACCTTCATGGCGAACCTCGCTCGCGGCACAGTCCGCGTTCAGGCGACGGGCGGGACCATACCCCGGCGGACTGCCCATGAACAGGTTCTGTCTCCACAGTCAGCTCCCCCTTCTCTTGGCAAGAGGCGGATTTGCACGATATCTAGATTGATATCTGCAAAATGCAGGATATATATCTGTACATCGCAGATATGAAACGAGATATCCAGCATGATCTTCGCCGAACCCACCTTGTCGCAAGAGGACCGCAAGGTGCTGGAAATACTGGAAGGTCAGAGACGCCGCTTGCGGATCGAGACCCAGCACAATCCCCGCCGCTGGCACGGGGCCCTGCGGCAGAGCACGTTTGCGCGCGCGATCCAGGGCTCGAACGCCATCGAGGGCTATAACGCCACGATGGACGAGGCCATGGCGGCCGTGGAAGACGAGCCGCCCCTCGATGAGAGGACAGAAACCTGGCTCGCGATCCAGGGATACAGGAAAGCCATGACCTGCATCATGCAGGCCGCGACGGACCCCTATTTCGAATTCAGCAAGCAGTTCCTCAAGAGCCTACATTTCATGATGACCGACTTCGATCTGAACGCATACCCTGGGACATGGCGGCCTGGTGCCGTCCAGGTCGTGAACCACGCTACCGGCGCGGTCGTCTACGAGCCGCCGTACCCCGACTTGGTCGATTTCTTGGTAAGCGAGTTGGAGGAATACCTGGATGGAGAGAATCATCAATCCGTGGTCGTCGCCGCCGCAATGGCTCACCTGAACTTGACGCTGATCCATCCCTTCAAGGACGGGAACGGCCGGATGGCGCGGGCCCTCCAAACACTGGTTCTTGCGCGAGAAGGCGTTGTTCACCCTCTCTTTTCGAGCATCGAGGAGTGGCTCGGGCGTAACACACAGGACTACTACAATGTGCTTGCTGAGGTCGGGCAGGGCATGTGGAATCCCTCGAACAGTGCGCTGCCGTGGGTGCGGTTCTGCCTCAAGGCCCACTACCAGCAGGCCAATACGGTGAGCCGTCGCCACGAGGAATACGAAGCCCTGTTCTCCAGCATCGAGGCGCTCGTGGAGCGTCAGAGGCTCAACGAGAGAATGATCGTCCCGCTCTTCAATGCGGCGCTGGGAATGCGGGTCACCAACGCCAGGTATCAGAAGGAGACGGAGGAGAGCCCCCACGTTGCTGGGCGCGATCTCAAGGCCTTGGCCGATCTAGCGCTCCTCATTCCACACGGCGAGAAGCGGGGCCGATACTATACGGCTGGCAAGGAGCTTGGAGAGGCGAGAAGAGCCGCAAGACGCAGCAGGACCGTTCAGGACCCCTACGAACTGCCGGGAGTCTCGGCTGACCCCGGGCCGCGACTTCCAGGGTTCTGATGCGCGCCCGCACTGGCGGCTCGGCGCGCCGCACCCTATGCTCCCGCCGAAGGCCGCCCCCTGCCACGCGCGGCCCGAACCAGGGGAGAACCACACGCGCGTGTAGCTTGAATACTTCCCACCGCCAGGCACTCACTCGAGGTTCTTTACGTTCCCCTTGCCGACAAGTTTCATCAGGAACTTACTTCCCTTGTTGGTACCGCTGACACGCTTAATCAGAACCTTGTCTCCCTTGTCCGAAAACTCATAGCAACCAACACCCCAATTCTTGTCATCGTATGCGGTGCACCATCGGTCGCTCTCGATTTTCCAGGTTCCCTCGATGCGGTTTCTCCAGTCCTTTCCCCAGGCCTTGACGAAAACTCGTCCATCCGGTTGGTAGTAGATGTAGGCTTTCCATTTCTTGTCGCCCTTTCCCCCGCCTGTGAAGAATGTGTGATCCACTGCGCGCGTGCGAAAATCCTCGTCGCTCCATTTCACTCCCTCACCGGCAGCGGCCGGGCTTCCAGCGACGACGAGGCCGGCGGTCAGCACGGCCAGCAAACAAGCGAACGCCAAAATTCTCTTTCCGAATCTCATCGCCATTCCTCCCTGATCAAATGACATGCATTTCTTGCATACCCTACGAATCTTCGGGGCAATCGTCTACACACATGCAGCTTCATCCGACCGGTCAAAAGCCTATCGCGCAGCGGATCTGTTCCAGATGTCTTGGCGCGGACGGGCCCGCTGCACTGGCGGCGGCGACCCGAGCATCCTATGCTCCCGCCCAAGGTCGCCTCCTGCCACGCGCGGCCCGAACCAGACGGGAAGGGCCATGAGCGAGAACCTCCTGGGTGCGGAAACCAGTCCCTACCTCCTGCAGCATCAGGACAATCCCGTCCACTGGCGCCCCTGGGGGCCCGAGGCGCTGGCGGAAGCCAAGGCCGCCGACAAGCCGATCCTGCTCTCGGTGGGCTATTCCGCCTGCCACTGGTGCCATGTCATGGCGCACGAGAGCTTCGAGGACGAAGAAACCGCCCGGCTGATGAACCGGCTCTTCGTCAACGTCAAGGTGGACCGCGAAGAACGCCCCGACCTCGACACCATCTACCAGCGGGCGCTCGCGCTCATGGGCCAGCAGGGCGGCTGGCCGCTCACCATGTTCCTCACGCCCGAGGCCGAGCCTTTCTGGGGCGGCACTTACTTCCCGCTCGAGCCCCGCTTCGGTCGCCCCGGCTTCAAGGACGTGCTGAGCCTGATCGAGCAGACCTACCGCAACGACCGCGAAAAGGTGGACAAAAACAGAACAGCGTTGGTCGAAGCGCTGCAAGGTCTCGCCCGAAGCAAGCCCGGCGACGCCGTCACCGAGGCACAAACAGAGAACATGGCACTCTCTCTGCTGCGCGAGGTCGATGGCCGCCACGGCGGCATTGGCGGCGCGCCAAAGTTCCCGCAATGTTCCATGCTGGAGCTGCTCTGGCGCAGCTACCTGCGTACCGACTCGCAGCTGATGAGGACCGCCGTAGTGCTGAGCATGGAGCGCATGTGCCAGGGCGGCATCTACGACCACTTGGGCGGCGGCTTCGCCCGCTACTCCACCGACGAACGCTGGCTCGCGCCCCACTTCGAGAAGATGCTCTACGACAACGCCCAGTTGCTCGACCTGCTCTGCCATGTCTGGCAGGAGACCGGCGAGTCCCTCTTCGCCGCCCGCGCGGCCGAGACCGTGGCCTGGGTGCTGCGCGAGATGCGCACGGACGAAGGCGCGTTTGCCAGCGCGCTCGATGCCGATTCCGAGGGCGAAGAGGGCAAATTCTATGTCTGGCACGAGGCCGAGGTCGACGAACTGCTCGGCGCGGACTCGGCTTACTTCAAGGCCGTCTACGACGTTACCCCGGGCGGCAATTGGGAGGGGCATACGATCCTCAACCGGCTCCTGCCGCCCGGCACCGACGAGGCGCCGGACGAAGCCCGCCTCGCCGCGATGCGCACGGTGCTGCTGGAGCGGCGCGCAAGCCGCGAGCGCCCCGGCTGGGACGACAAGGTGCTCGCCGACTGGAACGGCCTCATGATCGCGGCGCTGGCCAACGCCGCCATGGTCTTCGGCGAGCAGGCGTGGCTCGATGCGGCAGTCGAGGCCTTTGACTACGTTGCAGGCCCCATGGCGGCGAGTGAGCGTCTGCGTCATGCGGCGCGGCACGGCCGCTCCAAGGACGTCGAGTTCCTCGACGACTATGCAGAGATGGCGCGGGCGGCGCTGATGCTGGCGGAGGCGACGGGAGAGGGCGCCTACGTGGAGCGTGCGCGCGGCTGGGTCGCGGTGCTCGACGCCCATTACTGGGACGCGGACGAGGGCGGCTATTTCTACGCGCCGGACGATGGCGAGGCGAACATCAGCCGCACCAAGACCGCCCATGATGCCGCGACGCCCGCCGGCAACGGCACCATGGTGGGCGTGCTCGCGCGGCTCCACCATCTCACCGGAGAGGCGGCCTATCGCGACCGCGCCGAGGCGCTGGTCAAGGCCTTCTCCGGCGAGCTGGAGCGGAACTTCTCGCCGCTCTCGACGCTCGCCAACAACAGCGAGGTGCTGCGCCGCGCGGTGCAGGTGGTGGTCTGCGGCACGCGGGCGGAGGAGGGGACAAAGGCCCTCGTCGATGCCGTCTACGCGACCAGCCTGCCCAACCGTGTGCTGACCCGGCTCGCGCCAAAGAAGGCGCTGCCGCTCGGCCATCCCGCCTTCGGCAAGGGGCAGCAGGAGGGGATGGCCACGGCCTATGTGTGCGTGGGCCAGGTCTGCTCCCTGCCGGTGACGGAACCGCAGGCCCTTAAGGCCGCGCTCCGCGAGGCGGCGCAGGCACCGGAGGAGGGCTGAAGGCGATGCCTGCCGACCGCTGCACCATCGATAGCCCCGTCGGCCCGCTCACGATCACGGCCGAGGACGACAAGATCACCGCCGTCGATTTCGGCGCCGGTCGCGCAAGCCCGCAGGTTCTTGCGCGCGAAACATGTGCCGGCCCCAGTCCGAACGGCGGCTTGCTGGCGGAAGCCGCGCGCCAGCTCACCGAGTACTTTGCTGGCACGTTGCGCGAATTCACGCTCCCACTGGCGCCGTCGGGCACGCCCTTCCGCCTCAAGGTGTGGGCGGCGATGCAGGCGATCCCCTACGGCCAAACCCGCAGCTACGGCGACCTCGCCCGCGCGCTGGACAGCGCGCCCCGCGCCATCGGCGGCGCCTGCGGGGCCAATCCCATCCCGCTCATCGTCCCCTGCCACCGGGTCGTGGGCGCAGGCGGCGCGCTCGGCGGGTTCTCCGGCGGCGCCGGCTGTGATACCAAGCGCCAGCTTCTCGCATTGGAACGCGCGCTTCCGCCGCAGCTTCCGGTCTGAGCCGAGCGCGGCCGGGCGGGCGCCCCGGACAGGAAAGGGAGAACCATGGTCAAGGCTGTGCGGATGCACGAGGCGGGCGGGCCCGAGGTGCTGCATTACGAGGACGTGACGCTGCCGGATCCCGGCCCCGGCGAGGCGCTGGTGCGCCACGAGGCGATCGGCCTCAACTACATCGATGTCTACCACCGCACCGGCCTCTACCCGGTGCCGTCGCTGCCGTGGACCATCGGCATGGAAGGCGCCGGCGTGGTCGAGGCCGTGGGCGACGGCGTGAGCGACGTCTCCGCCGGCATGCGCGTGGCCTACGCCAGCCCGCCGCCGCCGGGCGGCTATTCCGAGGCCCGCGTCATGCCGGCGGGCTCGCTGGTAGAGCTCCCTGCCGACATCAGCTTCGAGCAGGGCGCGGCGATGATGCTGCAGGGCATGACGGTCGAGTACCTGATCCGACGCACCTACCCGGTGAAGGCCGGGGAGACCGTGCTGGTGCACGCCGCCGCCGGCGGGGTCGGGCTGATCCAGTGCCAGTGGCTCAAGCACCTGGGCGTGACGGTGATCGGCACCGTGGGTTCGGAGGAGAAGGCGGCGCTCGCCCGCTCCCATGGCTGCGACCACCCGGTCAACTACCGGACCGAGGACTTCGCCGCGCGGGTGATGGAGATCACCGACGGCCAGGGCGTGCCCGTGGTCTACGATTCCATCGGCGCCGACACGCTGGAGGGCTCGCTCAACAGCCTCGCGCGGCTGGGCACGCTCGCAAGCTTCGGCAACGCCTCCGGCCCCATCACCGACTTCAACCTGGCCCGGCTCGCGCCCAAGAGCGCCTACATCACGCGGCCCACGCTCTTTGGCTACAACGCCACGCGGCCGGAGCTGGAGGAATCCGCCGGCGCGCTCTTCGACGTGGTGCGCTCGGGCGCCGTCAAGATCGAGATCCACCAGACCTACCCGCTGGCCGAGGCCGCCCAGGCGCATCGCGACCTGGAGGGCCGCAAAACCACGGGCTCGACCATCCTGACCCCCTGACCGCCGGCAGGGCCGCGTTCCGCAGCGGCCGGTGACCGCACCCGCCGGCCGGGGGAGCGACCGCGGAGCCTTCCGCGATCCGGCTTTCATGGCCAATCGGGAAGCGCCGGTGCACCGGTGGGTTCCCTGGATCGCAGGTTTTTCCCGTCAATTTGTCCAGGATGCCCTGGCTCGCCACCTGCCGGGTCCGGCGCCGGGCGTCGTGCTGGACCCCTTTGCGGGTGTGGGCACGACGCTGATAGAGGCAGATATCGCCGGCCACACCGCCGTCGGCTTCGAGATCAATCCCTACGCCGTCTTCGTCGCGCGGGCGAAGCTGGGAGCCCATCGGCTGGAGTCCGCACGGCTCAGGGCCAGCATCCGCGATTTCGTCGCGTTCATGGAGGAGAGCGAGCGCACGGGCCGTGCGCCCAAGGCGTCGCCGCCTGCTGCCTTTCGCACGCGGGCGCCGTTCTACAGCCCGGCGGTGGAGCGCAAGGTCTTGTCGGCCTTCGATTTCATGGCCACGCTGGATGCGCCCATCGCCGCGCTGTTCCGCCTCGCCTTCGCGGCGACCATGGTGAACTACTCCAACTACTCCTATGAGCCGAGCCTGGGTCGCAAGGCATCCGTCGGACGGCCGGAGGTGGAAGACGACGACGTAGCTGACGTGATCGCCGCCAAGCTCTCTCAGATGGCGGACGATGCCGGATGGTATCGTGACACGCGCGCCAACCCAGAGCGCGACGACGGGCGCGTCTTCGAACAGTCCTTCTTCGACGGCTACGCCAAGCTCGCCGAGGGTAGCGTAGACCTGCTCGTCACCTCGCCGCCCTACCTCAACAACTACCACTACAACCGCAACACCCGCCCGCACCTCTACTGGCTGGGGTTTTGCACCGCGCCGCGCGACCTGAAGCGGCTGGAGACACTCAACGTCGGCACCTACTGGCAGAACGCTCGCGACGAAGAGTGCATCGATCTCGACCCCTCCATCGACGAAGCGATTCGGGAGGCCATCGAGGCGGTGCGGGCACGCAACCCGGACAAGGGAATTTACGGTGGCAACGGCTGGGCCAACTACGCGGCGCGCTACTTCAACGACTGCGCGCGCTTCCTCGACGGTGCGGCGTGGTGCCTGCGGCCCGGCGCGACGGCCCTGGTGGTGATCGGCAACTCCATCCTGCAGGGGGTGCCGATCCCGACCGACCGCTTCCTCGCTGCTATCGCGGCCTCACGCGGCTTCCAGGTCGCGAACATTCATGTTCCACGGAAGGCGCGGGTCGGCAGCAGTATCGTCCAGTCCAGCGTCCGCGCCGGCAAGGCCAACGGGGGCGCGCTCTACGAATCGGTCGTGGAGCTGCGCTGGCTCTGAATCCCCGCGTCGCTTGACAAGGGGGTGGCCGCAAGCGGCATAAGGGCGCCATGAGCGAGCCCGACGCCAGCCAGCGCCGCTACCGCACCCGCGGCGGCATCACCATCCACCGCAGCGACCGCGAGACGGCGGTCGGCCCTGCGGCTGCGGCCTTGGTCGAGCGTCTAGACCGCTATCCCGGCGTCTTCATGTCCTCCTGCTTCGAGTTCCCCGGCCGCTACACGCGCTGGGACCTGGGCTTCGCCGCCCCGCCGCTCGCCATCACCTGCCGCGGGCGGGATTTCGAGGTCATCGCACTTGAGCCAAGAGGCAGGGTGTTGCTGGAGCCCATCCGCGCCGCCATCGAGCCGCTCCCCGCCGTGGCGTCGCTGGAAGCCGACGGCGACCGCCTGCACGGGCACATCCATCCTCCGGTGGTAGTCGTGCCCGAGGAGCAACGCAGCCGGCAGCCCTCGATCTTCAGCCTGTTGCGCGCGGTCATCGACCTCTTCGGCAACGACGAGGACCAGCACTTCGGCCTCTACGGCGCCTTCGGCTACGACCTTGCCCACCAGTTCGAGCCGGTGGCGCTCAAGCTCGAGCGCCCGGCGGACCAGCGCGACCTGGTGCTCTTCGTGCCGGACGAGATCCTGGTCGTCGATCACATGTCGGACCGGGCGGTAAGGCACCGCTACGATTTCGTCACGCCCGGCGGGGACACGCGCGACATGGCCCGCGCGCCGCGCGAGGACGCCTACGCGCCTGCCCGCCCCGGCAGCGAACCGCCGGCCAACGACCACGAACCGGGGCAGTACCCGGCGGCAGTGGATCGCGCCAAGGATGCGTTCCGCCGGGGCGACCTCTTCGAGGTGGTGCTGAGCCAGCAGTTCAGCGAAGCCTGCGCCGACCCGCCGTCCGCGGTGTTCGACCGCCTGCGCACCCTGAATCCTGCGCCCTATTGCGCGTTGATGAACCTGGGCGCCGGCGAGTTCCTGGTCGCGGCTTCGCCCGAGATGTACGTGCGGGTCGAGGGCCGCCGGGTCGAGACCTGCCCCATCTCCGGCACTATCGCCCGCGGCAAGGATGCGCTGGGTGACGCCGCCCAGATCGCGAAGCTGCTCAACTCGGCCAAGGACGAGGCCGAGCTCACCATGTGCACAGACGTGGACCGCAACGACAAGTCACGCATCTGCGAGCCGGGCTCGGTGCGGGTGATCGGGCGGCGCCAGGTGGAGCTCTACTCGCGCCTGATCCACACCGTCGATCACGTCGAGGGCATCCTCCGGCCCGAGTTCGATGCGCTCGACGCCTTCCTCAGCCACACCTGGGCGGTCACGGTGACCGGCGCGCCCAAGCACTGGGCGATCCGCTTCATCGAGGCCAACGAGCGCTCGGCGCGGCGCTGGTACGGCGGCGCCATCGGCCGCATCGGCTTCGACGGAGCGATGAACACCGGGCTCACGCTCCGCACCGTCCGCATAAAGGACGGCATTGCCGAGATCAGGGCTGGCGCCACACTGCTCTACGACAGCGATCCGGAGGCCGAGGACGAAGAGTGCCGGCTCAAGGCCTCGGCGCTCTTCGCCGCCTTGCGGGCGGAGGCTGCGCCCGCGCCGGAGCGTGCAGCCTCAGCCCAGCAAGGGTCCGCCAGGCGCGTGCTCCTGGTCGATCACGAGGACTCCTTCGTCCACACGCTCGCCAACTACCTGCGCCAGACCGGCGCCGAGGTCGAGACGCTCCGGCCCGAGCCCGCGCGCGACGTGCTGCGGGACGGCGTGCCCGATCTGGTCGTGCTCTCGCCGGGCCCCGGCCGGCCCAAAGATTTCGGCACGGCCGAGACCATCGAGCTGGTGCTGGCGAAGGGCGTGCCGCTCTTCGGCGTCTGTCTCGGGCTTCAGGCCGTGGCCGAGTACTTCGGCGGGCAGCTCGGCCAGCTCGACGAGCCGGTCCACGGCAAGCCCTCGGACGTCACGGTGAGGGAGAGCGAGCTCTTTCGAGGGCTGCCTGCGCGCTTCCGCGTC
Organism: Alphaproteobacteria bacterium; assembly: GCA_022826665.1. Taxonomy (GTDB): domain Bacteria; phylum Pseudomonadota; class Alphaproteobacteria; order UBA828; family UBA828; genus WTGU01. The sequence goes on along the minus strand of JAJDUK010000047.1, from coordinate 251,600 downwards.
GGGCGCTACCACTCGCTCTATGCCGCGCGCCTATCGCTCCCCGACGATCTTCTCAGGGTCACCGCCGAGACCGACGACGGCGTCGTCATGGCGCTGGAGCACCGGGAGCGACCCATCGCCGCCGTACAGTTCCACCCGGAATCGATCCTCTCCCTCGACGACAACATCGGCATGCGCCTGATCGACAACATGATGACCGCGCTCACCGGGAACAGGGGCCCGGCGGCCGGAGAGTAGGCCCGGCTTCTACAGGCCCCAGGCGCCGTCGATCACCAGCGCCTGACCGGTGGTAAACGCGGATTCATCTGAGCCGAGATAGACGCAGAGAGCTGCGATCTCAGACGGCGATCCCATCCGCCCCACCGGATGGCGCGCGAGGAAGGCCTTGCGCGCGGCTTCCGGGTCGGGGCGGGCATTAAGCCGCTCGTCGAGGGAGGGGGTATCCACCGCACCGGGGCAAACCGCGTTGCAACGAATGCCTTGCGCCGCGTAGTCCAGCGCGACCGACTTGGTGAGGCCGATGACGGCGGCCTTGCTGGCGCCATAGGCGCAGCGGTCGGGGGCGGCCTTCACCGAGGAGACCACCGACGCCATGTTGATGATCGAGCCGCCACCCTGTGCCAGCATCGCCGACAGGAAGGCGCGGATCATCCGGTACATCGTGGTGACGTTGAGGTTGAGCGTCTCCTCCCAGTCTGCCGGCTCGCAGTCGAGCAGCGTGCCGTGGGGCACGCGGCCCGCGCAGTTGAACAGGATGTCGAGAGCACCGATCTCCTCGGCGGCTGCCGCCACGGCCCCGTCGTCGCGGACATCGAGCGCCCGGCAGGTGACACCCTCCAACGTGGCGAGGCCCGCGAGCTTGGCTGCGTCGATGTCGGTGGCCCAGAGCCGCGCCCCTTCCTTCTGGAACGCGACGGCGGTGGCGTGGCCGATCCCTTGGCCCGCCGCCGTGATCAGCGCGGTTTTGCCCGCGAGCCGCCCGCCCATCGCTCAGCGCCCGGTGAAGGTGGGCCTGCGCTTCTCGACGAAGGCCGCGACTCCCTCGGCGAAATCCGCGCTCGCTGCGCAGTCCGCAAACATCTCGGCTTCCGCCTGGAGCTGCTCCTCGAGGGACGCATGACTCGAGCCGCTGAGCAGCCGCTTCGTGTTGGCCAGCGCGCGGGCGGGGCCAGCGGCGAGGCGGCGGGCCATCGCCTCGGTCTCCTCCTCGAGCCGGTTGGGCGAGACGACGCGGTTGACGATATCGAGCCGCTCGGCCTCGCGCGCGCCAAAGCGATCGCCAAGCAGTGCGAGCTCCATCGCCTTCTTGGCGCCCACCGTGCGCGGCAGGAACCAGGTCGACGAGCCATCGGGACTGGTGCCGATGCGGCAATAGGCCATGGTGAAGATGCTGTCGGCGGCACTGATCGCGAGGTCGCACGCGAGAACCAGGCTCAAGCCGAAGCCGCCGGCAGCGCCGTCGATCTTGGCGATGATCGGCTGCGGCATCCGCCGCATGATCCGGATGATCGCGTGGACCCGGTCGATCATCGTCTCGAAATGCCGCCGGCGCTCATCCGGCGTCCGTTCGAGCAGGCCGTAGAAAGATTGCAGGTCGCCGCCCGCCATGAAGTAGCCGCCGGCACCCTGCAGCACCATGACGCGGGTCTCGGGCTCGCGCTCGACCTGTGCAAGGGTCTCGACCAGGGCGTCGCACAACTCGTCGTTGAGTGTGTTCAGTACCTCCGGCCGGTTGAGGGTCACCCGGGCGATGCCGCCCGCCCGCTCGATCAATACCGTGTCGCTCATGTCTCAAATCTCCCGCTGGTGCTGTTGCCGCCGCAGGGCGCGTCCTAGCATCAAGCGACCCGGCGGGCGAGACTGCCCTGCCACCCATTGAATGACGGAGGAGACCGATGGCCGAGAACGCCGTTCGCATCAAGACCGACCCCGATCCCTACGAGGCTTTCAAGCTGGCGCAAGCCTACCGAGTCGGCGACCTGATCTTCGTCTCCGGGCAAGCTGCCATCGACCTCGACGGGACCATCGTCGGCGCCGGCAACTTCGACGCCCAGGCCGAGCAGACCTTCAAGAACCTGGCGGCAGTGCTGGAGGCCGGAGGCTCCAGCCTCGCCAAGATCGTCAAGGTGAACATCTACCTCAAGGACATGGGCAACTTCGGCAAGATCGTGGCGCTGCGGGAGAAGTATTTCACGCCGCCTTATCCGGCTGACACCATCGTCGAGATCACGGGGCTGGCGCTGCCCGAGCTCGAAATCGAGATCGAGGCGATCGCGATGGTCGAAGGCGAGATCGTGGGGTGACTCTGCCCCGTCAGCTGTCCAGGAGGTTGCGGACGCGCAGCCCCGGATAGATCGCGAATCCGAGATCTGGTTCGTCGGCGTCAGGGCTCTGAAGCCATGATGGCTCGGAGCGCTGCGTTGTCGGTCAGGTCTACACCCTGTTGCACGCCCCGTCCGCGAAACACCGGAATGGGCGGCGCCTCGGTGGTAGCCGGGGCCGGACGGGCCAAGTATGCGCGCAGGGCCTGCTCGAATGTTTCCTTCAGGGTCTGGTGCTCGCGCGCCGCGTGTGCCTTGACCGCCTGCAGCAAATCGTCGTTCACGTCGATGGTCGTCCTCATGTGCGAACCTATATGGATGAATGTGCGTTCGCACAATTGCTTGCGTCGCTGTCCCGTGGGCGAGACATGTTGCTGTTACCCGTGGCGGGGCGCGCTGTGGCAGAATGCGACTCGACTCCGCCCCGCCAAACCGGGGCAGTGCCGCAATCCTCATCCCAGAGGCCGGGAAGGAGATCGCCATGTCGAGAAGCCTAGTCGAGACCCTGCTGGGCGCCGTGGTGCTGGCGGTGGCCATCGGCTTCATCGTCTTCGCCTATACCAGGAGCGGCGTCGCCACGGTGAGCGGCTACGAGATAAGCGCCGCGTTCAACCGCGTGGACGGCATCACCAACGGTTCCGATGTGCGCATCGGCGGCATCAAGGTCGGCACGGTGATCGACCGCGAGCTTGAGCCCGAGACCTTCCGCGCCGTGCTCCGTATGAGCATTGACGAATCGGTGGAGCTGCCGACCGATTCCACGGCGGCGGTGGTCAGCGACGGCCTGCTCGGCGGCAAGTTCATCGATCTCCAGCCGGGCGCCGAGGAGGACCTCATCAAGGACGGCGGCCGCATCGCGTACACCCAATCTTCCCTGCTGCTGGAGGAGCTGATCGGCAAGTTCGCCTTCGGCACCGAGTAGGTGCGGCGCGAGTTTCTTCTTCTGGCTGCAGGCGCGGCGCTTGCCGCGGCCTGGGGCGATGGCGTGGGCGCCGTCGCCAGCGCGGCCGAGCGCTCGGTCGCCGTGCTGCAGGCGCTCGACAAGGTGGTGGCGCGGACCTCCGAGGTGGAAGCGCCGCTCGGCCGAGCCGTGCAATTCGGGACGCTCCGCATCGTCGCGCGCGCCTGTCACGCGGCGCCGCCCGAGGAGCCGCCTGAGAACGCCGCCTTCCTCGAGATCGACGAGGTCGACCACGCGGGGCAGGCGACGCGGCTTTATACCGGCTGGATGTTCTCGTCGACGCCGGGCCTCGCCGCGCTGGAGCACCCGGTCTACGACATCTGGGTGCTCGCCTGCTCGGAGGCCACGCCGGCGGCTGACAGCGCCGCGTCGGAAAAACCCGCCGGATAGAAGGTCGCGGGCTGTTTCAGAGCCTCCGCCAGCCGTTCCAGATAGCTGGCCCGCGGCACCTCGACCGCGCCGAACTGGCTCAAGTGCCCGGTGACGAACTGGGTATCCAGCAGGGTGAAGCCGCCGGCCCTGAGGCGCGCGACCAGATGCACGAGCGCGACCTTGCTCGCGTCCCGCTCGACGCTGAACATGCTCTCGCCGAAGAACGCGGCCTCCAGCGCCACGCCGTAGAGACCGCCCACCGGCGTATCGTCGCGCCAGGCCTCCACGCTGTGGGCGTGGCCCTGTCGGTGCAGCGCACAGTACGCCTCGAAGATGGGCCCGTTGATCCATGATTCGGGCCGTCGGCGCGTGCGCCGCGCGCAGCCGCGCACGACGCGGGGGAAGTCCCGGTCCACGGTGATGCGAAAGTGGCCGCCGCGAACCGTGCGTGCGAGCCTGCGTGGTACGTGAAAGCTGTCGAGCGGAATCACGCCACGCGTCTCCGGGTCGACCCAGAAGACGTCCCGCTCCGCCTTGCTCTCTGCCATGGGGAAGAGCCCGCAGCTGTAGGCCCTGAGAATCAGCGCCGGCGTGAGCTCGACCGTCGACATGGTGCGCGCGCTAGGCGTCGTTGCCGGCGCCGGTCTCCGTCACGAAGCGCTCGAACCAGTGGATGTCGTAGGCGCTCTCGGCAAACGCCTGGCTGGCGAGCAAGCGCAGGTGCAGCGGGATCGTGGTCGAGACACCCTGGATGACGTATTCCTCCAGTGCCCGTCTCAAGCGCATCAGGCAGGCGTCGCGGCTGCTGGCCTGTGCGATCACCTTGCTGATGAGGCTGTCGTAATAGGGCGGGATCCGGTAGCCGTCATAGAGCGCGGAATCCACCCGCACGCCAGGCCCTCCCGGCGTGTGGTAGCCGCTCACGGTGCCGGGGGAGGGGCGGAAGGTATCGGGGTCCTCGGCAGTGATCCGGCATTCGATGGAATGACCTTCGAAGCGGATGTCGTCCTGGCCAAATGCCAGCGGTTCGCCAGCGGCGACCCGGATCTGCTCCTGCACGAGGTCGATCCCGGTGATCATCTCTGTCACCGGGTGTTCCACTTGGATGCGTGTGTTCATCTCCATGAAGTAGAAGTTGCCGTCCTCGTACAGGAACTCCAGCGTGCCGACCCCGCGATAGCCGAGCTCGCGCACCGCGGCGCTGACTCGGCTGCCGATCTCCTCGCGCGCCTCCGCGTCGAGTGCCGGCGAGGGCGCCTCCTCCAGGACCTTCTGGTGGCGGCGCTGCAGCGAGCAATCGCGCTCGCCCAAGTGCACCGCGCTGCCGAACTGGTCCGCCAGCACCTGCACCTCGATATGGCGGGGCGCAGCGACCAGCTTCTCCAGATAGAGCGCGTCGTTGCCGAAGGCGGCCTCGGCCTCGGCGCGTGCCGTGGCGGCAGCCATCGCCAGCTCCTCGCGGCTGTCGACCCGTTTCATGCCGCGCCCGCCGCCGCCGGCCACCGCCTTGATCAGCACCGGATAGCCGATCTCGTCCGCCGCCTCGGCGATCGAGGCGGCGTCCTCCAGCGCGTCGGCGGAGCCCGGCACAACCGGCAGGCCGAGCTCGGCCGCGGTCTGCTTGGCGCGAATCTTGTCGCCCATCAGCGAGATGTGTGTCGGGCTCGGGCCGATGAAGATGAAGCCGTGCTCCTCGACGATGGTCGCGAAGTCCGCACTCTCGGAGAGGAAGCCGTAACCGGGGTGAATGGCGTTGGCGTTGGTGATCTCGCCGGCGGCGATGATCGCCGGGATGTTGAGGTAACTCTCCCTGGGCGCAGGCGGACCGATGCAGACCGATTCGTCGGCGAGCCTGGCGTGCATCGCCTCGGCATCCGCCGTGGAGTGGACGGCGACGGTCTTGATGCCGAACTCCCGACAGGCACGGATGATCCGGACCGCGATCTCCCCCCGGTTGGCGATCAGGACCTTGTCGAACATCGGCCTCACTCGAGGATCAGTAAGACCTCGCCATACTCGACCCGGGCGCCGTTCTCGGCAAGAATTCGGGTGACACGGCCGCCGCTGGGAGCGCGGACCGGGTTCATCGTTTTCATCGCCTCGACGATGAAGAGCGTATCGCCCTCGCTGATCTCATCTCCGACAGTGACGAAGGGGCGCCCGCCCGGCTCGGACGCAACGTAAACCACGCCGACCAGCGGGGAGATCACCGCGCCGGGGTGGGAGGCGTCGTCGGCGACCGGCGCGGGCGGCGCTTCCTCTGCGGGCACGGGCTCGACCGCTGCCGGGCGCGGAGCGGGCGCGGGTGCCGCCGCCACAGTGGCTTGGCGTGCGATGCGGATGCGGCTCTCGCCCTCGCCGATCTCGATCTCGCTGAGATTCGCCTCGTCGAGCACCGCCGCCAGCGCGCGGATCAGCTCGATGTCGGGTCCGAACATTGGTTCCGGCTCCTCCGGCCGGGGATCCGGCACAGGTTTCACTGCCATCGCGTCACTCCTCCTTCAAGAGCGCGCGCATCCCGTCGAGCGCGAGCAGGTAGCCTTGCGCGCCGAACCCGCAGATTGAGCCCTGCACCGCCTGCGCCACGTAGGAGCGCCGGCGGAAGGGCTCGCGCCGGTGGATGTTCGAGAGATGCAGCTCGATGGCCGGCAAGTCCACGGCGCGTAGCGCGTCCATGATGGCGACCGACGTGTGCGTGTAGCCGCCGGGATTGAGGATGATGCCGGCATGGGCCTTCGGCGCCTGCTGAATCCAGTCAATCAGCTCGCCCTCGTGGTTGCTCTGCCTGAAATCGACCGCGAGTCCGTGGCCCTCCGCATGGCTCTCGCACAGCGCGCGGATATCGTCCAGGGTCTGGTGCCCGTAGATCTCAGGTTCTCGCAACCCCAGCATATTGAGGTTGGGGCCGTTCAAAATCAAGATATTGTAAGTCATGGCCGCACCGGGTCGTGATGCTCGCCCGCATACCGGGTCTAACACGGCCGGGACTCGGGCTTCAATCCGCGCGTTATCTGCGGTCGTCCCTGGTTGAATTCGCCATAGTCCTCACCAATACTCCGGGTGAGGCCGCGGCAACGCGGTATAGTATGGCACGCGTACGGAACGCATATCCATGCAGGTGCAGATAAACGGCGAGCTCCGCGAGTTCGAGGAGCCCCAGTCGGTCCACAGCATCGTGACGGGGTTGGGCCTCGATCCGCGCAAGATCGCGGTCGAGCGCAATCTCGAGATCGTGCCCAAGAGTGCCTACGACCGGACCGCCGTCGCCTCCGGCGACCGGCTGGAGATCGTGCACTTCATCGGAGGCGGTGCCGACCCTGCGCCGGTGGCAGCGGACGACGACAGTTGGGAGGTCGCCGGCCGGCGCTTCCGCTCGCGGCTGATCGTCGGCACCGGCAAGTATCGGGACTTCGAGCAGACCGCTGCGGCACTGGATGCCTCCGGCGCCGAGATCGTCACGGTCGCGGTGCGCCGTGTGAACGTCACCGATCGCAACGCACCGATGCTGATCGATTACGTCGATCCCAAGCGGTACACCTATCTGCCCAACACCGCCGGCTGCTTCACCGGTGAAGACGCCGTCCGCACGCTGCGGCTCGCGCGCGAGGCCGGCGGCTGGTCCCTGGTCAAGCTCGAAGTCCTCGGCGATCAGGAGACGCTTTATCCCAACATGCCGGAGACCCTCCGTGCCGCCGAGATTCTGATCAAGGACGGCTTCGAGGTCATGGTCTATTGCAGCGACGACCCGATCATGGCCAAGCGTCTTGAGGATATGGGCTGCGCCGCGATCATGCCGCTGGCGGCCCCCATCGGCTCCGGGCTCGGGGTGCAGAACCCGGTCGGCATTCGCATCATCGTCGAGCGCATCGGTGTGCCCGTCCTGGTTGATGCCGGCGTGGGCACGGCCTCCGACGCCGCCGTCGCGATGGAGCTTGGCTGCGACGGCGTGCTGATGAACACCGCCATCGCCGGCGCCAGGGACCCGGTGCTGATGGCGCACGCCATGCGTCACGCGGTGGAGGCCGGCCGGCTCGCCTATCTCGCCGGCCGCATGGCGAAGAAGCGCTACGCCGACCCCTCGTCACCGCTTGGCGGGCTCATCTGAGGGCTGCGGCGGCGGCGCTCACCGCCTCTTCTTCGCATCCTGCTCCGCAGCGTTACGGATATCCTCCGCTCGGAGCCAGCGCGCGCTGCCTTCTGGCAGGCCCTCCGCCGCGACGCTCGCGTGATAGTGCGCTCGTTCGACGTCGCCCCGTAGAAAGGCGGCCTCGGCGAAGGCGAGGGAGGAAGCGGCGCGTTTCCCCGCCCGGCCGCGGGCGATGCCCAATTGATACCAATACTGGGGCGATTTCGGCTCCAGCCGGGTCGCTGCCTCCAGATTCTTTATCGCGCTTGCGAGCGAAGCGGCATCGCCGCTCTCGATCTGTGCCCGCGCAAGGCCGAGGCGTAGCAGTGCGGCGTCGTCCCTGAGCGCCACTGCCCGCTCGTATGGCGCGATTGCTTCGCTCACGCGTCCGTTCTCGAAGAGAACCTGTCCCTTGAGCTCCTGGAACCAGGGGTCGTCCGGGTGGTCAGCCAGCAAGGCGTCGAGCGCGGCGAGCGCGCGACCCAGATCCGGGATTCGATAGTAGGCGATGGCGCGGGCGTAGCGCGCTTCGGTCGACTCGTCTTCGTCCGGGTAGGCGCGGAAGGTCGCTTCCGGCGGGTCCAGGAACCCCTTGAGCTTCGCCACCATGCGGCGGTGGGCGGTACCGTGTGTATCCGAGGCGCTGCCTGCGGCAAGGTCTTCCCCCTCCACATGGTCGCGGATGAAGCGGATGCGCTCTCGGGTGAGCGGGTGGGTGCTCGCATAGCTGTTCACCTCGCTGATGGCGAGGCGCTCGCGCTCTTCGAGTCGTTGAAACATGCGCAGGAGGCCCGCAGGCGACTGCCCGGTACGTTCGAGCAATCGCACCGCGGCCTGGTCGGCGCTCTGCTCCTGCGTGCGGCTGTAACGCAGAAACGATTGCTGCGCTACTGCCTGGCCGCCGCTCAGGATGGCGCTCCCGACCTCCCCCTCGCCCGCGATGATGGCGCCGGCTGCCAGCACCGTTGCCAGGATCATCTCGGCTGAGGCGTTTTCCATCGCGTCCCGCGTGCGAACCAGGTGGCCGCCGGCGATGTGGCCGATCTCGTGCGCGAGCACGCCGATGATCTCGCCGGGGTCCTCGGCGGCGGTCAGCATTCCGGTGCTCAGGAAAAGATTTGGGCCGCCGGCGACGAAGGCGTTGATGTTGGGGTCGTTGACGATGTGCAGCCGGACCGCGTCTTCGCCGAGGCCCGCAGCCTCCAGCAGTGGCGCGGCATAGGCCCGAATGGTATCTTCGATCTCGGCGTCGCGGATCAGCGACATGCCCTGCGGCCACGCCGCCGCCGCCGCCAGGATCAATGAGAACGCTATGCAGGCAAGCGCCGTAGCGCGTGCGAGACGGATGACCAACGGGTTCGCTCCAAGGATGACGAGTTTGGATATGTTGCTTGGACGCCACCGTCAATGGCCCCCATCGCCGCTATCCGCTTGAACTAAGGCATAGTGATGGCGGCATCCCGGCGTGCGGCGGTCGCGCCCTTCTTCGCGATGGAAATCCTCAAGGCCGCGACCGAGCGCGCGGCAACGGGCGCGCGGGTCTTCCACATGGAGACCGGGGAGCCCGGCTCAGGCGCGCCGCAACGGGTGCTCGACGCGGCGCAGGCGGCCCTGGCCGGCGACAGGATCGGTTACACGGAGGCCGACGGCGTGCTGCCCCTGCGCGAGCGCATCGCCGCGTTCTACGGGGAGCGCTACGGCTTCGCCCCGCCGGTGGAGCGGATCGTGGTCACGACCGGGGGCTCGGCCGGGATCATTCTGGCCTTCCTCGCCGCCTTCGACGTGGGCGACCGGGCGGCGCTGGCCAACCCCGGCTATCCCGCCTACCGCAACACCCTGCGGGCGCTCGGGCTCGAGCTGGTGTTACTCCCCACCACGGCAGAGACCCGCTTTCAACCAACCGTGGCGATGCTGGAAGCGCTGGAGCAACCGATCCAGGGCCTGATCGTTGCCAGCCCGTCTAATCCGACCGGGACCATGGTGCCCAGGCCTACGCTCGAAGCTGTGGCGGCATATTGTGACGATCGGGGGATTCGGGTGATCTCGGACGAGATCTACCACGGCATCACCTATGGCGAGCCGGCGGCCAGCGTCGCCGCGTTCTCCGAGAGCGCGGTCGTGATCAATGGCTTCTCGAAATACTTCGCGATGACCGGTTGGCGCCTCGGCTGGATGGTGGTGCCCGAGGACCTCGCCAGGGCGGTGGAGCGGCTCACGCAAAACCTCTTCATCTCGCCGCCGGCGCTTTCGCAGCGGGCCGCAATCGCCGCCTTCGACTGCCAGGACGAGCTGGAGGCCAACGTGGCGCGTTACGCTCGTAACCGCAGCATCGTCCAAGAGGCGCTTCCGGCCGCAGGCTTCGGCGCGCTCGCGCCCTGCGACGGCGCCTTCTACGCCTATGCCGATGTCTCGGGGCTCACCGACGACAGCGAGGCCTTTTGTCAGCGCATGTTGGCCGAGTGCGGGGTAGCGGCGACGCCCGGCATCGACTTCGACACCGAGCGGGGCGGGGCCTTCGTCCGCTTCTCTTATGCTGGCGCGACGGAAGAGGTGGAGGGCGCCTGCGACGCGCTCAAGCGCTGGCTCGTGTCGTCCGGCTGAGGCGTGCCGTCCAGACCGCCAGGCGGCGGCTTGGAACCGGGTAATTCTCTCTTACCGGCGGTGCATCACGCCGGCCGCGAGAAAGCCGCCGTCGACCGCGAGCACGTGACCGGTGACGTAGCGGGCTTCCTCGCTCGCGAGGAAGAGTGCCGCGGCGGCCGTCTCCTCCGGCGTGCCGTAGCGATCGAGCGGGATGCCGGCGCGATAAACCGTGCGCGTCTCCGCCGAGTGCATCTTGGCCACCAGCTCGGTTTCGATCGCGCCCGGCGCGAGCGCGTTCACAGTAATGCCGTAAGGCGCGAGCTCGACTGCCATCACTTTGGTGAGCGCGATGACGCCGCCCTTGGCGGTGCCGTAGGCCGCGCGCCCGGTACCGCCGCGCACGCCGGCGGTCGACGCGAGATTGACGATACGGCCGTAGCCGCGCTCCACCATGTGCTGCGCCGCCGCCTGCCCGCAAAAGAACGTGCCCGAGAGGTCGATGTCGAGGATGCGCTGCCATTCCTCCGGCGTGGTGTCGAGGAAGCTCCGCTCCACGCCCACGCCTGCGCTGTGGACCAGGATGTCAACCTTGCCGAATGCCTCTATCGCCCGAGCGACCATCGCGTCGGCCTGTACAGGCTGGCTGACGTCGACGGCGATGGCCTCCGCCCGTGCTCCGTCACCGGCTAACGCTGCGGCGACTTCTCGGGCTCCCTCCAGGTTAAGATCGGCGACGGCGACCGCCGCGCCGCGTGCGGCCAATGCGCGCGCGACCTCGCGACCGATGCCGCTGGCCCCGCCGGTGACAACGGCGACTCGGTTGACATAGATCAAGGCTCGCTCCCGAGGTGCTTGCCGTGCCCGTGCGCCTGTTCTAGCGTGGCGGTTTGGCGGACGCCAGGGCGCGACACCGGGCGCCGCCGCCCCGGTCAAAGCTGCCGGGACCTTAAGTCAGGATGCTGCCGATGCGCTTCTGCAGGGCGCACCGAAACGATTGGAGGGAGCACGCAATGAACATTGGCAAGTCGATCAAGGCCGGCCTTGCTGCCGGCGTGTTGAGCGCCGCGATCCTTACGGCGGGCCTCGCCCAGGCCGAGGACGAGCGCGTGCGCTGGAATATGGCGAGCTGGTTTCCCAGCAACCTGACCCAGCTCGGCACGCTCGGAAAAAGCATGGTGGACCGCCTGGACCGCATCTCCGGCGGTAACATTCAGATCAAGTTCTTTGAGCCCAACGCGCTGATCCCGGCGAAGGAATGCTTCGACGCCGTGGCCGCCGGCTCAGTCGATGCTTGCTGGTCCACGCCCGGCTACTGGTACGGCAAGGAGCCTGCGCTCGCCATGTTTGCGGCCGTGCCCTTCGGCCCGAGGGCCGGCGAATATCTGGGCTGGATCTACTACGGCGGCGGCTACGAGCTGTGGGATGCGATCTACGAGCCGCACGGCCTGAAGTCGCTGCCTTGCGGCGTCATCGCGCCTGAGGCGTCCGGCTGGTTCCGCAAGGAGATCAACTCCATCGAGGATCTCGCGGGCCTGAAGATGCGCTTCTTCGGCCTCGGCGCCAAGGTGATGGAGAAGATCGGCGTCTCCACCCAGCTCATCGCCGGTGGCGATATCTTCCCGGCGTTGGAGCGCGGCTCCATCGACGCGACCGAATATTCCATGCCGGCGATCGACCTCAATCTCGGCTTCTATCAGGTCGCTAAGCACTACTACTTCCCCGGCTGGCACCAGCAGTCGACGGTGTTCGAGCTGCTCCTGAACCGGGCAGCCTGGGATGCGCTCAGCGACACCCAGCAGGCGCAGATCGAGGTCGCCTGTGGCGATGCCTTCCGTGAAGGGCTGGCCGAGGGCGAAGCGATCCAGGGCAGGGCGTTGGCTGAGCTCCAAGAGAAGGGCGTCACGATCCATCGTTGGCCGCAGGAAATCCTGGATACGCTGGAGGAGAAGTGGAACGAGGTCGCGGCTGAGGACGCGGCGCGCGACGCGAACTTCGCCAAGGTCTGGGAGTCCTATCAGGCTTATCGCGCCGAGTATGCGGTCTGGGCCGATCTCGGTTACCTGAACTAGGTCCGATCTGAAGCCGTGCGCGGCAGCGCACGGCTTCTCCTTAGCCAAGGGGCGCCGGAGCGGGTGTAGACCACGCTCCGGCGCTCCCCTATTGTCTCGGCTGGGCGGCGGTAACGGATTGCATGCGATATCTCCTGAGGATTGAGGCGGTCCTCAATTCGGTGGCGACCTGGGTCGGGCGCATCGGCGCCTGGATCTCGGTACCGCTGATGATCATCATCATCTTCGACGTCATCACCCGCCGCTTCCTGGTGCTGGGTTCGACCAAGTTGCAGGAAGGCGAATGGCACCTGCACGCGGTGCTGTTCCTGCTCTGCCTCGGCTTCGCCTACCTTAAGAACGCCCATGTCCGAATCAGCCTGGTGCACGAGCGCTTCAGCCCCACGACGCAGCGCTGGATCGAGTTCATCGGCTGCCTGGTTTTCGCCATTCCCTACTGCGCCATCGTCTTCTACTTCGCGATGGATTTCGTGGAGCGCTCCTGGAACCTGAACGAGGCCTCGGATTCGGCGACCGGCCTACCCTACCGCTGGGCGATCAAGGGGTTCCTGCCGGCCGGGATGCTCTTCCTGGGTTTCGCCGCGGTTGCAGTACTGCTGCGCAAGTTCATCGAGCTCTTCGGCTCCCCCGAGCACCGTCGCGCCTTGAGCGACGACAGTACGAAAGTGCCGGAACGTCCCGAGCCCACCACGCCGGGCCGGGAGCAGTAGGGCATGTACATCGAGGACTATCTGCCGGCGTTCATGTTCGGCGCGCTGGCGATCCTGCTGTTCTCGGGCTTCCCTGTCGGATTTGTCCTCGGCGGCGTGGCGCTGGCCTTCGGCTTCCTCGGCGCCGCCCTCGACGTCTTCCATGTCATCCAATTCTTCAACCTGCCGCTCCGCATCTGGGGTATCGGCGATAATTTGGTGCTGGTGGCGATCCCCATGTTCATCTTCATGGGCACGATGCTGGAGCGATCCGGCGTCGCCGCCGACCTGCTCTATTGCCTCCAGGTCCTGCTAAGGCGGACTCCGGGCGGGCTCGCGCTCGCGGTCACGGTGATGGGCACCATCCTCGCCGCGACCACCGGCATTATCGGCGCGTCGGTGGTGATGATCAGCCTGATGGCGCTGCCGGTCATGCTGCAGCGCAAGTACAACATGGAGCTCGCCACCGGCACGATCGCGTCGTCGGGCACGCTCGGCATTCTGATTCCACCTAGCATCATGCTGGTGATCATGGCGGATTTGCTGGGCCGCTCGGTCGGCACCCTCTTCGTCGCGGCCGTGTTTCCGGGCCTGATGCTGGCGGGCCTTTACTTCATCTACATATTGACGCTGTGCCGGTTCAAGCCTCACCTCGCGCCTCCACTACCGAAGGACATGGGGCCCAAGAGCACGCGCGAGCTGATCTTCCTGTTGCTGCGGGGTTTCATCCCTGCGGTCTTCCTTATCCTCTTGGTGCTGGGCTCGATCGTGCTCGGCTGGGCGACGCCGACCGAGGCGGCGGGCGTCGGCGCCTTCGGCGCGGTCCTGCTGGCGGTCATCAACCGCAAGCTCACGTGGAAGGTGCTGCGGGATGTGGTCGAGCGCACGGCGCTCACCAACGGCATGCTGTTCTTCATCTTCGTTGGCGCCACGGCGTTCTCCTACGTCTTCCGCTCGCTCGGCGGCGACCAGCTGATCGAGGACTTGGTCTATTCCGTCGGCGTCGGCCCCTGGGGAATTCTCTTCATCCTGATGATCGTGACCTTCCTCCTGGGGTTCTTCTTCGACTGGATCGAGATCACGCTGATCGTGCTGCCGGTGTTCGCGCCGATCCTGGCGGGGCTCGATTTCGGCGACCACGTGCCCAAGCTCGAGGTGGTCTACTGGTTCTCCATCCTGATGGCGGTGAACCTGCAGACCTCGTTCCTGACGCCCCCCTTCGGCTTCGCCCTCTTCTACATGAAGGGCGTGGCCCCGCCCGAAGTGCGCATTCAGCAGATCTACCGCGGGATCATTCCCTTCGTGATCCTGCAGCTGATCGGGCTCGGGCTGGTGATCGCCTTCCCCGAGATCGCCATGTGGCTGCCGCGCACGATGCTCGATTGAGGCGCACCTGCCTCCGGTTGCCGCACCCCTCCGCAATTCAACCGAAGTTAACCAAGGTTAGCGATTTTAGATAACTTGGGATAACTCCAATTGAATTTGGACTCTCAGCCAGTGACATACCGCGTTCACGGTGCCGCTATTCGACGGGTACTTGAAGCGCGCGATACCGCACGATGCCTGATAGCCCGGTGGGGTCCGAGCGTCCTTAGGCGGTTAGACGACGACCACCTTCCCCGGATTCATCAGGTTGTGGGGGTCGAATGAGCGCTTGATCGTGCGCATCAGGTCGACCGCACCGGCGCCGTGCTCGGCCTCCAGATAGTCGAGCTTGCCGCAACCGATGCCGTGCTCGCCCGTGCTGGTGCCGCCCATGGCGAGCGCGCGGTCGATCATGCTCTCGTTGAGGCGCTTGGCCTCGGCCATCTCGGCCGGATCGTCCGGATCGATCAGGAAGCAGACGTGGAAGTTGCCGTCCCCCACGTGGCCCACGATCGGCGCGAGCAGGTGCGAGGCATCGAGTTCCTTCTTGGTCTCGATCAGGCATTCGGCGAGGCGCGAAATCGGCACGCACACATCGGTCGCCCAGCCCGACTTGCCGGGTTGCAGCGCGAGGCAGGCGTAATAGACATCGTGCCGCGCCTGCCAGAGCGCGTTCCGGTCTTCCGGCTTCGTCGCCCAGCGAAAGTCGGAGCCGCCGAACTCCTCGACGATCTCGCGCACCTGCTCCACCTGCTCGGCGACGCTCTGCTCGGTGCCATGGAACTCGAAGAAGAGCGTGTCCTTCGGCGCATAATCGAGCTTCGAGAATTTGTTGCAGGCGTCCATCTGGATGTCGTCGAGCAGCTCGACGCGGGCGATGGGGATGCCCGACTGGATGGTCAGGATCACCGTGTTGACCGCCGCTTCCAGCGAGGGGAAGGAGCACACCGCCGCCGAAATCGCCTCGGGGATGCCGTAGAGCCTGAGCGTGATCTCGGTCATCACGCCGAGCGTCCCCTCGGAGCCGACGAAAAGCCTCGTCAGGTCGTAGCCTGCCGCCGACTTGCGGGCGCGCCCGCCGGTCCTAATGACCTGCCCGTCGGGCATCACCACCGTGAGGCCCAGCACGTTCTCCTTCAGCGTACCGTAGCGCACGGCGTTGGTGCCGGAGGCACGCGTCGCGGTCATGCCGCCCAGGGTAGCATCCGCCCCCGGATCGATGGGGAAGAAGAGCCCCGTATCCCGCAAATGCGTATTCAGCTGCTTGCGCGTTACACCTGCCTGCACGGTGACATCGAGGTCCTCCTGGCTCACCCGGAGAACCTTGTTCATCCGCCCCATGTCGAGGGTGACTCCGCCCTCCAACGCGCAGACGTTACCTTCGACTGAGGTGCCCACCCCGTAGGGCACCATGGGCACACCGCGCGCGGCGCAGATACGGACAATCTCGGCAACCTCCTCCGTCGTCTCTGGGAAGGTCACCGCGTCCGGCGGATGCGGCGCGTGGTAGGTCTCGCCAGTCGCGTGGTGCTCGCACACCGCGCGCGAGGTCGAGAGCCGATCGCCAAGGAGCGCGCCGAGCCGGTCGACGGCGCTCTGTGTGTCCGTGTTCTTCAATACCGTAGCCATGCCTTCACTATAGCGCGGAGGCCGCTAAACACTAGCGACGGTAGGAGGGGTCCTCCCGGTCCAGGCGGCGCAGCAGCGCCTCAAAGCCGATCCTGGCCCATTCCACGTTGCCGGTTCCCTGGCCGATCGCCGCCGTGCGTTCGATGACGGATTTCCGCGGCAGCATCGGCTGGCCGCCGGCCTGGGCGGCGATCTGAATCTCGCAGGTGCGCTCCAGGTAGTGCATCAGCGTGAACGCCTCCGCGATGGAGCGGCCCCAGGTCAGCGTGCCGTGGTTGCGCAGGAACATTATCCGCTTATCGCCGAGGTCGCTGACCAGGGTCTTTTGCTCGGCGGGCCTAAGGCCGGGGCCGTCGTAGTCGTGATAGGCGATCTGGCCGGCATGGGTAATCGCGAACTGGTTGATCGGCAACAGACCGTCCTTCTGCGCCGAGACGGCGACGCCGGGCACCGTGTGGAGGTGCATCACGCTCTCCGCCTCCGGCACCGCCTCGAAGACGGTCCGGTGCACCACCCAGCCCGCTGGGTTGACCTCGCCGGGCGTCCGGCCGACGTTGTTGCCCTCGATGTCGACGGTCATCAGGCTCGATGCGGTCACGTCATCGAAGAGCTGGCCGAAGCCGATGAAGAGGTAGCGGTCGCGTTGGTCCGGAATCCGCACCGAGAGGTGGGTGTAGATCAGATCGTCCATGCCGCGCCGATAGAACATGCGATAGCAGGCGGCGAGCTCCCGCCGTGCGCGACTCTCGGCGCGCGAGCGGCGCGGCTTGCGTGTCGTCGTCGCACCCCCGTTTCGCGCCATGTCCGTCCTCCTTCGTCGTGCGGTGAGACTAACACGGCCGGCGTTGCCGAGACTCGAGGCCAAACTGTATGAAGGAGCATGATTGCCGGTACGGGGAGGAACAGTTGCCGGCAGGGGGCGGAGCAGCGGGGTGATGTGGCGGCGCCGGGTCGCGGTGGCGGCTCTCGCATCATTGCTGGCTGCAGTCCTCGCTGTTGGCGCGCAGGCCGCTCCCTCGGTCACTGACGTTCGGGTCGGCAAGTACGCCGACATGACCCGGCTGGTCGTGGACCTCACGGAGCCGGTGGAGTTCAGTGTTTTTTCCCTCGCCAATCCCGACCGCCTGGTGATTGACCTGACGGCGGCAAGCTGGGGCGCGGGAGAGGGAACCCAAACCATCGGGCGCGCCGGCGTGGCGCAGCTGCGCTTCGGTCAGTTTCGGCCGGATGTTGCCCGCATCGTGCTCGATCTCGACAAGCCGCTCGCCGTGCGGCGGGCAGAGTTGTTGGATCAGGAAGCGGACACCCCGGTTTCTCACCGGCTGATCCTGGATCTCGTTCTGGTATCGCAGTCGGCGTTTCGGGCCACGGTTCGGCCGTCTCGCCTCTCTGAGCCGGCCACGCAGGCACGGCGAGCGCCCCCGGCAGAGCCCGTGCCTTTGCCGCCGCTCAAGCCGGCGCCCAAGCGTGTACGCCATCTGATCGCGATCGACGCCGGCCACGGCGGGCGTGACCCTGGCGCGATCGCGACCAACGGCCTGCGGGAAAAGGTGCTGGCATTGGTGTTCTCGCGCGAGCTGCGGGCGGCGCTTGAAGCATCCGGCCGCTACCAGGCGGTGATGACCCGCGATGGCGACCACAAGGTCGGGCTTCACCGCCGGGTCGAAATCGCTCGCGAGGCCGAAGCCGATCTCTTCCTCTCCATCCACCTCGACCGATTGAATAACCGCGAGGTGCAGGGTGCCTCGGTTTACACGCTTTCGGACGAGGCGTCGGACGTGGAGACTGCCGAGCTCGCAGCGCGCGAGAACAAGGCGGATATCGTCGCCGACGTCGATCTCTCCGAGGGCTACGACGAAGACGTGACCAAGGTGCTGATTTCGATGGTCCAGCAGAACACGATGAACTGCTCGGCGGTGCTGGCGGCGACGCTGCTGCCGGAGCTCGGCCGCGTGGCGCCGTTGATCAGCCGCCCGCACCGCTTCGGCAACTTCCGCGTCCTCAAGGCGCCGGACATCCCCTCTGTGCTAGTGGAACTCGGATTCCTCTCCAACGACCAGGACGCGGAACGGCTGCAGAGCGAGAGTCACCGGAGTGCTTTGGCAGGCGCGATCGTCAGGGCACTCGACACCTATTTTCGCGAACCATGCTAATTCCGCCGCAGTCTCGCCTCAATTTTGGCGCCCGATGGGAGGGTACGCACCGGCATCACCGTCCCGACACCGGTCGATCGATGCTACGCTGAGGCTTATGCGACTCCACTGACCGTCCGGCCCGCTCAAGAATGAAGATCGCCGGCATCGTCCTCGGCAGCCTCGTGCTCCTCGCAGCACTCGCAGGCGGTGCCATCGCCTTCGTGTTCTTTCACTACGGCCGGGACCTGCCCGATCACAACCAGCTCGCGGCCTACGAGCCGCCGGTGATGACCCGCGTTCACGCCGGCGACGGGCGCCTGCTCGCCGAGCACGCCCGCGAGAAGCGGCTGTTCGTGCCCGTCCATGCAATGCCGCAGCGGCTGGTCCAGGCTTTCCTCGCGGCCGAGGACAAGGCGTTCTACGAGCACTTCGGGGTCGATCCCATCAGCGTGGCGAACGCGGTGGTCACCAACCTCGTCAATATGGTCGGCAACGGCGAACGCCGGCCGGTCGGCGCGTCCACGGTCACCCAGCAGGTGGCCAAGAACTTCCTGCTCTCGAACGAGCTCTCCTTCTCACGCAAGATCAAGGAAGCCATCCTTGCCATGAGGATTGAAGACGCCTTCACCAAGGACCAGATCCTCGAGCTCTATCTCAACGAGATCTACTTGGGCGCGGGCTCCTACGGGGTGGCGGCGTCGGCGCTCAACTACTTCGACCGCTCCCTCAACGACCTCTCGCTCGAAGAGATCGCCTATCTGGCGGCTTTGCCCAAGGCGCCGAACAACTATCACCCAGTGCGCAAGCACGAAGCCGCAGTGGCCCGGCGCAACTGGGTGCTGGACCAGATGGTCGCGAACGGCGCGGTGAGCGAAACCGAGGCCGAGGCCGCGATGCAGGCACCGCTCCGCACGCGCGATCGGGCGCCCGAGACCTTCGTCGAGGCGCCGCACTTCTCCGAGGAGGTGCGCCGCTGGCTACAGGCGCGCTACGGCGATGACACGCTCTACGAAGGCGGCCTCTCGGTCCGCACGACGGTCGATCCGGCGCTCCAGGCGGTCGCCGACAGTGCGCTCAGGGGCGGCCTCGTCGCCTACGACCAACGTCGCGGCTGGCGTGGCCCGCTCACGCAGGTCGATCCGGCGGGCGACTGGCGCCAAGCGCTCGGCGCGGAAGAGCTGCCGCCGGTGCCGAAACCATGGCGCCTCGCGGCGGTCCTGACCGCAGAAGCCGGTCGCGCGGAGATCGGCTTTGCTGACGGCGGTGTGGGCGCCATCGTGCTTGACGACCTTACATGGGCGCGAGCGGCGCGGGGGAAGGGCCGGCTCGGACCGGAGGTCACCGCCGCGCACCAAGTGCTGAGCGCGGGCGACGTGGTTCCGGTTGCGCCGGTGGAGGGCCGCGACGGTTCCTATGCGCTCCGCCAGATTCCCGCGGTCTCGGGCGCCCTGGTGGCGCTCGATCCGCACACCGGACGGGTGCTGGCGCTGGTCGGTGGCTTCGACTTCGCCACCAGCGAGTTCGACCGCGCGACCCAGGCACGGCGCCAGCCCGGCTCTGCCTTCAAGCCGTTCGTCTACCTGGCGGCGCTCGATCACGGCTACACGCCGGCCTCTATCGTGCTCGATGCGCCGGTGGTGATCGACCAGGGCGAGCACCTGCGCAAGTGGAAGCCCGAGAACTACACCGAGCGCTTTTATGGCCCCAGCACGCTCAGGGTGGGCCTCGAGGAATCGCGCAACCTGATGACGCTCCGCGTCGCCCAGGACATCGGCATGAAAACCGTGGGCGACTATGCCGCGCGTTTCGGGCTCTACGAGGACCTGCCTGAGCTGCCGTCGGCCGCGCTGGGTTCGATGGAGACGACGCCGCTCGACTTGGCTGCCGCTTATGCCATGCTGGTCAACGGCGGGCGCAAGATCGAGCCAGCGTTCGTCGAGCGCATTCAGGACCGCAACGGGCGCACGGTCTATCGGCGGGACGCGCGCGATTGCGACCACTGCCGGCCGGGCGAATGGCATCATCAGCTACCGCCCATTCTCCGTGACGTCCGGCCAGTGATCGCCGATCCGCGCACCACCTACCAAGTCGTTTCGATGTTGGAGGGCGCGGTGCAGCGCGGCACCGGCCGCGCGCTTCGCAAGCTGGGCGCGACGATCGGCGGCAAAACGGGCACAACCAACGAGTTCCGCGATGCCTGGTTCGTCGGCTTCACGCCCGACCTGGTGGCCGCGGCCTACGTCGGCTTCGACCAGCCGCAATCGCTGGGGTGGAAGGAGGCCGGCGGCCGTGTTGCAGCGCCGATCGTGCGGGACTTCTTCGCAGGCGCCCTAGCCGGCAAGCCGGCCGTGCCCTTCCGGGTTCCCCCCGGCATCCGCTTCGTGCGGGTCGAACGCGGTTCCGGCGCGCTGCCGGGCGCCGCCAGCGACGACGTGATCGTCGAAGCGTTCCTGCCCGGTACCGAGCCGACGCAGCGGGCGGCTCTGCGGGCAGCCGAGGGTCTGGACGGCGCACTCGAAACAGGTGCGGTTCCGTTCGAGGGGCTGGGCGCCGTATATTGAGCCCCCACCGGAAGGGCCCTGTCGATGCGCGCCGAAATCCTGTCGCTTGCCGATGACATCAAGCAGTCGCTGACGCTGCTGAGGAGGCACCTTTGACCTCGACGGCGCCCGAGATCGCCTGGAGGCGCTGAACCGCGAGGCCGAGGACCCCGACCTCTGGGCCGATGCCGAGCGCGCCCGCGCGGTGATGCAGGAGCGCACCCGGCTCGACGCGGCGGTCGCCACCTATCAGCGCCTGGAGCTGGAGCTGGAGGACGGCCTCGCGCTCGCCGAGCTTGCCGAGGAAGAGTCCGACGAGGACGCCTACGGCGAGGCGGAAGCCGCCCTTGCGGCGACCCGCGCGGAGGCGAAGCGGCGCGAGCTGGAGAGCCTGCTTTCGGGCGAGGCGGACGGCAACGACGGTTTCCTCGAGGTCCATGCCGGCGCCGGCGGCACCGAATCGCAGGACTGGGCCGAAATGCTGCTCCGCATGTACGTGCGCTGGTCGGAGCAGCGCGGCTACAAGGTCGAATGGATCGAGGAGAGTCCCGGCGAGGAAGCCGGGATCAAGTCGGCCGTCCTCAAGGTCTCGGGCGAGAGTGCTTACGGCTGGCTCAAGACCGAGAGCGGCGTGCACCGCCTGGTCCGCATCTCTCCCTTCGACGCCGGCGCGCGGCGCCACACGAGCTTCGCCTCGGTCTGGGTTTACCCTGTGGTGGACGAGACCATCGACATCGAAATCGCAGACAAGGACCTCCGGATCGACACCTACCGTGCCTCGGGCGCGGGCGGGCAGCACGTCAACCGGACCGATAGCGCGGTCCGCATCACCCACCTGCCCACCAGCATTGTCGTGCAGTGCCAGGCCGAGCGCTCGCAGCACCGCAACAGGGCGGAGGCCATGTCGATGCTGCGCGCCCGTCTCTACGAGCGTGCGCTGCAGGAGCGCGAAATGGAGGCGCAAGCGCTCGCCGAGCAGAAGAGCGACATCGGTTGGGGCCACCAGATCCGCTCCTACGTGCTGCAGCCCTACCGCATGGTGAAGGACCTGCGCACGGGGATCGAAAGCAGCAACCCCGACGCCGTGCTCGACGGCGGCATCGATCAGTTTCTCGCGGCATCGCTCGCCGCCCGCATTGGCGCCCCTGCGGAGGGCGCGGGCAAGGGCTAAGCCGCGGCGCCCGGCTCCTCGGCGAGAGCGCTCTCGATGGCGGGCCTGATCTCGCCGGCGAAGGCCCGGATGGTGCGCTCCGCTTGGGCCATGGTGGAACCCGCCGCCTGGATGTTCAGCATCATGTGGCTCGCGCCCGAGGCGCGGATATCGGCGGTCAGCCGGGCCGCGACCGTGGCGGCATCGCCCACGGGCAGGCTCGCCGCCATCTCCTCCAGCGCCGGCTCGCTGGAGAACGGCTTCTCGATCAGCATGCCGCCGTCCATCGCCTCCTGGCGGTTGCGGAGCGCGGCTGCGAAGCGCATCTGCTGGCGGGCGTTGACGAGGTAGTCCAGCGTCTCCTCGTCGCTCTCGGTCACGCAGACGAAGCGCAGGATCCCGAGCTCGTGCGTCTCCCCGCCCAGGCCCTCGGCGGCGTAGGACGCGTCGATGCGCTCCCGCTGCTCGGCCAGATAGTCGGCGCCGAACCAGCGGCCGGTGATGATCGGCACGAAGCCGCGCTGCGCCGCCAGCCTGTGCGTCGACTCCGAATCGCCGGCAATCCAGATCGGCGGCACGCCACCCGGCGGGCGTGTGCTGATGTTGGTCTCCGGCAAGGCGGTGAAGTTGCCGTCGAAGCTGAAGGTCTCGTTTGCATAGGCCCGATCCATAAGCGCGAGGAACTCATCCAACTGCGCCTTGGAATCGCCCAGATCGGCACCGAAGCGCTCGAACTCGTAGGGCTGGTAGCCGCTGCCGAGCCCCAGCAGGAAGCGATCCTCGCCGAGCAGCGCCTGGGTCATGCCGATCTCGGCGAGGAGCCGCACCGGGTGATAGAGCGGCACCACGATCACCGCCGGGCCAAGCTTGATTCGCGTCGTGTGTCCCGCGCAGTGATTGACCATCAGGAGCGGCGAGGGGCAGACGCAGTAGTTGGAGAAGTGGTGTTCGGCGAACCAGGCGGCCTCGAAGCCCGCCTCCTCTGCCCATTGCGTCATGCGGACCGCGTTGCCGAGCACCTCGGAGACCTGGCTTCCCCGGTCCCGATAGCCCATGAGGCAGAACAAGCCGAAGCTGACCATGTCACTCACCGAATGCAGAGGGGAACACGAGCACCCGCGCGCTGGGGCGGGCGGATTGTAGCGCATGGCGCGCGCCGCAGCGTACTCACCCTTGTCGACCCTTCGCCAGGGCGGCGGCCACGACGCCCAGCAGCAGAAGCGCCGCGATCAGCCACATCACGGCGCGAGGATCGCCTTGGTCGAGCAGGAGCCCCACGATCAGCGGCGCGACGGCGGCACCGGTATCAAGACCAGAATAGACGAAGCCGAAGACCCTGCCCCTGGCATCGGCCGCCGCGGTCTCGCGCACCAGCATGTCGCGCGACGGAAAGGTGAGGCCGACCAAGATGCCGGCGAGCGCGAAGGGGACTCCCAGAACCGCGGCCGGGAAGAGGCCGAGGCTGATGGCGACGAAGAACGCGGCTGCCGACGCGAGGCCCGCGCCGATGACGAGCTGATGCCGTGAACTCGTGCGCTCGGCCAGAAAGCCGCCAAGCAGGACTCCCCCCGATGCACCGAAGAGGAAGACCGAGAGCAGCGGCGCGCCTTCGGCGACCGGCAGGCCGTAGAGCTGGTCCATCAACGCCGGGAAGAACGACTGCAGGCCGATCGTGGCCCCGCTCAAGAAGATGAAGAAGGCGAAGCAAAGCATGACCGGGATAGAAACGAGGGGAGCGACGCCCTGTCTCACGGCCACGAGCCAACCGCGCCCGTTCGCAACCGCCGCGGAGGCTTCGTCAACACGCGGGCGGGCCGCCGCCGGCGCCTCGTCGCTCGCGTCGAGGAACAGGTGTCGGTTGAAGAGCAGGACCAGAAACAGCACGAGGCCGCCTGCACCGGCCACGATCAGGGCGGAGCGCCAGCCGAGTTCCAGCGCGAGCCCCACCATGACGATGGGGGCGAGCGCATAGCCGAGATTGCCGCCCAGAGTGTGGAAGCCGTAGGCCCGGCCGTGGCGCGTGCGGCGGATATTCGCGGTGAGGATGGAGAGATCGGCCGGGTGGAACACGCTGTTGCCCAGCCCCGCGAGCACGGCAAGCGGGAACAGCATCCAGAACGCGGGCGCGGGACCCATCAGCAAGATCGCAATGCAGAGCAACGCGAGCCCGCCCAGCAGCACGGTGCGCGCCGGGAAGCGGTCGACCAGGAAGCCCGCCCCGGTCTGCGCGACGCCGGAGGCCACGTAGAACACGGTCATCAGCGTACCGAGCTCGGTGTAGCTGACCGCGAATGAGTCCTTGAGGTGCGGGAAGAGCGGCGGCAGGGCGAGCTGGTAGAAGTGGCTCGCGCCGTGGGCGAGTGCGATCAGCCCCATGACGCGGGCCTGGCTACGGCCGGGCGCCTGCTCAACGGTCATCGCGGCTCGTCTCGGAAGGGCGCCGCTCCCATAGCGGCGCCGGGTGGCGCGCGAGACTACGCCGGCGCCGCCGGCACCGGCAATGGGGCGGAGCCGGTCGCGGCCGTCGCACGCGATTTTCTGTTTGCAATAAGAAGTAAGTGTGTGTTATACACACACACCCTCCAAAAAATACCTGTGAAGGAGAACCGTTGTGTCGAAATATGCGCCCTTGGCGGATCACCTGCGCGACGCAGGCCAGGAGTCCGTGCCCATGACCTTCGCCGATATCGAGCAGGTCATCGGCGCGAAACTGCCGCAATCTGCCTTCACCCACCGGGCCTGGTGGTCCAATAACCCCACGAACAACGTCATGACTCGTGCTTGGCTCGAGGCGGGCTTCGCGACGGCGGAGGTGGACATGGCTGCGCATAAATTGGTGTTTTGCAAGGCCGTGCAGTACGGACCGGCGGCCAAGTCCGCGAGCGGCGAGCTACGGGACGAGCCGCAAGATTCCACAGTCACCTCCGGGGGCTTTCTTTCTCGTGTCTTCGGTGCGCTCGAGGGTACGGTGACGATCAAGCCAGGAACCGACTTGACGGCACCGATCAACACGAAATGGGATGCGACTCAGTAGTCGGCGATGCCCGTCTACCTTCTCGACACCTGCACGGTCATCTGGATCGCGAACGGCGAGGCGCTGAGGGAACCGGCCGCAGGCGCGTTGGAGGACGCGCCTACGCATGGCCGCGGGGTCTTCGTCTCCCCCATCACCGCGTGGGAAATCGCCATGCTCGTGGAGAAAAACAGAATTGCGCTCGCGATGAGCCCCCAGATGTGGTTCGAGAGAATTCTCGCGTGGCCGGAGCTGGCGCTCGCGGAACTGCCGCCGGAGGTTTTTATCGCGTCGTGCGCCCTGCCCGGTGCGCCGCCAGCCGATCCGGTGGACCGCATCCTCGCCGCGACCGCGCGGGCCTTTGGCCACACGCTGGTGACCCGCGATCGTCACCTGCTCGCCTATGGCGGGGAGGGTCACGTGCGGATCATTGGGTGCTGACGCGCAGCCACACAGACCCCGCAGCAGTGCATTCCGGCGTATAGTTGCCCCGTCCCGGCTCCTCTCCCCAACCGGCCGTGCGCCGGCGGGCGGGGAGCGTCAGAAGGCAAAGAGAGGTGGGAGATGGTCAAGATCGAATGCGTGGTGGAGGCGGGCAACTATCTCGGCGAGGGGCCGGTCTGGGACCCGGCAGACGGCGTGCTCTACTGGGTCGACATGCTGGACAAGGAGGTCTGGCGCCTCGACCCCCGCACCGGCAAGACCCGCACCTGGACCCTGCCCAAGACCGTGGGCGCATTCGCGCTCAGGGAGCAGGGCGGCGGCGTGCTGACCATGCGCGACGGCTTCTACTTCATGGACCTCGACAGCGGCGAGACCGAGCTCATCGCCCTGGTGGATGCCGACGAGCCGCGCACGCTCTTCAACGACGGCAAGGTGGACCGCCGCGGCCGCTTCTTCGCCGGCGGCGAGGACGAGATTTCGGAATCGCCGATCTGCGGCCTCTTCCGGCTCGACCCCGACCTCACAGTGCACGAGCTGGAGCGCGGCATCATCTGCAACAACGGGCCGAGCTGGAGCCCCGACAACAAGACCTTCTATCACACCGATTCCTACATGCAGGAGATCTACGCCTACGACTACGACATCGAGAGCGGCGCGATCTCCAACAAGCGCGTCTTCGCCAACACCCACGACGAGCCCGGCATTCCCGACGGCTCGACCATCGATGCCGAGGGGTATCTCTGGAACGCGCAGATCGTCTCTGGCCAGCTGGTGCGCTACGCGCCGGACGGCACGGTAGATCGCCGCGTGCCGGTGCCGACCAAGACCATCACCAGCATCATGTTCGGCGGCGACAACCTCGACGTGGCCTACCTCACCTCGATGGGCCGCACGGATTTTCTCGGCCCGGAGGCCCAGAAAATCTTCGGCGAGGCCTCCAAGCCGCAGCCCCACGGCGGCGGCATCCTCGCGGTCTCCGGCCTCGGCGTGCGAGGCCTGCCCGAGCCCCGCTTCGGCGGCTGATCCTATTTGTCCGCCGGCAACCAGATCAGGCGGGGTGCGTCGACGAAGAACAGGCCGCAGGTAATGATGCGATCCGGGAAGACGGCGGCCAGCGCCGCGCGATAGCTCTCCATCTGGGCGCGGTACGCCTCCGGCACCGCGTCGTCGGGCGGGGCACGGCCAGTCTTGTAATCGAGGGCGATCACCTCCCGCTCGCCCACCAGCAGCCGGTCGATCTGACCCGAGATCACTCGGTCGCCCACGACGGCGCTGATCGGCGCCTCGGCCAGGGCATCCGGCGTGAAGAGCGCGGCGAACGCCGGGTCGGCCACGAGCTCGATCATGGCCTCGGCCAGCGCCTCGCGCTCGCCGTCGGCGAGATCGTGCCGTGCGAGCAGGCGGCGGGCGGCGGACGGTCGATCCGCAGGCGCGAGCGCCGGCAGATGCTCCAGCAGCTTGTGGGCGGCGATGCCGCGCAGCCGCGCGCTCTGTCCGGCGGCATCGATCGGCGAGTGCGGCGCAGGCTCCGGCAAGGCGCGGGAGGGCGCGAGCGGGCGAAGCGCCGGGGGCTCCGCCGCGGGCGGCGTCAGCAGAGCGGGCGGCGGTGGCGGGGGCGCATCAGCCTCTGGCGTAGGCTCGGCCGGTGGGGGGAGCGGCGCGGTCTGGGGCTCGGCATAGGCGAGGCCTGCGCCCTCCGACTCTCCGACCCCCGGCATCGCCAAGAGCTCGACCCCCTTCAGGCTCTTCATCCCCGAGCGCACCAGCGTGTACCAGCAATCATCGGGCGGCGTGTCCCGGCCTTGCCAGCCGCAGACGTAAAGCCGGTCTTCCGCGCGGGTCATCGCGACGTAGAGGAGCCTTCGATATTCCTCCTCCTGGGCGTCGCGGGCCTGGGCGCGGGCTTCGCGGGTCAGCGGGTCCTCCCGGCTGGCCCGACCGGGGAACAGCAGGCCTTCCACCGCGCCGGCGCCGCCGTCCACCCGCTCCTCCTCGAGCCAGACCAAAGGGTCCCGACCCCTCGGCTTGCGCATGGTGTCGGGCAGAAAGACCACCGGCGCCTCCAGGCCCTTGGCGCCGTGCACGGTCATGATCCGCACCTCGTCGCGGCCTTGCTCGAAGTCGCGTGCGATCTCCGCCCGCCCGTCTTGAACCCAGTGCAGGAAGCCCTGAAGCGAGGGCGGGTGCGAGCGGCCGTAAGCCAGCGCGAGCGCCAGGAACTCCTCGATGGCGTCCCCCGATTCCGGCCCGAGGCGGCCCAGCAGCGCCGCCCGCCCGCCGCGCGCGCCCAGCACCTCGCTGTAGAACTCGAAGGGCGGCATAGCGTCCGCCGCAGCGAGAAACGCCGAGAGTGCCACATGCGCCTCGGCAAACGCGGGCCGCTCGCCTCGCCACCGTGCGAGCGTCGCCCACAGGCTCGCATCGCCGCGCTCGTAGGCGAGTGCGAACAGCGCATCCTCGTCGAGCCCGATCAGCGGGCTCTTGAGCACCGTGGCGAGCGTCAGGTCGTCGCCCGGCAGCAGGCAGAATTCGCCGAGCGCGATCAGGTCCATGACCGCGAGCTGCTCGGTCAGCACCATGCGGTCGATCCCCGCCACCGGCACGCCGCGCGCCTTGAAGGCCCGCAGCAGGTGATCGACGAAGGGTCCGCGCCGGCGCACCAGCACCAGCACGTCACCGGGCCGGATCGGGCGGCCGCGGGCCTCGAGCCAGCCGTCGCTGCCTTCGGCCGCCGGCTCCTGCGTCCACGCGGCCACGCGGTCCGCGATAAGCGTGGCAAGCCGCGCCGCCGGGTCGTCGGGCTCCTCGCGCTCCACCGGCAGCGCCCAGGGCTTTGGCGGTTCCCGCTTCTCCGGCATGACGGGCGGCCACAGTTCGACCCGGCCGGCCGCACCTGCGCGATGCACCTGGTGGCGGATCGGCACCGCCTCGGCAGTGACGCCCGCGCGCGCCTCGGGCCGGGCGAACACGGCGTCGACCACGGCGAGCACCGCCCCGGTCGAGCGGAAGGATTCGGCCAGGGGGAGCGATTCCCACGGCCTCTCTGCGGCCTCGGCCCGGCTTTGGAACCTGTGATGCGCGTCGGCCAGCGCGCGGACATCGGCGCCCTGGAAGCTGAAGATCGACTGCTTCTCGTCGCCGACCGCAAAAAGGGTGCGCGGCGCGGCGCGGGCGCCTTTGCCCGCGAAGAACTCTTCCGCCAGCGCCGCGATCACGGACCACTGGGTCGGGCTCGTGTCCTGCGCCTCGTCGATCAGCAGGTGGTCCAGGCCGCCGTCGAGCTTGTAGAGCACCCAGGGGGCGATGCCCGCGCGGGCCAGCAGGCTGCGGCTCCGCGCGATCTGATCGCCGTAGTCGAGCACGGCGTGGCGCGCCTTCTCGGCCCCGTAGTAGCCGAGGTGGCGGGCCGCGACCTCGATCAGGGCCGCGCTGCTCTCGGCCACGCGGGCGGCGTTCCAGCGCTCGACGACCGCGCCGACCCTCTCCTGCTCTAGGCCGAGAGCCTCCGCCGCATCCGGGTGTGCATCGCCCAGTTTCTTGGTGATAAGTCTCTGGAGCGCGTTGCCGTCTTCACGAAGGAAGGCGCGGCGGTACGGGCCAAACCATGCCTTTCGCCCCTCATGGTCTGCGTCAAGCCACGCCGCGATCGTCTGCGCGCGCCGTTGGTCCGTCACGGTCCCGCCGGTGAGCACGCGCACCGCTTTCGTCAACGCCAGCCGGTCGAAGGCGCCCTCGGCCGATGCTTTCGCGAGCACGCTTTCGGACGTCGCTCCCTCGGCCACGCCGAGTCGGACGCGCAGCGCCGCGATGGCGCCGCTGGTGTCGCCATGACGCTCCAACACGGAGGAGAAGCGGTCCCGCGCGCCGCTCACGTCCGCCAGCAGGGCACCGAAACCCTCCTCGCCGACCACTGCCGTCATGGTGGCGAGATTGGCCGCAAGGGCGTCGTCCACCGCAGGCCGCGCAGCGTGCAGCAGCCGTGCGCGCGCCGCGCCCAACAACGTTGTGCTCATCCGTTCGTCGGCGATCTCGAAATTTGGTGAGACACCGGCCTCCAGCGGGAAGCGCCGCAGCAGCGATTGGCAGAAGGCGTGGATGGTCTGGATTTTCAAGCCGTCGGGGACGTCGAGCACGGTGGCGAAGAGGCGCCGCGCCAGGTCGCGCGTCACGCGCGACGGCTGCGCCCCGGTCAGTCCGCTCAGCGCTGCGGACAGCGTCTCGTCGTCGGCGACGGTCCAGTGCGCGAGCTCGCGCGTGATGCGGAGCGCCATCTCGGCGGCGGCGGCGCGGGTGAAGGTGAGGCAGAGGACGCGCTCGGGCGCGGTGCCGCCCAGCAGCAGGCGCAGTACGCGGTCGGTCAGCACCTTGGTCTTGCCGGTGCCCGCCGAGGCCCCCACCCAGACCGAGGCCGCAGGGTCCGACGCCCTGTGCTGGGCCGCCGTCATTCCGGGCGTGTGTGCCGCCATCAGGGCTCTCCGCCGGGCACCGACCACTCCTTGTGCCGGGCCAGGTGGGCGTAGTCGCTCCAGGCAGGCGCCAGCGCCGGCCGGGGCACGGGACGGTACGGGGTCGCCGGATCGTCGAAGCGGGCGACCAGCGCCTGCAGGCCCGTAGCGGCCTCCCGTGCCAGCGCGTCGGCATCGCCGCCGATCTGGACGATCTCGCCGGCGCTCTCGGCACCGCTCAGCTTCCAGTAGGCGAGGGCCGCGACCTCGGCCGCGTCCAGGCCCTCGAAGCCGCCCGCCTGGGCGATCGCTGCCTCCAGCGAGAGCTGCGGGCACCGGCCTTCGGTGACGTGTTTCTTTGGCGGAATGCCGCCGGTCTTGTAGTCGATGATCTCCAGCGCACCCGCTTCGGAGCGGTCGATGCGGTCCGCCTTAGCCGTGAGCCGGAAGGAACCCGTCGGCCCCTCCAAGTCGAGCACACCGTTCACCTCGGTCGCGAGCGGCTGCAGCGCGGGTCTGCGCGTCCGTTCGGTGTCGAGGAACCAGCGGGCGATCCGCTCGAATCGCGGCCACCAGAAGGCGAGCACGCCGGGGCGCGCGCCCGCTGCCTCGAACTGCTTCCGACCGAGCGCCAGCAGCCGCTCCTCAGCGTCTGCCGGCAGCACAACACCGTGTTCCCGCACGAAGGCGTCCAGAATCCAGTGGATGATGCTGCCGCGCTCCGCCGCGCTCGGGTCTGCGTCGACGGGATCGAGGACCTTGAGTCGCAAAATGTCCCGCGCATAAATGGAATAGGGGTCGGCGATCCAGGTTTCGATCTTCGTGACCGAGAGTTGCCTGGGCCGCGCCGTAACAGGCGGCGCGGGTGCCGGCGCAGGCCAGGGGCCGGAAGGCTCTGCCGGCCGGTCCAGGGCCGCCCACCAGGCGAGTAGCGTGGGCTCTATGGTGCGCAGCGCCGCCGCACCCTCGGAGCCGCTCGGCAGCAAGGCATCGAGACGCTGGAGCCAGCGCGCCGGGATGGTCGGCGTGCCCTCGATGCGCCGTGCCCGCGTCAGATAGACCTCCTGCGCGCCGCAGCATTGAACGAAGTCGTGGGCGGAGAGCCCAATGCGAAGCTCCGGAGGTGGCAGGCCGAAGTCCGCACGCATGGGGCGGCTCATCCACGGGTCGCCCGCAGCCGGCGGCGGCCAGACGCCCTCGTTCAGCCCGCCCAGGATCATGCAGTCCGCGTGTTGCAGGCGGGCCTCCAGCGGCCCCCAGATTTGCAGGCGCGGGTGGCGGCCGTAGGGCGGGCGCACCACGTGGTCCTCCATCAGGGCATCGAGCAGCGCCGGATAGTGGGCAGGCGCCACCGGCGGCAGCGACGGCGCTGCCTCCAAGAGCCCGGCGATGAAGCGCGCCGCCTGCGCGCCGGCCTCGCCTGACCAGAGCTGTGCGGCCCCGTCCTCCTCGTCCGCGGCTGCGAGCCATTCCGCGAATTCGACGTGAGCTTGCAAGAGTTTGCGCGCGTCGGCCTCGGGCCGCGCCATGAGGGCGGCGAAGGGCGCGGCGGCGGCTTCCAGCCCTTCCAGCCAGGGGCGGATGGCCGCGTCACGCTCCTTCAGCGCCGCCCGCAGGCCGTCGAAGCCGGGCGCGGGCCGGGGACCCCGCAGGATCGCTGTCTCCATCGCCCGCACAGAACGGCGGAATGTGGCGGGCGCTTGGCCACCAGCGGCGAGCGGGTGCTTCAGCGCAGCCAGCAGCGGAACCGGCGCAGCGCCCTCGGCAATCATGCGTGCCGTGAGCCGTAGAAAGGCGCCAGGCGCCGTCTCCCCCAGCGGCTCACCGGCTGAATCGTCCACGTCGATGTTCCAGCGCCTGAGCTCCGCCGCGACCCGGCGGGCGAGGGCGCGGTCCGCCGTCACCAGCGCGGCGGTGCGGCCCGGAGTCTCCAGCGCGCGGCGCATGACGATGGCTATGACGCCCGCTTCCTCCTGCGGGCTTGCACAGTCGATCCGGTGCACGTCGCGGAGCGCGTCGGGTGCTAGCGGCGGCAGCGCGCGCCAGACGGTAATGGTCTCTGCCGGGCGCATGGCGTCGGCGATCAACCGCGCGCGGGCACGCGTGGCGGCGGTGCCCGCTGCCTCACCGCCCGGCCACGGCGCGACCTCGCTGCGCGTGACGCCGACGCGTTCGAGCAGCCCCTTCAGCGCGTATTGCGGATGGGTGGGACCGATCGCCTTCCAGGTCTCATCGTCGGCCTCCGTATCGAGACCGGGGAGGACAACGGCGCCCTGCGGCAGGCGCGCGATGACGGCCAGCAGGTCGCGCGTCGCCGGCACGCTGCCTGTGGAGCCGGCAGCGATCACCGGATGCGCCGGCGGCGTCTCAGCCCACCGTTCGGCGAGCGCTTCCAGCAGGGCGTTGCGGCGCGCGGCCGGGTCCATCAGGCCCCTCTCCGCCAGGATCGCGGGCCAGTTGTCGGTGATGAGGGAGAGGAAGCGCAACACCTGCTGCCAGTGAGCCGCGTATTCCTCCGGTGCGAGAAAGGCGAGTCCCTGCGGGTCGACGCGGGCGATCTGAATCTCGTCGAGGAGGCTTGCCAGTGCGCGTGCGAGCCGCGCGGACTGGTCCACGGCGCCTGCACCGGTGAGCGCCGCCCCGCCCGGTGTCTCGCCGAGCCTCTGGATCAGGCGCGCAAGCATGAGCCGGCGCTCCAGCGGCGAGACGGCGTCGGGCAGCGCTTCGTCCGCTTCGTCGCCGATACTCGCTTCGTCCTCGTCGATATCGCCGAGCGGGCGGATGCGCGGCAGTAGCAGCGCCTGTCCTGGTGCTGTGCGGAGAAAGGCGAGTTGCAGTGCCCGGCAGGCGCGTCGCGTGGGCAGCAGGATCGTGAGCCGGCTCAGCGCCAGCGGGTCGTCCGGGTCGAACACCGTGACCCGGCCGGCGAGCAGGCCTTCCGCCAGCGCATCCACGAACGGGACATGGGGCGGCACCGTGTAGAGGGTGTGCGCGCCCGCGCTCATCCGGCTCCTCCGCCCGGGTCGCCCGCGAGATAGCGCTCGGCGGCTTCAAGCCCTTCCGGCGAGCCGACGTGGAGCATGTGCCCGCCATGTACCACCCCGTACAGGCGGCCGGCGAGGAGTGCCTCGTCATAGTGGCGGTTGAGCGAGTAGGCGCCCCCCAGTGCGTCCGCGAAGAGCCGGGGATGCAGGAGCTGCGTGCCGGTGAAGACGAAGGGCGCGGTCTGCGCCGCCCCGCGCCGGCTGAGCCGCCCGTCCTCGTGGCGGAAGAAGTCGCCCGCGCCCCCGTAGCCCAGCGCGCGCGCCACCGGGCAGAGCAGGAGGAGCGCGTCCATCGCTTCACCGTCCCACGCCTCGGCCAGGCGCGACAACGCCGTCGCGCCGTTCTCCGCCAGGACGACATCGCTGTTCAAGACATAGAACGCGTCGTCGCCGAACCAGCGGAGTGCCTGGCGTATGCCACCGCCGGTCTCGAGCCGTTCTTCTTCGCGCGAAATATGGATACTGGGCGCGCCGGGCCGCGCCGCTTGGGTGGCGAGAAAGGCTTCGATTTGCGCCGCCAGGTGGTGGGTGTTGACCACGATCTCCGCCACCCCAGCCTGTTCCAGGCTCTCCAGGGCGTGGGCGATGAGGGGCTTGCCTGCGACCGGAACCAGTGGTTTGGGAACCGTATCGCTGAGCGCACCCATGCGCGTGCCCAGGCCCGCCGCGAGCACCATCCCGCGCGTTGGCCGGGCGCTCACGACGCGGGGCTCCGCGCTCGCGGAGGGACCCAGCGCTCGAACCAGGCTCGCACCGGGGCGAGCGCCGGATGGGCCAGATTGGCGTCGAGATGCCGCCACACGCGCGGCAAGTGAGCGAGGTAGGCGGGCTTGCCGTCCCGCCGCGCCAAGCGGTGGAAGACTCCGATGATCCGCACCGCGCGCTGCGCACCGAGGATCGCATAGGCCGCGCGGAATAGGTTTTCGTCGAGGTCGGGCGACACGTCGAGGTAGCGCGCAACCATCGCCGCCTCGAGGCCGGCGCCGAGGTCGCGCCGCGCGTCCTGCAGCAGCGAGACCAGGTCGTAGGCCGGGGGGCCCGCGCGCGCATCCTGAAAGTCCAGCAGGCCGATCCGGGCGAGCCCGCTCGCGCCGCAACCCGCATCGTCTCTCGCCGGCAACCACATCAGGTTGCCCGCGTGGAAATCGCGCAAGCAAAGTGCTTGAGGGCTGGATGTCGCTTCTTCCAGCGGCCCGCGCCACGCCGCTTCGAATTCTGCCGCCATCGCAGGCTCCACCGCATCGTTGGTGGCGGTCTCCAGGAAGAGCGCGGCATCGCTCAACATCCACGCGGGGTCGTAGCAGGGCAGGTCGGGTGGCACCGGCTGGCGGTGGAGATCGACCAAAAAGTCGGTGGCTGACTCGTAGAGCGTGCGTTCCAGGGAGGAGGCATCCGGCCCGGCGAGCAGAGCCGAAAAGCTGTCGTCGCCGAAGTCTTCCAGCAGGGCGAAGCCCTGGGTCTCGTCGACTGCGTGGATGTCGGGGGCGCTGTAGCCCATGTCTCTCAGCAACCGCGCAATCCGTAGGAAAGTACCGACGGAATGTCCCGGCGGTGGATCGTCCATGAGCACCGCCGCAGCTTCACCCCGTGTGAGCCGTTCGTAGTGCCGCGCCGAGGCGTCACCGGCGAGTGGCCGGTGAATGGCATCGCCCCAGCCCGCCCGTGCGGCAAAGGCCCGGCGCTGCCGCTCGCGCTCGCTCACGGGTCGGGCTCCAGGTCTCGGGCGAGCGCCGCCGCTAGCGCCTCGCCTCGCGGGCCGTGAGGGGTGATCGTGATGAGCCGCGCCTCTTCGTCCTCTCCCGGCGCGAGACGCACCTCAAGCCAGTCGGCGGGCATCATGACGCCCAGCTTCTCCGGCCATTCGATCAGTGATATCGCGCCTGCGAACGCATCCTCGATGCCGAGCTCGTAGGCGTCCTCCGGCGCGCTCAGGCGGTAGAGGTCGAAGTGCCAGATCGCCCCCGCTTCGTGCTCGTAGAGCTGCACCAGGGTGAAGGTGGGGCTTGGCACCTCCTCCACCGGCCGGCCGAGCCGCGCGCGGATGAAGGCCCGCGCGAAGGCGGTCTTGCCGCTGCCAAGCGGGCCGCAGAGCCCTATGACGTCGCCGGGGGCCGCATGCGGGGCGAGACGCCGGACCAGCCGCTCGGTCTCAGCGAGGGCATCGACGCGCACGGTCAGCGGCACGCGCGGCGTCGCGCTCTCGCTCCCTGTGGCGCTCGGCGCCCTATCGTCAGTATCGGTAGTGATCGGGCTTGAACGGCCCCTCTTGCGCCACCCCGATGTAGGCGGCCTGCCTGTCCGAAAGCGCGGTCAACTTCGCTCCCAGCTTGCCCAGATGCAGCGCCGCCACCTTCTCGTCGAGGTGCTTTGGCAGGGTGTAGACGCGGTGCTCGTAGTTCGCGTGGTTCTGCCAGAGCTCCATCTGCGCCAGCACTTGGTTGGAGAACGAGGAGCTCATCACGAAGGAGGGATGCCCCGTGGCGCAGCCGAGGTTCACAAGGCGGCCCTTGGCTAGAACGATCAGGCGCTTGCCGTCGGGGAACTCCACCTCGTCCACCTGCGGCTTGACCTCGTGCCAGGGGAAGTTGGCCAGCGCGTCGATCTGAATCTCGGAATCGAAGTGGCCGATGTTGCAGACGATGGCGCGGTCCTTCATCTGGCGCATGTGGTCGATGGTGATGACGTCGACGTTGCCGGTCGCGGTGACGAAGACATCCGCCACGCCGGCCATGTCGTCCATGGTCGAGACCTCGTAGCCCTCCATTGCCGCCTGCAGCGCGCAGATCGGGTCGATCTCGGTCACGCAGACGCGCGCGCCCTGTCCGCGCAACGAGGCCGCGCAGCCCTTGCCGACATCGCCGTAGCCGTTCACCACGGCGATCTTGCCCGCGAGCATCACGTCGGTCGCCCGCTTGATGCCGTCCACCAGGCTCTCGCGGCAGCCGTAGAGGTTGTCGAACTTCGACTTGGTGACCGAATCGTTCACGTTGATGGCGGGCGCGCCCAGGGAGCCGCGCTGCTCCATCTCGTAGAGGCGGAGCACGCCGGTCGTGGTCTCTTCCGAGATGCCCTTGATGTCGGCCATCAGCGCCGGGTACTCGTCGTGCATGATCTTGGTGAGGTCGCCGCCGTCATCCAGGATCATGTTGGGGCGCCAGCCGTCGGGACCCTCGATGGTCCTGCCGATACACCAATCGTATTCCTCCTCGGTCTCGCCCTTCCAGGCGAAGACGGGGACGCCGGCATCGGCCATGGCAGCGGCGGCGTGATCCTGGGTCGAAAAGATGTTGCAGGAGCTCCAGCGCACCTCTGCGCCCAGCGCCCTGAGCGTCTCGATGAGGACCGCGGTCTGGATCGTCATGTGGAGGCAGCCAGCGATGCGTGCGCCCGCCAGCACTTGGCGCTCGCCGAACTCGGCGCGGAGCGCCATCAGCCCCGGCATCTCAGTCTCGGCGATGGCGATTTCCTTGTGGCCCCACTCGGCGAGCGAGATGTCCTTCACCTTGTAGTCGGTGCCGTCCGTCATTCTTGGTTCCTTGCTCGCCGGAGCAGCTTCCGCGCCGCTGCCGGCGCGGCTTTTAGCACCGCCGCCGGGGCCTCACAACAGGCGCAAGCTGGCTTGCCGCCCGGCGGTGATCGCGGCCTCAAGAGTCGTCGGGAAAGGCGTCGATCAGCTTCGCGATGCGTCCGGCCTCGGATTGGCTCAGCAACTCCTCCGCGTGGCGCGTTGCCGCTTCGGCGTCGAGCGCGAGGATGCGCTGCTTCACGCGTGGCACATTCGGTGGCGCCATGGAGAGATCGCGCAGGCCGAACCCCAGCAGCATCGCGGTAAAGCGCGGGTTGCCGGCGAGCTCGCCACAGAGATTGACCGGGATGCCGGCGCGCCGGGCTGCGTCGGTGGCGAAGCGGATCAGCCGGAGCACTGCGGGATGGAGGGGGTCGTACAGGTGCGCGACCTGATCGTCGCCCCGGTCGATCGCGAGCGTGTACATGGTGAGGTCGTTGGTGCCGAGCGAGAAGAAATCGCAGGCGTCGGCCAGCGCATCGGCCGCGAGCGCAGCCCCCGGCGTCTCGATCATGATGCCGAGCGGCGGCGTGTCCGTGATCGGCACGCGCGCGCGGGTCAGCTTGCGGACCATCTTGTCCACCGCCTTCCGCACCTGTCTGATCTCCTTCACCGAGGTGATCATCGGCACGAGGATGCGCACGGGCCCGTGGGCACCGGCGCGGAGGATCGCCGCGATCTGTGCCTCCAGCAGTGCCGGCGTCTTGAGCGAAAGGCGGATGGCGCGCAGCCCGAGCGCCGGATTGACGCTCGGCGCGATGTGCTCGCCGAGCGAATAGGCGAGCTTGTCCGATCCCACGTCGAGGGTGCGCACGGTCACCGGCGCCCCCTCCATGCCGGCGACGATCTCCTTGAGCGCGACGTATTGCTCGTCCTCGCTCGGCGGCTCCTCGCGGTTCATGTAGAGGAACTCGCTGCGCAGGAGCCCGATGCCCTCGGCGCCCGCCTCCTGTGCCTGCGGCAGCTCGTTCGGCAGCTCGATGTTGCATTGCAGGGTCACGCGCGCGCCATCGGACGATACGGCCGCGACTTCGCGTAACCGGGCGAGCTGGCGCTCGCGCCGCTCAAGCGCGCGGCGCCGGCGCTCGAGGCGCGCGATCGTCGCCTCGCCGGGGTTGACCACGAGCCCACCGCGCACACCGTCCACCGCCACGACGTCGCCCGAGCGTACGGCGCCGGCCAGGTCCGCCACCCCGAGCACTGCCGGCAACCCGAGCGAGCGTGCCATGATCGCGGTATGCCCCTCGGCGCCGCCATGCGCTGCGGCGAAGCCGCCGATGCGCGCGGGGTCCATGAGCGCGGTATCGGCCGGCGTGATCTCCTCGGCGATGACGATGGTACCGGGGGGCAGGCCAGAGAAAGCCTGATAGCCGGCACGGGTCAGGTTTCGCACGAGGCGTGCACTGGCCTCGCGCACGTCGTCGATCTTGCCTGCGAGGTAGGGGTCCTCCATCACGGCGAAGGCCTGCGCGATTTCCGAGAGCTGCACCTGGACTGCCGCCTCGGCGTTGATGCGGGCGTCCCGGATGCGGGCCTCGACGCCACGCACGAGCCGCGAGCCCGTCAGCATCAGCAGGTGCGCATCGAGCAGGTGGCGAAGCTGACCGGCCACCTCCTCCGGCAGAGTCTCGGCCTGGGCCTGGAGGTTGCGGATCTGCGATGCGGAAAGCGTGACGGCGTCGCTAAAACGCGCGATTTCGGTCTCGAT
The DNA here is from genome assembly GCA_022826665.1 of Alphaproteobacteria bacterium. Taxonomy (GTDB): domain Bacteria; phylum Pseudomonadota; class Alphaproteobacteria; order UBA828; family UBA828; genus WTGU01. The sequence continues at coordinate 213,441 of JAJDUK010000047.1, read as the reverse complement.
CGCTTCGTCCTCGATGCGGTACTCCGGCACGTCGATGAGGCCGCGCTCGACCACATGCGCGGGTCCCACTGCGATGCCGGCAGAGACCCCAAGGCCGCTGAAGTGCCGCTCAGGCCGCTCCGCGATCTCAACGGCCTGCGGGCGCGCGACAGCGGAGCTTGCTTCAGTCTTCATCGAAGCCACCGTCCACGAGCTTCGCCAACGCCGCCAGCGCCACCGCCGCATCTCTGCCCGCGGTCTCGATCTCGATCTCGGTACCCGGCCCTGCCGCCAGCATCATCAGCCCCAGGATCGACAGGCCCGAGACCTGTGTGCCGTTGCAGGAGACCGCGACGTCGGCCTCGAACTGCGAGGCGGTCTTGACGAAGTTGGCGGCGGCCCGCGCGTGCAGCCCGCGCCGGTTGGCGATCAGACACGTGCGGCGGTGGCTTCCCTCGCCGGGCTCGGTCGCCGCCTCGTTCACGTCTCGTCACCCTCGAGCAGTCGCCCCGCGACATGGATATAGGTGCGCCCGGCCTCCTGCGCGGCGGCCACGGCACCCCGCAGATCGCTGCCCGAACGAACGCTCGCGAGCTTGATCAGCATCGGCAGGTTCACGCCGGCGATGACCTCGACGTTCGCGCCTTCCATGACCGAGATGGCGAGGTTCGAGGGCGTCCCGCCGAACATGTCGGTAAGCACGATCACCCCGTCGCCCTCGTCGGTCGCGCCGATGGCGTCGAGAATGTCCTGGCGGCGCTGCTCCATGTCGTCGTCGGGGCCAATGCAAATGGCGCGCGTGCGGGATTGCGGCCCGACGACGTGCTCGGTCGCCGCAACGAACTCCTCTGCGAGCCGCCCGTGCGTTACCAGAACAATGCCGATCATCGGGTCATCTGTTGGCTTGCATCGCGGGTGCCGCGGGCTCGGTGTCGAGATCGCGGTGGCGCGCCGTGACCTGCCAGCGCCCGCCGCCGAGCGTCTCGGCCAGGTCCTCGGCCGCGGCGACGGAGCGGTGTCGCCCGCCCGTGCATCCGAGCGCGATGGTGAGGTAGGAGCGCCCGTCCCGCTCAAAGGCCGGCAGCAAGGGCGTGAGCATCGCGACCATGCCTTCGAAGAACCGGCCATAAGCCGGGTCATCCCGCACGTGGCGGGCGACCTCGGGCTCCCGCCCGGTAAGCGGCCGAAGCGCCGGCACATGGTGAGGGTTGGTGAGGAAGCGGACATCGAACACGAAGTCGGCGTCCGGCGGTACCCCGCGGCTGTAGGCGAAGGAGAGCACGAAGATCGCGGGCGCCCGCCCGGCCTCGGGCCCAAAGCGCGCGGCGATGATGCTGCGCAGATCGCGGACGGAAAGCCGGCTGGTGTTGACGGTGAGGTCCGCCCGGTCGCGGACCCAGCCGAGCAGCGCGCGCTCGCGCCGGATTCCCTCGTCGACAGGTTCGTCGTGCGCCAGCGGGTGTGGGCGGCGAGTCTCGCTGAAGCGCCGGCGCAGCACCTCGGTCTCGCAATCGAGGAAGAGCAGCGCGATCTCGCCACGCTCGCCCTCGCCAAGTAGCGGCTCGAGATAGCGCTCAATGTCGCCGGGATCGAACCCCCTCGTCCGCGAATCGATGCCGAGCGCGAGCGGGCCCGGCCGTCCGTTCTCGCCCCGCGCCTGGACCAGCTCCGAGAGCAGCGAGAGGGGCAGGTTGTCGATCGCCTCGTAGCCGAGATCCTCCAGGATTTTGAGCGCGGTCGACTTGCCGGCGCCGGACATTCCGGTCACCAGCACGAGAGCACGACTGCCAGAGGGATCTGCGCTCATCGTCCGGCCGAGCGCGTTGCTAGCGCGTCCTGTCCGGCAGCAGCGACGCGCGAGAGCGCGAGCCTCACCTTCGCGGGCGCAGAGGCCTCGAACGGCGCAAGCAGGACGTGCACGATTCGATGGCCGCAAAGGTCGACGGTCGCGGTCTGCGGCATACGCTCTACCGTGTCGGGCTGGACCAGATCGACCACGAGATGGACTGGACACTGCGTCACGAAATCCATCGAGACGACGCCGATCCCACGCACTTCGAGCAGTCCCGCAATGCGCGCCGGCGGCCCCGCGAGCAGCATCTCGCCGCTGCTCGTCAGTGCGACCTGATCGTCCGCGACGAGCCGGGCCCCGCCTTCGATCAGGCGCAACGCGAGGTCAGACTTGCCGGCGCCGTGCGCGCCGCGCAGCAGCACGGCCTTGCCCTCCAGGGCGACGCAGCTCGCATGGATCAGAACCATTGGGCGACCGTGCGGCCCGGCGGGGCGGCTGTCAATCGGCCGGTTGCTCACGCTCGCGACGTACCGGCCGCACCGGTGAGGACGGCATAGAGCGCCTCCGCGTTGTCGGCGCCGCGCAGGCGCGCACACACGCGGTGGTCCCGCAGCAGGCGCGAGACCAGCGCCAGCGCCTTCAGATGATCCGATCCCGCGGAGTCCGGCGCGAGCAGCAGGAAAATGAGGTCCACCGGCTTCCCGTCCACCGCGTCGAACTCGATGGGCTCTCGCAGGCGGGCAAACACCGCCGAGAGCCGCGTGAGGCTGCCGAGTCTGCCATGCGGGATTGCAACCCCGGCACCGACCCCGGTCGAGCCCAGCCGCTCGCGCGCGAGCAGCAAGTCAAGGACGGTGCGTTCCTCCTGCGCCGTCTGGGTCGCGGCGATGGTGGAGAGCTCCTGCAGCGCCTGCTTCTTGCTGGCCGCCCTCACGTCGTCCAGGACGCCGCTCAATGGCAAGAGGTCCGCGATCTCCATTTCCCGGCCATTCTGTTGATTGCCGTTGGAGGCAGCGCTTGCTCGAAGTTGGTGGCGGCCCGCACCCGGCCGCAGCGCCGCTCAGTCGGCCGGCTGCGGCGAAGGCTCGCCTACGTCTGCGGCCCTACCGCTGCGCGGGGTCTTGTGATGGTCACGGAGCTTGCGTTTGTGCCGCCGCATGCGCTTCTCCAACCGCTCGGCGGCGATGCTGAAGCTCGCCGTCATGTCGGCGGCCGACGCGTGACTCTGGAACCTGATGCCGTGGCCGACATGGATCATAAGGTCGGTCTCGATCATCTGTGCCACCTTGGCGAACACCGCCTGCGCATCGATGGCGGTGGAAAAGAACTTCCCCGCCGACGACTCGAGGCGCTGCGTAACCTGGTCCCGAAAGCTTTCGTTGACGCTGACGTGTCGGCCCGTGATGGCGATCTGCATGACTACCCCCGCAGTCTCGCTGCAGGGCCGATTATAGGCGAGGTGAGCCTAAAGCGGGAAGCGCGGCCGGGAGTTTTGTCGCGTCCGACGGGGGCGCCGGTGCCGCCGGGAAGAATTGAACTTCCGACCCCTCCCTTACCAAGGGAGTGCTCTACCCCTGAGCTACGGCGGCGCGGGCGCGACATTGCCACAGCGCAGGCGCAGCGGCAACGGCGTGTCCCGCTTTAGGACATTTACCCCTGCCTCACGGGACCCGTCTTATACCTCCCTGTATTTGGTCAGATCAGCCCGGAGTCAGGTGGGGTGGCGAGGCCGGCCCGAAGACCGGCCCCGCTTCCCTCGCTACCGAGCCTCGTAGAAGCCAGACGGCCGCGACCGCACGATGTTGCCGCGCACCACCGCGTCGATGTCGCCCTGGCTGAGCCCGATATCGGCAAGCTCGAGATCGGTCAGGCGCTGGAGCTCCCGCCGCGCACGGCTGCGCTCCCGCCACCTCCGGACCGCTCGGGTGATGGGTGTGAGATCCATGTCTTCACCTCCTGTTTCCGGAGTTTCAAAGGTGTTTCAGCGGCCGATACCCGACCCGCCGCACACCAGTCCTGATTCCGATATTTGTCCGACCACGGCGTGGTTGAACCCCCTGGCTCGACATAACTGCTATGCTGCGGCGGCAGACGGCGGCGCGTGCTGTCATTCGACGAATGAGCCAAGCATGTTCGACGGCTTCACCAAGACGCAGGTCGAGACCTTGTCCATCACGATCAATCTCGTGAAGGGGGGTGAGGGTCCGCCCCTCTTGCTGCTCCACGGCTACCCACAGAATCACCTGATGTGGCACAAGGTGGCGCCGATATTCGCCGAGCACTACACGGTGGTGGCGCCCGAACTGCGCGGCTACGGCGACAGCGGCAAGCCGGCGTCGGACGACTTCAACGACCACTGCAAGCGCGCCTCGGCGCGGGATCAGGTCGAAGTCATGGAAGCTCTGGGCTTCGATCGCTTCCACGTGGTGGGGCACGATCGCGGCGCCCGCGTCGGCCATCGCATGGCGCTCGACCATCCCGCCCGGGTGCGTACCTTCACCTCGCTCGACGTGGTGGCCTCCCAGGCGGCCTTCGAGAACATGGACCGCGATCTGGCGTTCTCATGGTTCCACTGGCACTTGATGCGCCAGCCGGCGCCCTTTCCCGAAACGCTGATCGGCAACAGTGCGAAGCTTTTCCTCGACTTTCTGCTTGAGCAGTGGACCGCCGTCGATGACGCCATCGCGCCGGAGGCCTACGCCGAGTATCTCCGCTGTTTCAGCGACCCCGAGACCCTCCACTGCATGTGCATGGACTACCGCGCCATCGCGCTGGACCTATTACATGACGAGGCAGACCGGGGCCGCAAGATCGCCTGTCCGATGCTGGTGCTCTGGGCCGGCACCATGCCCAAGCGCCCCGGCTGGCAGACCGGCAAGGGGCTCAGTATGCTGGAGAGCTGGCGCGAGCGGGCGGATGACGTGCAGGGTCGCGCTCTCGACTGCGGTCACTTCCTGCCTGAGGAAGCGCCGGAGGAGACGGCGCGGGAGATTCTGGCCTTTCTCGCTGATCGTTGACCTGGCCTTTCGTCTATCCGCGGCATTTCAGGCGCTAATCTTGGGTCGCGCGGCGCGGTTCGGGCTGCGCATCGCGGGTCGAACGCCTGAATGGGACGCAAGCCGTGACCGTGGCGAGAAATCCGGGCTAGAGTCCCGCGCGCTTGGCGCCGAGTCGCGGCCTGGGCGGGTCGGCCCGGAGGCGTCATCGACGGGAACGCTGCGTGAAGAGACCTCCGCTACAGGCGATCGGCCATGGCGTCCTGGCGTTGTTCGAGGCTGTCGGGCGCCTCTCCCTCTTCGCGCTCGAAGCAACCTCGCACTGCGCGAGACCGCCCTTCTACCCGCGCCTTCTCCTGCGCCAGATGGTGGAGATCGGCTTCTATTCCCTGCCGGTGGTGGGGCTCACCGGCCTCTTCGCCGGCATGGTGCTGGCGCTGCAGAGCTACACCGGCTTCTCCCGCTTCTCCGCCGAGAGCACGATCCCCACCGTCGTGGTGCTCTCGATCACCCGCGAGCTCGGCCCGGTGCTGGCGGGCCTCATGGTCGCCGGCCGGGTCGGCGCCGCGATGGCGGCGGAAATCGGGACTATGCGGGTCACCGAGCAGATCGACGCGCTCACCACGCTCTCGACCAATCCGCACAAGTATCTGATCGTGCCGCGCCTTCTTGCCGGCCTGCTGATGTTGCCGTTCCTGGTCCTCGTCACCGACATCATCGGGGTCGGCGGCGGCTATCTCGTCAGCGTCTTCAAGCTCGGCTTCAACCCGGACGCCTATATCAACAACACCCTCGAATATCTGGAGGTCATGGACGTGGCCTCCGGCCTCGTCAAGGCCGCTGTGTTCGGCTACCTGATCGCGCTGATGGGCTGCTACCACGGCTTCCACTCCAGGGGCGGCGCCCAGGGTGTGGGCAAGGCCACCACCAACGCCGTCGTCACCGGCGCGATCCTGGTGCTGATCTTCAACTACATCATCACCGAAGCGTTCTTCGCCCAATGAGCACGCCGGAAAGCGCTCACAACGGGCACGGCACGAACGAACCCAAGATCGCCCTGCGGGGTCTCTGCAAGGCGTTCGGCGGCGCGGTCGTGCTCGATGGCCTCGATCTCGAGATCGGCACCGGGGAATCGGTGGTGGTGATCGGCTGCTCGGGTGTCGGCAAGTCGGTCATGCTCAAGTGCTTGCTGGGCCTGCTGCGCCCGGATGCGGGCAGCGTGACCATCGACGGCGAGGAGCTTTCCCGCAGCCGAACCGCGCGCGAGGCCGCCATGCGCAAGATCGGCATGCTGTTCCAGAACGCAGCGCTCTTCGACAGCCTCTCGGTGTGGGAGAACGTCGCCTTCGGTCTGATCCAGGCGCGGGGCATGCCTCACAGGCAGGCGCGCGGGCTCGCCATAGAGACAATGGCCCAAGTGGGCCTCGACGCGGACTCGGCCGATCTCTACCCCGCCGCGCTCTCCGGCGGCATGCGCAAGCGGGCCGGGCTCGCCCGCGCCATCGCCACGAAGCCCGAGATCATCCTCTTCGACGAGCCCACGACGGGGCTTGACCCGATCATGGCCGATGTCATCAACGACCTGATCGTCACCTGCACGCACGAGCTCGGCGCAACCGCGCTCACCATCACCCACGACATGAGGAGCGCGCGCAAGATCGCTGACCGGATCGCCATGATCCACGACGGTGCGATCGTTTGGCAGGGACCCGCCGCCGAGATCGACAGCAGCGGGAATGCGCATGTGGAGCAGTTCATCAACGGCCGGGCTGAGGGCCCGATTCAGCTCGCGGTCGCCCATGCCGCGGCCGGCTGAGCGGCGCGTGGCGCCCGCATCGCGGGCCGGATAGGGGAATTCATGGCACGGGCGGAGAAGCGCTTCGTCTGCAGCGACTGCGGCGCTGCGCGGTCGCGCTGGGCCGGCCGTTGCGACGCCTGCGGCGCGTGGAACAGCCTCTCGGAGGAAGTGCCGCGCGAGGCACCGCCGCGCGGCCTCGGCGGCGGTAAGGGCCGCGTAATCGATTTTCAGCCCCTCGACGGGCCGGGCGGCGTGCTCACCCGGCAGCCCTGCGGGATCGGCGAGATCGACCGGGTCGTGGGCGGCGGCTTCGTGCCGGGCTCGGCGGTCCTGTTGGCGGGCGATCCCGGCATCGGCAAGTCCACCTTGCTCCTGCAAGTCGTGGCCGCGCTGACCGGCGGAGGCAGCCCCGCCGCCTACATCTCGGGCGAAGAGGGCCTGGAGCAGATCCGCATGCGCGCGGCCCGGCTCGGGCTCGCGGGCGCGCCGATCGGGCTGGCGGCGGCCATCGACGTGCGCGACATCGTGACAAGCCTGGAGGAGGGGTCGCCGCCCGACATGGTGGTGATCGATTCGATCCAGACCATGTACCTCGACAACCTGGATTCGGCACCGGGGACGGTGGCCCAGGTGCGGGGCTCCGCCCAGGAGCTGATCCGGCTCGCCAAGCGCACCGGCACGGTGCTCGTGCTGGTCGGTCACGTCACCAAGGAGGGCCAGATCGCGGGCCCCCGCGTGCTCGAGCACATGGTCGACTGCGTGCTCTACTTCGAGGGCGAGCGCGGCCACCAGTTCCGCATCGTGCGCGCCATCAAGAACCGCTTCGGGCCGACCGACGAGATCGGCGTCTTCGAGATGACCGACCGCGGCCTCGTGGAAATTCCCAACCCCTCCAGCCTGTTCGTCGATCCTGAGCGCGGCCCCGTTCCCGGTGCTGCGGTGTTCGCCGGGGTCGAGGGCTCGCGGCCGGTCCTGGTCGAGATTCAGGCCCTGGTGGCACCGGGGCCGGCAGGCTCGCCGCGGCGCACCGTGGTGGGCTGGGACGCGGGCCGGCTCGCCATGGTGCTCGCGGTGCTGGAGGCCCGTGCGGGCCTTCGGCTCAGCGTCTGCGACGTCTATCTCAACGTCGCCGGCGGCTTGCGCATCACCGAGCCCGCGGCCGACCTCGCGGTGGCCGCAGCGCTCACGTCATCGGCGGCGAGCCGGGCGCTCGACCACGGCGCCGTCATCTTCGGCGAGGTCGGGTTAGGCGGCGAGATCCGGCCGGTGAGCCAGGGCGAAGCCAGGCTCAAGGAGGCCGCGAAGCTCGGCTTCACCCATGCGCTTGCACCGGTGCCGGACCGCGCCCAGGGCGGCGAGGCGGAGGGCCAGGGGATCGCGGTGCGGCGGCTCACTCATGTGCGCGATCTGGTGGCGCTCTTTCCCCCGGAGGCCGGGCACGCGCACTAATGATCGCGAGAGAATGGAAGACCTGCCGGTCAATCTGATCGACATTTTGGTGGCGCTGATCATCGTCCTCTCGGCGCTGCTCGCCTTCGGGCGAGGGGCCGCGCGGGAGATTCTCGGCATCGGGGCCTGGGTTGGCGCGGGCGTCGCGACCTTCTTCGCCTTTCCTCACACCAGGCCCATCGCCCGCGACCTCATCCCGGACTCCATGCTGATCGCCGACGTGGTCGCCGGCGTTGCGGTCTTCGTCGTCGTGCTGGTGATCCTCACGATCATCAATCAGATCATCTCCGGCCGCATCCAGCGCAGCCGCGGCGGGGCGCTGGACCGCACTCTCGGGTTCATCTTCGGCATCCTGCGCGGCGCGGCGCTGGTCTGCATCGCCTACATGCTGTTCGGCTCGGTAGTGCCACAAAGCGACTGGCCGCCCTGGGTCGACGAGGCCAGGACCTTGCCGTATATCAAGCAGGGCGTCGCCGCGTTGCAGGAGGTGGTCCCGGAAGAGGTCGCCGAGGAAGGCACCCGGCACATCGAGGAGACCTTCGAGGATGGCCGGGAGCGAAGCGTGAAGGAGCTGACCGAGCCCGTGCCCGCCGATCGCCAGGAAGATGACGGCGAGACCGGCTACAGCGACCGCGAGCGGAACCAGCTCGACGGCCTGAGCGAGAGTGTCGAGTGATCACGGCAGCCGGGCCGCGTGTTGCGGCCGCGGGCATGGCGCCCGACGACGATAAGCTGCGCGAGGAGTGCGGGGTCTTCGGCATCTTCGGCCACCCCGACGCCGCGGCCCATGCGGCGCTCGGTCTGCACGCGCTGCAGCACCGGGGGCAGGAATCCGCCGGCATCGTCAGCACCGACGGCGGGCTTTTCCATACGCACCGGGCGCTCGGGCGGGTCGGCGATATCTTCTCTTCGAGCGAGGTGATCGACGCGCTGGAGGGTCACGCCGCCATCGGCCACAACCGGTACTCCACTCAGGGCGCGCCGGAGGTGCGCAACATCCAGCCGCTCTTCGCCGATCTCGCCTTCGGCGGGCTCAGCATCGCGCACAACGGCAACCTCACCAACGCGGTCTCGCTCCGCGGCGATCTCGTCTCGCGCGGTTGCATCTTCCAGTCCACCTCCGACACCGAGGTCATCGTCCACCTGATCGCCATCAGCCGCCGCGAGCGCGTGGTCGAGCGCATGATTGAGGCCCTGGGACGGGTGCACGGCGCCTATTCGCTGGTGGCGCTCACCAAGGACGCTATGATCGGCGTTCGCGATCCCTACGGCGTGCGCCCGCTGGTGCTGGGCCGGCTCGACGGCGCCATGATCCTGGCATCGGAGACGGTGGCGTTCGACATCATCGGCGCCCAGTTCGTGCGCGATATCGAGCCCGGCGAGCTGGTCATCGTCTCTGACGCGGGCGTGGAGAGCATCAAGCCGTTCCGTCCCACCGGGCAGCGCTTCTGCATCTTCGAGTACATCTACTTCGCGCGGCCCGACAGCGTCTCCGAAGGGATCGGGGTCTACGAGGCGAGGCAACTCATTGGCGCCGAGCTCGCCCGAGAGGCGCCGGCGCCGGCCGACGTGGTGGTGCCGGTACCCGATTCAGGCGTGCCGGCCGCGATTGGCTATGCAGCGCAGGCTGGTCTTCCCTTCGAGCTCGGAATCATCCGCAATCACTATGTCGGGCGCACCTTCATCGAGCCGACGGACCGGATCAGGCACCTCGGCGTCAAACTCAAGCACAACGCCAACCGCCACGTCCTCGAAGGCCGGCGGGTGGTGCTGGTTGACGACAGCATCGTGCGCGGCACCACGTCGACCAAGATCGTGGAGATGGTGCGCTCGGCGGGCGCGGCGGCAGTCCATATGCGGATTGCGAGCCCGCCGACTGCTCATTCCTGTTTCTACGGCGTCGATACGCCAGCGCGCGAGAAGCTCCTCGCCGCGCGTCGTGACGTGGACGCCATGGCGCACTCGATCGGCGTCGACAGCCTCGCCTTCCTCTCGATCGACGGCCTCTACCGGGCCATGGGCGAGCCGGGCCGCGATCCGGCGCGTCCGCGCTATTGCGACGCCTGCTTTTCCGGCGACTACCCGATCCCGCTTTCGGATCAACAGGTTGGAGAGCCGCCGGCGCAGCTCTCCCTGCTCGCGGAATCGGGCTAGCCGGCATCGTGGCGCCACCGCGTCTTGAAGGCCGGATCGCGCTCGTGACTGGCGCCTCGCGCGGCATCGGGGCCGCCGTCGCCCGCCGCTTCGCTGCGGAAGGCGCGCGGCTCATCCTCGTCGCCCGCACTACCGGCGGCCTGGAGGAGGTGGACGACGCCGTGCAGCGCGCATCGGGCGAGCCCGCGACGCTGGTGCCGATGGACCTGCGCGACGGCGAGCAGATCGATCGCCTGGGCGGCGCGCTAGCCGAGCGCTTCGGCCGTCTCGATATCCTTGTGGCCAACGCCGGCACGCTGGGGCAGCTGAGCCCGGTGGGGCACTACGCCCCCGATGACTGGGAACAGACGCTCGGGCTCAACCTCGGCGCCAACTGGCGCCTGATCCGCAGCCTGGACCCGCTTCTGCGCGCTTCGCCTGCGGGCCGGGCGATCTTCGTCTCCGCAGCCGCGGCTGAGACCGCGCCCGCCTTCTGGGGCCCTTACGCGGCGAGCAAGGCCGGATTGGAGGCGCTGGTGCGCTGCTACGCGGCGGAGACCCGGCGGAGCGCGCTCCGGGTCAACCTGCTCGACCCCGGCCCGGTGGCGACGGAGCTCCGCCGCCGCGCCTATCCCGGCGAGGACCCGGCCAAGCTGCCCGCGCCGGACGACGTGACCGAGCCCTTCGTCACGCTCGCCGAGGCGTCGTGCGAAGAACACGGCGCGCGCATTGGCCCGGACTCAAGCACCCCCGCCGGCACCCGAAACCAACGGAGCATCGAGCCATGAAGATCGGAATTGTCGGTGCCGGCGCCATGGGCTGCGTCTATGCGGCGCTCATGGCCGATGCCGGCAACGAAGTCTGGGCGATCGACACGTGGCAAGCGCATGTCGACGCCATCGTCGCCAACGGACTCCGGCTCGAGGGCGCGAGCGGCGATCGCACGGTGGCGCTCGGCGCCACGACGGACCCCGCGACCGTCGGCCCTTGCGATCTCGTCATCGTCGCAACCAAGGCTCCGCAGGTGGAGGCCGCCGCCAATGGCGCCCGCGCCCTGCTCGGCCCCGAGACCTCGGTGCTGACCATCCAGAACGGCCTCGGCAGCGCCGCGAAGGTCGCCCGCATCCTGGGCCAGCAGCGCGTGATCGTCGGCGTGGTCGGGGGCTTCGGCGCCTCGATCGTGGCGCCCGGCCACGCCCATCACAACGGCATGGAGCTGGTGCGGCTCGGCGAAGCGCACGGCGCAGTGACGCCCCGCCTGGAGCGTATCGCCGCGCTCTGGCGGGAGTCTGGCTTCAGGGTCAAGTGTTTCGATGATATCGACCAGCTCGTCTGGGAGAAGCTCATCTGCAACGTCTGCTACAGCGGCACGGCGACCCTCACGGGGCTCACCGTGGGCGAGATCATGGCGGATGACGACGCCTGGCCCATCGCTTCCGGTTGCGCGGCGGAGGCCTATCGGGTCGCGCGCGCCAAGGGCATCCGCCTCGATTTCGACGACCCGGTCGCCTACGTGCACGACTTCGGCGCCAAGATCCCCGGCGCCCGCCCCTCGATGCTGCTGGATCACCTCGCCGGCCGCCGCTCGGAGATCGACGCGATCAACGGCGCGATCCCGCCGGAGGCTCTGGCGCTCGGGCTGGAAGCGCCCTACAACACGCTCGTCTCGGCGCTGGTCCGGGCCAAGGAGACAAGCTTCGACACGCCGCAGCAATCGTAGCGGGAGCGACCATGACCGAAGCCGACCTCAAGGGCCTCATCGAGGGATTCCGCCGGCTCTCCACCGCCAACGTCTCGGACGGTCTCGACCGGGCCGGGATCGCGGGTGCACCGCACGGCATCGGCCCGCTCTGGGATAGCTGCAGCAAGATCGTAGGCCCTGCCGCGACGCTGAAGCTGGTACCGGTGGGCCAGGCCGACGAATCGCCGGTGCTCGGCACCTTGGAGGCGGTGAAGCTGGGCAATCCCGGCGACGTTCTCGTGATCGACCAGGGCGGGCGGACGGACGTGAACAGCTATGGCGGCGTCGCGGGCTTCACCACCCGGCACTTCGGCCTCGTTGGCACGGTGATCGACGGCGTCACCCGCGACATCGACGAGTACAAGGAACTGAACCTTCCGGTCTACGGGCGGGGCTTCATCCAGCAGTCGATCCGCAACCGCTGCGCCTGCGCGGGCTACGGCATCCCCGTGCGCCTCGGCGGCGTGCCGGTCGATCCCGGCGACATCATCGTCGCCGACGAGAACGGAGTCTGCGTCGTGCCCCTGGCGCGGGCGGCCGAGGTGCTGGAGCACGCCACGCTCTTCAAGAACATCGAGGAGGGCATCATCGAGGCGGTGCGTCAGGGTGTTGACCCGGTGGAGGCCCACGACCGGGTGCGCTACGATATGATGACGAAGGCGGGCAGTGGCTCATGAAGATCGACGGCCGGCCCTATCGCAGCATCTGGTTGGACGAGGACGGCCGCACGGTCGTCGTCATCGACCAGACGCGGCTTCCTCACAACTTCGGAACGCGCCGGCTTCGCTCGGTCGAGGAGGCCGCACACGCCATCAGCACGATGGTGGTGCGCGGCGCGCCGCTTATCGGCGCGACGGCGGCCTACGGCATGGCCCTCGCGCTCGCCGAGGACTCGAGCGATTCGAACCTGGAGAACGCCATTACGCTCCTGGCCGGCACGCGGCCGACGGCCGCCAACCTGCGCTGGGCGCTGGAGGATCTCGGCCGCCGGCTGCGGCCCTTGCCTGCTGCAGACCGCGCCGCCGCTGCCTACCGGCGGGCGGCTGAGATCTGCGACGAAGACGTCGCCATCAACCGGGCGATCGGGGAATACGGTCTCGCCCTGTTGGAGCAGGCGGCCGAGCGCAAGGACGGCACGCTCAACGTGCTCACCCACTGCAACGCCGGCTGGCTCGCGACGGTCGACTGGGGCACGGCGCTGGCACCGCTCTACATGGCCCACGACAAGGGGATCGCGGTCCATGTCTGGGTCGACGAGACCCGGCCACGCAACCAGGGCTCCGCGCTCACCGCGTGGGAGCTTGCCAGCCACGGTGTGCCGCACACGGTGATCGTGGACAACGCCGGTGGTCACCTGATGCAGACCGGCTTGGTCGATCTCTGCATCACCGGCACGGACCGCACGACGGCCCGCGGCGACGTCTGCAATAAGATCGGCACCTATCTGAAGGCGCTCGCCGCCAGCGACAACGACGTCCCCTTCTATGTCGCGCTGCCCCATCCGACCATCGACTGGTCCCTGGCCGATGGCGCCGATACCCCCATCGAGCAGCGGGACGAGGACGAAGTGCTGACGATCACAGGGCGCGACGAAGCGGGTCAGGAGACGAAGGTGGCGCTCACGCCCGCCGGTAGCCGGGCCGCCAACTATGCCTTCGACGTGACACCCGCCCGGCTCGTGACCGCGCTCATCACCGATCGCGGCGTGTGCGAAGCCTCCCAGAAGGGCCTGCAGACCCTGTTTCCGGACCGCGCCGCCGAGGCATCCTCCTCATAACGGGATAGGCTGCGCTGGCGGAAGGTCGCCGAGCCGCGCCTCGATCTCGGCTGCGGACGGCATCGCAGGCGCCGCGCCCTCACGCAAGCAGGCGAGGCCACCCATGATGCTCGCCCGTTGCAGCATTGCGGGCAGTGTCGCCCCCGCTTCAAGCCCGAGTGCGAGGCCGGCGACGAAGGCATCGCCCGCCCCCACCGTGTCCACGGGTTCGATCGCGAGTGCGCCGCAGCGCCAGGCCTCGTCAGGCGTGAAGGCGGCGGCGCCGGCGCTGCCGAGGCTCACCACCGTTGTCACGCCGTAGCGCGCGGTAATGGCGCGGGCAGCGTCCTCGCCAGCGGCGTCATCGAGCGCCCGCGCACGGGCGAGCATCTCGGCCTCGATTTCGTTGAACACCACAAGATCGAACGACGGAATCAGCTCGGCCGGTACGGTGTTGGCCGGGGCCAGATTGAGCACGACCCGGGCGCCCCGTGCCTTGGCCCGCCGGGCGACCGCCCAGTTCGACTCCGGCGGGACCTCCATCTGCAGTACCAGCACCGTCTCCGGCCCAAGCCATTCCTCGGGCAAATCCTCGGGCGGCAGGTCCATGTTGGCACCGCTCGCCACGGTGATCTGGTTTTCGCCCACACGGTCCACGATCACCGCGGCGCAGCCGGTCGGCAGTGCGCTCTCGGTGATCGCCTCGGTGCCGACTCCTGCGTCCTCCAGGGCCGCGAGTGAGAGCGAGGCAAAGCCGTCGGGGCCGACGCGGCCGACCATCTGCACGGAGGTCGTCGGGTCCGTCGCGGCCCGGACGGTGGCGACCGCCTGATTGAGGCCCTTGCCGCCGGCCGCAGCTTGGTGGTCGGGGCAGAGCACCGTCTCGCCCGCGCGCGGCAGGGCATCGACGGCGAACACGAGATCGGCGTTGATCGAGCCGAAGACGACGATCATCGACGCGCTTCCCTAATGGCGGAAGTGACGGAGGCCGGTGAAGACCATGGCAAGGCCCTGCTCGTCCGCCGCCGCGATCACCTCGTCGTCCCGTTTCGACCCGCCCGGCTGGATTACGGCAGTGGCGCCGGCCGCAGCGGCGGCCAAGAGCCCGTCCGCAAAGGGAAAGAACGCGTCGGATGCCACCACGCAGCCTTCCGCCCTGGAGCGGGCCTCGCCGGCGGCGGCAGACGCGTCCGCCGCCTTCTGCGCCGCGATCCGAGAGGAGTCGACGCGGCTCATCTGGCCTGCGCCGATGCCGACCGTCGCACCCTCCTTGGCGTAGACGATGGCGTTCGACTTCACGTGCTTGGCCACCGTGAACGCGAACAGCAGGTCCGCGCGCTCCTGTTCCGTGGGCGCACGCTTGGTCACGGTCTTGAGCTCCTCCGCCGTTACCCGCGCGGTATCCAGCGTCTGCACCAGGAAGCCGTCGTCGAGGGTGCGGACCATCAGCCGTTCGCTGCTGTCATCGGCACCTGCGCCGGTAAGCAGGAGGCGCAGGCCGCTCCTCGCCGCGAGAGCGGCGCGCGCTTCGTCGTCCGCGTCTGGCGCCACCACGACCTCGGTGAAGAGACCGGCGATGGTTCGTGCGGTCGCGCCGTCGAGCGGCCGATTGGCCGCAACCACACCGCCGAAGGCACTCACCGGATCGCACGCCCGCGCCTTCTCGTATGCCCCGGCGAGGGTGCCACAGACGGCGACGCCGCAAGGGCTGTTGTGCTTGATGATGGCGATGGCGGGCGGGCCGAACTCGCGCACCAGCCCATACGCCGCGTCGGCATCGGCCAGGTTGTTGTAGCTCGGCTCCTTGCCCTGGATCAGCGTGGCCTGGGCGACGCCCGGCGGGGCCGTGGGGTCGACGTAGAGAGCGGCGGCCTGGTGGGGGTTCTCACCGTAGCGCAGCAGCCTGCTCCGCGAACCACCCAACACAAAGCGGGGCGGCAGCGGGTCGCCGTCACTCTCGGCCGCGAGCCGGCGGGCGATGGCGGCGTCGTAGGCTGCCGTGCGCGCGAACGCCGTCGCAGCCAGGCGCCGGCGCAAGCCGAGGCTGGTGGCGCCGCCCATCGTCTCCATCTCCTCCATGACCGCCGCGTAGTCCGAGGGCTGGACCACCACCGTCACGTCCTCATGGTTCTTGGCCGCCGCCCGGATCATCGCCGGGCCGCCGATATCGATGGTCTCGATGCACTGATCGAGTGCGGCGCGCTGCCGCACCGCCTCTTCGAAGGGATAGAGGTTGACCGCGACCAGGTCGATGCCCGCGATGCCGTGCGCCTTCAGCGCCGCGCAATGGCCGGCGTCGCTCCTGCGGGCGAGGATGCCGCCGTGGATCGTCGGGTGCAGGGTCTTGACCCGGCCGTCCATGATCTCCGGAAAACCCGTGTGCTCCGAGACGTCGGTGACGGCGATGCCGGCGTCGCGCAGGGCCCGTGCGGTGCCGCCGGTGGAAAGGATGGCGACGCCATGGCGCGTGAGCGCGGCGGCGAACGGCTCCAGGCCTGTCTTGTCCGAAACCGATATCAGCGCACGGGCAATGGGCCGGCCTGGGCTGTCGGGCATCGAGTGACTCCTGCTGGGGCGTTGCGGCCGGCTAAAGGGCGAGCCCGGATACAGCAGGCGTTGCCGAGAGCGCGTCGTCGCTCGGCTCGTACTCGGGCACCATCGCCGCCACCATCGCCAGCGTGTCGCGCGTGCGTCGGTCGCGCGCCGCGGCCGCGAGCTGATCGAGCCGGCGCCGCATGAAGGCGATGTCGGCGGGACGCGACCGCGCCCTGAGAATACCGGGCGTCTCGGTGACGACCATGGGCTCGGCCCGATGGAACAGGCTCTCGCCCTTCTTCTCACCTGGACGCAGTCCGGTGTAAACGATTTCGATATCTCTATCGGGGGTTAGCCCGGCGAGGCGGATCATACGCCGCGCCAGATCGACGATCCTGATGGGCTTGCCCATGTCGAGCGCGTAGATGCCGCCGCCCTCCTCTCTCGCACCGAGTGCCGACGCCTGAAGCAGGAGCTGCACCGCCTCCCGCGTCGTCATGAAGTAGCGCACGGCGTTGGAGTCGGTGACGGTGACCGGCCCACCGGCAGCGATCTGGCGCTGGAAGCGCGGCACCACCGATCCGGAGGAGCCGATCACGTTGCCGAAGCGCACCGTCACCAGCCGCAAGTGGCCGGCCGCCGGCGCATCGGCAAGCGCCTGGCAATAGCTCTCGGCGATGCGCTTTGTCGCGCCCATGACGCTCGTGGGATCGACCGATTTGTCGGTCGATACCAGCACCATCGCTCGGGCGCCGATCGAGATGCAGGCATCCGCCACGTTACGCGTGCCCACGACATTGGTGAGCACCCCCTCGTCCGGATTGGTCTCGACCATGTGCACGTGCTTGAGCGCCGCCGCGTGGAAGACCAGCTCGGGGCGGGCGTAGGCGAGGGTGTAAGCCACGCTGTCACTGTCCCGCACGTCGCCGAGCACGGCGCTGCACGAGAGCCCCGGTTGCGCCTCCTCAAGCTCAAGATTGATCCGGTAGAGGTTGTACTCGGCGTTATCGATCAGGGTGAGGTGTGCAGGCCCGTATTGAGCAATTTGCCGTGCGAGTTCGGCGCCGATGGTGCCGCCGGCGCCAGTGATGCAGACCCGCCTGCCGTTGACCAGGGCGCGCATGGCAGTGCGATCGGGCGCGGCCTCCGGGCGACCGAGCAGGTTTTCGGGACGAAGCGGCCGCACATCGATGTCGCGGTCGACACCGGCGCCGCCCCGCGACACGCTACCGAGCCTGCAACGGGGCAGCAGGGCGCGCGCGAACGACGCGCCTGCCATGGCCACATCACGGGTCGCCACCATGTACGCGCGTTTGACGATCAGCTCTGCCCCGATGCGCCGCGTGATGCTCGAGCGGCAACGTGAAGATACCACAGCAGCGCCACGACGAGCATCGCCCCCGCCACGAGCGACGCCGCAGCTGCGGCCGAGCCCCGCTGGGAGGCGACCGCAAGCCCCACGAGCAGCAGATTATGGCCGGCGATCAGTGCGGCAGTGCGACCGTGGCTCCAGCCGGCCGCCACCACCCGCTGATAGAAATGCTCGCGGTGCGCCTGCCACACGCGCCGGCCGCGCAGCAGGCGACGAACCAACGTGAACGTCGCGTCCGCGATATAGTAGGCCGGCAGCAGCAGTGCCGCCTGCCATGCGTCCGCTGCCGCCAACGCCAGCAGGAGCCAACCGGCCAAGTACCCGAGCGGCACGCTCCCCACATCGCCGAGAAAGATCCTAGCGGGGTGCCAGTTCCAGAACAGAAAGCCGAGCGATACGCCGGCGAGCGTCAGCCCGAGTGGCCCGAGCCACGTCGGCGCGGCCCCCAGCAGCGCCAGCAGGAACGTGCCGAGCCCGAGGCTCGCGCCCTCGGCGCCGCCGAGCCCGTCGATCCCGTCCATGAAATTGAACAGGTTCACAAACCAGAGCCAAGCCACCGCCGCCAGCGCGTGATCGACGAGGGCCGGCACGGTGCCTTGAAATACGAGACCGTCGCCGGGGAGCGAGGCGATCCCGGCGCCGACCGCCACGACTTGCACCCCAAGGCGCACGAAGATAGGGACGCTACCGCTTAGGTCGTCGAGCCAAGAGACTGCGGCGAGCCCTAGCCCGCCTGCGAGCGCGACCCAGAAGAGCGTCCCGCTGCCTGCAGAGGTGTCCGTGAACCAGAGCGCGAGCCATGCCGCAAGCAGGACGCCGACAACGGCGATGCCGCCGCCACGCGGCACTGCGGCCCGATGGCTGGAGCGCTCGTTGGGCCGGTCCAAGACACCATGACGCCGCAGCAGCGCCCGCACGAGACCCGTCAACGCCGCCGTCGCCGCGAAGCCCACACCGCCGGCTGCGAGAGACGCGGTAAGGTTCACTGCGTTCGGCGTGGCGTTGCGTCTGCCGCTCGACCGCCACCCCTCATTCCGCGACTACCTGCCTTTCGCCCGCTATTCCCGCGTCGGCTCCGAGCGCGTCGCGGCAACCTTGGCTCCTGCGTCCGGGCACCGACGCCCGATCGCCGAGCTGACGACACCCATCATGCCTGCTATCGAAAGAGTCATAGCTATATTGATAACATACGGCCATTCCACGCGATTCGATGAGCGATACGGCGTGGCGGCGGCGCATGCGATATGACATACTAGCGACAGACCCGCAGACGCCCCGGCATGCCTTGCTGATTACCTCCGTCGAGATTGCCCCAGTGAGCTCCACCAACTGATGTACTCGCGGATCGACCCTGTCGCGCTGGCCTTTGAGATCGGGGTCGACGACTATCTCGCCACGCTCGCTGCAAGACACGCCGGACTCGAGCGGGCTATCCAGGAAGAAGCCGGACGGCCGGCGCCCGATGGGTTGTCTCTGACCCATTTGAAACGTCGAAAGCTCAAGGTTAAGGACGAGATCGCACGGCTGCAGACGGCGGCGGCAGGTGAAAACCGCCGCTCGGGAGCGCACAGTCGGCGCTAGGCCGCCTGGACCTAGAGTGTGTGCCGGCAAGGCATACCGTGCCGAATTGCAAGGTATTTTTCGGGTCATGTCGCTCACGCAATGATTGACATGACGCCCTTGCGCCATCAGGGTCAGTAGTCGTTTGCCGATTCCGACCAATGAATCGAAGGGCGCGCGCGTGGTTCACTGATTGATTCGGGGTATGGATCGCCAGTCTCGCCGTTGGATGGGTCGACTTGCAGCGCTCGCACTGATCGCGGCGGTTGCCGTGGTCCTGCCCGCGCCGATGCAGACGGCACTCGCTGCGGCGGAGGTTGAGACCGAGCTGGAGACCCTCAAGCTCGGACGCGGCGACAGCCTTTCCGTCTTGCTTACTAGGGCCGGCGTGCGCGCCGTCGACGTCGACCGAATCAGCAAGGCACTTCAGAAGCAAACCAACCTGCGGCGCATGTCGGTCGGCCGCGAGGTGCGGCTCCTGTTCAAGGCGGAGGGCGAGCGTCGGCGCATTCCGGTTGCGGTCAGCGTCGAGACGCGGCCCGGTCGATACGTCGAAGCTACCCGCACCGAGAAAGGCGGGTACAGGGCGCGCCGCACCACCGTTCCGCTCACTCAGCCCGTCCCTCTGTCCGAAGTGGCGTTCGAGCGCGACGGCCGCACCGTGACCGTGCGGCGCAATCAGACGATCGCGGGCATTCTGCAACGCCACGGCGTTGACGCCGTGACCGTGGACGCCGTCGTGAGCGCGCTGCGTGCAGCCTTCGACCCACGCAACCTGATGCCAGGCCACACCCTCACAATCGTGGCTGGGCGCGACGCGAATAGCACACCCCTCCTGCGCGGCATTGCGCTGCACCTCGACGACGACATGGCAGTGGCGGTCGTTCGCAGTGATGGCGGCGGTTTCACCGCACGCCGCACCACTGCCGACGCGCTCCGCACCGCAGGGTTAACGTTTGCTCCAGCGCCGGCGGCGGACGACGCCGCGATGCAGCTGGCTGACGTCTCTATAACGCCACCGCAAAAGCCCACACCCAAGACTGCCGACACCGCTCCTGCGGCCGCCGATCAGACCAGCGCCGACACCGCGCGCTACGATGGTCCCCAGCACCCTGTCGAGCCTGAGCTCATTGAGCTGAGCCGCACCTTGCGGTCGGGCAGCACGTTGATGGATTTGCTCCTCGACGCGGATGTGCGCAGACCCGAGGCGGACGCCATCGTGCGGAGCCTGCGCCGCGTGTTCAACCCGCGGCGCCTTCCTGCCGGCGTTACCGTGGGTGTAGCCAAGAAGCCGGTGGAAGGCTTCGAGCCACGCGTCGCTTTGCTCGACATCGAGCTCCCGAAAGGTCGGCACATCGTGGTGGAGCGCGAGGAGAAGGGACGTTTCTCCAGTCGCATCACGACGGAGTCGCCGACGCCTGCCCTGCCGCGCGCGGTGGCCACCGCCGCCGAGGTAGACCGGACGACGCCGATTGCAGCGCCTGCCGCGCCAGACGATACCCTGCCGCCGTCCGCAACACGCATCACGGTGCGCTCCGGCGATACGCTCATGGCGATTCTGCGGCGGCACGGGATCGACCGTGTGGAGGCCGACCGCGCCATTCAGGCGGCCCGCAAGCTGTTCAACCTCAGGCGGCTCAGCATCGGGCAGGAAATCACCCTGATCACCGGCGTCGACGAGACCGGCGCCGATACCCTTAAGGCCGTTGCATTGCGGGTTGGCGACGACCGCTATGTCAAGGTGAGCCGTGTCGCGAGCGGTTACTTCGACGCGGCAGAGGTCGATCGGCTCGGGCTCATGGCCGCCCCGCTCATGCGCACTGCCACAGTCGCCACGCCGCCCAAGGACAAGCCGCAGCGCGAGCGGGCAAGGGTGGCCCATCGTGGCCAGGTGATGACCGGCGCCTTCGTCGCCGCCGCTGCGCCGATCGCCACCGTCTCTTCCAGCCTTGAGCCGCAAGGCGCGGCGGATCCCCAAAGTGGTGCCGTCAACGGGATTGTCCTTCCCGTCATCAAGGGCACCATCAACGGTGCTTTCAGCGATCTCGCCGCCGCCCCGCTCGACGGAGACGACGGCCTGGTGCGCAAGGCGGTGGTCATTGGCCGTGGCGACACGCTGTCGAAGGCACTGACACGGGCCGGCGGCACGCGCGAGGAGGCGGAAGCCGCGATCGTGGCCTTCCGCAAGGTACACAATCCGCGACGGCTGCGTGTGGGCCAGACGCTCTCCCTGGCGTTCGAGCCGGAGAACGGGTCGAACGGCGCCCCTCGGCTGGCCTCGCTTGCTCTCGACGTGGCGGCGGATCGCGACGTCGTGGTGACCCGCAGCAATGACGGCATCTTCCTGCCGAGCGTGGTGGACAGGCCGCTCGACCGCGTCCTGCAGCGGACAGTCGGAACGATCGATTCCAGTCTCTATGTCTCCGCTCTCGCCGCAGGAATGCCGAACCAAGTGCTCATGGAGATGGTGCACATCTTCAGCTTCGACGTGGACTTCCAGTGGGATATCCAACCAGGCGACCGGTTTGAGGTCCTCTACGAAGCAGTCTTCAACAAGGCGGGCGAGTTCGTGGAGAATGGTCCCATCCTCTACGCGAACCTGGAAGTGGGCGAGCGTGAGGTCGAGCTTTTCCGCTACGAACCGGGAGAAGGGCCAGCGGACTACATCGACGCTCAAGGCGCCAGCGTGCGCAAGGCCCTGATGCGCACGCCGATCAACGGCGCCCGGCTCTCGTCGGCCTACGGCATGCGCAGACACCCGATCCTTGGCTACAACAAGAAGCACCTGGGGGTCGATTTCGCGGCGCCCACGGGCACGCCAATTTACGCCGGAGGCGACGGCAAGATTTCCATGATCGGCCGCTATGGCAACTACGGCAAATACATCCGCATCCGGCACAACGGTACCTACAGCACCGGCTATGCCCACCTGAGCGGCTTCGTGAAGGGTATGAAGAGGGGCAAACGCGTGCGTCAGGGGCAGGTCATCGGCTACGTTGGCTCCACCGGGATGTCGACCGGGCCTCACCTCCACTACGAGGTGATGGTGGGCAACAAGCGGATCAACCCAATGACGCTCAAGCTGCCCTCCGGCCGCAAGCTGAAGGGCCGCGAGTTGGCAGAGTTTCAGGCGCAGGTGCAGAAGATCATGGTCCTGCTCGCCGAGGTGCCGGCGGTCACGCGCGTCGCCCAGCGCTAAACCATCCCTGGTCGTCGGCCCGTCCAGGGCCGTACAACGTTCTCACTATCCTCCTGGCCACCCGGGAATGAAGGCACGCGACCCGCGCCTCCCGCTACGCGGCAGTGATAAACAGGCCAGGGGGTGCAACCCCGATTTCGAGGCCGTCGGGCCCCACCGTGACCCGAACGACCTCGTCGTCGGGGAGGCTCCCCTCGATGATGCGCTCAGCCAGCGGGTTCTGCAGTGTACGCTGAATGACCCGCTTTAGTGGCCGCGCCCCGTAAGTCGCGTCGTAGCCCGCGTCGCCGAGCCAGTCACGAGCCTTGTTGTCGAGCTTCAGCGTGATCTTGCGCTCGCTCAGTCGTTGGGCGAGCTGGGCGACCTGGATGTCCACAATGGTGCCCATCTGTGCGCGGCCCAACCGGTGAAAGAGGATGATCTCGTCCAGTCGGTTGAGGAACTCGGGCCGGAAGCGCGACCGCACCAGCTCCATGACCTGCTCGCGAACGGCATGCGAGTCTTCGCCTTCCGGACGAGCCGTCATGATTTCGCCGCCCAGATTGGAGGTCATGATGATCACGGTGTTACGGAAATCGACCGTGCGCCCGTGCCCATCGGTGAGCCGCCCGTCGTCGAGCACCTGCAGCAGCAGGTTGAAGACGTCGCCGTGGGCCTTCTCGATCTCGTCGAAGAGAATCACCTGGTAGGGGCGGCGGCGCACCGCCTCGGTCAGCGCGCCGCCTTCGTCGTAGCCGACATAGCCGGGCGGGGCGCCGATCAGGCGGGCGACTGCGTGCTTCTCCATGTACTCCGACATGTCGATGCGGATCATCGCCGCCTCGTCGTCGAAGAGAAACGCCGCCAGGGTCTTCGCGAGCTCGGTCTTGCCCACCCCGGTGGGACCGAGGAAGAAGAACGACCCTGTGGGACGGTTCGCGTCCTGCAAGCCGGCGCGGGCGCGGCGGACGGCGTTGCTCACGGCGACCACCGCCTCCTCTTGACCCACCACACGCTCACTTAGCGAGCGCTCCATGTGGAGCAGCCTCTCGCGCTCGCCTTCCAGCATCTTGTCCACCGGGATGCCGGTCCAGCGCGAGACCACGCCAGCGATGTGGGACTGTTTCACCGCCTCGTCGAGGAGCGGCTCGTGGTCCGCGTTCTCGAGTCCGCCAAGCTTCCGCTCGAGGTCAGGAATGACCCCGTAGGCGAGTTCGCCGGCGCGGGCGAGGTCGCCATTCCGCTGCGCAACCTCGAGCGCGCTCCGGGTGGCATCGAGCTGCTCCTTGATCCGTTGTCCGCCGGCGAGCCGCTCCTTCTCGGCACGCCAGACCGCCGTCTGATCGGCCGAGCTCTTTTCCAGCGCGGCAAGCTCCTCGCCGAGCGCTTCGAGCCGGTCGCGCGAGCGATCGTCGGTCTCCTTCTTGAGCGCCTCGCACTCGATTTTGACCTGGATGATGCGCCGGTCGAGCTCGTCGAGCTCCTCGGGCTTGGAATCGATCTCCATGCGAAGTCTGCTCGCCGCCTCGTCGACCAAATCGATGGCCTTGTCGGGCAGGAACCGGTCAGTGATATAGCGGTTGGAGAGCGTGGCCGCCGCGACGATGGCGTTATCGGTGATGGCGACGCCGTGATGGACCTCGTACTTCTCCTTGAGGCCACGCAGGATCGAGACCGTGTCCTCCACGGTGGGCTCGGACACGTAGACGGGCTGGAAGCGCCGCGCCAGCCCCGCGTCCTTCTCCACGTGCTTGCGGTATTCGTCCAGCGTGGTCGCGCCGACGCAGTGCAGCTCCCCCCTGGCGAGGGCGGGCTTGAGCAGGTTGGAGGCATCCATCGCGCCTTCGGCCGCCCCTGCGCCCACCAGCGTGTGCAGCTCGTCGATGAACATGACGATCTCGCCGGCCGCCGCGTTGACCTCGGTCAGCGCCGCCTTCAGGCGCTCCTCGAACTCGCCGCGGAACTTGGCACCGGCCACCATGGCGCCGAGATCGAGCGCCAGCAGCCGTTTGTCCCGCAGCGATTCGGGCACGTCGCCATTGACGATCCGCTGGGC
Source organism: Alphaproteobacteria bacterium (assembly GCA_022826665.1). Classification (GTDB taxonomy): domain Bacteria; phylum Pseudomonadota; class Alphaproteobacteria; order UBA828; family UBA828; genus WTGU01. Next base: position 189,096 of record JAJDUK010000047.1, on the reverse strand, counting down.
GAGGCCTTCGACGATCGCCGTCTTGCCGACGCCGGGCTCGCCGATGATGACGGGGTTGTTTTTCGTGCGCCGCGAGAGCACCTGCATGATGCGGCGGATTTCCTCGTCCCGGCCGATGACCGGATCGACCGTGCCGCCGCGCGCCGCTTCGGTCAGGTCGCGCGCGTACTTCCTGAGCGCGTCGTAGCCGGATTCGGCGGAGGCGCTGTCCGCCGTCCGCCCCTTGCGCAGGTCGTTGATGGCGGCGTTCAGCGTTTGCGGGCTGACGCCGGCATCGCCAAGGATGCGCGCGGCGCGCGTCCCCTTGGCGAGCGCGAGCGCCAGCAGCAAGCGCTCGGCGGTGACGTAGCTGTCGCCCGCCTTCTTCGCGATGTCGAGAGCGGAATCGAAGAGCCGTGCCGTCTCCGGCGCGAGGTAGATCTGGCCGGCGCCGTCACCTTCGACCCTGGGCAGCGCGTCGAGCGCAGCCTCGATCTTCTCCAGCGCTTCTTCCGGCCTTCCGCCGGCGGCGCGGATGAGATTGGCGGCGAGGCCCTCTCCGTCATCGAGCAGGACCTTAAGCAGATGCTCGGGCGCGAAGCGCTGGTGCCCGCGCGCGGCTGCAAGGCCTTGAGCCGCTTGCACGAACCCGCGCGAACGCTCGGTAAACTTGTCGAAATCCATGTGTCATCCCTCGTTGGCCATCCGCTGACGAGAGCCGAATACGGTCGCACTCTCATGGCCTCGAACGAGGCCCGCAGCCGGATGCCGGGTCGCTGAGCAACCGTTCCCTATATGGGGTGTCGAGGCGGCGCGGCAAGGGTGGCCCCTCTTGCCATCCCTTACACATCACGTGTCCGCGCGCGTAAAACACGCGCCGCGCGGGCCCGCCGACTGGGAAAAACTTACCTGAAAAGGACTGGGTAGGGTCTGGCGCCCGGATTAGGAAGCCTGGGGCGCGCGCTCCTCGGTCGCGTCCGCCGGTGCTTCCTCGCTCGCGGTCGCCTGGGCCTGAGGCTCGGCGCTTGCCGCCTGTTCCTGCGCTCCGCCCGAGTTTTTCTCGGGCTCGACGCGCTGCTGAGGTTGCGGCTGTTGCTGCGAATGTTGAGGCTGCTGACCGTGCTGGCGTTGCCCGCGCTGATCCCAGCCATTGGCTGCAACAACACGGTAATAATGCTCGGCGTGCTGGAAGAAATTTTCGGCGCCGATTCGGTCTCCCGACGAGAGCGCATCTTGCGCCAGGGCCTGATATTTCTCGATGACCTGGAACGCGGTACCGCGGATCTTTCCTTCGGGACCGTTGCTCTCGAAGGTCGACCCGCGACCGTGAAATCCGGGGCGTCGTCCGTTGCCCCTATACCCGCGCGGGCGCTTGTTGTTGGGACCCTTCATGTGAATCGCCTTCTCCCCTGGTCGGCGTCCACAAGCCGCGCTCCGACTCCGTTGCGTCCAAGCACGCTTGCCAGCTTCTTTCGCTGAGGAACTCTGCGAGACCGTTCATCCGGTCAAGGTTCGCGAGTCCCGGAACCCTACCCATACGTGCGCAGTTTGCAACAACTTTTTTTCCAAGCCGGCATGTTCCGCCGGCAAAATTAAGTCCTCTTCGGATCAGAATCCGGCGTCGGTATCGCGGGCAAACAGAGCGCAGCGCTCGATGCCGGCGAGGTCACGCCGACGGCTGATTTCTACGAGTCCGGATGCAACAAACAACGACTCGACTTCATCCGCCATCCCCGCACCAAGCTCGATCGCTGCCAGGCCTCTTGGCGCCAGGAGTTGCGCGACTTGCGGGGCAAGTTGCCGGTAACTTTCGTATCCGTCATCCCCGCCAGCAAGCGCCGTTCGCGGCTCGTGGCGGGTAATCTCCGGCGCAAGCGATGCCAGCTCCGGCGACGCCACATAAGGTGGATTGCTCACCACGATATCGAAGCGAGCGGCGAGTGGTGCGCCCCAATCGGCAACGGCGAAGGAGGCCCGTTCGCCGAGACCGTGGTGATAAGCGTTGCGCCGCGCGAGCGAGACAGCGGCGTCGCTGACATCGATGCCGAGGCCGACCGCGCCGGGAAGTTCGGTGAGGAGCGCGACCAGCAGACAGCCCGTGCCGGTGCCGAGGTCGAGCAGCCGCGGGTGGGCCGGGAGCCGCGCGGTGTGCGCGAGCACCGCCTCGACCAAGGATTCGCTCTCCGGACGCGGCACCAACGCGGAACGGTCGACCGCGAAGTCGAGACCCCAGAACTCGCGCCTGCCGGTGAGATAAGCGATCGGCTCGCGCGCCGCCCGGCGGCGGACCAGCGCCGCCAGCCGCCGGACCTCGCCCTCGCCGAGCGGCACATGGTCGTCCGCGAGCAGGGCTTCGGGCGCGAGCCCCAGCGCGTGCTGCATCAGCACCCGGGCATCGCGGCGCGGCGCATCGATGCCCGCCGCGCGCAGCGCCGAAGCCGCGGCGCCGAGCGCCGCCGCCCGGCTCGCCGTAGCCCCGGTCACTCCGCCTCCGCGAGGCGGGCGGCGCGGTCCGCCGTCATCAGCGGATCGATAACCTCGTCGAGCGCTTCGCCGCTCAACACCTTGTCGAGCTTGTAGAGGGTGAGATTGACGCGGTGATCGCTCACCCTGCCTTGCGGGAAGTTGTAGGTGCGGATCCGCTCCGACCGGTCGCCGGAGCCCACCTGCCCGCGCCGCGCGGCGGCCCTCTCGGCATCGCGGAGCGCACGCTCCCGGTCGTAGAGCCGGGCGCGCAACACCTTCATGGCCTTGGCCTTGTTCTTGTGCTGCGACTTCTCATCCTGCTGGGTGACCACGATCCCGCTGGGCAGGTGGGTGATGCGCACGGCGCTGTCGGTGGTGTTGACGCTCTGTCCGCCGGGCCCGCTGGAGCGGTAGACGTCGATGCGTAGGTCCTTCTCGTCCAGCGCGATATCGACATCCTCCGCCTCGGGCAGCACGGCGACCGTGGCCGCCGAGGTGTGAATGCGCCCGCTCGCCTCGGTCTCCGGCACCCGCTGCACACGATGCACGCCGGACTCGAACTTGAGCCGCGCATAGGCGCCGCGCCCGCCGATGGAGATCACCGCCTCCTTGACCCCGCCGAGCCCGGTCTCCGACATCGACATCAGCTCGAAGCGCCAGCCCTTCGTCTCGACGTAGCGCTGGTACATCCGCAGCAGATCGCCGCCGAAGAGCGCGGCTTCATCGCCGCCGGTGCCGGCGCGAATCTCGAGGATGGCGTTGCGCTCGTCGGCTTCGTCCGCCGGCAGGAGGAGAATCTTCAGCGCCTCCTCCTTGGCGGGCATCGCCGCCATCAGCGCGGCGCGCTCGTCCTCCGCCAGCGCCCGCATCTCGGGCTCGCTCTCGGGGTCCTCGGCCATGGCCTGCAGCTCGTCGGCCTCGTCGCGGGCCGCGCGCAACGCCGTGATCGCCTCCACGATGGGCGAAAGCTGGGTGTACTCGCGCGAGAGCTGCGCGAGCTCGGCGGGCGGCGGCGGGGGCATCGCCGAGAGCGCCTGGCTGAGCTCCCCGTGGCGCTCGAGCACCCGGTCAAGGCGCTCCTCGAACCCGGCCGCCGCGCTCATGGGCCGGGCGCGTAGCGGGCGAGATGCGTGCCGAGCTCGGCCTCCGGCGCCTCGACTTGCGTGCCGCTGTCGAGATCGCGGATCGTGGCCACGCCGCGCTCCATCTCGTCATCGCCAAGAATGACCGCCGCCGCGGCGCGCGCCTGATCGGCCCGCTTGAGCCGTTTCGAGAGTGAGCCGCGATAGGTCAGCTCCACCGCGAAGCCCTCGCGCCTGAGGCGCTGGGCGAGCCCGAGTGCGGCGGCCTCGGCGCGCGCGCCGAGCGGCACGATGGCGATGGGCCGGGGCGCCGCCGGCACCTCGCCCACCACCTCTTCCACCAGAGCGGCCAGCCGCTCGATGCCGCCGGCCCAGCCGACTCCGGGCGTGGGCGGCCCGCCCATCGTTTCCACCCGGCCGTCTTCGCGGCCGCCGGCGAGCACGGCGCCCTGGGCGCCGAGCGCCTCGGTCGTGAACTCGAAGGCCGTGTGGCAGTAGTAATCGAGGCCGCGCACGAGGCGAGGGTTGCGGGTGAAGGCGATTCCGAGCTCGCTGAGCCCCTCGCAAACGCCGTCGAAGAACGCTGCGGCCTCCGCGCTCAGGTGCGCATCGATTTCAGGCGCGTCGGCCAGCACGTCCTTATCGCCCTTGTCCTTGGAATCGAGGACGCGCAGCGGATTGCGCTGGAGCCGCTGCCTGCTCTCCTCCGACAACGAGTCCTCGTGAGCCTCGAGGTAGGCGACGAGCGCCGCCCGGTAGGCGCGTCGGCTGGCCTCGTCGGCGAGCGTGTTGATCTCCAGTGTGACCCGGTCGAGCACGCCGAGCGCCTCGAGCAAGTGCGCGCCGAGAGCGATCACCTCGATATCGGCGAGCGGTTCGGGAGCGCCGATCAGCTCGACGCCGATTTGATGGAACTGGCGCAGCCGACCCTTTTGCGGCCGTTCGTAGCGAAACATCGGCCCGGCGTAGAAGCACTTAAAGGGCCGGCGCTCACCGAAGGTGCCGCCGATCACCGCGCGGGCGACGCCCGCCGTGTTCTCCGGCCTGAGCGTGATCTCCGCGCCGCTGCGGTCGGCAAAGGTGTACATCTCCTTGGTCACGATGTCGGAGGTATCGCCCAAAGTGCGGCGGAACACGTCGCTGAACTCGAAGATCGGCGTCGCCACCTCGGCAAACCCGTAGCGGGCAGCAAGCGCGCGGGCGTGCTCGATGACGTGGCGGTGGCGGCGCATCTCGTCCGCCGCGAGGTCGTGCGTTCCACGAACCGGCTGAATTCTACGCACTGTCTGGGTTCCCGAACGGTGCCGGTGCTGCTCCCGGCGTGACGGTGGCGGGTTTAGTGACTCGTTTCGACTATCTCGGCAAGCAGCAGGTGCCGCTCTGCGCGCTTACCCGCCGATAGCGGTACCGGCCAGGAGGCGATCCGGGTCGAGTGCGATATTCCGAATGACCACGCCGAGCGGACCGAGGGCCGGCGCCGGGGCGTTATCGACCTGAATCTCAAGGCCGCCGGCGTTGCCGGTCACCATGAGCAGACCAGGACGGTCCGGCACGCGGTACGTATCGCCCGCGTGCAGGATCCGCGTCAACAGCAACTCGTTGTCCGGCCCCTGGACCTGGACCCAGCTATCGTCGATCGCCGTAATGATCACGCGAGCGTCGAGATTGCTTCGCCCGTAGACCTTGGGAACGTAGCCGGTATCCACCGGCAGTTCGGGCTCCGCCGCCGCCGGAGTCGCGGGCGGGGCGGTCTGCTCCGGCGTTGCCTCGATTGTCGGCTCCGGCGATGCAGGTTCGAGCGCGGCGGTCACGATGACATCGGCGTCGGCAGCGTCAGCGTTGCTGGTGGCGTCGCTGGTCGCCGCGCCGTCGCCCGCAACAGCTTCGTCAGTGCCGGTCGCGGGGCTACTTGTCCCGCCAGTGGCGACGATCGCGAGATCAAGCGGGGCCGCGATCGGCGTACCCCGATCGGGCATTTCCGCAGGCGCGACGGCCGGCTCGCTCGGCGCGGCCACCTCGGCCGCCGGAGCAGGCTCGGTCTGCGCCGTCGGCTCAGGCGTCGCTTCGACCGTGGCAGGTGACAGCGGGGCCTGTGCGTCCTCCGGCTGCGACCCCTGAAGCGCGGCCACCTCCGTCGCCTCGGCCGGCCCGGCTTCTTCCCACACCTCGGCCGCCGGGATGAGATCAGCCGAGGCGACATCCGTCGCGTCGGGGGCCGCCGGAGCGGGATCTACCGTTACAGGCTCTTCCTGCCGTACCGCGGAGGGAGCGGGAGGCGGCTCGACCACCGCCGTCGATGCAGGTTCCACCGGCGCGGGCGTCGCCTCCTCCGCGACAACCGCTTCGGCGGTCGCGGCAGCCGTCTCCCCGGCGGGCTCGACCGCAGGCGCGGTATCGGCCGTAGCAGTCGCTGTCTGGCTTGCGGCGGCCGTCTCCTCGGTTGCGACGGTCTCGCTCAGGCCCACCGCCTCGGTCAGCCGCGTCGAAACGTCGTCGACGAGATCAGTCGCAATCTGTCCACCGGTCGACTGATACTGCCAGCCGCCGTAGGCGAGGCCCGCCAGCACCAGAACGAGGAGGATAAGCCAGAATTTCGGTTTGGGGCTGCTGTCGGTAGGCGACGGAAAAGCCAGCCTCTGCTCGCTCTTTTCAAGCCCTTGCTCGCGCTTGAACGCGTCGACGATCTCGTCTGGATCGAGCCCGAGAAAGCCCGAATAGCTGCGCAAGAACCCTATTGTATAAGTGGTGCCGGGGATTTGGTCGAAGCGACCTTCCTCAAGCGCTTCAAGATAGTGCTCTTGAATGCGCAGCACGTGAGCGGCGTCGGCCACGCTGTAGCCGCCCCTGGTCCGCGCTTCCCGCAGCTCTTCGCAAAAGCTCGGGAGGGCATGTGGGTCGTCGCGGCCCGTCTCGTGAACGAGTCGCGGACCGGCCAGATCAGGCTCGGATGCTTCGAACGGCACCCGCAGAGGTTCCTTCATGACTCACGTCCCGCAACAGCGAGCACGAACGCCGCCCTCCCAGCCGGCGATGCGCGCTCAGACACCCGTTTGCGAACGTCCAATACGCTCCATATTGTGTTCGCGTCACCGCCTCATTTCGCCAGTTATTCTTCTGACGCTAGAAGACTGCGACCCGATCAGCCGTCCCCCGTTACTAACAGCCAGGCCCACGATGTTATCATCGGCCGTCATCCTGCGCAATCATAGACTTACGCATTGTAAAGCTGCTGTTATGCACTGGCGGGTAGAGGACGATGCGCCGGTCGATTACCGTCAGCAAGGCCCGCGGCTCCACGTTCGGCGCTGAGAGCGAGCGCATTTACTGCCTGGTCCAACAGTTCAGCGACAATCTCGCTTGTCGACTGCTCCGATGTCACCATGCCGACGCTTTGGCCGGCCATCAGAGAACCGTCTTCGACATCGCCTTCGATCGCGGCCCGGCGCAGCGCACCGGCCCAGAAGTGCTCGATGGCGAGCCGGGCCTCGCCCAGTTCCATCTCGCCCTGGCGATAGCGCGCGATGGTCTCCCGTTGAAACGCCTCGAATCGCTCCGTCGCTTTGTTGGCGACGGCGCGCACCGGAATTACGGGAAAATCGGGGTCCACCTGCACCGAGAGCCGCGCATCGCGCGCATTCGCGCGGATCATCGCCTGCTTGAAGCGCGGATGGGCGATGGATTCCGTCGCGCAGACGAAGCGGGTACCCAACTGGCAGCCGGCCGCGCCCATTGCGAGATAGAGCGCGACCGCGTCGCCCCGCCCGATGCCGCCGCCGACGAAGACCGGCACCTCGTCGAAATGGGGCAGCACCTCCTGGGCGAGCACGTTGGTGGAGACCGGCCCGATATGCCCGCCCGCCTCCATGCCCTCGATGATGAGCGCGTCGATGCCCTGCTTGGCGAGCCTGCGGGCGAGCGGCAGCGTCGGTGCGAAGGCGACGACGCGGGTACCGGCCTGCTTCAGCGTCTCGATCGTCCGCTTCGGCGGCAGGCCGCCGGCGAGCACCACGTGGCCCACGCGCCGCTCGACGCAGGTCGCGACGAGCGCATCGAGCTCCGGGTGTATGACGATGATGTTGACCCCGAAGGGCTTGTCGCAGCGCTCGTAGACTCCGTCGATCTCCGCTGCGAGCTGATCCGGGGCCAGCGAGCCGCAGGCCACCACGCCGAAGCCGCCGGCGTTGGAGATGGCGGCCACCAGGTTCCGCTCGGAGACCCACGACATCGCCCCGCCCATGATTGCGTAGCGGGTGCCGAGGAAGGCCCGCCCCCGCGCCCAGTAGGCATCGAGCCGCTGGAGCGCGCGCTCGCGCGCTTCAGTCATCGACCGGGCGCCCCGCTTCAGGGCTCACGGTCGTCCAGTCCGTAGGCCGCGTGGAGAGCGCGCACGGCAAGCTCGGTATAGTCTTCGGAAACCAGCACGCTGATCTTGATCTCCGAGGTCGAGATCACCTGGATGTTGATGCCCTTCTGGGCAAGCGCGGCGAACATCGTCTGCGCCACCCCGGCGTGGCTGCGCATGCCGACGCCGATCACCGAGACCTTGACCACGCCCTGGTCCGCCACCAGCCGCTCGTAGGCGACTGCGCCCCGCGTCTCCTCGAGAATCGCGATCGAGCGGTCCAGATCGGCCTCCGCCACCGTGAAAGTGAGGTCGGTCGTGCCGTCGGCGGAGATGTTCTGCACGATCATGTCGACGTTGACGTTGCCGTCCGCCAGCGGCCCGAAGATGGCCGCCGCGACGCCGGGCCGGTCGGCGACGCCCATCACCGTGATCTTGGCCTCGTCCCTGCTGTAGGCGATCCCGCTGACCCGCTCCTGTTCCACGATGTCGTCCTCATCGACCACGAATGTTCCGGGGGTATCGGCGAAGCTGGAGGCAACCTGAAGCGGCACCTGGTGCTTCATCGCCATCTCGACGGCGCGAATCTGCAAGACCTTGGCGCCGAGGGAGGCGAGCTCCAGCATCTCCTCGTAGGTGATCTTAGTCAGCTTGCGCGCCGTCGCAACGACGCGGGGGTCGGCGGTGAAGACGCCCTCCACGTCGGTGAAGATGTCGCAGCGGTCGGCGCCCAGCGCCGCGGCGAGGGCGACTGCCGAGGTATCGGTGCCACCCCGGCCGAGGGTCGTGATCCGCCCGAGCGGGCCCAAGCCCTGGAAGCCTGCGACCACCGGCACCTCGCGTCTGCCGAGCCGCTTGTGCAGCTCCCTCGTCTCGATCCCCTCGATTCTGGCGCGGCCGTGGCCGCCATCCGTGTGGATCGGGATTTGCCAGCCCAGCCACGAGCGTGCTGTGACCCCGCGGCTCTGCAGCGCGAGCGCCAGCAGGCCGGCGGTGATCTGCTCGCCCGCAGCGGCGACCGTGTCGTATTCCCGCGCGTCGTGGAGAGGCGCCGCGGCCCGGACCCAAGAGACCAACTGGTCAGTGGTGCCGGCCATGGCAGAGACCACGACCGCGATCTCATCGCCGGCATCGAACGCCGCCTTCACCCGGTCGGCGACCGCGTTGATTCGGTCGAGGTCGGCCAGCGACGTGCCGCCGTATTTGTGAACGATGAGTGCCATCGGGTGGGCTGCGTCTGCGTCGGGGAGGCGACGCTTGCCGGTCGTGGAGACGGCCCTACATACTGGCTCAGCTTTGGCCGCGCAAGCGGGCGGCCTGGCCGGAGGGGAACGCGATGATGGCCCAGGAGGGGAGCAAGCCGAAAGGGCCGGGGCCGGGCGCGGAGCCCGCGACCGACCCCAGCGTCGACCCGGCGGAGGTCGAGCGCTTCGCCGCGTTCGCCGAGCGCTGGTGGGACCGCCACGGTGCCTTTCGCGCGCTCCACGCGCTGAACCCGGTGCGCATCGCCTACGTGCGGGATGCGCTGTTGGCGGGGAGAGAGCCCGGCGCGCGCGCCGAGGGCGCAGCGGCGCTCAAGCCTCTGACGGGCTTGAGACTCCTCGATGTCGGCTGCGGCGGCGGCCTGATGGCCGAGCCGCTCTGCCGGCTCGGCGCCGACGTGGTCGCCATCGATGCGGCGGAGGCCAACGTCCGCGCGGCCCGCCATCACGCCGAGGAACAGGGGCTCGCCATTGACTATCGCCACGCCACGGCGGAGGCGCTGGCGGCAGACGGCGAGCGTTTCGACGCCGTGCTAGCTCTGGAGATCGTCGAGCATGTGGCCGATCTCGACGCCTTCGCCGAGGCTTGCGCGAGCCTGATCAAGCCCGGCGGGACGTTCGTCGTGGCAACGCTCAACCGCACGCTTGCGGCCTACGCGCTTGCCATCGTCGCGGGCGAGAGGATCCTGGGCTGGCTGCCGGCCGGCAGCCACGACTGGTCGCGCTTCGTCCGCCCGGCCGAGATGGTGCGCCTGCTGCGCCGCCGGGGCCTCACCGTCGCCGACATGCGGGGCATGGTTTACAACCCGCTCGCCGGCGGCTGGACCACGAGCCCCAATCTTTCAGTGAATTACATCGTTCACGCCAGGAAGCCCGACACCTAAGCGACCGCGGCGGACCGCCCTGCGGCTAAGCGTCGTGGCGGGGGACCCAGGGGACCTCGCCGACCTCGATCCCCTCGTCGGCGAGCTCGCCGACCTCCTCCTTGGTGGCGTCGCCGTAGATGCTGCGGCGCTTGACCTCGCCATAGTGGATCTTGCGCGCCTCCTCGGGGAAGCGCTCGCCCACATGATCGAAGTTCTTCTCGATATAGGAGCGCATGCGCCGCAGCGTCCCGATCGCGCGGGCCATCTCCGGCGGGGTCGGCTTGGGCGCGGGCGCGGGTGCCGGCTCGGGCTTGCCCCGCGCCTTGTTGTTGACCGCGATGTTAGGGGCCATCGGCGCCTTGGCGATCTCGACGTCGCCGCAATAGGGGCACGCGATCTCGCCCGCCTCCGCCTGCTGCTCGTAGGTCGCGGAGTCGGCAAAGTAGCCCTCGAACACGTGGTCCTTGCCGCACTTGAGGTCGAACACGATCATGTGGGTGCGCCCGGCTCGCTGCCACGGTTACTGCAACGTACCATAAAACCCCGAAACTATACGAAGATTCAACTGCCCTCACCGCTATTGCTGCCATGCACAGTCATCGCTCGCGCGTCCCCTCCCCCTGGATCGTCCGCCATGCTGGCCTGATCGCCGAAGGCGGCCACGTGCTCGATCTCGCCTGCGGCGGCGGCCGGCACACGCGCTATCTGCGCGAGCACGGCCTGCAGGTCACGGCCATCGACATCGACACCTCGGGCCTCGCTGATCTCAAGGACGATCCTCTGGTCGAGATCGTCGAGACGGACCTGGAGCGCCCCGGTGCCGAGCCGCTCGCCGGGCGCCGGTTCGATGCCGTGGCGGTGACGGATTATCTGTTCCGCCCGCTGCTGGTCCCGCTCGTGGATTGCCTTCGGCCGGGCGGCGTCTTCCTTTACGAGACCTTCGCCGTCGGCAACGAACGCTTCGGCCGCCCGCGCAACCCGGACTACCTGCTGCAGCGGGGCGAGCTGCTGGCGCTCGCCGCAGGCCGTCTCACGGTCGTCGCCTACGAGCACCGCGCAGTCCCACCGCCCAATCCCAAGATCGTTCAGCACCTTTGCGGTCGGAAGTGATCCTCGAGCGTCAGCCGGCGGCGCGGCGGAGTTCCTGTTCCGAACCGGCCGGCGGCGAGAAGGCGCGGTCGTGCGCCAGCGCCGGGATGGCGGCGCGCACCTTCTCCACGCGCGCAAGCTCGAGATCGGCCGTGATGATGCCGACGCCCTTGCCGGCATCGGCCAGCACCTCGCCCCAGGGATCGACGATCAGCGAATGACCGTAGGTCTTGCGGTCGCCGGAGTGGCTACCCCACATGCAGGGCGCGATGACGAAGCAGCCGCTCTCGATGGCGCGCGCCCGCATCAGGATGTGCCAGTGCGCCTCTCCGGTGTGCTTGGTGAAGGCTGCCGGCACGGTAATCAGCCGGACGCCTGCGTGGGCCAGCGCCCGGTAAAGCTGGGGAAAGCGCAGGTCGTAGCAGACGGTCATGCCGAGGCCGCCCCAGGGTGTCTCCGCCACCACCGCCTGCCCGCCGGGGCGGAAAGCGTCGCTCTCGCGGTAGACCTCGCCGTTGGGCAGGTCCACGTCGAACATATGGATCTTGTCGTAGGTCGCGACGATCTGGCCCGCGGGGTCGATCAGCACCGAGCGGTTGGCGATCCGGCCGTCGCCGGCGTCCGCCCCCATCGAGCCTGCGAGCAGCCAAACCTCCAGCTCCTCCGCGAGCGCGCTGAAGAACCGCGCCGCCGGATGGGCGTCGAGCGGGCGGGCGCTCGCCTGCACCAGCTCCGTCCGGTGCTCCATGAGCGCGACATTCTCGGGCAGCGCGATCAGCTCTGCGCCGGCGGCGCGGGCCTCGCGCACCAGCGCGCCGGCCGCGTCGAGGTTGGCCTGCATGTCCTGGCCGCTGGAGGGCTGGACGCAGGCGACCCGAAGGGTTTCGGTCATGGTGTCCCCCAATGCTCGGTGCAGGCCGGCATCATGGACGGCTCGGCAAGGCGCGCGCAAGAGTGGTCACATCGACCCGCGCAGCGCCCACTTTGCGCAGCGCACGGGCACAGGCCGAGACGGTGGCACCGGTGGTCATGACGTCGTCCACCAGGAGGACATTGCGCCCGGCAACCAGCGGCGCGCGTGAGCGCCGCACCGCGAACGCGCCCCGCACGTTGCGCCGCCGCTCGACGCGCGAGAGCCGGGTCTGCGTCGCGGTCCGCCGCGTCCGCACCAGGAGGTCCGGGACCATCGCAACATCCGCCTCGCGCGCCATGAGCCGGGCGAGCACCGCCGCCTGGTTGAATCGCCGCGCCAGCAGCCGCCAGCGATGGAGCGGCACCGGCACCACCACGTCCGCCTCAGGCAGCAGCGGCGCGGCCGCGCGCTGCAGCCACGTGGCCAGCCTGGGCGCGAGCCACGAGCGATCGGCCATCTTGAAGGCGAGAATCAGCTCGCGCCCGGCGCCCTCGTAGAGAAACGCCGCGCGCGCCCGGTCGAAGACGGGCGGCACGCGAGCGCAGTCGCCGCAGATCGCGTCGGGAGCCGCCTCGATCGCGAACGGCAGACCGCAGCGCGCACAGCAGGGCCGGCCGATGAAGCTGATACGGCTCCAGCAGTCGGGGCAGAGCCCACCGGCCTCGCTCACGGGCGCATGGCAGGCGAGGCACGAGGGCGGCAAGACGAGATCGACGGCGTTCGTCGCGGCCACCCGCGCCAGCGCCGTCAATGGCCCTATCTGCGCTCCGCTCAGCACTAGCCCGACTCCCGCCTGCGCTTCCAGCCTCCGGTCCATCATGCCATAACCGACGGCATGACCCAGCGCGCGGCTCAGCCTGACGGCGCCGCGGTCTTCGACCGTGCTGCCGTGCGCGCCCACCGCGACCGCGCCGCTGCCGGCTTCGCGGGGCGTGGTGACTTCCTGGTTCGCGAGGTGGGCGAGCGGCTGGTGGGCCGGCTGGATGACGTCAAGCGCCGCTTCGACCGCGTGCTCGACCTCGGCTGCCACAGCGGGCAGCTTGGCCCGATGCTGCGCCGGCAGACCGCGCCCGACCTGCTCATCGAGGCAGACCTCTCGCCGGCCATGGTGGCATGCGCCACGAGCCCCGCGCGCCTGGTCGCCGACGAAGAGTGGCTGCCGATCCGCGCGGACTCGCTCGATCTCGTGGTGAGCGCGCTCAGCCTGCACTGGGTGAACGACCTGCCGGGGGCGCTGGTCCAGATCAGGCAGGCGCTCAGGCCGGACGGCCTGCTGCTCGCGGCGATGCTGGGCGGCGAGACCCTGTTCGAGCTGCGCGAGGCGTTCCTGCAAGCGGAAGCGGGGCAGGAAGGCGGCGCGCGGCCGCACGTCTCGCCCTTCCCCGACGTCCAGACCCTCGGTGCCCTGCTGCAGCGGACCGGTTTCGCGCTGCCGGTGGTCGACAGCGACCGGATCACTGTCACCTACGAGAGTGCCGAGGCGCTGATGCACGACCTCCGCGCCATGGGCGAGGCCAACGCCGCCAGCGGGCGGGCTCGGCACTTTGCCCGACGGGCTACGTTCCGTGCCGCCGCCGATCGTTACCGGGAGACCTTCGGCGGTGCGGACGGGCGCATCCCGGCCACCTTCCAGGTGCTCTACCTCACCGGCTGGCGGCCCCACGAATCCCAGCAACAGCCCGCGCGCCGGGGCAGCGGCACCCTCGGCCTAACGCAGGTTCTCAGTCCGCGCGAACGATAGGTCCGATCACGCGCTCGATGGCCTCGGCGGTGACGACGCCGGCGCGGAGCAGGCGGGCGGACTCTCCGGTCAGGTCGAGCAGGGTCGAGCCGAGGCTGTCGGCGGCGCGGCCGCCGTCGACGATCAGAGCGACGTGCGATCCGAGGCCGGCCGCGACCTCGGCGGCGGTAAGCGGGCTCGGCGCGCCCGAGGGGTTGGCGCTCGGCGCCGTCAACGGCCGCCCAGCGGCTTCGACCACGGCACGTGCGGTGTCGTTGCCGGGAATCCGCAGCGAGACGCCGGGCGCGCCTTGGTGGACCAGCGGCGAGAGGGGCGAGCCCACAGCGCGCGGCAGCACCAGGGTCAGCGGGCCCGGCCAGAATTCCTCCGCCAGCGCCAGGGCCGACGCAGAGAATTCGCCACATGCTTCGGCCATCGCCATCGTGGCGATGAGGGCGATGAGCGGCATGTCGGCCGGCCTGCCCTTGGCGCGAAAGACGCCTTCCACGGCCGCATCGGAGGTCGCGTCGGCGGCGAGGCCGTAGACCGTGTCGGTGGGCAGCCCGACGAGCCCGCCGTCTTTGATCACCCGCGCGGCCTGCGCGATGACCTCCTGTGTCGGCTCAAGGCACGGAGGACCGGTTATGGCGTCGGGCAACACGTCCCTAATCCACGCCGCAGGCGACGAAGGATGGATTCACGAAGTCCGCCTTGCCATAGCGCAGCTCATGGCCCTGCAGGTCGCGGACATGACCTCCCGCCGCCGTGAGGATCGCCTGGCCGGCGGCGGTGTCCCACTCCATGGTGCGGCCAAAGCGGGGGTACACATCGGCCGCGCCCCGCGCGAGCAGCCCGAATTTCAGGGCGCTCCCCGCGCTCTCGATCCGCGCAGGTTCGAGTCCCGCGATATAGGCGTCGGTCTCGGCGTCACGGTGTAGGCGGCTGGCGATGACCGCAGGGCCCCTGGCAGGCACCGGACGCGCCCGGATCGCCTGCGGCGGGCCGTCGCCTACCATGCGCACCGCCTGCCCCAGTCCGTCGGCGACATAGGTCTCATCCTGGACCGGGGCGTGGAGCACGCCGAGCACCGGACGGCCACCTTCGATCAAAGCGATGTTGATCGTGAACTCGCCGGTGCGAGCGATGAAGTCTCTGGTACCATCAAGCGGATCGACGAGCCAGAAGCGCCCGCCGGCGGGTGGCAGGCCGGTGCTTGTGCTCTCCTCGGAAATCACGGGGATGTCGGGAGTCGCGGCCTGCAAGCCCGCGACGATGAGGCGATCCGCCGCCCGGTCCGCCTCGGTCACGGGTGTGGAATCGGCCTTCGTCTCGACCGGCGTGCCGTCGCGGTAGAAGGCCATGATCGTCCGCCCGGCCTCCAGCGCCAATTGCCGCGCGGTGGCAGCCAGCCTCGCGTAATCTTCGCTGCTCGCGACCGGCATCGGCCGTCCCCGTCGCTCACATTCCCGTCATCGAAACGAAAGCACTTTTGCTCGCCGCCGATATACACCACAATGGCGTGGGCTTCGTATGGTTCGACAACCCGCCGAGGCGGCGCGAAGCCCCAATTCAAACCAATCAAATTCGCGTCTGCGAGGAGGAGACTACGAAAATGATCAAGGAAACAGTGGTCGCCGTGAGTATCGTTACCATGGCGGCCGGCGCCGCTCTTGCGCCGTCGGCCGTGTCCGCTGGGGAGCAGCCGATCGTCGTTGCGGACTCGCACGAGGATCCGTGCAACCCGTGCGGGGCTTGTAACCCGTGCGAGGCTTGCAACCCATGCGAATCTTCCTTGGATGAGGGCATCGTCGTCGCGGATGCCTGCAACCCTTGCGAGGCTTGCAATCCGTGCGAGGCTTGCAACCCGTGCGAGTCTTCCTTGGACGAGCGCATCGTCGTGGCGGATGCCTGCAACCCTTGCGAGGCTTGCAATCCGTGCGAGGCTTGCAACCCGTGTGCTGCCGAGTAAGCTCAAGGGTAACGACAACATTATCCAAAGGCGCCGCCTCGGGAGAGGCGGCGTTCTTTATCGCGGTACGGGAGCCGTGACAGCGGGGGGTCGGCTGCGCCTTAGGTTCTCTCGGCAAGGGCCGCCTTGATAGCGGCAATCTGGGCCTCGATATCCACCTCGGCCTGCGAGACGACCTCGAGGCGACGATCCTCGAGGGTATCTTTCTTCGGATTCTGGGCAGCCCAGTTCTCGATCACCTGATCACGCGCCTTGACCAGCAGGATGATCTGCGGCCAGAAGAGGCGGATCATGGCGCCGACCCAGCGGTTGGTCGGCCATGACGGGCGGGCGTGGTCGATGACGAAGCGGCCGATCACCTTTGCCACGTCATCGGCTCGATACCAGGTCTCGCCAGTGACCCAGCGGTTGGTGGTGAAAAGCCTGAGAGGCTGACCCTTCGACCCCATCGAGATGGCGACGACGTGGGTGAGCGCTTTGTCCCCCATGGGCCACTTGTCGCGCTTCTTGCGGCGCATGGGCTTCATGCCGCGCGGCATCCCTTTGGCGCGCACGAAGGTGTGGAAGTGGCCGTGCTCGGTGTCCCGGAAGCCGCCGGGATGGGCGTGGTAGAAATACTGGGAGTGGCTCTGACCGTCGAAGACGTCCCCTTTCGGGTAATGGTCCCACTCGTAGAACGTCCCGCGCCCGCGCAGCAGCTCGCTCACCACATTATCGCCGGTCCTGCCGAGCACCCGCTCGACCTCCTGCACCTCCTCGCCGGCGGCGAGCATCATGCGCAGCCGCTTCACCGGCTGTGTCGCCATGTCGAGGTGGCGGGTCTCCTCCTGCCGCTCGCTCTTCGCCGCTGAAGCCTGGGCCATTCTGCCGCTCTGTCGCCCGTTCGCTGGCCGTTCCGCCAGGAAAAGATAGTGCCGCGGGCTTGCTCTTGCCAGACCGAGGAGGCTAACCCCCCGCGCCCGGATCGACGACGAGGCGGAAGCCGACGAGGATGTGCTTGATGTCCGCCGGCCGACCGTGACGCGCCGCAGGGCGGCAGATGCCGCAGCCGCTGTCGTCCCATGATCCGCCCTTGACGAGGAAGCGCCCCGGATTGCCGGGCGAGGCGGTCCACTCAAAGGCCATGCCTGCCGGATCCAGCAGGCCGTAAGGGCTTGCACCGGCGCGAAAGCTGCCGACCGGCAGCGTGTCGAAGGGACCGGAATCATGGCTGTTGAGCAGCGCCGGGTCGAACGTATCGCCCCAGGGGAAGATGCGGCCGTCTGTGCCGCGCGCGGCCTTCTCCCATTCGAGCTCGGTGGGGAGCCGCCAGGTGCGCCCGGTCTCGGCCGAGAGCCAGGCCGCGTAGGCATTGGCGTCGTCGTGCGAGACCATGACCACGGGATGGTTTTCGCGCCCAGGCGGCGGAACTCCCTCCGTCCACGCGTGGCGGCGGGTGCGCTCGTAGGGGTGGATCAGCCGGTAGCCGCGCCAGGTCTCGGGATCGACATCGGGCACGCGGTGGCCCGTGGCATCCACGAAAGCCGCGTACTGGGCATTGGTGATCAGCGTGCGCGTGATGAAAAAGCCATCAAGGGTCTTGGTCCCGCGCGGGCGCTCGCGGTCGTACCAGCCGCGTTCCCGCGTTCGGGAGTGGCCGTAGGCCGCCTCGTCGAGCTGGTAGGCGTATTCCCGCTCGGCCGCGTCGGAGCCCGCGATGAAGGGGCCGGTCGGGACCTCCGCCAGGACTGGAACTGGCACCGAACCAGCATATGAAGCGCCCCCGAGGACCAGGCCGCAGGTCGCGAGACAGACCGCAAGGAGTGCGCGGGAGAAAACCATTGCAGCAGCCTAGCTGCCGCTCACCCGGCACGGGAATCACAAAAATTTGAGTCGAAGGGGTTTGCCCCGCACCATGCGCTCGCCGACAATTCGCTCAGAGTGCCGTCATCACGCCATCAAGGGAGGCCCGACATGCCACGCTCGAACACCTTGCTTGCCGGAACAGTGGTCCCTGTGGTCATCGGGCTCGCGGTCGCCACCAGTGGCGGCCACGCCACGGCCGGTACATCCACCGGCGAAAGCCCGGCGGCGACCCCGCAGCATCAGGATCCGGGCGTGCTGCTCTTGGCCTCCTGCAATCCGTGCGGACCGTGCAGTCCGTGCAACCCGTGCGCGGCCGCCTGCGGACCTTGCGGGCCGTGCAATCCCTGCAACCCCTGTGCCGCCGCTTGTGGTGCTTGCGGACCGTGTAATCCATGTGATCCGTGCAACCCCTGCGCAGCTGCATGCAACCCCTGTAACCCCTGTGCGGGCGCCTGCGGCCCTTGCGGACCGTGCAACCCTTGCAATCCCTGTGCGGGCGCCTGCGGGCCGTGCGGCGCCTGCAACCCGTGCGTAGCAGGCGCTGCGATCAGTTCGGACTGCGTGGTTCCGCGCCTCGCTGCCGCCGGCAGCCCCTGCGGGCCATGTGCTCCGTGCGGTCCATGCAATCCCTGCGCGAGTGCTTGCAATCCCTGTGGGCCTTGCAACCCTTGCGCCACAGCATGCAACCCATGCGGTCCCTGCAGCCCGTGCGAGCCGTGCAATCCATGCGCCGCTGCCTGCGCACCGTGCAACCCGTGCGGTCCTTGCAACCCATGTGCAGCGGCGAACCCGTGCAGCCCCTGTAACCCGTGCAATCCATGTGGTCCGTGCAATCCCTGCGCACCGTGCGGCGCCTGCAATCCATGCAACCCCTGCGCGGCCGGCGAAGAGGTCGAGCTGACCGCGGACGAGGCCCGAGACGCCTACGCCTGCATCAGTGCGGTCATGGCCGAGGGATACGCCAAGTCGGGCAATCAGTGGGCGGCGTCCTACCTGAACTGGCGGAATGTCGCGGCCCAGCCTTACGTCTCCGATACCCACGGCGCGCGCTACGTCAACAACTACGCCAACGACATCGGCGCCGACAATTACAGCCTCTTCGAAGAGGCGGGGCCTGCGCCCGTCGGAACCGTGCTGGCCAAGGACAGCTTCACCGTCAAACCCAACGGCAAGATCGGCGCCGGGCCACTCTTCCTGATGGAGAAGATGGAAGCCGGCTTCAACGCTGATACCGGCGACTGGCGCTACACGCTGATCATGCCGAGCGGCCGGACCATCGGCACGACCGGCGGCAAGGGCGCCAAGAACGTCGTCTTCTGCGCGGAGTGCCACCTTGGCGTCGAGGACTATGACAGCCGCTTCTTCCTCGACGAGGAGTATCGGGTCCAGTAGCCACCTGCTAGTGGCGCGCTACTCCCCGGAACAGCGCGCCACCGGCTGCATGGCCTGCTTGATCGCGGGTGCGGACCCGGCTTATGTTCGCGCGTTCACCGCATGATCGGGACCAGACCTAAGGAGATACCCGTGCGCGTACGACACGTCCTCGCCGTTGCCCTCGCCACCTTCATGATGGCGGCAAGCGCCTCCGCCATTGCCGCCGATGTTAAGAAGGGCAAGAAGGTCTTCAAGAAGTGCAAGGTGTGCCACACCGTCAAGGAAGGCGGGAAACACAAGGTCGGCCCGAACCTCCACGGCGTCTTCGGTCGCACCTCGGGCACGGCCGAGGGCTTCAAGAAATACTCGGACGCGATGAAGGACGCGGCAATCGTCTGGGACGAGGAGACGATCAGAGCCTATATTGCCGATCCCAAGGGTTACATTCCGAAGAACAAGATGGCGTTCAAGGGGGTCAGGAAGGAAAAGGACCGCGACAACCTGATCGCCTATCTCAAGGAAGCCACCGGCGCCGAGTGATCGCGGAGGACAAAGGCCTCTTGCGCTGATTGGGGGCAGCCATGTCCGCCTTCGACCTGCGCGACCACATCCGCGAAATTCCTGACTTTCCCAAGCCAGGCATCCTCTTTTACGACATCTCGACCCTGCTCGCCCACGCGCGGGCCTGGGGCGAGACGGTGCAGCGTCTCGTCGATGTGGTCGGCAGTCACAAGCCCGATCTCCTCGCAGGCATCGAATCCCGCGGCTTTCTGGTCGCGGCGCCGGTGGCGCACGCACTCGGCTGTGGCTTCATCATGGTACGCAAGAAGGGCAAGCTGCCGGGCGAGACCGTGGCGTATGAATACGCGCTCGAGTACGGCACCGATCAGGTCGAGGTGCAGGCCGACGCCGTCGCGCCGGGTCAGCGGGTTGTCCTGGTCGATGATTTGCTTGCAACCGGGGGCACGGCGGCCGCGTCGCATGCTCTGCTGCGCCAAGTGGGTGCCGAGGTGGTGGCGGCGGCCTTCATCATTGAGCTGAGCTTCCTCGGCGGGCGTCAACGCCTCGACCTGCCGATCACCTCTCTCGTCGCCTACGACGCGTAGTTGCGGCCGGGCGCACTCAGGAGACCCATTCCATGGCAATCGCCGTGATCGGAGGCACCGGCCCCCAGGGTCGCGGGCTAACGCAGCGCTGCGCGCTTGCCGGCATTGACGTCGTGGTCGGGTCGCGCGATGCCGCCCGCGCGGCGGAGATCGCCGTCGATCTGAGAGCCGGTGTGCCTGATGCACCGGGGTCGATCGAAGGCGCCGCCAACGCCGACGCGGTCACGCGGGCCGAGCGCATGGTCGTGCTGGCTGTGCCGTGGAGCGCGCACCAGGCGACCCTCGCGGGGCTTACCGAGGCACTGCAGGGCAAGATCCTGGTGGACATGGCGGTGCCGCTCGCCGACGGCAATCCCCGGCGCACCGCGATGCCGCCGGAGGGCTCGGCGACCGAGGCGGCGCAGGCGATGCTGGGCGAAGGCGTCTCGGTAGTGGGAGCGCTCCACAACGTCTCCGCCCACGTGCTTGCAGCCCTTGATCAGCCGATCAATTGCGACATTCTCGTCTGCGGCGACGACCTGGAGGCGAAGCGCGCGGTGATGGACCTGGTCGAGACCATCGGTGCCCGCGCCTACAACTGCGGCCCGGCCGAGAGCGCGCGCTGCATTGAGGCGCTGACACCGCTGCTGATCCGCCTCAATATGTCGAAGGCGACGGGCTTCAAGCATGCAGGCGTGAAAATCTGGCCGGAGGCCGAGTAACGGAGCGGAGGCGACCATGGAATTCGCCATCACCTTTCGCGGCGACCTTGAGAAGGATCGCGTCGTCGCCATCTGCCGCCAGGCCGAGGCGGCAGGCTTCGACTATGCCTGGTTCTTCGACAGCCACGCGCTGTGGCGCGACCTTTACCCACAGATGGCGGTCGCCATCGACCACACACAGCGGCTGCGCTTTGGTCCCTGCGTCACCAATCCGATGACCCGCGAATGGTCGGTGGCTGCGAGCCTGTTCGGGGCGATGGCGGTGCAATCAGACGGCCGCTTCGACATGGGCGTGGGGCGCGGCGACAGTGCCGTGCGGGCCATCGGCAAGCGGCCGGCGACGGTGGCGCGCCTGGAGGAGTTCTGCCACGCCATGAAGGCGCTGGTGCGGGGCGAGGCGGTCAGCTACGAGGGCGTGCCGGAGCCGGTACAGTTCGACTGGACCGGCGGCTACGAGATGCCTGTCTGGGTTGCAGCCTACGGGCCGCGTGCACTGGCGGCGGCCGGCCGCGTCGGCGACGGGCTGATCGTGCAGCTCGGCGATGTCGGCCTCTGTCAGTGGATGGGGGACCAGGCCCGCGCCGCCGGCCGCGCTGAAGGCCGCGACATGGCGGACTACCGCGTCATGGCCTGCGCACCGGTCTGGGTCGGCGACCGCGAGGCCGGGATCGCCCAGACCAAGTGGTTCCCGGCGCTGGTGGGCAACCACGTGGCCGACATCGTGAAGCACCACGGCGCGGGCACCGACCTCGTGCCTGAGAGCCTCACCGCTTACATCGCGCAGCGCGAGGGCGTCGGCGCCGACGAGGGCTACGACTACCGCCAGCACACCGCACTGGAGTCAGACAACAGTGCCTATGTCTCGCCGGAGATCACCGAGGACTTCTGCGTGATCGGCCCGGCCGAGGCCCATGTGGAGAAGATCCGCGCGCTGGAGGCCGCCGGCGTCACCCAGTTCAACATCTACCTTACCAACGGCGGCGAGGAGCAGATCGTCGCCGCCTACGCCGACCACGTGATTCCGCACTTCCGTTAGGGACCGAGCGCGTCCCAGCCCTGCCTTCAGCGCGTTGCGGTGTCACGCCCCGCCGGACCAAATTGAATTCTTGGAAGCAGCGGCATATATTCCACGGTGGAGGCTCGGCCCCGAGGGCTGTCCGTGGACCCAGAGTTTGCGGTAGCAGCAGCTGGGGGCGTTGCCTCCTCTTTCATTTGGTCGCCCTGGATTCATAGGGGTCGGGGACGTAGACGATCCCATAGGTATCGAAGTCACGACCGTCACGATGTCCGCGACCGTGAAACTGGAGATCGAACAGCTCTTTTCCAAACATTGCGGCGATCTCCTCCCGACACTCTGCGTTCATCCCTCGATCGGGCAATCGAAATCCCCAGTTGATGGAATAGATGCAAAGGTCCGCCGCCTGGATCGCTGGATTCATATCGGATGACACGAAGAACGGTGTAGGCACGATCCAGGCCGTCCTGCGTCGTCCGATCGATGTGTTGGTGAAATGACCCTCCATGCGGGCAACAAACCTGCGGTCTTCCTGTTTGTCGGTCTCATCCATGACCAAGACGCCGTACTCCCGTGCTTCTTCCAAGAAGTAGAAATATCTCTCCAGTAGAAACACCAGGTCCTTTCTGAGATATCTGTCGAACAGGTAGCCCCGGGGCTTCGCTACGCCTCGCGGGATGACAGACGCCAATACGATGGCTTCATGCTTCCGTAGAAGAGCGAACGTCTCTCGTGCCATACGAAGGCAGGCTTGGCCGTAGGCCGTGAATTCTTCCCGGCGCGGCACGGCGCGTTCGCGGCCCTTCGCAAGAAAAGATAAGCAGAGCCTCTGCCTGGTGTCATCGCGGTAGGGCTCGCCCTGTACTGGGAGCCTGAAGCGCTTTCGATCGATCAGCGTCGCGCCCTTGATCTCCTTGCCATACGTGTGCAGCTCGCAACCGAAACAATCGATTTCCAGTCGCTGCATGTCCTGCACAAACGGCCACAATCGACCGACATGAATCGCAAGCCCGCCACGAACCTCATAAGGCGTGGCTCTGTGGTCATGTCCGCTCTCGTCGATGAAGAACAACCAGGTCACAACGGAAAGTCGTCAATTGCAGACTCGGGTCTCCGCTATCGGCAAACGCGGATTACGTCTTTAGCCCGCGCCTCAGTAGAGCTCGATGTATTCGTCGCGCTCCCACTGCGTGACGTGGGCGTTGAAGCGGGTGAGCTCGGCGCGCTTCATCGTGGTGAAGACCGTGACGAACTCCTCGCCCAGCAGTTCGACCATCGCCGTATCGGCTTCGAGCGCGGCGAGCGCGGCTTCGAGATTGGCCGGGAAGGGCGGCAGGCTGGGGTCGTCCTCGCTCGGCCCGTCGGACTGCGAGACCAGCGAGCGCTTCTCGCTCATCCCGAGCAGCCCGCAGGCCAGGGTGCCGGCGGCGCAGAGGTAGGGGTTGCTGATCGCAGAAGACGCCCGCATCTCCACGTGCATCCCCGGCGAGCCCGGCTGCTTGATTCGCACCATCGCACTCCGGTCCTCCTCGCCCCAGCTCACGTTTGACGGCGCGAAGGTATGGGGCGTGAGCCGGCGGTAGCAGTTGGGCGTCGGGTTGAAGAGCGCCATGGCGGCGGCGCCGTGGTCGATGATGCCCTGGACGAAGTGCCGAAGCGTCGGCGTCAGCTCGTTCGGGTTCTCGGGGTCGTAGAAGGCGCTCCGCCCGCTCTCCGCCTCCAGCAGGCTGATGTGGTAGTGGCAGCCTGAGCCCGCCGAGGCCGCCGAGGGCTTGCCCATGAAGGTCGCGGTGAGCCCTTCGTGCTGGACGATTTCTTTCACCCCGTTCTTGAAGGTAAACGCTTGGTCGAGGCCCGCCATCCCCGCGGCATGCCTGTAGACCAGCTCGTACTGCGAGGGCGCATACTCAGCGTTCGCGGTCAGCATCGGGATGCCAGCCGCGCGCAGACCGTCGACCACCGCGCGGATCGCGGGCAGGTGATCGTTGCGCAAATTGTTGAAGATGTGGACGCCGCCGAACAGCGGCTGGTGCGTCTCCTGGTCGAGCACGTAGAACTCGTACTCGTGGGCGCTCTCGATGCCGAAGCCGAGCTCGGCCGCCCTCTCCAGCATCCGGCGGGCGACGCCGCGGGGCGCGGCGTGAAGCGGCGTGCCGTCCTCCCACTCGGTGTCGCAGATCACCTTCGCCATTCCGTCGAGCCACGGCACGGTCGCGAGGGTCGAAAGGTCCGGACGCAGGGTCTGGTCCTTGTACTTGACCTCCTCGTTGTAGAGCGTGCCGGGGATCACGTGGGAGGCCGTGTCGAGGGCGACGATGCCGCCATACATGTTCACGCCCTCGCAGGCGGAGGCGGCAAATCGCTCGATCGGCACCTGCTTGGAGCGGGCCGAGCCGTGCATGTCCGGCAACTCGAAGCGGACATGCTGAATGCCGTCGCGCTCGAGCTGCGCCAGTGCGTCCTCTACCTGATCGCGGGCGCCTTGCCCTCCGTTGTCGGCCACCGCCGCCTCCTCTCCGTCACGCTTCACTCGCCCGCCGTGCGGGCGGCCCGAATTCGCGGTCTCAGGCGCGGGGAGTCAAGGGCCGATGGCGCCGCCGCTATCCTGCCGCCGCCTCGGTACCCTCGAGCTGCGGGCGGCGGCTCTTGTCGATCTTGTATGCGACGTGAGCGCCGGACGTGATGGGCGTGTAGCGCGGCGGGTTGGCGTCGTCGGTGCAGCTCGGCAGGCATTCGATCACGGCATCGTAGTTGGGCTGGTGGAAGAACAGCAGCGAGAGCCGGCTGCTGTCGGCCTCCTCTCGCGGCGGATTGGCCACCCGGTGCAGGGTCGAGCGCCAGCGGTCGTTGGTCCACTCCGCCATCAGGTCGCCGAGATTGATGACGAAGGTGCCGGGGATGCAGGGCACGTCGGCCCAGGCGCCGTCCTTGCCCAGCACCTGGAGGCCGCCCACGGGGGAATCGGAGGAGACGATGGTAAGGCTGCCATAGTCCGCATGGGCGCCGCAGCGGAGCTGCCCCGGCAGCGGCGGGGTCGGCTGCGGCGGATAGTAGGAGGCGATGAAGTTCGTGATGTGGCGGTCGATCTTGTCGACGAAGAACGCCTCGGGCAGCCCCAGCGCGCAGGCGAAGATGCGCATCAGGTCGCCCGCCAGCCGCTCCATCTCCCGATAGTAGGCCTCCCAGAGCAGCCGCATCTCCGCCGGCTTATCGGGCCAGAGATTGGCGGCGAAGAAGCGCCAGCCGTTCGGCCCGTAGTGATATTCATCGTAGTCGTGGTCGTAGGGCCCGGTGACGAAGCTCTCGCGCCAGTCGGGCGCGCCCTCGTCCGCGTCCATGCTGTAGGCCACGTCCTCGCTGCCGACGGTCATCAGTCCGCGGTAGCGGTCGGGCGGCATTTTGACCCTGAGCTTCTCCCAATAGGGCAGCTCGAAGAAGGCGCGGGTGACGCGCCGCATCTCGTCGACCTGCGCTGGCGCGACGCCGTGGCCCGTGATGACGAGGAAGCCGATCTCGCGGCAGGCGTCGTCCACCTGAGCGGCGACCCGCGCCCTGTCCTCGCGCCCGCCGGCGAGAAACGGCGCAATATCGATGACCGGGACCACTGATTCCGTCATTCTGCGCGCTCCACTTCGCGGCCCTTCGCTCCCGATCCTACCAGCAGCCTCCATTACCGTGCGAGCGGCACGGTTGACGTCACACCGATGATGCCCAGATTCTCCGGGAGAAATTCGGCACCCTCGCGTAATATGCGGAGCGGCGTGGGGCGGAGGAAGCGCCACGCGCCGGCGGAGCGGAAGCCATGCTGATCGACCCATTCGAGCGCCACGTCACCTACCTGCGGGTCTCGGTTACAGACCGGTGCGACTTCCGCTGCTTCTATTGCATGTCGGAGCACATGAGCTTCCTGCCGAAGGCCGAGTTGCTGACGCTGGAGGAGCTGGATCGCCTGTGCAGTGCCTTCGTCGGCCTCGGGGTGCGCAAGCTCCGCATCACCGGGGGCGAGCCGTTGGTGCGAAAAGGCGTCATGGGCCTGTTCGAGAGCCTGGGCCGCCACTTGCGGACCGGCGCGCTCGACGAGCTGACGCTCACCACCAACGGCAGCCAGCTGCCGCGCCACGCGGAGGGCCTCTACGCGGCCGGCGTGCGCCGGATCAATATCTCCCTCGACACCCGCGATCCTGCGAAATTCGCGGAGATCACCCGCTGGGGCCGGCTTGACCAGGTGCTGGAGGGGATCGAGGCGGCGCGTGCGGCGGGGCTCAAGGTCAAGATCAACACTGTGGCGCTGCGCGGCGTCAACGAGGAGGAGATCGAGGACCTGATCGAGTGGTGCGCGTCCGACGGCCAGGACATCACCTTCATCGAGACCATGCCGCTCGGCGACATCGACGGCGACCGCACCGAGCACTACCTGCCGCTCTCCCTTGTCCGCGCGCGGCTGCGCAAGCGCTGGACCCTGGACGAGAGCGACCATCGCACCGGCGGGCCCGCGCGCTACGTCACCGTGCGCGAGACCGGCCAGCGGATCGGCTTCATCACGCCGCTCACCCACAACTTCTGCGAATCCTGCAACCGGGTTCGGCTCACCTGCACCGGCACGCTCTACATGTGCCTGGGCCAGGAGGACGCGGCTGACCTGCGCACCCCGCTCCGCCGCAGCGAGAGCGATGAGGCGTTGGTCGATGCGATCCACGAGGCGATCGGGCGCAAGCCCAAGGGCCACGACTTCATCATCGACCGCCGCCATACCGGCCCGGCGGTCGGCCGCCACATGAGCGTGACCGGCGGCTGACCGGCCGCCGCCAAGCCCGCGCTCCGCGCCGCTTCGGCGTAGTCCATCGGGAGACCCCATGCGTTATCGGAGGATGGCCGCCGTCGCGTCGACCGCCGCCGATGCTCAAGACGCGCTGGCCGAGATCGCCGCACGCTACTCCCTGACCGAGCCAACCGACGCTGACGTCATCATTGCCCTCGGCGGCGACGGTTTCATGCTGGAGACGCAGCACCGGCTCCTGCGCCAGGGCAAGCCGATCTACGGCATGAGCCGGGGCACGGTCGGCTTCCTGATGAACGAATTCTCCCTTGACGACCTGCCCACGCGGCTGGAGCAGGCGCACAGCACGGTCCTGCACCCCCTCAGCATGCGGGCCGAGACGATCCACGGCGAGACGCGGGAAGCGCTCGCCATCAACGAGGTCTCGATGCTGCGGGAGACCCGCCAGGCCGCAAAAATCAGGATCAGCGTGGACGGCGTCGTGCGGGTGGAAGAACTGATCTGCGACGGCGTGATCGTGGCGACGCCCGCCGGCAGCACCGCCTACAACCTTTCGGCCCACGGCCCGATCATACCGCTCGGCGCCAACATCTTGGCGCTCACGCCGATCAGCGCCTTCCGCCCGCGCCGCTGGCGTGGCGCCCTGCTGCTGCACGAGGCCACCGTGCGGCTCGAGGTGATCGAGCACGACAAGCGCCCGGTCAGCGCGGTTGCCGATTACACCGAGGTGCGCGACGTGGCGTCGGTCGAGGTCGCGGTCGATCACGCGACGGCGATCAACCTCCTGTTCGATCCCGAGCACAGCCTCACCGAGCGCATCCTCACCGAGCAGTTCACCCCCTGAGGGGTGTGGCGCCGCGAGCCGGGGGCGGCCCGTGAAACCGTTCGACATCCCATTCGGCCCGCGCTGGCAGGCCGCGCGGCTGCGCATCGCCGGTTTGCGCTTTGCGCTGGCCGTCGGCCTCGGCACCGTCGGCGGGGCAATCTTTTTCGCTCTCGCGCTGCCGCTGCCCTGGATGCTGGGCGCCATGACCGTGGCGACAGGGGCGGCGCTCGCCGGGGCGCCGATCATGGTCCCCGCCCAGGTCCGCAACGTCATGATCGCGATCCTCGGCGTGCTGCTGGGGAGCCAGTTCACCATCGACCTCTTCGGCCGGATCGCGGAGTGGTACGTCGGCCTCTCGGGCGTGGTGCTCTCCACGGCGTTGGCGGCAGGCATGGCCTATGTCGTCTTCCGCAAGCTGGGGGGCTACGACCGGGTGTCCGCCTACTTCTCGTCGATGCCGGGCGGGCTCAGCGAGATGATGGTGCTGGGCGAGAGCATGGGCGGCGACGGGCGCACGATCTCGCTCACCCACGCCACGCGCATCCTCGTCGCCGTCTTCCTGATCGCCTTCTACTTCCGGCTGGTCGAGGGGGTCGCCCCGGTGGGCCTGCCGGTGCCCGCCGGCGAGTCGGCAGACTGGATCGACATCCTCGCGCTGATCGCCTGTGCGCTGGTGGGCTACCCGGCGGCGAAGGCGCTCAAGGTGCCGGCGGCGCAACTTGTGGGGCCGATGGTGCTGAGCGCCGCCCTGCACCTGAGCGGGGTGGTCTCAGCGCAGCCGCCCGGCGAGCTGATTGCAGCCGCCCAGGTGGTGCTCGGCGGCGCCATCGGCGCGCGCTTCGTCGGCATGGCGTTCAGCGAGCTTAGGCGAATCATGCTGCTGGCTGGGCTGGTGGGGGTGATGATGGTGCTGGTCACGGCCGGCGCGGCCTACGGCCTCGCCGCCGTCGCGGGTCAATCGGGCCCGGTCCTGTTCCTCGCGTTCGCCCCCGGCGGGCTCGCCGAGATGAGCCTGATCGCGCTCACCATGGGGAGTGCTGCCGCCTTCGTTTCGACCCACCACATTGCCCGAATCATGCTGATCGTGATCGTGGCTCCCCTGATATTTCGCCTCGCCCAGGTGCGCCGGCGCTCGCTAAGTTAGGCCGACGATGGATTTCAGCCTTTCGGAAGAGCAAGAGGCGTTCCGCGCGCTCGCGCAGAGCTTTGCCGAGAACGAGCTTGCCCCTTACGCCCCCCAGTGGGACCGGGACTGCACCTTTCCGGTGGAGACCCTACGCAAGGCCGCCACCCTCGGCTTCGGCGGCATCTACGTGGGCGACGATGTCGGCGGATCGAACCTCACTCGGCTCGACGCCGCGCTGATCTTCGAGGGCCTGGCGCGAGGCTGTGCGTCGACCGCAGCCTATATCTCGATCCACAACATGGCGTCCTGGATGATCGACCGCTTCGGCGGCGAGGCCCAGCGCAAGCGCTTCCTGCCGCGTCTTGCGAGCATGGAGCACTTCGCGAGCTATTGCCTGACCGAGCCGGGCTCGGGCTCCGACGCCGCCTCGCTCAAGACCAGCGCGCGCAGGGACGGCGAGCACTACGTGCTCAACGGCACCAAGGCGTTCATCTCGGGCGGCGGCCACGCGGATGTCTACGTATGCATGGTGCGGACGGGCGGCCCGGGCCCGGGCGGCATCTCCTGCATCGCGGTCGAGCGCGATACGCCCGGCCTCGGCTTCGGCGCGCAGGAGAAGAAGCTCGGCTGGCACAGCCAGCCGACCGCGATGGTGATCTTCGAGGACTGCCGCGTGCCGGCGGAGAACCTGATTGGCGCCGAAGGCCAGGGCTTCAAGATCGCCATGGCGGGGCTCGACGGCGGGCGTATCAACATCGGGGCCTGCTCGATCGGCGCAGCCCAGGCGAGTCTGGAGATCGCCCGCGATCATCTGCTCCAGCGCGAGCAGTTCGGCCGCAAGCTCGCCAACTTCCAGGCGCTCCAGTTCACGCTCGCCGACATGGCGACGAACCTCGAAGCCGCCCGCCTGATGATCCACCGGGCGGCGGCCGCGCTCGACGCGCGGGAGGACGGTGCCACCGCCACCATCGCCATGGCCAAGCGCTTGGCCACCGACACGGGCTTCGAGGTCTGCAACCAGGCGCTCCAACTGCTCGGCGGCTACGGCTACCTGATGGATTTCCCCGTGGAGCGCCATCTGCGCGACCTGCGGGTCCACCAGATCCTCGAAGGCACCAACGAGATCATGCGCCTCATCATCGCCCGCCGCCTGCTGGCGGAGTGAGGCGGGACACCACCAAGCGCCTATTTCCCCATTGAGGGCTTATCCGTAGGATGCGCCGGCATTTGACCGGTGCGGAGCGACCGTGAGCGACGAGATCATCCTGGAACGGAAGGGTCGGGTCGGCAGTGTCACGCTGAACCGGCCCAAGGCGCTGAACGCGCTGACCCAGCCGATGGTGCTGGACCTCGACGCGAGGCTCAAGGAGTGGGCGGAGGATCCTGCGATCGCCGCCGTGGTTATCCGCGGCGCCGCGCGCGAGGACGGGCGCGTGCCTTTCTGCGCCGGCGGCGATATTCGCCTCCTCTACGGCGAGCGGGACGATCCGGAGCGCGACTTCGCCACCGTCTTCTACGCCCAGGAATACCGGCTCAACACCTTCGTCTTCCGTTATCCGAAGCCCTACGTGGCACTGATCGACGGCGTGGTGATGGGCGGCGGCGTCGGAATATCGATTCATGGCTCGCACCGCGTGATGACCGAGCGCGCGCTCTTCGCCATGCCGGAGACAGGGATCGGGCTCTTCCCCGATGTCGGCGCGACGTACTTCCTGCCCAGGCTCAGGGGCAAGACCGGGCTCTATCTCGGCCTCACGGGTGCGCGCATCGGCGCGGCGGACTCGCTCTATCTCGGGCTCGCGACCCACGTGGTAGCAAGCGACGCCCTGCAGGCGCTGGACGAGATCCTGCTGGCGGCGGACCTCAGTGGCGATGCGCACGCGGCGATCGACCGGATTCTCGCGGAGAGCGCCGCGGACCTCGGTTCCGCCCCGCTCGCTGCTCACCAGGCGGCGATCGACCCCTGCTTCGACGCAGGCTCGGTGGAGGAAATCGTCGCCAACCTCGAGGCCGAGGGCTCCGACTGGGCGGCGGAGACACTTGAGACACTCCTCCAGAAATCACCGACCAGCCTCAAGGTCTCATACAAACAGCTCACGGAGTACGGTGAGCGGGACTTCGAGGAGGCGATGGCGCTGGAATACCGGCTCGCCATGCACTGCAACTTGGGCTTCGACTTCTTCGAGGGCATCCGCGCCCAGATCGTCGACAAAGACCGCAACCCGGCCTGGCGCCCGGCGCGTCTGGAGGAGGTGACGGCGACGGCGGTCGATGCCTATTTCGAGAAGCCGCCCAAGGGCGACATGACGTGGTGACGGGTCGGAAATAGCGCCGCTGACGGCGAGCGACAGGTGAGGGAGATTTCGATATGGCTGAAGTGGGTTTCATCGGGCTCGGCAACATGGGAGGGCCGATGGCCGCCAATCTGGCGAAGGCCGGCCATGCCGTCTCCGCCTTCGACATCAGCGCGGATGCCGTGGAGAGAGCCCGAGAGGCAGGTTGTGCAACGGCGAGCACGGTGGCCGAGGCCGCGGCCGGGCGCGAGGTGGTCGTCACCATGCTTCCCGCCGGCGGCGAGGTGTCGGAGGTCTATCGCGGCGAAGGCGGGGTGCTTTCGGTTGCCGCGCCCGGCACGCTGCTGATCGACTGCTCGACCATCGACGTCGATACCGCCCGCGCGGTCGCCGCGACGGCGGCCGAGGGCGGCTGGCCGCTGCTGGATGCGCCGGTCTCGGGCGGCGTCGCCGGCGCTGCGGCTGGCACGCTGACCTTCATGGTGGGCGGCGAGGCGGACTCGGTGGAGCGCGCCCGGCCGGTGCTGGGCGACATGGGCAAGGCCGTGATCCACGCCGGCGCATCGGGCGCCGGGCAGACTGCCAAAGTCTGCAACAACCTGATCCTCGCGGTCTCGATGATCGGGGTCTGCGAGGCCTTCGGGATGGCGGACCGGCTCGGGCTGGAGCGCCAGACCCTCTTCGACATCGTCTCCAAGGCGACCGGCCAGTGCTGGGCGCTCACCTCCTACTGCCCGGTGCCGGGGCCGGTGCCGAACGCGCCGTCCAACCGCGACTACGCGCCGGGCTTCACGGCGGCCATGATGCTGAAGGACCTGCGCCTCGCCCAGACCGCTGCGGCCTCAGCCGGCGCGGCATCGCCGCTCGGCGCGGAAGCTGCGGCGCTCTATACACTCTTCTGCAACGCCGGCAACGGGGCGGACGATTTTTCCGGCATCATGAAGATGATCGGCCAGGGAGACTGACGCTTCCCGCAGCGCATTCTATAGAATCTCTAGAGGCGCGCCGCCTTCGGGCGGAGGAAAGTCCTTATCCAAGGCGGCAAGCTCGTCGTCGGTGAGCACGATGTCGAGCACGCCCAGATTCTCATCGACATGGGCGATGCGGCTCGCCTTGGGCACGACGAACACGTCCTCGTGGCGAAGCACCCAGGCGAGCGCCACCTGCATCGTCGTCACGCCGCGAGCGGCGGCGATCGCGCCGAGCGCACCGCCCGCCGGCAGCCTGCCCTGCTCCAGCGGCGAATAGATCATCAGCGGCTGGCCATGGCGCCGGGACCAGTCCATCAGCGCTCCCTCCGGCCAGCGCCGCGACAGGTTGTAGAGGATCTGGTTGGTCTGGCAGCCCTGGCCGTCCGGGGTCTCCCACAGCTCCTTCATGTCGTCGATGTCGAAGTTGCTGACCCCGAAGCGGCGGATCTTGCCCGCCTCCTGCAGCGCGAGGAAGCCCTCGATGGTCTCGTCGAGGGAGACGCCGCTGCGCCAGTGCAGCAGGTAGAGGTCCAGATAATCGGTGCCGAGGCACTTCAGGCTCTTCTCGCAGGCGCGCTTCATGCGCTTGCGCCCGGCGTTCGACGGCAGGACCTTGCTCACCAAGTAGACCTTGTCGCGCTGCCCTCGGATGGCTTCGCCGATCACCTTCTCAGCGCCGCCGGAGCCGTACATCTCCGCCGTGTCGATAAGCGTCATGCCGCAGGCAATGCCGTGCTGAAGCGCCGCCACTTCGTCCTTGCGCGCCCCTCGGCGCTCGCCCATGCGCCACGTGCCCTGGCCGAGGGCCACGACCTCGTCGCCTCCCGGCAATCTCACGGTCCGCATCATGGCACTCCCTCTCGCCGCGGTCATGGTTTTGGTATGCGTAGCATCAGGGCACCTCGGTTCCTTCGGCAAGGATGGAGAGGTAGCTGTCGTAGGCGAACTTTCTGTTGCGGGTCCTGCCAGTCAGTTCGCGTGCGATGCCTTGTTCTACGAGCGACTGCATCGCAGCTGATGCGGCCGGGAACGACAGGCTGGTTTGAACACAAACCTGGGGTAGCGACACGACTGGCCGCGCCTTCAACGCATCGTGCACTCGTATCGCCGAGCCCGCGCGGCGGCCGATTTGTCGTTCGATAGCGGCCCTATCCGACGCGAACACGTCCACCAAGCGGCGGGATGTGGTGACCGCGCCCTCGGCCGTAACCCGCACACCTTCGAGGAAGAATGCGAGCCATTCCTCCCAGTCGCCGGTGCGGCGCACGCGATTTAACAGGTCGTAGTACTCACTGCGGCGTTGCTTGAAATAAAGGCTCAGGTAGAGGAGAGGCTGGCGTAGCACACCCGCATTGCAGAGCAGGAGTGTGATCAGCAGTCGTCCCACACGCCCGTTGCCGTCCAGGAAGGGATGGATGGTTTCGAACTGGACATGTGCCAGTCCTGCGCGGATGAGGAAGGGCATCCCGTCATCCGCATGGTAGAAACGTTCGAGCGCCGTCATGCAATCCGGCACGGCGGTGTGGGGCGGTGGCACGAACTCGGCGTCGCCTGGCCGCGCGCCGCCGATCCAGTTCTGGAGGCGGCGAAATTCGCCCGGCGCCTTGTCGCTTCCTCGGCCGCGAGACAGCAAGACTCGGTGAATCTCGCGGATCAGCCGATTGCTGAGCGGAAAGTCCTCCTCCAACCGATGGAGGCCGTGATTGAGAGCCGCTACGTAGTTCGAAACCTCGACGACGTCTTCGACTGGAACGCCGGGCGCCTCCTCCAACTCGAACAGCAATAGGTCCGATAGCGTGGATTGCGTCCCCTCGATCTGGGAGGAGAGAACGGCTTCCTTGCGCACATAGGTGTACAGGAAGATTGTCTCATCGGGCAGCAGGGTCGAGATCGCGTCGAGCCGCCCCAAGGCGAGGGTCGCGGCCTCGAGTGTGCGTTGCAGGGAGCCATCCAGAGTCAGAGGAGGGTTTGGCGGCAGCGGCAGTGGTACGAAGGCGCGAACTTGCTCGCTGCCCGCACTCGTGATTTCGTACCTACCGATCTCCCCACGCTGCATGGCGCCCCCACCTCATTCAATTTTGCTCAATGACGCGCCGCATTATTAATATTTTTCAGCTAAAACTTAATAGCGCGCTGCCCGTTGCGCCAGCAATTCCGGAATGTCCGCCGGGTCGCCGACCGCTGGCAGGTGAGCTACCACCGCCTTATTCAAGTTTCTTAGATAACGCGCGACGCTATTCAATTTTAGGCCTCAAAATTGAATAAGGAACCGGCGCTCGCCCGCGAAACGCCGAATCTAATCGGGGATAGCGTCGGCGCCGGGCAGCATGGCCCCAAACTCGCGCTCCCCAGCCTTGGGATCGTTCCGCATCAGCGCCTCGGTATAGAGCGAATGGGCGCCGATGCAGACGTCCTCCACGCCTTCTTCCAGTGCGTCGCAAATGCCCTTTGCGACCGCCTCGGGCGGCTGCTTCTCGCCGCCGAAGCCCGCGACCATCGGGGTGTCGGTCGAGCTTGGAAAGACCGCGAGCACGTGGGTGCCTTGGGCGGCGAGCTCGGCCCGCATGCACTGGGTTGCGGACCAGACCGCCGCTTTGCTCGCGGAATAGGAGCCGCAGAAGGGCGCGTTCACCCGCGCTACCTCGGAAAGCACGTTGGCCATCGCGCCGCCGCCGTTCCGCGCCAGCACCGGGGCGAGGGCTCGCGCCACGTGCAGATAGCCCCAGTAGTTGATCTCGAACACGGTGCGCGCGGTGGTGAGAGTGGGCGCGCTCATCACGCCTTCCCAGGCGACGATGGCGGCGTTGTTGATTACCAGCGTGACGCCCGCGCACTGCTCCGCGGCGCGTTGGACCGCCGCCTCGTCGGTCACGTCGAGAGCCAAAGGCTCCACGTCCGTTCCCTCCGGGAACCTCGCCTTCGCAAGCACCGCCGGCAAGTCCGCGGCGTAAATGCGCCGGGCGCCGCGTGCGGCCAGCGCCGCTACCAGGGGCGTGCCGATGCCGCCGGCGCCGCCGGTGACGAAGGCCTCGCATCCCTTGATTTTCATCGGCTCAGTCGCTCTTGGAGGAGTCTCGGACATCGCTCTTCACCGTGGTGAGTTCCGTGTAGCTGAAGATGAGGCCGGCGGCGTCGAAGCCGCCGTCCACGTTGACGACGCTGCCGGTAAGGTACGCCGCGTCGTCGCTCGCGAGGAAGAGCGCCGTGCCCGCGATGTCGCGGGCGTGGCCGAAGCGCTCCAGCGGGATCCGCTCCAGGTAGCGGCGCTCCTGATCCGGCCCCATGCTGGTGATGCCGGTGTCGATGGGGCCGGGCGCGATGGCATTGACCGCGATGCCGCGCGGGCCGAGCTCCACCGCCATGATCCGCGTCATCTGGTGGATGCCCGCCTTGGTGACGCCGTAGGCGGTGCGCCCGTAGCTACCGCGCTGGCCCGAGATCGAACCGATGTTGACGATCCGCCCTCCACCGTGCGCGGCCATGATGCGTGCGGCGCCCTGCGCGCAGAGGAAGGCGCTGGTCAGGTTGTTGCGCAGCACCCGCTCCCAGTCCTCGAACGAAAGCTCGAGGAAGGCGCCGTGATGGGCGATACCGGCGTTGTTGATGAGGATGTCGAGCCGCCCGCCGAAGCGGTCCTGAGCCGTCTCGTACATGTGCCCGACGCCCTCGGGCGTGCCGACATCGGCGGTGCAGGGCGTCGCTTGTCCGCCAGTGGAGACGATCTCGTCCGTCGCGGCCTCCGCCCGGTCGCCGTCGATGTCGGCGAGCAGCACGTGCGCGCCCTCGGCAGCGAAGCGGCGGCCGATCTCGCGCCCGATGCCGCGCCCGCCGCCGGTCACGACGGCCGTCTTCCCCTCCAGCCTCATCGCCTCCAACCCGTCCCGTTCACGGCCCGGCCTATCGGCTGGCGGGGCGCGGAGTCAACCCTCGCGGGCTCCGGGGCGCCGGGCTATCCTGCGCCGGCCATGAGCACGAGCAGAGATATATGAGGCTCGAAGGCAAGACCGCGATCGTCACGGGCGCAGGCTCGGGCATCGGTCGCGCCACGGCGGTGCGCTTCGCCAGGGAGGGCGCGGCGGTCGCCTGCGCAGGGCTCAGCGCCGACGACAACGTCGCCACCGTGCGCGCGATCGAGAAGGCCGGCGGCAGCGCCGTCGCCATCGAGGCCGACGTCATGCGGGACGACGATGTGGCCGGCATGGCGGTCGCCGCCATCGAGGCCCTCGGCCATGTCGATATCCTGGTCAACAATGCGGGGCAGGCGGTGATCGGCAGCGTCGAAGAGGTCGAGCGCCCCGACTGGGACCGCCAGATGGATGTCAACGTCACCAGCATCTATCGGGGCGCTAAGGCGGTCTGGGGCCACATGCGCGAGCGCGGCGGCGGCGCGATCCTCAACACCGCCTCGGTCGCCGGCCTCATCGGCACGCCGGGGCAGGTGGCCTATGCCACCTCCAAGGGCGCCGTGGTCATGCTGACCAAGTGCCTGGCGCTCGACGGCGCCAAGGACCAGATCCGGGTCAACTGCGTCTGCCCCGGCTGGGTGCAGACGCCGATGGTGGACTATCACCTCTCCCAACTCGATGACCCGGAGGGCTTCAAGGAGCGGCTGGCGCGGCTGCATCCGCTCGGCGTGGGCGACCCCGCTGATATCGCAGGCGGCTTCGTCTACCTCGCCTCGGACGAGGCGCGCTGGGTCACCGGCATCGCGCTCACCATCGACGGCGGCGTGAGCTGCGGGCTCGTGCCCGAGTGACGGCCGGCATCACGCCCGCCCACCGACGGAGGCAGGGATGACGGAGAAGCCCACCGGGCTCCGCCGCAAGCTCACCGACTACGGCGACCCCGGCTTCTCGCTCTTTCTGCGCAAGGCCTTCGCCAAGTCCATGGGCTACACCGAGGCGGAGCTGGACCGCCCGGTGATCGGCATCGCGAACACGGGCAGCGGGCTCGTCAGTTGCCACGGCACGGTGCCGGCCCTGATCGAAGCGGTGGAGCGCGGGGTGACGGCGGCCGGCGGGTTGCCCCTGACCTTCCCCACGATCTCGCTCGGCGAGCCCTTCATGCACCCGACGACCATGCTCTTCCGCAACCTGATGGCGATGGACACGGAGGAGATGATCCGCGCCCATCCCATCGACGCGGTGGTGCTGATCGGCGGCTGCGACAAGACCGTGCCGGCCCAGCTCATGGCGGCGGCAAGCGCGGGCGTGCCCGCGATCCAGCTGGTCACCGGGCCGATGCTGACCGGCAGCCACAAGGGCGAGCGGCTCGGCGCCTGCACCGACTGCCGGCGCTACTGGGGCGCGCACCGGGGCGGGCGCGTGGACGAGGGCGAAATCGCCGAGGTCGGCGGCCGGCTCATGCCGTCTGCCGGCACCTGCATGGTGATGGGGACCGCCAGCACCATGGCCTGCGCGGCCGAAGCGCTCGGCATGATGCTGCCGGGAAGTGCTGCAATCCCCGCCGTGCTCGCCGATCGCCAGCGGGTCGCTCGTGAGAGCGGGGCGCGGGCCGTGGCGCTCGCGGCCGAAGGGCTCGTGCCGGAGCGCATCCTCACGCCCGGCGCCTTCACCAACGCGCTCACCGTGCTGCTCGCGGTGGGCGGCTCGACCAACGCGGTGATCCACCTCGCCGCCGTCGCCGGGCGCTGCGGCTTCGACCTCGACCTCGGCCGGCTGGACCGGCTGAGCCGCGAGACCCCGGTGCTGGTCGACCTCAAGCCCTCCGGCCAGCACTATATGGAGGACCTGAACAAGGCCGGCGGTCTGATGCCGGTGCTGCGCGCGCTGGCGGACCGGCTGGATCTCGACTGCCTGACCGTGACCGGGCGCACGCTCGGCGAGGAGATCGCCGCAGCACCTGCGCCCTGGCCGCAGGACGTGGTGCGCGAGCGGGACGACCCCATCTACCGCGAGGGCGGCATCGCAGTGCTGCGCGGCAACCTCGCGCCGGACGGCGCCATCATCAAGCAGTCGGCGGCGACGCCCGCGCTCTGCCAGCACACCGGGCGCGCGGTGGTGTTCGACTCGGTCGCGGACCTCACGGCGCGGGTCGACGATCCCGCGCTGGATGTCGCACCGGAGGACGTGCTGGTGCTGCGCAACGCCGGCCCCAAGGGCGCGCCGGGCATGCCCGAGGCCGGCTACATCCCGATCCCGCGCAAGCTCGCGACCCAGGGCGTGACCGACATGGTGCGGCTCTCGGACGCGCGGATGAGCGGCACCGCCTTCGGCACCATCGTGCTCCATGCGACGCCGGAGGCGGCCATCGGCGGGCCGCTCGCGCTGGTGGAGAACGGCGATTCGATCACGCTGGACGTGGAGGGGCGTACGCTCACGCTGGACGTGCCGCAGGCGACGCTGGATGCGCGCCGGGCGGCATGGCAACCCCCACCCCCGCCGGTGAGTGCGGAGCGCGGCTATCTCGCGCTGCATCTCGCCCACGTGGAGCAGGCGGACCGCGGCTGCGATCTGAATTTCCTGACCGCTCCGCGCTCTGGCCAGGCGGTGCCAGTCCTATAGCCCGGACCATGGTGCGGTGCACGGCGTGCGGCGGATGCGCCATCATCGCGCCATGACGCACGAGAGCGGACAGGCCGCGACCGGCCGAGGTAAATGCGATGGGCGCCCGTTGTTCGGTCGCTTGCCGGCCGCACTCCGCTCGGTCGCCAGCGCAACCCACCACGGCCGCGGATCGGGAGGAGCCGCCTTGGACCACTTTGAGCCACTTTGGGCCGGAATGAGCCGCATCGGGAGAGGCCGCTCTGGACCACCTTGGGCCACTTTGGGCCGGAATGGGCCGGAATAGGCCGCCAAAGAAACTCTTTCTGGGACAGATCATGAAATCGGGTGTTATCCGTCGATGAGCGGCGCGAGGTCGGGCAGGCTGGGGATCACGGCGAGCGGCGCGCCTTTGGCGAAGAACGCCGGCTCGCCGATGCCGACGAAGGGGATGCCTGCCAGCGCAGCTTCGCGCATGTCGGCATGGGAATCGCCGACGAAAAGCGCGTCCGCAGGCGCGATGGCGCGGGCCTCCAGGAAACGCCCCATGTGGATGTGTTTCGGCGTCTCGCGCGTGGCGCCGTGAACCGACGCGAGGAAGGGCAAGAGGCCGAGGCGCCCAAGCTGCCGCTCGGCCTCCTCCTGCGGCACCCCCGTCACCACGGCGACGAGCCGCTTCGCCGCTTGGGCCTCGATAAAGCCGTGGACGCCGGGGAAGAGTCCGATCGCCGCGTTGATGGCGTCGATGCGGTCGAGAAACGTGCCGAGGATGCGCTGGCGCGTGGCCTCATCGAGCGGCTGGCCCAACAGGTCCTCGTAGATGCGGTCGAAAATGAGCTCCCGGCCGCTCCCTGCATGGCGCCTGAAGCCGTCGGCGACCCCGGCACGATCCAGGGTGTAGGGTGCGAAGGCATCGGCCAAGGCCTCTGCCTTGGCCCCCATACTGTCGGCGATCACGCCGTCGTGGTCGAGAAACAGCACCTTGACGCCCATCCGCTCTACTCCGCCCCCGCCGTTTGACCTGCGTGCCATAGTGCCGCAAAACCGCACCCCTGCCGAACGGAGTGCGCGATGACGGCACCTCACGAGAGGCTGCGGGCGAGGCTCGGCGACCCGGCGCTCTATCTCGACGACCCCGCCGACACGGCCCGCTATTCCAGGGACTGGATTGGCAAGTATGTCGGCACGGCGCCGCTGGTGGTGCGCCCGCGCTCGACCGAGGAGGTGGCGGCGGTGCTCCGCGCCTGCGCCGAGCTCGACGTGCCGGTGGTGCCGCAGGCCGGCAACACGGGCATGGTCGGCGGCGGCGTGCCGCGCGCGGGCGAGGTGGTGCTGAGCGTCGAGCGGCTGGGCGCCATCGAGGCCTTCGACGAGGCCTCGGCCACCGTCACGGTCCAGGCCGGTGTTGTGCTAGAGACGCTGCAGACCTACCTCGCCGAGCGCGGCTACGACATGCCGGTGGACCTGGGCGGGCGCGGGTCATGCCAGATCGGCGGCATGATCGCCACCAACGCCGGCGGGGTTAAAGTGCTGCGCTACGGCCACATGCGCGAGCAGGTGCGCGGGCTCGAAGTCGTGCTGGCCGACGGCACCGTGGTGAGCGGCCTCAACATCCTGAAGAAGAACAACACCGGCCTCGACTTGAAGCAGGTCTTCATCGGCTCGGAGGGCACTTTGGGCGTCATCACCCGCGCCGTGCTCCAGGTGCAGCCAGCGCCCGAGGCGTTTCAGACCGCGCTCGCGGGGCTCGCCAGCCGCGACCTCTTGCCCGCCCTGCTGCAGGCGGCGCGGGCGCGCTTCCCCCGCCTCTCCTCGCTGGAGTTCATCGACGGCGAGACCGTGGCTTACGTGAAGACGGAAGACCCTGCGCTGCGCATCCCGCTCGACGGCGACCACGAAAGCCTTGTTGTGATCGAGGAGGAATCGGCGTGGGGCGAGGCCGCGGGCGAGGCCTTCGCCAACGGGCTGGAGAGCCTGCTGGCGGACGGGCTGATCGCCGACGCCGTGGTCGCTGGCTCGGAGGCGCAAGCGCGGGCGATCTGGCGCGTGCGCGAGGCGCCGACGGAAGCGGTGAGCCGCCACGGGCTCACCCACAAGTTCGACGTGACCGTGCCGCCCGGCGTGATCCCCGCCTTCCTCGGCGAGATGGAGGCGCTGGCCAAGGAATTCGACGGTGTGCGGGTGGTTCTCTTCGGCCATCTCGGCGATGGCAACGTCCACGTCAACATGGCGCAGGAGCCGGGGCTCGCGGACGACGACTTTCTCGCCCTGGAGCCCGCGCTGGCCGACGCGATCTACGGCGCCGTGCACGCGCGCCAAGGCAGCATCAGCGCCGAGCACGGCATCGGCGTGATGAAGCGCGCCTATCTGCCGCTCGCGCGCACGCCCGAAGAGATCGCGCTGATGCGCACCCTCAAGGCCGCCCTCGACCCCAAGGGCATCCTCAACCCCGGCGTGATCCTGGAGTGATTCCCGCGGCTTGAAGCCGCGGCGGGCCGGTTTCGGTCAGCCGAGGTCGCGGTCCGCCATCACCTCGCGGATCGCCTGCTCCGCCACATCGACACAGCGGTCCACCATCTCGCGGGTCGCGATCAGCGCCGGGCCGAACTCGATCGCCGTGCCCTCCTCGCCGCCGAGCACGCCGAGATCGGCCATGCGCCGCGTGATCGCCTTCACCGTGTCGTCGGTGAACGGCGCCTTGGTCTTCTTGTCGCAGGTGAAGTCGATGCAGGTCCACATGCCGAGCCCGCGCACATCGCCGACGACAGGGAGGTCGCGCAGCCGCTGCATCCCGTCGAGGAAGTAGGTGCCGGTTTCGGCCGCACGCTCGATCAGGTTGTCGCTCTCCAGGATGTCGATGGTGGCGAGCGCCGCAGCACAGGCACCGGGGTGGCCGTTGTAGGTCTGCACGTGGGTGAACACGGGCAGCGCGTCGGCCACCTTGCGGCTCGCCGTGGACGCGCCGAGCGGGAAATAGCCGGCGGTGATCGCCTTTGCGGTGCTCATGATGTCGCACTCGACGCCCCAGTGCTCCAGCGCGAACCAGCGCCCGGTGCGGCCGAAGCCGCAGATCACCTCGTCGCCGATCAGGAGCACGTCGTACTTGTCGCAGACCTCCCGCACGCGAGGGAAGTAATCGTCCGGCGGCACCTGCACGCCGTCGCCCTGCATCACCGGCTCCGCGATGAAGGCCGCGACTGTTTCCGGCCCCTCGTGGACGATGTGTTGCTCCAGGAAGTCCACGCAGAAGTCGCAGACCTCGGAGGGGTCCATGCCGAAGGGCGTGCGGTAGAGGCTCGGCGCCGGGATGCGGCTAAAGCCAGGCACGCCGGGCTCGGTGATCGCGCGGGTGCCGAGATAGTCGGTGCTGCCGATCACGCCCATGGTGGCGCCGTGATAGGAGTCCCAGCGCGAGATGATCTTGTGCGCGCGCGGCTTGTCGCCCTTGGCGGCGTGGTACTGCTTGGCGAGCTTGATCGACATCTCGTTCGCCTCCGATCCGCTGCCGGCGAACACCGTTGCCGTGAGTGAGCCGGGCGCGAGATCGGCGATCTTGGCCGAGAGCCGGATGGTCGTGTCGGCGACGTTGGCGAAGGTGCCGGCGTAGTGGAGCGACATCAGCTGGTCGTAGATCGCGCGCGCGATGCGCTCCTGCCCGTAGCCGAGCGAGCTCGCCCGGGTCTGGGTGCTCATCATGTCGAGGTAGGTCTTACCGCCTGCGTCGGTGATCTCCATGCCCTCGGCGCTGGAGAAGATCATCGGACCGTCCGTGCGCATGTCCTGCTTGGTCGCGAGCGGGAACAGGTAGTAGTCGAGCGCGTCGCGAGTCAGCGCGTCGAGATTGGGGGCATCCATCCGGTTTCTCCTCAGGCGCGGCGGTTATTGCGCGGGCGATCTTGGGGCGGTGCGGTGCCGCGCGCAAGCGATGCGGCGCCCCCGCTCACGCCGCGTCATCGCTCTGGCGGAAGGGGCCGTGCCGCTCCAGCACGGTGATCTCGCGGTCGATCTCCCGGGTCTCGTGATCGAGGTAGTGGGCGACCGCATCGCGCAGGCTTTCGTTGGCGACCCAGTGTGCGGAATAGGTGGGCACCGGCAGGTAGCCGCGTGCGAGCTTGTGCGGACCCTGGGCGCCGGCCTCGACCCGCTTGAGCCCGTGGGCGATGGCGTAGTCGATGGCACGGTAGTAGCAGGCCTCGAAGTGCAGGAAGCGGTGCTCCTCGACGGCGCCCCAGTTGCGGCCGTAGAGCGCATCCGAGCCTGCAAGGTTGAGCGCGCCTGCGATGGGCCGGCCGTCCCGCTCCACCATCACCAGCACCACCGCGTCGGACATCCGCTCGCCCAGCAGGCTGAAGAATTCGCGCGTGAGGTAGGGCACCCCCCACTTGCGGCTGCCGGTCGCCTGGTAGAAGGCGAAGAAGGCGTCCCAGTGGCGCTCCTCGATCTCGTTGCCCGTCAGCGCCATGATCGTGAGGCCGGAGTCTGCAACCGCCTGTCGCTCTTTGCGGATCTGCTTGCGCTTGCGCGAGGCGAGGCTGGCG
Source organism: Alphaproteobacteria bacterium (assembly GCA_022826665.1). Taxonomy (GTDB): domain Bacteria; phylum Pseudomonadota; class Alphaproteobacteria; order UBA828; family UBA828; genus WTGU01. The sequence goes on along the minus strand of JAJDUK010000047.1, from coordinate 146,332 downwards.
AGGAAGTCGTCGAAGCTCCCATAGCCCTCGTTCAGCCAGTGGAACTGGATGCCCGTCCGTTGCAGGAGCCCGGCCTCGCCCATCAGGTCGAACTCGTCCTCGGTGGGGAAGGTGATGTGCACCGAAGACACGCCGATCTGGTCGCAAATGCCGACGCAGGTGGAAAGAAGCGCCGTCCTCACCGCTTCCGCGCCCGGCCCCGGCGGGGTCAGCAGGCGTGGCCCGGTCACCGGCGTGAACGGAACCGAGACCTGGAGCTTGGGATAGTAGCGCCCGCCCGCCCGCTCGAACGCGTCCGCCCAGCCGTGGTCGAAGACATATTCGCCGTAGGAATGGTTCTTGAGATACATCGGCACGGCGCCGAGGGCGGCGCCTTGCGGGGTCTTGAGGACGATGTGCCGGGGTTGCCAGCCGGTCTCGCCCGTGCTCGAGCCGCTCTCCTCCAGCGCGGCGAGAAAAGCGTGGCGCACGAAGGGGTTATCGGGGCCGGCGCAGCGATCCCAGGCGGCTGCGTCCACCTGCGTGATGGAGCTCAGAACATGGGCTTCGACCGGCGCCCCGTCTGGCGCTGGGCCCTCCTCGCCGGCGTCGTCCGTCTCGTCGTGGCCGGCGGCCATGGTCACTGCATCTTGGCGCCCGAGGCCGCGAGGTCGCGTATGTCGGTCTTGAGGTGGATCAGCGCCGGGCCTTCGGCGGCCAGCGCCCCCTCCAGGGCCGGCACGAAAGCCTCGGTGGTCTCGACCGTCCAGGCGTCGGCGCCCCAGGCGCGCGCGGCGGCCGCAAAGTCGGGGCTGTGGAGGGCGACGCCATAGGTCGCATCGGCGCCGTAACGATTGTACTGGTGCATGGCGATGGTGCCGTAGATGCCGTTGTCGCACACCAGCACGACGATTGGGAGCCGATTGCCGACCGCCGTGATCAGCTCCTGCCCGGTCATGCCGAAGCCGCCGTCACCGGCAATCGCTACCACCCGCTTGCCGGGTCTCGCGAGCTGGGCGCCGACGGCGCCGGGCACGCCATAACCCATCGCGCCTACCGACGGCGCGGCCTGGGCCAGCGGATGCTCGTAGGGGAAGTGGCGCAGCAGCCAGGTTGCGAAGTTACCGGCGTCGTTGACGATGGTGGCGTCCTGCGGCACCCGTTCGGCGAGCGTCTGCACCACGGTGGCGAGATCGACCGTGCCGAGCGCCGGTCCGGCGGACTCCCGTCGGAACCCGTCGAACACTGTCCGCTGTGCCGCGCGCCAAGCGCTGCGGGAGGCAGGCGGGGCCTCCGGTGCTGCGGCGATGAGGCCCTCCAGCACGGGCGCGATATCGGCGCGGACCTGCAGGCCGGCCCCGGCGGCAGCGAGCGCGTCCGCGTCCGGGTAGACGTGGACCACGAAGCGAGCCTCGTGGATCACGCGGTCGTCGACCGTCGTGGCGAGGTCGAGCCGAGTGCCGAGTGCGAGCACGAGGTCCGCTTCCGCCAGCAGGGCCTCCTGATAGGGCGGGAGCGCGAGGCCGAGCGTCCCCAGATAGGCGGGGTGTGCGCACGGCACCACCCCCTGCTGGCGGAAGGAGCTGAACACGCCCACGCCATGGGCCTCGGCGAATGTGGCGAGCGCCTCGTTGGCGCCTTCGAAGCCCACCATTTCGCCCGCGATCGCGACCGGACGCTCGGCCTGCGCGATCCGCTCGGCGATGGCGCGGATGTCGTCCGGCGCCGGCAGTACGGCGCGGCGCGGGCGGGGCTGCGGTACCGGTGTGTCGTTGGTCTCGCCTTCGGTCACGTCCTCCGGCAGCGCCACCGCGACCGGCCCTGGCCTGCCGTCAACGGCGATGGCGAAGGCTTCCGCCGCGGCGGCTGCAACCTCGTGCGGCGTGTGGGGCTCGAACACCGCCTTGGTCATCGGTCCGAGCATGCGGTGGTAGTCGATCTCCTGGAAAGCCTCGCGGCCCCGCTGATCCGACGGGACCTGGCCAATGAAGAGCACGAGCGGTACCGAATCCTGGCGTGCGGTGTGGATGCCAATGGACCCATTGGTGGCGCCGGGCCCGCGGGTCACGAAGGCGACGCCCGGCTTGCGCGCCAGTCGGGCGTAGGCGCAGGCGGCGAAGGTGGCACCGGATTCGTGGCGCGTAATGACGAAGCGCAGCCGCTCCTGCGCCGCCCGCAGCGCTTCCAGCACGGCGAGGTAGCTCTCGCCCGGCACGCCGAACGCGGTATCGACGCCGTGTTCGAGAAGGGTCGCGACCAGCGCATCCCCGCCGGTGTAGGCGCGGTTCGCCAGGTCCCGCCGCTGCGCGGGATCCGCGCCGGCCCATTGCCGACGTCTGGTCTTTCGCGCCTGGATCGAACTCGCCATGGCCCTCCTCCGCTGAAGCCGCGCGAGGATACAGGGAGCGGTCCGGCGGAGAAAGCGAGGGGGCCCGTGCCGATAGCGCCTTGCGTCGGAGCCGCGCGCGCCCGACCATGGTCTCCCTCAGATCGCAACGGAGGACGACGCGCCATGGGACTCGCAAGACGTGACCTCCTCATCGGTCTCGCCGGGCTGCCGCTCGCGGCGGTCCTCGCCGATCGGCGGCTCGCTCGGGCCGCGGCCGCCAGCCTCGAGACCGTCACCATCACCACCGCCGGCGGCCGCTCCGTCTCGGCCGCGCTCGGCGTCCCCGCCGCGCTGCCGGCACCGGCCGTCATGCTGGTGCACGAGTGGTGGGGGCTGAACGATCAGATCAAGTCGGTCGCCGCCGCGCTGGCGGACGCCGGCTATCTGGCGCTCGCCATCGACCTCTACGACGGCAACGTCACCGCCGATCCTGCCGTGGCGCGGGAGCTGGCGACGGGGGTCAAGCCGCAGGACGCCACCGACACCTGCGCCTCATGGATCGACTGGCTCCGGAACCACGAGAGCGGCAGCGGCAAGGTCGGCACCGTGGGCTGGTGCTTCGGCGGCCGCTGGTCGCTCAATGCCTCGCTTGCGGCGCCGGTCAACGCGACAATCGTCTACTACGGCAACGTGAAGAGGACGCGGGAGCAGCTCGCTTCCTTGGCCGGGCCGGTGCTGGGTCACTTCGCCACCCGTGACAGGTGGATCAACCAGGAGATGGTGGACGGCTTCGAGGCGGAGATGGCGGCAGCCGGCAAGAGCGCCGAGAACCACTGGTACGAGGCCGATCACGGCTTCGCCAATCCGACCAGCGCCCGCTATGACGAAGAGGACACCGCCCTCGCCTGGCGACGGACCCTGGCCTTCTTCGAGGCCCACCTCATGTGAGAAGAAGGACGGCGGCTAGGCGCTTCTGAGCCGAGGGCGGGATTCGAAGGCGCGCTCGTCGCGCGGCTGCTCGTCGAAGAGCTCGGCGAGCTTTTCGGTCATGGTGCCGCCGAGCTGCTCTGCATCGGTCAGCGTGACGGCGCGGCGGTAGTAGCGGGTCACGTCGTGCCCGATGCCGATGGCCAGCAATTGGACCGGCGAGAAGGTCTCGACCCAATCGATGACCGAGCGCAGGTGCCGCTCCAGATAGTTGCGTGCGTTGACCGAGAGCGTGCTGTCGTCGACCGGCGCGCCGTCGGAAATCACCATCAGAATGCGCCGCTCCTCGGACCGGCCGAGCAGGCGCTCGTGGGCCCAGAGCAGCGCCTCGCCGTCGATGTTCTCCTTGAGCAGGCCCTCGCGCAGCATGAGGCCGAGGCTCTTTCGCGCCCGACGCCAGGGCTCGTCGGCGTTCTTGTAGATGATGTGGCGCAGGTCGTTGAGCCGCCCCGGATTGCGCGAGCGTCCTTCCGCCAGCCAGCGCTCGCGCGACTGGCCGCCTTTCCAGGCACGCGTGGTAAAGCCCAGGATCTCCACCTTTACGCCGCAGCGCTCCAGCGTCCGCGCCAGGATGTCGCCGCTCATGGCGGCCACCATGATCGGCCGCCCGCGCATGGAGCCCGAATTGTCGATGAGCAGCGTCACCACCGTGTCGCGGAACGAAGTCTCCTTCTCCATCTTGTAGGAGAGCGGATGAAGCGGGTTGGTGACGACGCGGGAGAGCCGCGCGGTATCCAGCAGGCCCTCTTCGAGGTCGAACTCCCACGACCGGGTCTGGCGCGCGAGCAGGCGCCGCTGCAGCCGGTTCGCGAGCCGGCTGATGACCCCGTGCAGCTGGGAGAGCTGCTGGTCGAGCTGGGTGCGCAAGCGGGCCAGCTCCTCGGCGTCGCAAAGCTCCGAGGCGTTGACGACCTCGTCGAACTGCGTGGTGTACGCCTTGTAGGGTGGCTCCTTGGCGCCCGGTCCTCCTCCGGGCTGCAGGCGCCGGCGGCCAGCCTCCTCGTCGTCCTCACCCTCGCTCATGGAGGCGTCGGCGTCTTCGTCGGACGCCTCCTGCGCTTCGGCATCCGCGTCCGCGTCGACATCTGCTTCCCGGTCGCTGTCCGCATCCATCTCGTCGCCTTGCTCCGCATCGCCGGGCTGGCTCGCGTCGTCGTCGTCGGTCTGCTCGGGGCTCGACTGGTCCTCGGCGTCGTCCGGGTCTTCGGCGTCCTCGTCGGGCAGATCCAGCTCCTTGATGAGGCGGCGGGACAGAGTGGAAAATTGCTCCTGGTCGTGAATCGCGCGCACGAGCTGCGTCGTGTGCCGGGCGCCCTTGGTCTCGAACCAGGGGCGCCAAAGGTCGGCCATGTGGCGCGCCGACTGCGGCAGGTGCCGGCCGGTGAGCTTCTCGCGCATGATCATGGCGAGCGCTTCGGCGACCGGCACCTCTTCCGGCGCCGTGCAGTGGTCGTAGCCCTTGCGCCGGCAACGTTGCTCAAGCGCGGAATCGAGGTTCGCCGCCACCCCGGCCAGTCGACCGGCGCCTAGTGCCTCGACCCGTGTCTGCTCGATCGCGTCGTAGATCGCCCGCGCCGTTTTGCCGCGCGGCTGCTCGCGCACGTGGGCGCCCTGGTCGTGATAGCGGAGCCGAAGCGCCAACGCATCGGCCGAGCCCCGCACGAGCTCCACGTCGAGCGCGTTGAGGTCCCGCGCCGGGAACGGCAGCTGAACCTGATCGCCCGCGACTTGCGGCTGATCCGCGCCGAAGGAAACCTGAAGTTCCTCGCCCCCCTCGCCCGCAATGGCCCGCAGCGCCGAGCCGACGGCGCGCTGGAAGGTCTCGACGGGGGTTTCCTCCTGGGCCACGCGGCGTGCTCCGGCTCAGGCGGTCGGCTGCAGCGGCGCCGACGATTCTGGAAGCTCCATGCCGAGGCAGCGCTGGAAGTACTCGGCGATGATCGGCCGCTCCATCTCGTCGCACTTGTTCACGAAAGTCGTGCGGAAGGCGTAGCCCACGTCGCCGAAGATCTCGGCGTTCTCGGCCCAGTGGATGACCGTGCGCGGCGACATGACGGTGGAGACGTCGCCGGCCATGAAGCCCGAGCGGGAGAGCGCCGCCACCTCCACCATCGCGTGGATCAGCTTGAGCTTCTCCTCCTTCTCGTAAGAAGGCACCTTCGACAGCACGATCTTCACCTCGTCGTCGTGGGGGAGGTAGTTCAGCGTCGCGACCAGGTTCCAGCGGTCCATCTGGCCTTGGTTGATCTGCTGCGTGCCGTGATAGAGGCCCGTCGTATCGCCGAGGCCGACGGTGTTGGTGGTGGAGAAGATGCGGAAGGCGGGATGCGGCCGCACCACCCGATTCTGGTCGAGCAGGGTGAGTTTGCCGTCGACCTCGAGGATGCGCTGGATCACGAACATCACGTCCGGCCGGCCGGCGTCGTATTCATCGAAGACCAGCGCCGTCGGGTGTTGCAGCGCCCAGGGCAGCAGGCCTTCGCGAAACTCGGTCACCTGCACCCCGTCGCGAATCACGATAGCGTCTTTGCCGATCAGGTCGATGCGGCTGATGTGGCTGTCGAGGTTAATGCGGATGCAGGGCCAATTGAGGCGCGCCGCCACCTGCTCAATGTGGGTGGATTTTCCGGTGCCGTGATAGCCCTGGATCATCACCCGGCGGTTGTGCGCGAAGCCTGCGAGAATGGTCAGCGTGGTGTCGCGGTCGAAGTGATACGCGGTGTCAATATCCGGCACATGGTCCGTGGGCTCCGAAAACGCCGGCACTTCCATGTCGGTATCGATGCCGAATGTCTGGCTGACGGAAACCTGGATATCCGGCACTCCGTCATTGGTGACAGCCGTCCCCACCTCACTAGTTTGCATTGCGCGCTTCCCTCCGCACGAATAAGGCCGCCATCGGCGGCCACTCTTGCGCCAATCCGATCGACAACGCCTTCGTCTATGAGCACTCCTTCTTCAGGTAGTTATAGGCGTGATTGATGTGTTTCAAAAGCTCCTCGGATTCGCGCGAGCCCCCGTTGGCATCGGGATGGTGCCGCTTGACCAGGGACTTGTAGCGCCGCTTGAGCGCGTCGAGGTCGAAGGGCGGCGCGAGGTCGAAGAGGGCGAGCGCTTCGAGCCTGGCCTCGGAGATCGTCTCCGTGCCCGTCCGCCTTCTTCCATTTGGGGCTTCCTCGCCGTTCAGCCACTCGCGCGAGAAGGTGCGAAACGCCTCCTCCAGGTCTTCCCGGCGCTGCCCGCCCGGGCCCTGGCAGAACGGCCAGGTGGGGCGGTGTCCGGTCACGTCGTCGTGCTGAAAGCGCTCGATGTCGTGCTGGCTCCAGCCCGCAAAGAAGTTCCACGAGCGGTTGTAGTCGCGCACGTGGTCGAGGCAGAACCAGCGCCAGGAGCGGAGGTCATTGGGCGCCCGCGGGGCGCGGTGGTCGGCCTCACGGTCGCAGTCGGGATACTCGCACACGCGGACCGGCGGCTCTTCTGCCTCCGGGCGCGATCCCCTTTCTGCTGCATGGCGCCATTCCATGAGCGCACTATGCCGCTCCGCCCAGAACGGAGCAAGGCGGCCAGCGGAGACAAATCTGTGACAAATCTTGCCGAACGGAGGGCCGGTCGGCAGCTCTAATTGTGGTCGCGACGGATCATGTCGGCCGCCTTCTCGCCGATCATGATGGTGGGCGCGTTGGTGTTGCCGGAAGGGATAGCCGGCATGATCGAGGCGTCGGCAACACGTAGACCCGCGATGCCGTGGACCCGAAGGCGCTCGTCGACGACGCTCATCGCGTCGCTCCCCATCTTGCAGGTGCCGACCGGGTGATAGACCGTGCTCGCCGTCTCGCGCACGTATTGGGCCAACGCCTCGTCGCTCTCAACATCCGGGCCCGGCCGCTGCTCAGAGACGACGCACGAGGCGATAGGCTCGGTCCCCAGGATGCGCCGCAGGATGCGCAGGCCACGCACGAGGCTCATCACGTCCTCATCGTGCGCGAGGTAGTTGGGCTGGATCGCCACCCGGCGCGCGCCGTTGCCCTCCTGCACCAGCGTCACCCGGCCACGGCTCTTGGGTCGGGTGGCACAGACTGAGCTCGTGCCGCCGGGGTAGGGGTGCGGACGCCAGCCGCCGTCCGGCAACAGGTCGAAGCTGAGCGGACGGAAGGTGATCTCGATATCGGGACGTCCGCCCTGCTCCCTGGAATCGAGAAAGCCACAGACCTCGCAAGAGGTGAGCGACAGGGCGCCGGTGCGAAAGAGGCCGTAACGCAGCACCTCCGCCGCGAGCCGGGGGCGGCTTCGCAGCAGGCGGTTGAGCGTCGGAACCCCCTTCTTCAGCCGGGGCTGGACGAAGACGAACAGGTGGTCGTGGAGATTCTCGCCCACCCCCGGCAGGTGGTGGACCGGCGCGATGCCGAGCGCCTTGAGCTGGTCCGCGTCGCCGATCCCCGATTGCAGCAGGATCTGGGGCGAGGCCACGGCACCCGCACAGAGCACGACCTCGCGCTCCGCGTGCGCGGTGACGGTGGCGCCGGACTTGTCGGTATAGATGACGCCGGTGGCGATGCCGTCTTCAACGACGATGCGGTCCACCAGCGCCTCGGTCACGACGCGCAGGTTCTCCCGCGTCGCCGCCGGCCGCAGGTAGCCCACGGCGGTGGTCATGCGCTTGCCGTTTTTGATCGTGCCCTGAACAAGCGCGATGCCATGCTGATCGCCGGTATTGAGGTCGTCGAGGCGGGGAACGCCGCTCCGCACTGCGGCATCGAGAAAGAGACGGGAGGCTGGGCTGCTCGGCCGCGTGTCACTCACCCCGATGGGGCCGCCGACCCCGTGGCTCTCGTTCTCCCCGTGCTGCTGGTCCTCGGCCTTGCGGAAGTAGGGCAGCACGTCCTCCCAGCCCCAGCCCGCGTTGCCGGCATCGCGCCAGGCGTCGTAGTCCTCGGCTTGGCCGCGGATGTAGAGCATGCCGTTGATCGCGCTGGAGCCGCCCAGCACCTTGCCAGAGGGGAAGGGCATACGACGGCCGCCAAGACCGGGCACCGGCTCGGACTGCCGTCGCCAGTTGAGCATCGGGTGGGTGAGCAGACGGGTGAAGCCGGCCGGTATGTGGATGAACGGGTTGGTGTCCTTCGGCCCCGCTTCGAGGAGCAGCACCCGGTTGCGCGGGTTCTCCGCGAGACGGGCTGCAACCGCCGCTCCACCGGAGCCCGAACCGATGACGATGTAGTCCGCCTGCATTCCGCCGCCGCTTCGGGTCCGACGCGTCAGGCCAGCGCCGCTGCGAGCGCCGTGACGTTCTCGACGATGAGGTCTGGGCGGTGCGGGGTCTCGCCGAATGGGCGGCTTCGCCGGTCGATGAAGATCGTCCGCATGCCGTAGGCCTTGGCGCCGATGCAATCGAAGGCGTGATTGGCGACCAGCGCGCAGGCCGTCCGGTCAACGCCCATGATCTCCGCGGCCTTGGCATAGGTCCGCCAGTGGGGCTTGAAGGCGCCGGCCTCCTGCACCGAGATCACATGGTCGAAGGGGATGCCGACGTGCGGCATCGCGGCCTCCAGCATGTCGCGATCGCCATTGGAAAGGATGGCGAGCATGTAGCCCGCGGCGCGCAGCCTCTCCAGCGCGGCCGGCACTTCGGGAAAGGGCTTGAGCTTCTCGATCTGGCTCACCAGTTGAACGACCTCTTTCTGCGTGTAGGGAAAGCCACAGCGATCCATCACGTAAGAGAGCGCGCGGTGGCTAATCTCGCGATAGGAGGTATGGCCCCGGTCGCACAGAGAATCGATCATCGAGTTCTCGAAATGGGTGCGCCGCCACCAGGTGACGAAGCGGTGCGGCGCGCCGTCCCAGCCCTTCTCCTCAAGGTAGGGGGTTGCGGCCTGGGTCAGCCCCGCCTGCATGTCGACGACCGTGCCGTAGAGGTCGAAGACCAGAGCCTTCGTCCCGCGCCTGAGAATCGCCGCCCGCTCCCGGACGGCACCGGGGTCAGTCGACAAAGTGCGCGGCCCCCGGCTCCAGGTAGGCACGCCAGGAGTCGGGGTAGGTGAGGCCTTCTTTGACCTTGGCCTCCATCTCGGACTCCTGGCGTCGGATTTCGTTGACGTGGCCGATCACGTCGTCGAGTGCGTCTTGGGGTACGACGACCACCCCATCCCCGTCACCCACCACGACGTCGCCCGGATTTACGGTGACCCCGCCGATGCTGATGGCGAGGCCCACCGTGCCGGGGCCGTTCCGTTGCGGCGAGTTGGGACTGACGCCCGCGCAATAGACTGGCAGGCCCACCCCAATGATACCGGGTGTATCGCGCACCGCGCCGTCGGTGACCAGCCCGGCGGCCCCGCTATTGAGCAACATGCCTGCCATCAGGTCGCCGATCACGGCGGTGCCGAGATAACCCTCGGTGCCCACCACGAGCACGTCGCCGGACTCTGCATAGGCAAGTGCGCCGACCAGGGCGAGCTGGTCCGCCGGGCTGTTCATGCAAGGGAAGGCCGGGCCCACAAAGGCCTGCATGGAAGGCGGCGCGCCTGCAATCGGCTTGATCGCCGCGTCCAGCGCGCCGAGCCCGCCAAGGGCATCGGCCACCTGGCCGGTCAGCGCGCCCTCCAACTTGGCGATAGCGTCGCGGTGCGGTCGCTGAAAAGTGCGACGGATGGTCAGCGCCGGCGGGGTGTCGAGCATTGTGTGGTCCTTCCGGTTTGCCGCGGTTCGGAGTTAGCCGAACTCCAGCGTCACGTATCGTAATCTTGTCTCAAGCCTTGACGCAGCGGACAGGCAGGGATTCCAGGCCGCGCAGCACGATGCTGTTGCGGAACCGTGGCTGCTCGCTGCTCAGGCTGATCTGGGAAAAGCGCTCCAGCAGCATCTCGAGGACAACCCGCCCTTCCAGGCGCGCGAGCGGGGCGCCGATGCAGTGGTGGATGCCGCGCCCGAACGACAGGTGTGAGCGGTCGCCACGGCCGACATCGAGCCGGTCGGGATCGTCGAACACGTCGGGGTCCCGGTTGGCCGCGCCGAGCAGCAGGACGATGTTGTCGCGCTTTTTCAGGGGAAAGCCGTTTACTTCGCAGTCCTCGAGCGCGCGTCGGAAATCCGTCTGCACCGGAGAATCGAAGCGCAGCAGCTCATCCACCGCCGACGGAATCAAGCTCGGGTCATCCCTGAGCCGCTGCATCTGATCAGGATTGCGCAGCAGCGCCAGCACGCCGTGGCCGATCAGGTTGGTGGTGGTCTCATTGCCGGCAATGAGCAGCAGGCGCAGCATGTTCAGCATCTCAAGCTCGGTGAGGCGGTCGCCTTCTTCTTCCGCCTGCGCGAGCGCGCTTACGATGTCGTCCTGGGGTGCCGCGCGCCGCTCCTCGATGATCGGCCGGAAATAGTTGTTGAGCGACTTGTTGGCCGCATCGGCGAGCGCGCGCTCTCGCGCATCGATCGACGGCTCCAGGGTGCGTGCACGCTGGTCCGACCAGATTTTGAACTGCGCCCGGTCCTCCGGCGGCACGCCGAGCATCTCGGCGATCACGATCACTGGCAGCGGTTGGGCCACCGCCTGCATGAGGTCGAAACCGGCGGGATCGTCGATGTCGTCCAGCAAGGTGCCGAGCAGGCTGCGGATGTGAGGTTCGAGCGCGTTCACCGCCTTGGGCGTGAAGGCCTTGTTGACCAGCGCCCTGAGCCGCTTGTGGTCTGGTGGATCGAGGAACAGCATTGTGAATTCCTCGTCCGCCGGCAGGCCGGCGCGTTGCCGGCTAGAGAGAGAGCCTTTGCGCGGGTCGTTGCTGAAGCGCCGGTGGTTACGAAGGATCGTGTCGATATCTGCGTGCCGGGTGAACATCCAGGCGTTCATCAGCGCGCTGCGATGCACCGGGTCGCGGTCGCGCAGCGCCGCATAGACCGGATAGGGGTCTTGTGCGGTCTGCCTCGACAGCGGGTTGTACGCGACGCCGCTCTGCCAGCGTTCCCGCGCGAGCATCGCGCCCACGACGACGGACCGTATCGCCTTCTGAATCGAGAGCATCGTTGTCTCCTTGCGGCCGCGGTCTCCCTGCTGACGCGCGTCTCGCGGCCTCATCGAGTAAGCGAGAGAATAGCGCGGCCCCCAGGCAGTGCACCAATAGCGCTGCGGCGTTCGTGACTGCTTTTACCTCTTCTTGAAGCCCTGTTGGCTCCCGAGGCGCCACAGGCTAGCACCGAAGGGGCGCCCATTTCGGCTCAACGACGAGCACGATGCCCGCATAAACAGGGATGCGACCAGATTGTCGAACGATAAGTCCCTTATCCCATGTCGCAATCTATATCGTAGTGGTCCTCCCACAATGTTCGGTCTAGTGCGAGACAACTCTCCATCGTGACGTTGTTCTTGGGAAGTAGTTCAAATAGTTGAGGTGGCTGCTAGGGTAACTGACCTGTCGCTGGGCGGTGACATACCCTAAGGTTTCCGTTGTATTTTTCGTGATCAGTCAAGTGGCAATACCCGAACCCTGCCAATTGAGCGAACCCATCGGCAACATCTTTGGCGTGGATGTCTCCTATCACGAAATATTGAGCGTGCCGCCTGCGCTCGTCACCAGCCTGACTCACCGGGCGGTAATGGTACTTCCGCTATAGGTATCACAGGATCGGTAATCCTGTTACGCCGCGATCGATTTCTTGCTTACGCATCCGCTATATCAAATTCCATTTGGGCGTTCGGAGAAGGACGCGCGACTGCTCGTCTGCAAGATTAGCGTAGAGGGTAGACCGGAATTCTCACCAATTTTATGATCTGTGCGATACAGGCCGCGACAATGGTGAGCATTCCGGGCCAATCGGCACTCGGCGCTATCGCACGGCGCACGCCAATTTCAGGAGGTCAGGAGCGGTCCCATGTGATCCGGGACCGCTCCATATTACGTAGACTGACTATTGTGCAGACGAGTTACTGCTTGGCCGGTTCCACGATGATCCGGCCGCGACCCCGCCTGAGCAAATAGCCGCCCCTCGGGATTGCCAACTTACCCTGTTGGACGAGCGGCCAAAGCGTATCGACGATCAACGTCGCATTCTCGTCGGACTTTGCCACTGGTCGTGTCGCGAGCCATTCGGCAAACGCGCGCTCCCCGACCTCGTCGCCGACGGATTTTCTGAGTGCATTGAGTTTGCGGCGCTGTCCCTTGGTCAGGGCGCTCTCGTCAATCCGGGAGGAAGAGTTCTGAGCCATCGACTTGCCTTCTGTGGTTGTAAGTTACGAACCGCGTCTTGCGACCATATCATCTCTGCTGGCAAAAGTCTTCAATTGGATTGATCAATTCTCAGGAAAAAATCGTATTCCGGCGAAGAATGGCGGTGTGGCTTTGGCTTCGTATATTAGGCGGTTGGCGCCATCTGCGCGGGCACGCACAGACACACACCGACGCGCAAGTCACGGCTCGACGGTGGCACAGCCTAGCCTTGCGCAACCTGCGCCAGTATTGAGAATTACGGTCTGCGTGCCGCAGCGCGTGCTGCAACATTGACGGTGTCGCGTGCCTGGCAGCACGATCATTATCAACGTTCAAGGCGAGGACGATGGAGCAACTGAAAAGGATCCAAAACGGCGAGAAGGTCAGGCCGACATTCTCCCCAAACGAGATGAACCGCCGGCTTTCGGCCTTGCGCACCCATATGGCGGAAAAGCAGATCGACGCCTGCCTGTTCACCTCGTATCACAACATCAACTACTTCAGCGACTTCCTCTACTGCTCCTTCGGCCGAAACTACGGCCTGGTGGTCACGCAAGAGGGTCAGACCTCGATCTCGGCCAATATCGACGCTGGTCAGCCCTGGCGGCGCACCTTCGGCGACAACCTCGTCTATACCGACTGGCACCGCGACAACTACTTCGTCGCCGTGAAGCAACTGATTCAGGACGGCTGGCGCGTCGGCATCGAGTTCGATCACATCAGCGTCGAGAACCTGCGCAAGCTGCAAGGCGCGCTGCCCACGGCAGAGCTGGTCGACGTGAGCAAGCCCACCATGCGCATGCGCATGGTGAAGTCCGACGAAGAGATTGCCTGGATCAGAGAGAGCGCGCGCATCGCCGACATCGGCGGCGCCGCCTGCGTGGAGGCGATCGCCGTCGGCGTGCCGGAGTACGAGGTGGCGCTCCACGCGACCCAGGCCATGGTGCGTGAGATCGGCCAACGCCAGCCCCGCGTGGAACTGATGGACACCTGGACCTGGTTCCAGTCCGGCATCAACACCGACGGCGCCCATAATCCCGTGACCTCACGCCGGATCGAACGCGGCGACATCCTGAGCCTCAACTGTTTCCCCATGCCGGCGGGCTATTACACGGCTCTGGAGCGGACGCTCTTCGCCGAGGAGTGCTCGGACGCGCACCTGCGGCTCTGGAACATCAACGTCGAGGTGCACGAGGCGGGAATCGCGCACATCAAGCCCGGCGTGCGCTGCTGCGACATCGCCGCCGCGCTCAACACGATCTACGAGCGCTATGGCCTGCTCCCGAACCGCACATTCGGCTATGGCCACAGCTTCGGCGTGCTCTGCCACTATTACGGTCGCGAGGCAGGCTTAGAGTTGCGCGAGGACGTGCCGACCGTTCTGGTGCCCAACATGGTGGTATCCATGGAGCCGATGATCATGATTCCCGAGGGCGAGCCCGGCGCGGGTGGCTACCGCGAGCACGACATCCTGGTGGTGACCGAGGACGGTGCCGAGGACATCACCGGGTTCCCCTACGGACCGGCGCACAACATCGTGCGCAACTGACGGGCCCAGCGTTCGCTCGCGCGGGCCGTCCGGTCGCCGGGTCGGACCGTTTCGTGCTAAGAGGCGGAGGCTGACGCGGACGCATAATCCCGCGCGGCACCGAGAAGGGAGGCGATGGACGACATCCTGCACACGCTTGAGGAGCGCCGCGCCCGCGCCCGGTTGGGCGGCGGCGAGGCGCGGGTCGAGCGGCAGCACGCCAAGGGCAAGCTCACCGCCCGCGAACGTCTGGAGCTGTTGCTCGACGACGGCTCGTTCGAGGAATACGACATGTTCGTCGAGCACCGCAGCTCGGACTTCGGCATGGCCGAGCAGCGCGTGCCGGGCGATGGCGTCGTTACTGGGCGCGGTACCATCAACGGGCGATTGGTGTTCGTTTTCAGCCAGGACTTCACCGTCTTCGGCGGCTCGCTCAGCGAGGCGCATGCGGAGAAGATCTGCAAGATTATGGACCACGCCATGCGGGTGGGCGCGCCGGTGGTCGGGCTCAACGATTCCGGCGGCGCGCGCATCCACGAGGGCGTGGCTTCGCTCGCGGGCTACGCGGAGGTGTTCCAGCGCAACGTCCTGGCCTCCGGCGTGGTGCCCCAGGTCTCGGTCGTCATGGGGCCGTGCGCCGGCGGTGCGGTCTATTCGCCCGCCATGACCGATGCGATCTTCATGGTTGCGGACAGCGCCTACATGTTCGTCACCGGGCCGGACGTGGTGAAAACCGTCACCCACGAGGTGGTGACCCATGAGGAACTCGGCGGAGCGGGCACTCACACCGGCCGCTCGGGTGTCGCCGATCAATCCTTCGAGAACGATGTCGAGGCGCTGGCCGAGACCCGGCGCTTCATCGACTTCCTGCCTGCCAACAATCGCGAGCAGCCGCCGTCCTGGCCTACCAGCGACCCCGTGACCCGCGTGGAACGGTCCTTAGACCGGCTGGTGCCGGCCAATCCCAACCAGCCCTACGACATGAAGGAGCTGATCGCGAAGGTGGTCGACGAGGGTGACTTCTTCGAGCTGAAGCCGGCGTATGCGCAGAACATCATCACCGGCTTCGGCCGGATCGGGGGCAGCACCATCGGCATCGTCGCCAACCAGCCCACCGTGCTCGCCGGCTGCCTCGACATCGCATCCTCGCGCAAGGCGGGGCGCTTCGTCCGCTTCTGCGATTGCTTCAATATCCCGTTGCTCACCTTCGTCGACGTGCCCGGTTTCCTGCCCGGCACAGACCAGGAATACGGCGGCATCATCACCCACGGCTCCAAGCTGCTCTATGCCTACGCCGAGGCGACGGTGCCCAAGGTCACGGTGATCACGCGCAAGGCCTATGGCGGCGCCTATGACGTGATGGCGTCGAAGCACCTGCGTGGCGACCTCAACTACGCGTGGCCCACGGCGGAGATCGCGGTCATGGGTCCCCAAGGCGCGGTGGAGATCATCTTCCGCGGCTCGCTTGACGACCCCGCTGCCGTCGAGGCCAAGACGGAGGAATACCGCCGCACCTTCGCTAACCCCTTCGTCGCCGCGAGCCGTGGCTTCATCGACGACGTGATTCGCCCGCAGGAGACCCGCGCCCGCGTCGCGCGAGCCTTTGAGACGCTGCGTACCAAGCGGCTGGAGAACCCGTGGAAGAAGCACGGGAACATCCCGTTGTAGAGGACGAGAGGCGGCGTTGTTCTCCAAAATCCTGATCGCCAATCGCGGTGAGATCGCCTGCCGGGTGATCCGCTCCGCGAAGCGGTTGGGGATCGGCACCGTCGCGGTCTATTCGGAGGCCGACGAGGGCGCGCTGCACACGCGCATGGCGGACGAGGCCGTCCTCATCGGCCCTGCCGCCGCGGCCGAGAGCTATCTGAACATCGATGCCCTCCTGGCTGCGATCGCCGAGACCGGCGCCGAGGCGGTGCATCCGGGCTACGGCTTCCTCTCCGAGAGCGCGGCGTTCGCCGAGGCGCTGGCCGGGGCGGGTGTCACCTTCATCGGCCCTCCGGCGGATGCCATTGCGGCGATGGGCGACAAGCTCGCCGCCCGCAGGATTGCCGACGATGCCAGCGTCGCGACCATTCCCGGCACCGAGGACGCGGTCGACGATGCCGACGAAGCGATCGCTGCGGCGCGCGAGATCGGCTATCCGGTGATGATCAAGGCGTCGGCGGGCGGCGGTGGCAAGGGCATGCGGCTGGTCTGGGACGAGTCCGGTCTGCGCGAGGGCATGTCGTCCGCCATCAACGAGGCGGTGTCAGCCTTCGGGGACGGGCGGGTCTTCGTCGAGCGCTTCATCGAAGACCCGCGCCATATCGAAATCCAGGTCCTCGCCGATGGAGCCGGCGCGGTCGTCCATCTGGGCGAACGCGAATGCTCGATCCAGCGCCGCCACCAGAAGGTGATCGAGGAGGCGCCGAGCCCCCTGCTCGACGAAGCGACGCGGGCAGCGATGGGGGCTCAGGCCTGCGCGCTCGCCGCCGCCGTGGGCTACCGCTCCGCCGGCACGGTGGAATTCGTCGCCGACCAGCAGCGGAACTTCTATTTCCTGGAGATGAACACGCGGCTCCAGGTCGAGCATCCGATCACCGAGCTGGTCACCGGCATCGACCTGGTGGAGCAGCAGTTCAGGATCGCGGCCGGCGAGCCCCTGTCTTTTCGCCAGGAGGACATCGGTCGGAACGGCTGGGCGCTGGAGTGTCGCATCTATGCCGAAGACCCGGCGCGGGGCTTCGTCCCCTCCATCGGGCGCCTCTCGCGCTATCGCGAGCCCGCAGCGAGCGAGACCTGCCGCGTCGATGCCGGAGTCGACGAAGGCTCCGAGATTTCGATGTTCTACGATCCCATGATCGCTAAGCTCGTC
Source organism: Alphaproteobacteria bacterium (assembly GCA_022826665.1). Classification (GTDB taxonomy): domain Bacteria; phylum Pseudomonadota; class Alphaproteobacteria; order UBA828; family UBA828; genus WTGU01. The sequence goes on along the minus strand of JAJDUK010000047.1, from coordinate 129,458 downwards.
ACACACGGCTCCGATCGGCCGGCGGCGATCGCCGCCATGCAGGACGCGCTTGATTGCTACGAGATCAGCGGCGTCGCCCACAACTCTGGCTTCCTCAACGCCGTGCTCGGCCGTTCGCGCTTCGCCGAAGGGCGGCTCTCGACCGCGTTTATCGAGGAGGAGTTCGGCGAGCGCTTCGATCCCACGGCGCTCACTGACGAGGCACGCGCCGTGCTCGTCCCGGTTGCGGCGGTGGTGCACGCCCGCCTTGCGGCCCGTGCCGGGCGCATTTCGGGCCAGATCGAGGGCCTGCCGCCGGTGCGGCACACCGGCGCGTGGGTGGTCGACCTCGGCACCAGCCGGCACGAGGTGCGGATCGAGGAAGGCGCGGACGGGATCGCGGTCGTCGACGGTGAGCAGATGGTCCTCGTGGCGAGCGAGTGGCAGCTTCACGAGAGCCTCTTCACCGGCACCGTGGCTGGCACCCCGGTCACGATTCAAGTCCGGCGCCGGGGGACGGCGGTCACGCTCCGCTGGCGGGGTTGCGAGACTACGGCCCGGGTTCGCACGCCGCGGGCCGCAGAACTCGCCGCCACGATGCCGGCGAAGGAGGCGCTCGACCTCTCGCGCTTCCTGCTCTCGCCTATGCCGGGGCTGGTGGTAGCGCTGCCGGCTTCTGAAGGCGACACGGTGCAGGCGGGGCAGCCGCTCGCCGTCGTGGACGCCATGAAGATGGAGAACGTGCTCCGCGCCGAACGCGACGGGCGCATCGTCGCCGTCCACGCCGAGGTCGGCGACAGCCTTGCCGCCGATCAAGTCATCATGGAGTTCGCTGCAGAGGAGTGAGGCCCGCCGGCGCCTTGCAGCCGGCAGTGGGCGGGACGTTACTTGTTGGGCGCGGCGATGCGGTGGCCGAAGCCCACCATCTCCACCTCACCATCGATCATATGGGCCGTCCGCTCCATCTGGCGCTTGAGCCAAGGCGTCTCGCAATGGGCGTCGAAATCGGCCTCCTCGACATAGACCTCGTAAAAGATGAAGCGGCGTGGGTCGTCGCGGTCGACGCTCACTTCGAAGCTGATGCAGCCTGGTTCCTTGGTCACGGTGTTGTTGGCGTGACGCTTCACCAGCCGAGTGAACTCGGCGACGTGCTTCTTCTTGATCCTGAGCGTGGCGGCGAGGGTAAAGGGCATGGGGTCCTCCCTGGAAGATCCTTAAGGCGGCAATTTCAAGTAGAGGCGCGGACCATCTCCGCCGCGCGCTCGCCGATCATAATGCAGGTGGCGTTGAGGTTGGCACTGACGACCGTGGGCATGATCGAGGCGTCGGCGACGAAGAGCCCCTCCAACCCGTGCACCTTGAGGCCGTCGTCCACCACCGCCATGGGGTCATGCCCCATCTTGCAGGTGCCGGCGGGGTGATAGACGCCCATGGCGTGAGCGCGGATGTAGTCGGTCCACTCGTCGTCGCTCTGCACGTCCTTGCCGGGCAGGTGCTCGCCCACGATGTAGCCCGCGATGGGTTCGCTCTCCAGCACCGTTCGGAAGAAGCGGGATCCCAGAATCAGGGTCTCGATGTCGCGTTCGTCGGCGAAGAGGTTGGGCTGAATCGCGGGCTGCTTGAGCGGATCGGCCGAGGTAAGGCGCACGGTCCCGGCCGAATAAGGCCGGTGCAGATTGGTGAGGCCCGTGATCGCGGGCTTTTCGAAGACCTCCGGCCCGTCTTCGGTCAGATCGTAGCCCGCCGGCGAGAAAAGATATTGCACGTGGCTTCGCGACTTGCTGGGGTCGCAGCGCCTATAGCCGCAGACCTGGGCGATCGGCGTCGATCCAGGCCCGGTGCCAAACAACAGCCACTGGGCACCGTAGAAAATCGCGCTGAGCGGCCCGGTCTGCACGTTGTAGGTCGTGTGGTTGACCCACATGGTCTGGCTGATCCCGGCGTGGTCCTGCATGTTCTCGCCGACGCCGGGGAGATCGTGGCGGACCTCGATGCCGTGCTCGCGCAGGTGCGCCGCAGGGCCGACGCCGGAGAGCATCAGAAGCTGCGGCGAGCCGAAACTGCCCGCGCAAAGGATGACTGCTTTGGCGGCGGTTGCGCGCCTGCGCTTGCCCCGACGCAGATACTCGACGCCGGTGGCGCGGGTGCCCTCGAACGTGAGGCCCAACGCCTGCGCGTGCGTCACGACGCGCAGGTTGGCACGGCCCTTGGCCGGCCAGAGGTACGCGCGAGACGCGCTGTGCCGCCAGCCCTTTCGCTGGCTGGCCTGCATGTAGCCCACGCCCATCTGCGGCGGCAGATTGATGTCTTCCCGGAACGTCATGCCCGCCTTGACGCAGCTCTCGATCAAGGCGCGGGAGAGCGGATGCACCGAGCGGATGTGGGAGACCGAAAGCGGACCGCCGGTGCCTCGGTAGTCGTTGGCGCCGCCCTCGTAATCCTCCAGCCGGCGGAAGTAGGGAAGCACGGTCTTGAAGTCCCAGCCTCGACAGCCGAGTGACGCCCAGCCGTTGTAATCCTCCGGCGCGCCCCGAATGAACGAGGTGGCGTTGATCGAGCTGGTGCCGCCCAGCACCTTGCCGCGCGGCATGAAGTCCTCGCGGCCGTTGCGGGTGGGGTCCGGCTCTGCCATGAAGCGCCAGTCGTAACGCGGGTTGGTGATCGCGAGCAGCATGGTCGCTGCCGGCATGAGGATGGCGAGACGGCGATCCGAACCGCCAGCTTCCAGCAGCAGGACCCGCCGCCGCCCGTCCTCCGAAAGTCGTGCGGCGACGACGCTACCGGCCGAGCCGGCGCCGACGACGATGTAGTCCGCTTGATGGTCGGCCTGCATCGCCCGGACCGCTGGTCGAGGTTCAGCGATTGGCGGTCAGGAGCCGGGGCCCGCCGTCACTTTCTCGATGACCACGGCCTCTTTTGGCACGTCGCTCGGGAACGGGCCGCCAGGTCCAGTTTGCAGCGCGGCGATGCGATCCACCGTCTCCATGCCGTCGACCACCCGGCCGAACGCGGCGTAGCCCCAACCTTGCGGATTCTTGCCGCGATGGTTGAGGAAGTCGTTGTCGACCACGTTGATGAAGAACTGCGCCGTGGCGGAGTGGGGATCGGCCGTGCGCGCCATGGCGATCGTTCCCCGATCGTTACCCGGCGCGTCCGGCGCCTCGTTCTCGATCGGCGCGCGGGTCGGCAGCTGCTGGTAACGCTCGTCGTAGCCGCCGCCCTGGATCATGAAGCCCGCAATGATGCGGTGGAAGATGGTCCCGTCGTAGTGCCCGTCTCGCACGTAGGTGAGGAAGTTCTCGACCGTCTTGGGCGCGGATTCGGGCTCCAGCGCGACGGAGAACGAGCCGTGTGTGGTCTCGAAGGTGACGAGCGGGCTTGTGCCCTCGTCGGCTTGGGTCTCGGTCTGGTCAGTCATCATGCTCCCCGCCGCGACGGCAAGCGCGAGAAAGACCGAGAGCCGCCGCAATCTGGATTTGAACAAGGCCTTGCTCCCGAATCGTGAAGGTGCGTGCCGGCGCGCAGTCTACACGCCGCGTGCGGAAAGGACAGACGCGCTTGGACGAGAACGCAGGCCGTGACCCTGGTGAGTCATCCGTGCTAGCGTTTTTGCAGATGGGGAGGCTTCCATCTGCCTGATGCAGACACCCTAGGGGAGGCGCATATGCGGAATTCAGATCACGATAGCAGGGCCTACGACAGCGCGATGAAGCGCATCAAGCACTTTCGCGAGCGGGAGCTGACCCGCCGCCAGGTGCTCAAGGCCTCGGCTGCGACCGCGCTCGGCGCGACGCTTGCGGCACAGTTCGTGCCGAGCGAGGTGCATGCCGACGTCGGCGGCACCATCGTTCACTTTGCGTCGTCCGGCAAACGACTCGCGAACTCCTTGAGGGCGGTCAAGCCGCTCTTCGACAAGGTGTTCCCCAACGTCGAGCTGGAGGTCGTCTCCAAGCCGATGAGCGAGGCGCTGACCCAGATCAACACCTACATGCGGTCCAAGAGCGACGCCTTCGACGTCATCACGCAGGACCACGCCCAGTTCGCAGCCCTCGACGCGATGGGCGCGCTGACCGACCTCGGCCCCTACTTGGAGCCGTTCCCGGACTGGCTCGCGGACTACGAGCAGGATGTGCCGGAGGCCTACCGGCACATGTGGAACCTGCCCAAGGGGCCGGCACCGCCAGGCTACATCGCAGCGCTGGCGCCGGACGGCAACGCGATGATGACCTTCTATCGCAAGGACGTCTTCGAGAGCGCCGGCATCCCGGTGCCGGAGACCTGGGACGACGTGATCGACGCCTGCAAGGAGATCCACGACCCGGCCAACGAGCGCTACGCCTATTGCGCGGCAATGGCGCGCAATTTCTGGGCCGGCTACCAGTATTACGGATCTCTGCGCAGCATGGGCGGCGATGTCTTCGTGGACGAGGTCGCCGAGGACTGGACAGTGGCGATCAACACCGAGGAGGGCTACCAGGCGCTCAAGGTGCTGGTCGATCTCCAGAAATACGCCCATCCGGTCTCCGCCAACGCCGGCGAGGACGAAGTGAACCTGGTGTTCGCCCAGGGCACGGCGCTCTACAGCCCGCTGACCTGGGGCACGGCGGTGCTCAACGACCCGACGTACACCGACCTGCACGAGCACTGGCACATGGATCTCTCGCCGAGAGGCACCGGGGAAAAGGGCGGGCACCGCGCGCTTACCGGCGGGTTCGGTCAGTTCATGCCGACCTGGGGCGGCAATCGCGAGACCGCGTTCGCCTGGATCAAGTTCCTCAACTCGGGCGACAACGAGGATCTGGGCGGCAGTTCCCTGATCGCGGATGCGATCGTGGGGGCCGGCGGCCAGCTCTCGCGGCGTTCCACGCTCAGCCGCTGGTCCGACCGCAAGCCCTTCTTTGTGGGCCTCATGAAGGCCTATCCGGTCTGCGTGGTGAACGCGCCGGTGATACCGGAGGCCTACGCCATCATGGGTGCCATGGGCGAGGAGGTCGCCGACGCGGTCAACGAGGAGCAGAGTATCGAGGATGCGCTCGCCGCCATGGAGAAGCGGACCCAGCGCATCATGGAGGACAGCGGCTACGTCTAGCCGCAGCGTGTAGGGCCAGGGGCTCCTCGGAGCCTCGGGCATGACCGCTCTTACCGTCGAGGCCCGGCCGTCCCGAGCGGCCGGGCCGCCTCGACAGGGGCGACCCGGCGCCGTCGCTCGGCAGCAGCGGCGCACGGCCTACCTGCTGCTCGCGCCTTGCGTCATTGTCCTGCTCGCGCTCGCAATTTTCCCCCTGATCTTCTCAGGCACGCTCTCCTTCAAGGTCGACCCGCTTTACAACCCGGACGTGGCGCGCTTCGTCGGCTGGCGCAACTACAACGACCTGTTTGAGGACCGCCGCTTCTGGAACAGCATCGAGCTCACGGTGATATGGGCGGTCGTCGTTGTTTCGATCCAGATGGTCCTCGGCTTCTTCCTCGCAGTCCTGCTCGACCGAAAGATGCAGGGCGCGGGCCTCCTGCGCACGCTCATTATCATTCCGGTGTTCATCTCGCCGATCGCCATGGGGCTTACCTGGCGCTTCATCTTTGAGCCGGTCTCTGGCCTCGCCAACTGGATCCTCAATACCGGCTTCGGCCTCGAGAAGTGGACCTGGCTCTCGCACAAGGATACGGCGCTGATGACGCTGATGTTGGTCGACTGCTGGCAGTGGACGCCCTTCATCGCGCTGATCCTACTCGCCGGCATGCAGAGCATCTCGCCGGAGATCACGGAGGCCGCGCGGCTCGACCGGGTACGCGGCGTCACCTTCTATACGCGCATCGTGATCCCGCTGATCCGCCCGGTGATCATGGTGGTAATCCTGATCCGGCTCGTGGATTCGATCCGCATCTTCGATCTCAACTTCATCATGACCAAGGGCGGGCCGGGGTCGTCGACGCTGATGGCCAGCGTCTATGACTACACCATCTTCGAGCAGGGCCATCTCGGCCTGATGGCGGCCTATGGCTTCCTCATCCTGATCCTGATCAACATCGTCGTGCTTGCCTTCCTCAACACGCTCTACCGAACGGAGAAGGCGGCGCGCGCCGCTGACCAACCCTGATGTCGTCGGTCTACACGCGCGCGATCAATATCCTCGCGGTGCTCGTCGTCGTCGTCTGGCTGATTCCGGTGCTGTGGGTGGCGCTCACCTCGGTGAAGCCCACCAACGTCATCAATGCCCCGACGCCCACCTTCTACTCGTTCGAGCCGACCGGCGAGCACTATGTCGAAATCTTCGATCGCTTCCTCTTCGACCGGGCGATTTTGAACAGCCTGATTACGGTCGGCGTTTCGACCCTGATCGTGATGATTTTGGCGCTGCCTGCGGCTTACGCGGTTGCGCGCATGGGGCTCATGGGGGGCGATACCTGGGCCCTTGTCATACTCTCATTGCGATTTATGCCCGGGGTGGTCGTCGTGCTGCCCTACTTCAAGATGGCCAACTGGTTCGGTTTGATCGACACGCAAATCGTGCTGATTGTCGTCTATGTCGCCTTCGGATTACCGTTCGCGGTCTGGATTCTGCGCGGATTCCTGCTCGATTTGCCGAAGGAGGTGGAGGAGGCGGCGCGGCTCGATGGGCTGGGCTGGCTGCAGATCATCTTCCGATTAATTCTGCCGATGGCCGCGCCCGGTATCGCGGTCACGGCCATCTTCACCTTCGTCTTCAGTTGGAACGAATATCTCTATGCGCTGTTCCTCACCTACGACAAGGCGACGACGATGCCGGTTGCGCTGCAAAAAACCATCGACCTCTACAACGTATTGTGGGGTTCGCTCAGCGCCGGCGCGGTGATACAGCTATTGCCCATGATCGCCGTCGTGTTCCTCCTCCAGCGACACATCGCGCGCGGCCTTGCGCTCGGCGCGGTGAAATAGGGCCGCCATGAACGTCACGCTCAGGGGATTGGTAAAACGCTTTCGAGACGGCACCGAGGCCGTCAAGGGCATCGACCTCGACATTGCCAAGGGCGAGTTCCTGACCCTGCTCGGGCCGTCGGGATGCGGCAAGACCACGACGCTACGCCTGATCGCGGGACTGGAAGAGCCGACTGAGGGTTCCATCGCGATCGGGGAGCGCGACGTCACCAACGTCAATCCGGGCGATCGCGACGTGGCGATGGTCTTCCAGACCTACGCGCTCTATCCGCACATGACCGCGCTTCAGAACATGACCCTCGGCCTCACTGTCGCCGGCATGTCCAAGGCCGAGGCGGTGCAGAAGGCACGAGAAACGGCGCAGCTGCTCAATATCGAGACGCTGCTCGAGCGCAAGCCTGCAAAGCTCTCCGGCGGCGAGCGCCAGCGCGTCGCTCTCGGCCGGGCCATGGTGCGTAGCCCCGCCTGCTATCTGATGGACGAGCCGCTCTCCAACCTCGACCTCAAGCTGCGCGAGCATATGCGGACCGAGCTCAAGCGTCTCCATCAGGCCTACAAGGTCACGACGATCTACGTGACCCACGACCAGGCCGAGGCGCTGATCCTCTCCGACCGCGTGGCCGTGCTCAACAAGGGCGAGGTCCAGCAGGTGGCTGATCCGGTCACGATCTACGAGCGCCCGGCCAACATGTTCGTCGCCGACTTCATCGGCAGCCCCGGCATCAACTTCCTGCAGGGCGAGCTCAGTGAGGGCAGGGTCACGGTCGCCGATCGTTTGCTCGAAGGCGCAAGCGCCGAAGGCAGCGGGTCAATCGTCCTCGGCATCCGGCCCGAGGACGTGATCCTGCATCCGCCGGGCGAGGGCCTCATCGACGGGACTATCGAGTTCACCGAATCTTACGGCGGCGTCATCATCGCGTTCATCACGCTCGACGGTGCCGACAGCCTGCTGGTCAACCGCGAATACGTGGCGGCGAGCATGGACGTGCACGAGCCGGTCTCTATCGGCGCTCGGGTGGGTCTCGCTCTACGCGCGAACCGCATCACGCTCTTCGACGCCGAATCCGGGCTCGCTCTGAACGCGGCGGGATAAGCGTTCGCCCGGCGACGGGCCCGGATATTCCAACTCCCATGACGACGCCATGACCCGACGCGAACGACGGCGGGCCATGGGACAGAGCGGTAGCGCCGGCCCGGTCGACGACATGCTTCGGGCCGCGCTCGCCCATCATCGCGCGGGTCGGGTGGAGGCGGCTGCGGCGCTCTACCAGCGGGTCCTGCGCCAGAGTCCCGGCCATGCGGATGCGTTGCATCTCTTCGGCGTGCTCCATGCCCAGGCGGGCCGGCTCGAGGAGGCGCTGCCGCTGCTGACAAAGGCCGCGCGCCGGACGCCGCGCAACGCCGGCTTCCTGAACGATCTCGCCAATGTCTTCAATGGCCTGGGCCGCTTCGACGAGGCCGAGGCGCACTACCGGCGCGCCGCCGCCTTCGACAAGAGCAACGCCGACATCCGCTACAACTTCGGTCACGCGTTGCGTGCTGCGGGCCGGCCGGTCGACGCGGTCGAGTGGCTCGAGAAGGCGCTCGCGATCCGCCCCGATCACGGGTCGGCGCAGTCGGAGCTTGGCCTCGCCCTATTGGAGCTCGGCCGGGCCCAGGACGCAGTCGACGCGCTCAAGCGGGCGGTCGCGCTCAACGAGAATGCGGCGAGCGTGCGTTCCGACCTCGGCAACGCATTGCAGGCGGTCGGCGCGTTGGAGGAGGCCGAGGCCAGCCTCCGCCGCGCGATCGACCTCGATCCGCAGCTTGCCGCAGCGCACGCCAACCTTGGCAACGTGCTGCAGGACCTCCACCGCGTGGCGGAGGCGGAGGCCGCCTATCGCGAAGCCATCGCCCTCGATCCCGCGTACGCGGCGGCGCATGCCAATCTCGGCAACGCCCTCAAGCGCCTCGGCCGCGAAGACGAGGCGGTCGCGAGCCTGGAGCGTGCACTTGAGCTGAAGCCGGAGAACGCGACCTACCGCGCCAATCTCGGCATGGTTCACGTGGCCCGCGGCGACGCTGACGCGGCTCTCGGCTGCTTCGGCCGCGCGGCCGAGCGCCGCCACGGCCCGCCGCTGACACCTGCCCTGCTGACCCAGCGGGACGAACGGCCAGCAGTCCCGGTTGCTCCGTTCAAGCTGCAGCACGACGCCGAGCAGATCCGCCGGCTCTGCGCCGAAGGCCGCATCGATCCCTCATTCGGCAAGGTCGCCGATACTTACGAGCAGGTGCTTGCCGCGCTGCCTCCCGATGTGTCGCGGGACGAGCCGATTGCGCTCGACGAGCGGGAGTGGCGGCGCATCGCGGCGGCCTACAACCGCCCGCTCTATCTCCCCGAGGCCCCGGCCGCAGCCGACGGCGCCCTCAACCCCGATCTCGACACGGCAGCTGTTGAGCAGGCTTACCGCGAGAGCACGCCTAATCTCGTGGTCGTCGACGACTTCCTGACAGCGGATGCGCTGGAGCGGCTGTGGCACTTCTGCCTCGATGCGACGGTCTGGTATCAGGTGAAGCGCGGCTACCTTGGCGCCTATCTAGTGGACGGCTTCGGCACTGGGCTCGCGCTCCAGATCGCGGACGAGTTGCGCGCGAGCCTCCCAGGCATCTTCGGACCCCATCGGCTGGAACAGCTCTGGGCCTACAAGTACGATTCCAGGTTGCAGGGAATCGCCACCCACGCCGACTTCGCGGCAGTCAACGTCAACTTCTGGGTGGCGCCCGATGAGGCCAACCGCAATCCGGCCTCCGGTGGGCTGGTGGTCCACAAGGCGCACGCGCCGTCGGACTGGGCCTTCCGCACCTATAATGCCGACAGCGCCCGTATGGCGCAGTTCCTGGAGGAAGCCGGCGACGAGCCGGTGACGGTGCCCTATCGGCGGAACCGCGTGGTGATCTTCGACTCCGATCTCTTCCACCGCACGGACGATCTCGACTTCCGCCCCGGTTACGAGAACCGGCGCATCAACATCACGATGCTCTTCGGCAATCGCGGCGAGCGGTAGACTCCGGCCTTGCGCGACCCAATATGGAGGGCGGAGCAGAACGTATGAATGACACACACCGGGCGATCGAGGCCTGGCTCAAGGAGCGCAACATCGTCGAGGTCGAGTGCATCGTGCCCGACCTCGCCGGCGTGCCACGCGGCAAGATTCTGCCCACGGACAAGTTCATCGAGGGGCTCACCGGCGGCCAGCATCGGCTGCCCAAGAACGTGCTCGTCCACACGCTCACCGGCGACTTCCCGCCGCCCGGCGCTGTCTCCATCGACGTAAGCGACGGCGACTTCGTGCTGGAGCCGGATCCCGCGACGCTCACCATGGTGCCCTGGTACGACGAGCCCACCGCGCAGGTGATCGCCGATTGCGTGCTGCGCAACGGCGGACATTCGCCCTTCTATTCGCGCCGTGTGCTCGCGAGCCTGCTGGAGCGCTTCGCCGAGCGCGGCTGGCACCCGGTCATCGCGCCGGAAATCGAGTTTTATCTGGTCGAGAAGAATACCGACCCGGATCAGCCGCTCAAGCCGCCTATCGGCGCCTCCGGCCGGCGCGAGGCCGGGCGTCAGGAGTTCGGCATCGACGCGGTCAACGAGTTCGACCCCTTCTTCGTGGACCTCTACGACTACTGCGAGGCCCAGGAGCTCGACATCGACACGCTCAATCACGAGAGCGGGGCCGGGCAGGTCGAGATCAACTTCCGCCACGGCGAGGCGCTGCGGCTTGCTGACCAGGTGTTCGTCTTCAAGCGCACGGTGCGCCAGACGGCCCAACGCCACGGCTTCTACGCCACCTTCATGGCGAAGCCGATGCAGAGCGAGCCGGGCAGCGCCATGCACGTGCACCAATCAGTCTACGAAGGCGCGGAGCGCCGGCCCCTATTCTCCGACGCGGAAGGGGCTGAGTCGGCAGCGTTCCGGCACTATCTCGGGGGCCTGCAACGCTTTCTACCGGTCTTCACGCCGCTCATGGCGCCCAACGTCAACTCCTACCGCCGGCTCCGCTTCGGCGCGAGCAAGCCGTTCAACGTGGGCTGGGGCTACGACAACCGCATCGCTGGGCTGCGCGTGCCGGACGCGCCGCCCCAGAACCGCCGGGTCGAGAACCGCCTGCCGGGTTCGGACACCAACCCCTATCTCGCCATCGCGGCCACGCTGGCCGCCGGCTATCTAGGGATGACGCAAGCGCTGGAGCCCTCGCCGCCGGTGGAGGGTGAAGAGACCGGCGCGTTCGAGACGCTGCCGCTGGATCTCAGGACCGCGCTGGAGCAGTTCGAGTCCTCGGACGAGGCGCGCGCCATGTTCGGGGAGCACTTCGTCAAGGGCCTCACCGAAGTGGTGCGCGCCGAATACGACGCCTACCTGCGTGTCGTCAGTTCCTGGGAGCGCAAGTTCCTTCTGCTGGCCGTGTGATGGGCTCGCGGCGCCGCGCGGGCCGATACGCTCAGCACGACGGCGCCGCGCCCACCTGGTACGAGGCGAGCGCGCGGACGAACCCCACCTGGCCTGCGCTCGATGGCGATGCGCGCGCCGACGTCTGCGTCATCGGCGGCGGCTACACCGGGCTCTCCTGCGCGCTCCACCTCGCCGAGCGCGGCTATAGCGTGGTCCTGCTGGAGGCACGGCGCATCGGCAACGGCGCCTCCGGCCGCAACGGCGGGCAGCTCGGCAGCGGGCACCGGCGCGATCAGTCGACCCTGGAGCGGGAGGTTGGCGAGGAGCGGGCACGGCTTCTCTGGTCCATGGCCGAGGAGGCGAAAGCGCTCGTGCGCGATCTCATCGCCCGGCACGGGATCGAATGCGACTTGAAGCCCGGTATCGCCATCGCCGCGCACCGGCCGCGCCATGTCCGAGCGCTGGTCCTTGAGGCGGAACATCTCCGTGCCCGCTACGGCTACGACCAGATCGAGGTGCTCGACCGCGCGGCGCTGCGCGCCGAAGTAGATTCCGGAGATTTCTGGGGCGGTCTTCTGGACCGGGGCGCGGGCCACCTCCACCCGCTCGACTACGCGCGCGGCCTCGCGCAAGCGGCAGCCGAAGCGGGAGTCGGTATCTACGAGGGGACGCCGGTCACCGGGCTTGCGCCGGGCGCGCCCTGCAAGGTCCAGGCCGGGCCGCACACGGTCACGGCGGATGCGGTGGTGCTCGCCTGCAACGGCTACCTCGATGCGCTGGACCCCGGCTTTGGCCATCGCGTCATGCCGATCAACAACTTCATCCTGGCGACGGAGCCGCTCGGCGAAGAGCGTGCCCGTGCCTTGATCCCCAATGACGTTGCCGTGGTCGATACCCGCTTCGTGGTGAACTACTTCCGCCTCTCACGCGACGGGCGACTCCTCTTCGGCGGCGGGGAAACCGCGAGCAGTCGCCTTCCTGCCCATCCCGGCCCGCTCGTGCGCCGCTGCATGCTGCGCATTTTCCCCCAGCTCGCCGATGTGGGCGTCGATCACGTGTGGGGCGGGACGCTGGCCATCACACGAACGCGGATGCCGAGCATCGGCCGGCTCGAGAGCGGGCTCTACTACGGCCAAGGCTACTCCGGCCACGGCGTGGCACTGGCGACGCTGGGCGGCGCACTGATCGCCGAGGCCATCGCCGGCACGTTGGAGCGCTTCGATGTCTTCGCCCGCCTGCCGCAGCCGCCCTTCCCCGGCGGTCGCTTCTTGCGCTGGCCGACGCTCGCGCTCGCGCTCGCCTACGGCGCGCTCCGAGACCGGCTGTGAGGAACAATTTAGCGCACTCTGCAACTTCACTTAACAATATTACCTGGCATTCCCTTCGTCATTGTCAGTTGTATTAGCTCTTGTGGATGGCTGGGTGAACTCAAAGGCCTTGTTTCCGAATAATCGCACATCATGGTCCATTGCACGAATTGATTCGCTTTCGGCCACCCGGCCGGGGTTCGCCTCATAAGACTTGCGAATCTTCTCTTGCTGAGCCTTTGAAATTCGTGAATAGCTAGTTCCGGCCGACTTGGCATTCTCGAGCATATAGTCCAAGATATTTCGTGGTAATTCTATGTCTCGGATGCCGAACGTTCCATGGTTGGCGTTCAGTTTGGTTCCCTTCCAATTGTGCGGAGACGGCACAGAAATAAAGCCAAACAGCACAAATCTTCCCATTTTTGCATATGTAATTGCAGAGTCCTCGTTGCGCACCACATCACATTGAACCGTGCGAGTGAAGTATCGGTTAATATTAGGCGGAATACCGTCAATAGAACTGCTATCTACTGTGTCAACCAAGAACATGTGCTGTTCATAACGACCTGGGTGGGGTCGCTTTCCTAGCATGTAGTTACTCCATACCGACAGAGCGTCATCAATAGAGGAAAGCAGGCTTGGGGGATAATCTGAAATCTGGCCAGCGGCATAAAAAATTCGCAACACTCGCCACGATACCGACGCAGCGAATTTCAACATCCAAAATGAATAGCGAATTCTTGTAGCACGTCCTTCAACAATTTGTTTAAAACATATTTCGGAGAACTTTTTTTCCCAAGAAGAAAGCAACTGTTCACAATACGTGCATAGCATGCGACACTTGAAGCCGTCTTGAACGCGCAAATTGGGCGTCTCTCCAAACCGCAAATGGCCGGTAGCAGAACTGTCCTTGAACCACCGAAATACAAAACTGGGAATTATGTGACTAGTTTGAAGAACGGATGAACCGGCACATAGCGCGCATTTGTCAAAATTTGCGTCGGGAAAAAGCAACTTGGACACGAATTTCTTCCATTGAGTCGATGTGAGCGCGACATGGTCTTACCGCATTCAGGTCAGAGATGGTAGCGAATAAGTGGCCGAAGCTCCCGTCCAAGCTATCGAGATCACTGACTCTCGCTGCGAACAGCCATGACTGAATGGTCACCACGCCTGACCAACTGCCTCACCCCACTATAAAAATGGTTTGGAGTTCAACTCAGTCTGATACGACCGCCTGCGCCTCCCGCTCGCGGATGACCATGGCGCGCTTGTTGATGAGGCTGGCGGCGATGACGCCGGTGGCGACGATTCCCACCAATACCGTGGAGACCGCGTTGATCTCCGGCGTCACGCCCAGGCGCACCTGGGAGTAGATCTTCATCGGCAGCGTGGTCGAGCCGGGTCCACTGGTGAACGACGCGATCACCAGGTCGTCGAGCGAGAGCGTGAACGCCAGCAGCCAGCCTGCCACCAGTGCCGGGCTGATGATCGGCAGCGTGACCGCGAAGAAGGTCTTGACCGGTGGCGCACCCAGGTCCATCGCCGCTTCTTCCAGCGAGCGGTCCATGGTGAGCAGGCGCGACTGCACGACCACCGCAACATAGGCCATCGAGAAGGTGATGTGGGCGATCGTCACGGTCCAATAGCCGCGGGCCCAGGAGAGCGCGACGAAGAGCAGCAGCATGGAGAGGCCGGTGATGACCTCGGGCATGACCAGCGGTGCGTAGACCATGCCTGAGAACAGCGTGCGGCCGGGGAAGCGCCCCAGCCGAGCCAGCGCGAGGCCCGCGAGCGTGCCGAGCACCAGCGCCACGCTTGAGGAGACGAAGGCGACCTTCAGCGTCATCCAGGCGGCGTCGAGCAGCAGCTCGTTCTGCACCATCGCGGCGTACCACTTGGTGGAGAACCCGGCCCACACGGTCACGAGCTTGGACTCGTTGAAGGAGTAGATGATGAGCAGAAGGATCGGGATGTAGAGGAAGGCGAAGCCCAGAGTGAGCGCCACCAGGTTGATCCCGCTGAGCCCCCGCCGCATCAGGCGTCCGCCTCGCGCTGGCGCTGCTGGTGGCGCTGGAACAGCACGATCGGCACGATCAGCACCAGCAGCAGGATCACCGCGACCGCCGACGCCACCGGCCAGTCGCGGTTGCTGAAGAACTCGGTCCAGAGGATGCGCCCGATCATCAGCGTGCCGGAGCCGCCGAGCAGGTCGGGGATCACGAACTCGCCGACCGCCGGAATGAACACCAGGAAGCAGCCGGCGACGATGCCGGGCCGCGCCAGCGGCACCGTGATCTTCCAGAAGGCGCCGGCCGGGCGGCAGCCGAGGTCGGCCGCGGCCTCCAGCAACGAGCGGTCCATCCGCACCAGGTTGGCGTAGAGCGGCAGGACCATGAAGGGCAGGTAGGAGTAGACGATACCGATGTAGACCGCGATGTCGGTGTTGAGGATGATCAGCGGCCTGTCGATCACGCCGATCCAGCGCAGCACCCCGTTGAGCATCCCCTCGTTCTTGAGGATCCCGATCCAGGCGTAGACCCGGATCAGGAAGGAGGTCCAGAACGGCAGGATCACCATCATCACCAGGGTCGCCTGCCAGGCGCGGGGCGCGCGGGCCATGGCATAGGCGATGGGGAAGCCCACCAGCAGCGCGAGCGCGGTCGAAATCGCCGCGATCTTCAGGCTGTTCGCGTAGGCCCGGATGTAGAGGCTGTCCTCGATCAGGAGCAGGTAGTTGTCGCCGACGGCGAAGAGCTCCAGGGAGCCGCCCTCGGGCCAGTCGAAGAGCGGCGTGTAGGGCGGGATCGCGAGCTGGACCTCGGCCACGCTGATCTTGAGCACGATTACGAACGGCACGAGGAAGAAGAAGAGCAGCCACAGATAGGGGCTCGCGATCACCGAGCCGCGCCTGAGCAGGCCCCGGCCCGCGCGCTGCCGACGGGGTTTCGGCTCGTGCTTGGCGTTCATGAGCGGAGCAGGATGCTCGCCTCGACCGGCCAGGAGAGATGAACCCGCGCGCCCCGGTCGATGGCCGCGCCGCCGTCGCGGAGGCGGTTGGTGTGGGTCGAGACCACCGTCCTGCCGCTGTCGAGGCGCACCCGATAGGTGGAGACGCTGCCCAGGTAGGCGATCTCGGTCACCTCGCCCGCCATCGCGTTCATGGTGCCGGGCGGCAGCGGCTCCGGGGCGATTTCGATCTTCTCCGGTCGCACCGCGAGCAGCACGGCATCGCCGGCGGCGGGGCCGTCAGCCCGCGCCGGCGCCGCAAGACCATCCGGCGCGTCCGCTTGTTCGACCAGGACATCGCCGCCGTTCACGGCGCTGGCGCGTCCCTCGAAGATGTTCACGTCGCCGATGAACTCGGCCACGTAGCGCGAGCGGGGCGCCTCGTAGATCGCCGATGGCGTGTCCACCTGAGCGATGCGCCCCTCCTCCATCACCGCGATGCGATCGGCGACAGTCATCGCCTCGTCCTGATCGTGGGTCACGATCACGAAGGTGATGCCGACACGCTGCTGGATCGCCATCAGCTCGAACTGGGTCTGCTCGCGAAGCTTCTTGTCGAGCGCGGCGAGCGGCTCGTCGAGCAGCAGCAGCTTGGGCCGCTTGACCAGGCTGCGGGCGAGCGCCACCCGTTGGCGCTGGCCGCCGGAAAGCTGGTGCGGCTTGCGGCGCGCGAGCGGCGAGAGCTCCACCAGCGCCAGCGCGTCGGCCACCCGCGCCGCGATCTCGGCCCTGGGCACCCGGTCCTGGCGCAAGCCGAAGGCAACATTGCCGGCGACGCTCATGTGCGGAAAGAGCGCGTAGGACTGGAACATCATGTTGACTGGCCGCCGGTAAGGCGGCAGCGCTGCGAGGTCCACGCCGTCGAGCAGCAGCGCGCCAGCGCTCGGATTCTCGAAGCCCGCAAGCATGCGGAGCAGCGTGGTCTTGCCGCAACCTGACGGGCCGAGCAGGGCGAAGAACTCGCCCCGCGCGATGTCGAGCGAGACGTTATCGACGGCGGTGACGTTACCGAAGCTCTTGCTGACGCCCTCGATACGGAGGAAGGCGGCCTCGCCGCCGGGGGCGGTCGATTCCTCTCCCCCGGCGTGCTCAGGCCGCCGGCTCACGGGCGCCGTGCCCGTGCGGTGTGTGCGTCGTGCCTACTCCGCGCCCTTGATGCGGGTCCACATCCGCGTGATGAAGCGCTGCACCTTGGGCGGATAGGGGTTGGTCACGTAGAGCCCCTTCCGTGCCTCCTCCGTCGGGTAGATGCCCGGGTCCTCGGTGATCTCGGCATCCAGCAGCGGTGTCGAGGCGGCGTTGCCGTTGGCGTAGTAGACGTAGTTGGACGCCTTGGCGATCACCTCGGGCCGCATGATGTAGTCGAGGAACGTGTGCGCGTTGCCGGGATGCGGCGCGTCCGCCGGGATCGCCATCATGTCGAACCATGACAGCGCGCCCTCGTCCGGGATCACATAGGCGATCTCGACGTTGTTCTCGGCCTCCCAGGCGCGGTCGCGGGCCTGCAGCATGTCGCCCGACCAGCCCATGGTGAGGCAGATGTCGCCGTTGGCGAGATCGTTGATCTGGGCCGAGTTGTGGAAGCGGCGGATGTGCGGCCGGATCGCCAGCATCACCGGCTCGACCTTGGCGATCACGTCGGTGTCGTGGCTGTTGGGGTCCTCGCCGATGTAGTTGAGCACGGCCGGGACCACCTCGTCCGGCTCGTCCATCATGTAGACGCCGCAATCGGCGAACTTCGAGACTACGTCCGGGTCGAAGAGCATGCCCCAGGAGCCGGTGGGCGCTTCCGCGTCGCGCTCGGCGATCTTGTCGATGTTGTAGCCGAAGCCCGTGGTGCCCCACATGTAATTGATGGCGTACTGGTTGTCCGGGTCCCATTGGCTCACGACCGACATGATGGTCTCGTCCAGGTTGCCGAGGTTGGCGAGCTGGCTCTTGTCGAGCGGCTGGAAGATGCCCGCTTGAATCTGGCGCGCGAGGAAGGTCCCGCTCGGCACCACCACATCGTAGCCGGTGCTGCCGGTGAGCAGCTTGGTCTCCAGGATGTTGTTGGAATCGAAGACGTCGTAGACGACCTTGATCCCGGTCTCGGCCTCGAACTCGGTCAGGATCTCCTCGTCGATGTAGTCCGACCAGTTGTAGACGTTGACGATCGCCTCCTCCTCGGCGAAGGCGGTGGTCGCAGCCAATAGCGCCGCGGCGGCGACGCCAGCGGTCAGCGGCAGCTTGGTCATGGGATTCGTCCTCTCTTGCCCGGCCTCGTCCGGCGGGCCGTTGTGGCGGTTCGTCGATTCAGGACCTTCGCGCCGCCCCTGTCAACGCGCCTGCTCTGCTTATCGAGCAAACGTGACACTGGCCTCGCCCAGGCCCTCGATTTCGACGCGGACCGTATCGCCGGGCTCGACCCACTTGGTCTCGACCACGCTGCCGGTCAGCACTACGTCGCCGGCCTGGAGCGGATGCCCGCTTGACGCAGCGTGGTTCGCAAGCCAGGTCAGCGCCTCGAAGGGATGGCCCATCACGTCGGCCCCGGTGCCAGCGCCCACGCGCGCACCGTTGATCGCCATGGTGCCCCCCGCCGCCGCAAGGTCGACCTCGCGCCAGCCGGCGACCGGCGGGCCGAGCACGGCGCCGGCGCTGAAGAAATCGTCGGCGATCAGCGTCGGCGTATCGAGAGCCCGAAAATCGTCGTAGCGGTCGTCCACGATCTCGATGGCGGCCATGCACGCCTCCACCGCGTCCGCGACGGCGGCACGGTCGAAGGGGGCAGCGTCAGCCGGCAACGGTTGTCCGAGCCGCACCGCGATCTCGCACTCCACGCCCGGCCGCCAGTGGTCGGCGTAGGGCACGGTCGCGGGGGCGCTCAGGGTCCGGCGCTCGTAGAGCGCGCCGGCGCAGGGATGCGCGATCTCCAGGTAGCGCTGCATCACCGGCGTGGTGCAGCCGATCTTGCGGCCGCAGACGGCGCCGTGGGTCTCGCCCAGCCGGTCGTTGAGCACGGCCTGCACCGCATAGGCCTCGTCGAGCGAGGCCGGCCGGCAGTCCTCGGGCAGCACGGCGATTCGCTGCCGGCGATGCCGCGCCGCGACGTAGAGCGCCACCGCCTGATCGATGGCGAGCGGTGTCATGCGGGCGTCATGCGGCGTCGACCCGGCGGTTCAGGGCCTCGACCGCCGGCTGTACCTCCTCGATCAGGCGGCGTGTCTGGTCCAGGAAGTCATCGTCGTCGCTCCCGAGCGGCCACAGCACGAACTTGGACGCGCCGGCCGCGACGAAAGCCTCGATCCGGTCCATGATGGCCGCAGCATCGCCGGCGACGATGCCGCCCTCGGGATCGCGCTGGAACCGCACTCTGTAGGTCTCGCCGACCCGTTGCATGAGCGGCTCGTCCCAGCTGCCGAAACGGAAGGAGAAGCTCGCACCGTAATGGTCCGCGTCGATGCGCCGCCCGGTCTCGGCGAGCGCCTGCTTGATCCCGGCGATGGCGGGCGCCACCTGCTCCGGCGTCTCCAGCCCGGCCAGCCAGCCCGTGCCGATGCGCGCCGTGCGCCGGATCGCCGGCTTGCTCGAGCCGCCGAGCCAGAGAGGTAGCGCCGCCTGCACCGGCTTCGGCTCGATCCTCGCGCCCGAGTAGCGATAGAACTCGCCCTCGAAATCGACCGAGTCCTCGGTCCAGAGCCGGGCGATGAGGTCCAGCCCCTCGTCGGTGCGCCGGCCGCGGCCCTTGGTGTCCGTGCCGGTCGCCGCCCAGTCCGGCGCGCGGATCGCACCGATGCCGAAGGCCGGCAGCAGGCGCCCCTCGCTCAGCACGTCGATGGTGGCGCACTGCTTGGCCAGCAACAGCGGGTCGCGCAGCCCGACCGAGGCGACGTTCATGCCGAACTTGATGCGCTGGGTGCGGCCCGCGAGCGCCGCCATCACGCTCATCACCTCGAGGAAGGGTTCCTCCGAAACCAGGCGGTCGGTCTGCCACAGCGAATCGACCCCGCCCTCTTCGCAGAGGTCGACCCAGCGCCAGAAGGCGGCCGCACCCGAGAACGGAAACGCGTTAAGCCCGAGGCCGACGGCGATTGACAGCGTTGCCTCCCCTCTTCGATGCCCGCGTGCCCCGACGCAGACGGCGGAACCGAGCCATTTCTACGCGCAGCCTCGGGCAGCGTCCAGACGGGCACGGTCGTCAACCAACACTGGCACGCAAATTGAGGTACCGGCGTTGACAGGTTTTGAGGCCAGTCATAGTGTGCCGCCGCGCGCAGCGGGGTAATCGCTGCGGCGCACCAATAGCTTCGTATTGTCGTCCAGTGGGTAGGCCCATGAAGGTCTTGGTCGCGGTCAAGCGCACGATCGACCCCAACGTGAAGGTGCGGGTGAAGTCCGATCAGACCGGGGTCGAGACCGCGAACGTGAAGATGGCGATGAACCCGTTCTGCGAGATCGCCGTCGAAGAAGCCGTGCGGATGAAGGAAGCCGGTAGTGCCAATGAGGTGGTTGCGGTCTCCGCCGGCGCCGACAAGGCACAGGAGACGCTGCGCACGGCGCTCGCCATGGGTGCCGACCGCGCGGTCCACATCGTGACCGAGGCGGAGCTGCAGCCGCTGGCCGTGGCGCGCCTGCTGAAGGTGATCGCAGACGAGGAGCAGCCCGGCCTCGTCATCATGGGCAAGCAGGCCATCGACGACGACAGCAACCAGACCGGCCAGATGCTGGCAGCGCTGCTCGGCTGGCCGCAGGCGACCTTCGCCTCCGAGATCGAGTTCAAGGATGGGACGGCGGACGTGACTCGCGAGATCGACGGCGGGCTCGAGACCCTCAACGTCAACCTGCCGGCGGTGGTCACCACCGATCTCAGGCTCAACGAGCCGCGCTATGCCTCGCTCCCCAACATCATGAAGGCCAAGAAGAAGCCCATCGACCGACGGGAGGCGGACGCGCTCGGTGTGGATATCAGCCCCAGGCTCGCGATCCACAAGGTAGAGGAGCCGCCCAAGCGCGAGGCGGGAATCAAGGTGGCGGACGTCGCAGAGCTCGTCGCGAAGCTGCGCGACGACGCCAAGGTGATCGGATGAGTACCCTCGTCATCGCCGAGCACGACAACGCCGAGCTGAAGCGGCCGAGCCTCAACGCGGTCACCGCCGCGCAGGCGCTGGGCGGCGAGGTGCACGTGCTGGTCGCGGGTTCCGGTGCCGGGAAGGTCGCCGAGGCCGCGGCGCAGGCCGCAGGCGTCGCCAAGGTCCTGCACGCGGACGATCCGGCCTACGAGCACGGCATTGCCGAGAACCTGGCGCCGCTGCTGGTCGGCCTCGCGGAGGGCTACAGCCACCTGATTGCGTCGGCCACCACCTTCGGCAAGAACGTCATGCCGCGGGTCGCGGCCCTGCTCGACGTGGCCCAGGTCTCCGACATCATCGGAATCGCTTCGGACAGCGTCTTCGTGCGCCCGACCTATGCGGGCAACGCGCTGGCCACCGTGGAGAGCGGCGATGCGACGAAGGTGGTGACGGTGCGCACCACAGCGTTCGATGCGGCACCCGCCGAGGGCGGCAGCGCCGCGATCGAGGCGGTCTCCGGCGCCGGCGACCAGGGCCTGGTCCGCTTCGTCAAACACGAGCTCAGCAAGTCCGACCGGCCGGAGCTCACCAGCGCCGGCATCGTGATCTCGGGCGGGCGCGGGATGCAGAGCGGCGAGAACTTCCCGCTGATCGAGGCGGTGGCGGACCGGCTGGGCGCCGCCGTCGGCGCTTCGCGCGCAGCGGTCGACGCGGGCTACGTGCCCAACGACTTCCAGGTCGGGCAGACCGGCAAGGTGGTGGCGCCCGATCTCTACCTCGCGGTCGGCATTTCCGGTGCGATCCAGCATCTCGCCGGGATG
The DNA here is from genome assembly GCA_022826665.1 of Alphaproteobacteria bacterium. Classification (GTDB taxonomy): domain Bacteria; phylum Pseudomonadota; class Alphaproteobacteria; order UBA828; family UBA828; genus WTGU01. Next base: position 107,949 of record JAJDUK010000047.1, on the reverse strand, counting down.
AAGGACAGCCGGGTGATCTGCGCCATCAACAAGGACGAAGAAGCGCCGATCTTCCAGATCGCTGACTTCGGCCTCGTGGCCGACCTGTTCAAGGCCCTTCCGGAGCTCGCTGAAGAGCTCGACCGCCAGGGCATCTCCAAGGCCTGATCCGCAGCCATGGTGCAATCGATCGGAATCATCGGAGCGGGCCGCATGGGCAGCGGCATCGCCCATGTCGCCGCGCTCGCGGGCTACGACGTGACGCTCACCGATCTCGGGCAGTCCGAGCTCGATACAGCACTGGAGTCCATCCGTATCAACCTCGGCCGCCAAGCGCGCAAGGGTTTGATCGCCGACGACCAGCCGGCGGCGGCGCTGGACCGCATCGCGACCGCCGTCGGCCTCGACTCCATCAAGGACGTCGACATGGTGATCGAGGCGGTCATCGAGGACGAGGCGGTCAAGAAGGAGGTCTTCGCCGCGCTGCGCGGCACGCTGCCTGAGCACACCATCATCTGCACCAACAGCTCGTCGTTGCCCGTCACCCGCCTCGCGGCGAGCACCGACCGGCCCGGCAAGTTCATGGGCATGCACTTCATGAACCCGGTGCCGATGATGGAGCTGGTAGAGCTGGTGCGCGGCATCGCGACCGAAGAGGAGACCTACGAGACCGCGCGCACGGTGACCGAGCGCATGGGCAAGATCCCGGCCATGGCCGAGGATTTCCCCGCCTTCATCGTGAACCGCATCCTGATGCCGATGGTCAACGAGGCGATCTACGCGCTCTACGAAGGCGTCGGCACGGTGAAGGCCATCGACACGGCGATGAAGCTCGGCGCCCATCACCGCATGGGGCCGCTGGAGCTCGCCGATTTCATCGGTCTCGACACCTGCCACTCGATCATGCAGGTGCTCTACGAGGGCCTAGCGGACAGCAAGTACCGGCCCTGCCCGCTGCTGGCCAAGTACGTCGAGGCCGGCTGGCTCGGCCGCAAGACCGGCAAGGGCTTCTACGACTACTCCACCGGCACGCCGGTCCCGACCCGCTGAGGGGCCCTGCCGCGGCTCAACCTCGGTGATAGGGGTGGCCCGAGAGGATACTCGCCGCCCGCCACAGCTGCTCCGCCAGCATCGCGCGCACCAGCAGGTGCGGCCAGGTCATCGGCCCCAGCGAGAGCACCATATCTGCGCGGGCGAGAACGGCCTCCCCGTGCCCGTCGGCCCCGCCGATCAGGAACGCCAAGACTGCCGTGCCGTCGTCGCGGATGTTTGCCAGCCTCGCCGCGAATTCCTCGCTGGTGAGCGCCTTTCCGGCGCCATCCAGAGCGACGATATGGGCGTCAGCCGACAGCCCCTTCAGCAGCGCCGCCGCCTCGCGTTCGCGCCCTGCCTCACCACCGCCGCCGGCCCGGACCTCGCGTAGCTCCAGCGGCCAGGGCAGGCGCGTGCGGTAGTCCTCGAAGAGCCGTTGCGCCGGGTCCTCCCGGCCGCGGCCCACTGCCGCCACGACAAGGCGCATCGGCTGCGGGCAGTCCTTACTTTCCGACTAAGCGGCGGGCAGGACCGCGCCGTTAGTCCTCACCGGCAAGCGCCTGCTCTTCGGCCGCGCCGATGGCCTCGACGGACCACATCTTCTCAAGGTTGTAGAGGGCGCGAATTTCCGGCCGGAAGACGTGCACGATAATGTCGCCGGCATCGATCAGCACCCAGTCCGAGTTCTCGCGCCCCTCCGCCGCGAGGGCCGGCGTGCCGTCGTCCTTGAGCTGCTTCAAGAGTCGTTCCGCCACTGCGTTGACGTGGCGTTTCGACCGTCCGCTGGCGATGACCATGAGGTCGGCGATCGTGGTCTTGCCGTCGAGGTCGATTGTGACGATGTCCTCCGCCTTGGCGTCTGCAAGAGCGCCGGCGACGGCCCGGTGAAGCGCCGCGGCGTCGGCCTTGCCCGACTCCCGGCGCGTGGACCTAACAGGTCGATCAGGTACCGTTATGGTGCTCCTCCAGCCTCCCCTTATCGGCCCGCGGCGCCGCTCGCGGCGCGCAACGCTGTCGCCGAGGCGGGATGCAGCGGTCCATGGATAACCATCCAGGCGGGCGGCTCGCTCCGCGCGAGCCCTGTCGCTCGGCGTTCCGCCATTCTTTGGCGTGCGAATCGTTTCGCAGGCTTAACCACACTGGCATAGCGAGAGTAAGGCCAGCGGTCGATGACCGCAACGGGTAGTGCCCGGAAGAGCGCGGGCCAGCGCCGCCACTCGGCGAGTGTCGGCAGGTTGTCGGCGCCGACGATCCAGACCAGCCGGTGCCGCGGGAAGCACCGCTTGAGCCGGGCGACCGTGTCGACCGAATAGCAGCTGCCGAGGCGGCGCTCGATATCGCTCACCCGGAGCCGCCGGTCGCCCACCGCGGCCTTCGCGCTGGCGAGGCGTGCGTCGAACGTCGCCATTCCGGCGCGGGGCTTGAGCGGGTTCTGCGGCGAGACCAGCCACCAGACCTCGTGCAGGTCCAGGCGCTTGAGCGCCAGCAGGCTGATGTGGCGATGGCCCTCATGAGCCGGATTAAAGGAGCCGCCGAGCAGGCCGACCTTGCGACCGGGCGGCCGCACACGCGGGGCGCCGCCCGACACGGGCCGCGACCGCCGCCGGCGCATGGGCACGAGCGCGGTCAGGGGCGAACCTGCCCGTCGCCGTAGACCTTGTACTTGTAGGTGGTGAGTTGCTCGACACCCACCGGCCCGCGCGCGTGCAGCTTGCCGGTAGAGATGCCGATCTCGGCCCCCATGCCGAACTCGCCGCCGTCGGCGAACTGGGTCGAGGCGTTGTGGAGCACGATCCCGCTGTCGACTGCTTCCATGAAGCGCTCGGCGGCGGCGGCGTCCTCCGTAATGATGCTGTCGGTATGGTGCGAGCCGTGCTCGTTGACGTGGGCGATTGCCGCGTCGAGTCCGTCCACCACCCCGACCGAGATGATCGCGTCGAGGTACTCGGTTCCCCAGTCGGCGTCGTTTACCGGCACGACTCGCGTGTCCAGCGCCTGCACGCGCGCATCGCCCCGCACCTCGCAGCCGGCGTCGAACAGGGGCTCGAGGATCGCGGGCAGCGTGTCCGCGGCGGCAGCATCGACCAGCAGGGTCTCCGCCGCGCCGCAGATTCCGGTCCGCCGCATCTTGGCGTTGAAGGTGACGTCGCGCGCCTTCTCGGGGTCGGCGGCGGCATGCACGTAGACGTGGCAGTTGCCGTCCAGGTGCGCCATCACCGGCACCCGGCTCTCCGCCAGCACCCGCTCGATCAGCGAGCGCCCGCCGCGCGGCACGATCAGGTCGAGCGCGTCGTCCATGCGGAGCAGGATGCCGACCGCGGCCCGGGCGGTCGTCGGCACGAGCTGGATGCAGCCTGCCGGCAGCCCGGTCTCGGCGAGCGCAGCGCGCAGCGACGCCGCAATGGCGCGCGAGGAGTGCCAGCTCTCGGAGCCGCCGCGCAGGATCGCCGCGTTCCCCGCCATCAGGCAGAGCGCGCCGGCGTCGGCGGTCACGTTGGGTCGCGATTCGTAGATGATCCCGATGACGCCGATCGGCACCGAGACCCGGTGGATGCGAAGCCCATTGGGCCGCTCCCACTCGCGCAGCAGGCGGCCGAGCGGGTCGTCGAGGGCGGCCACCTGCTCGACCCCTGCGGCCATCGCCTCGACCCGGCCGGGATCGAGGGCGAGGCGGTCGAGCAGGGCGCCGCTGAGGCCGGACGCCTTGGCGGCAGCCATGTCCCTGGCGTTCGCCTCCAGGATCGCCGCTTCATCGCGTCGGATCGCCGCCGCCGCCGCCTTGAGCGCGTGCCGCCTCGCCTCGGCCGAGCTTGCCGCGAGCGCCCGCGCCGCCACGCGCGCCTCGGCCCCGAGCGCGGCCATCTCGGCGGCAATGTCCTGTTCGGTCTCGCGGCTTCGCGCCACCTCGGCCATGCTCACGGTCCTTGCTCCTCGTCGAGCACGAGATCGTCGCGGTGGATCATCTCGGCGCGGCCACGGTAGCCGAGGATCCGTTCTATTTCACGGGATTTGTGGCCGACAATACGGCGTGCATCGGCGGCGGAATAGGCCACCAGACCGCGGCCGGCCTCGCGTCCATGCTCGACCCTGATCGCCACCGCATCGCCGCGCTCGAAGGTGCCTTCCACCGCCTTCACGCCGGCGGGCAGCAGGCTCCGGCCCTTGAGCAGCGCGCGCCAGGCGCCGTCGTCGATCACGAGGGTGCCGCGCGGCTCCAGCGCGCTCGCGATCCAGCTCTTGCGGGCCGCGCGCGGCGTCGCGGTGGAGACAAACCAGGTCGAACGGGCGCCACCTTCCAGCGCGGTGAGAGGTCGTTCGACCGCGCCCTCCGCGATCACCATATGGCAGCCCGCCGCCATCGCGTGCTTGGCCGCAGCGATCTTGGTCACCATGCCGCCAGCGGCACTCGGCGTGCCTATGTCGCCCGCCATCGCCTCGATCTGGGGCGTGATGCGCTCGACCGTGGGAATCCAGCGTGCGTCCGCGTCGTGCCGCGGGTCGTTCTCGTAGAGGCCGTCGACATCGGAGAGCAGGACCAGCAGGTCCGCGCTCATCATCACCGCCACCCGTGCCGCGAGCCGGTCGTTGTCGCCAAAGCGGATCTCGTTGGTGGCGACGGTGTCGTTCTCGTTGATCACGGGCACGGTGCCGAGCGAGAGCAACGTATTGATGGTGCTGCGCGCGTTCAGGTAGCGCCGGCGCGCCTCGGTGTCCTCATGGGTCAGGAGAATTTGCGCGACGCCGATGCCGTGGCGGGCGAGCGCCGACTGATATGCGTGAGCCAGCCGGATCTGGCCGCAGGCTGCCGCCGCCTGCATCTCCTCCAGCTTCAGCGCGTCTTGAGGGAGTCCGAGATGGCGGCGTCCGATGGCGATTGCGCCCGACGAGACGATCAGCACGTCCTTGCCGCGCCCGCGCAGCGACGCGACATCGCGGGCGAGGCCGTCCAGCCAGGCTTCGTTGAGGGCGCCGGTCTCCGGGTCGGCGAGCAACGCCGAGCCGATCTTGACCACGGTGCGCGTTGCGTTGGCGAGCGAGGGCTGCATCACTCGAGATCCTGGCCGGCAGGCGTGCCGGCGGCGTGGTGGGCGGAGGCGAGCACCTCGCGCACACCCTCGCCCGCAACACCCGAGAGGAGATGAACCGCCGAGCCCGACGCGCCTGCGAGCGACTCATGCTGCGTCGCGCGTTGGCCCTCTGCGAGTGCATCCACCTTGTTGAGGCAAACCAATTCGGGCTTCGCCGCAAGACCGTGACCGTAGGCCTCGAGCTCGGCGCGCACGGTCCGGTAGGCCTGGGCCACGTCTTCCTGCGTGCCGTCGACCAGGTGAATCAGCACGCCGCAACGCTCGATATGGCCAAGAAAACGGTCCCCCAGCCCCGCACCGCCATGAGCGCCCTCGATCAGGCCCGGAATGTCCGCCAGCACCAGTTCCTCGTCGCCCACGGCCGCGACGCCGAGGTGAGGCACGAGGGTGGTGAAGGGATAATCGGCGATCTTGGGTCGCGCCCGGCTGACGGCGGCAAGCAACGTCGACTTGCCGGCATTGGGCAGGCCCACGAGGCCGACATCGGCCAGCAACTTGAGGTGCAGCTTGATCCAGTATTCCTCGCCCTCGCCCCCCGCATCGGCGCGGCGCGGAGCGCGATTGGTCGACGACTTGAATTGCGCGTTGCCGCGCCCGCCGGCGCCGCCGCGCGCCAGCAGGGCGCGGGCGCCGGCCTCAGTAAGATCGGCGACCGGCGCAGTGCCGGGTTCGACGAATATCTCCGTCCCCACCGGCACGGCGAGCACCACGTCGTCACCGCGGGCGCCAGCCCGGCATGCGCCTTGGCCGTGCTCGCCCCGGCCCGCCTTGACGTGTTGGCGAAAACGGAAATCGATGAGGGTGTTGAGCCCTTCGACCGCCTCGGCGAAGACCGAGCCCCCGTCGCCGCCATCGCCGCCGTCGGGTCCGCCACGCGGCTCGTTCTTGGCACGCCGGAAGCTGACGCAGCCGCTACCGCCTGCACCGCTTTGCACATGAATCTTGGCTTGATCGAGAAACCGCATGACGCGGGTCCCTCGCGCGGTGCGCGCCCGCTGCCGGGCGCACGGGTGAGCGCGGCGTTACGCGCTCGGCTCGACCGAGACGACCGTCTTCCCGCCGCTACGCCGCGCGAACCGCACATGGCCGCCGGTCAGCGCAAAGAGCGTGTGATCGCGCCCGATCCCGACGTTCTCGCCGGGGTGCCATTTGGTGCCCCGCTGGCGCGCGATGATGTTGCCCGGGATCACCGCCTCGCCGCCGAACTTCTTGATGCCGAGGCGTCGGCCCGCCGTGTCCCGGCCGTTGCGCGAGCTGCCGCCTGCCTTCTTGTGCGCCATCAGCTTTTCTCCTCCGCCGGCTCGTCCGCAGCAGCGTCCGCGGTCTCTTCGGCCGGCGCGTCGGTCGTCTCGTCTGTCTCAGGCTCAGCCACCTCGGCCGCAGGCTCTTCGGCTGCCGCCTCGGCCGTCTCTTCTGCCTGGGGCTCAGCCGCCTCGTCCGCCGGCGGCGCAGCGGCTTCCTCGACCGGCGGCTCGGCCGGCTCCGGGGTCGCCGCTTCGGCGGGTGCGGGTGCGGCCTCCTCGGCCGGCTCGGCCTTGGCGGCCGGCTTCTTCCGCGTCCTCGGCTTGGCGGCGGCCTTTGCTCTCGTCGACCTCTTGGTCTTGGCGCCGGTTGCCTCTTCGCCTTCCGCCGGCGCGGCCTTCTTCTTCCGGCGCACGCGCCGCTTCTGGCCCGCCGCCAGAATCTCGTCGATGCGGAGCACGGTCAGTTCCTGCCGATGCCCGCGCTTGCGGCGATGGTTCTTCCGCCGCTTCTTGCGGAAGACGATGATCTTGTCGCCGCGCGTGTGCTCGACCACCGTAGCCGCCACCCGCGCGCCCTCGACCAGCGGCTGTCCGAGCGAAACGGTCTCGCCGTCGCTCATGGCCAGCACCTCGCCGAGCTCGATCGTCGCGCCGGCTTCGGCCTTGAGCCGTTCCACCCGGATAACGTCCTCCGGCGCGACGCGGTATTGCTTCCCGCCAGAGCGAACCACAGCGAACATGGCAACCATCCGTGTTGGGAGAGCGGGGCGCTCCCCGCAGCGGGCGCACTATAGGCCGGGCGTCCCCCGTGTCAATCGGGGGTGGGGGTGTCTCTCACTCGGGCCAGCGCCGGTGCAGCCACAGCCATTGTGCGGGCCGTTCGCGGATCCAGTCTTCGAGAGTGCGATTGATGGCGATCATGGTCGCACGGATGCGTTCCTCCCGCGTACCCTCCTCGGGCATGGCGAGCTTGGGATACACGGTGACCCGGAAGGACGCGCCGGTCAGCCGTTCCACCCGGATCGGCCACACCGGGCAGTCGTAGCGCAGCGCGAGTGTCGCCACGGCGGGCGCGGTCATGGCATCGCGGCCGAAGAAGGGGACCGGAACGCCGGTCTTGAGCTTCTGATCCACGAGGAGAGCGACGTGCCCGCCAGCGCCGAGCGTGCGCACCAGCTCCCGCGTCGCGTCATGGCCCTTGGGCACGAGGTGCTGCATGACCGTACCCCTGAACCGCGAGATCATGCGGTCGACGATCGGGTTATTCGCCGCCCGGTAGACGATGGTTGCGAGGATTCCGGCCTGCTCCAGCGTGAGCGCTGCGATCTCCCAATTACCGATATGGCCTGAGAAGAAGATCCCGCCGGTGGCGGAGCACTTGGCTTCGTCCAGGTGAGCGCGTCCGACGAGCTCGACCCGCCCGCCGGGTGCGTCGACGGAGAAGCGGTGGAGATGCGGATATTCCGCAGCGACGCGGCCGAGATGACGCCACATGCGCCGGGCGCAACGTCGCACCTCGGCGGGCGAAAGCTCCGGCAACGCGCGGGCAAGATTGTCGAGACCCTGCCGATGAACCGGGAGCATGGGTCCGATGGAACCGCCCAGAACGGCACCGAGAGCCGACGCCCATCTCACTGGCAGCGCGCCCAGCAGCCCGAAAAGGATATAGGCGGCGGCGGCCTCGCAGACGTGCCGCGCAGCGCGTGCCGGTCCCCGCTTAGCCACGGCGGCAGCGCGTCACCAGTGGCGCCAGCAGGGATTGCAGCGCGCCCGGGTCGCGCCAGACGAGAGTAACGGAAAGCGTGCGAACTGTCGCTCTCGCGTCCGGCGGCAGCCGCGCATGGTCTTTTTCGGTTGTGACCGGCACGGCGTCCCGCTCTTTCGCATAGTCGACGATGGCCGCGATCTCTTTCGGCTTATAGCGGTGGTGGTCCGCGAAGGCATGGCGCGCGATCACGTTGCAGCCGTTCTCGACCAACGTCTCGAAGAACTTCTCCGGCCGCCCGATCCCGGCGAAGGCGACGACCCGCCGCTCGCGGAGCGCCCGAACCTCGTCGCCGGGTGCCAGCGAAGCCTGGATCACGGGCAGGCCGTGCGGCCCAAGCGCCGCGAGTGCGCCCTCTCGGTCGACACCGACCAGAACCAACGCATGGGCCCGCCTGAGCCCGTAGGCGAGCGGCTCGCGCAGCGGCCCGGCAGGCAACAGGCGGCCATTACCGAAACCGGCGCCGCCATCCACGACCGCGATGCAAAAGTCCTTCGCCAAGCCCGGCGTCTGCATGCCGTCGTCCATGAGCAACAAATCCGCGCCTGCGGACGCCGCAGCGGCGGCTCCCGCCGGTCGGTCGCGGCAAAGCCAGGTCGGCGCCGCTCGGGCCAGCAACAACGCCTCGTCGCCGACCGCATCTGCGCCGTGGCGGGCGGGATCGACCCTGAGCGGGCCACGCTCACTGCCGCCATAGCCGCGCGTGAGGATATGCGGGCGGACGCCGTCCTTCACTAGCAGCGCGGCGAGGGCGAGAACGGTGGGGGTCTTGCCCGCACCGCCCACCGTGAAGTTGCCGACACAGATCACCGGACACTCGGCTCTCGACGGCCGAGCCAGAGCGGCGTGGCTCCGCGCGCCGAGGCGGTAAAGCCAGGAGAGTGGCGTCAGCGCGGCGGCGGCAACACCGCCGCGCTCAGCCGCCCAGAACGCCGGCGCGCGCATCGTCGCCGCTGGGTTCGAGGTGATCTCGGATCAGGCCGAGAGCCGCCTCGGCCGCACCGCCAAGCGCCGCCGCGGCCTCGCGCGCGGCGGTCGCGCGCGTAGACTGCGCGCTCTCGTCTTCGAGCAGGGCGCACACTGCGCCCGCGAGCGCATCCGCGCCGCCCACTCGGTCGAGTGCACCGGCATCCTCCAGCGCGGCATATGCCTCGGCAAAATTTTCCGTGTACGGGCCCGCGACGAGTGCGCAATCGAGCCGTGCCGGCTCCAGCGGGTTGTGCCCGCCATGGGGCGCAAGCGAGCCACCCACGAAGGCGATGTCGGCGAGACGGTAGACCAAGCCGAGTTCGCCCAGCGTATCGATGAGAAAGACGGCGGTCGCCGACGTGATCGTATCGTTCGCCGAGTGCCGGGCGGTGACGAGATCGCGGCGCTCCAGCATCTCGGTAACGGCCGCGCCCCGCTCCGGGTGACGCGGCGCCAGGATCGTGAGCAGATCGGGGAAGGTTCGACGCAAGGCGCAGACCACCTCGCCGACGGCTTCCTCCTCGCCCTCGTGGGTGCTCGTCGCCACCCAGCAGGGCCGGCCGCCGATGGCTCGTTTGAGAGCTGCCAAGTCTCGCGCATCTGCCGGTAGTGGCGGGGCGTCATTCTTGAGGTTTCCTCGAACCGCGACATTTCGCGCACCGAGCGCGCGAAAACGCGCCGCGTCCGCCTCGGTCTGCGCCAGGACTCCTGTGAAGGCCGCGACCATCGGCCGGCTCAGGTGCGGCGCCCGCCGCCAACGTTCGGCAGAACGGGCGGACATGCGTGCATTGACGAGCAGCATGGGGATGTCGCGCCCGGCGGTCTCCAGGATGAGGTTGGGCCAAAGCTCGGATTCCACCCAGACTGCCAGCTCCGGTCGCCAGTGCTGAATGAAGCGCCGAACCGCACCCGGCCGGTCGACCGGCGCGAATTGGTGACACACGCCGTCCGGAATGCGCTCGCGCAGCAGCCGTGCGGACGTGACGGTTCCGGAAGTGATCAGGACGTGAACGTCAGGAAGCGCTTCGCGAAGGCGCTCGACCAGCGGCAGCAGAGACAGGCTCTCGCCGACGCTCACTGCGTGCATCCAGACCAGCCGACCATCGGGCCGGGGCAAGCCAGGCTTCCCGAGACGCTCGCCAAAACGGTCGCCATCCTCCTTACCTCGGCGCCGACGATGGGCAAGCCAGGCGTGGACGACCGGCGTGGCAAGCACGCTGGCGCAGCGATAACTGCGCGGCGTGATCAGGGCTTCGATCATTGCCGCGCCGCGGCCGGTGCCGCACCGGCGTGGCGTTCGCGCGTTCGGGCAGTGTCACCCGCCGGTTCGATCGGCTCCACGCCCACCATGCGGTCGGCTTCGGCGGTCAGCGCGTTGAGCCGCTCCTCCAAGATTACGCGCGCGCGCTCCCTCGCAGATTCGTCGGCATCTGCAGCGACGTGGAGAGGCGGCCCCCACACATAGACGCCGCGACCGAAGGGCAGCGCGATCACGAAGCGATCCCAGCTGTTCGCGACTGCGCGGCGAGAAACCCCAAACGTGATCGGCACGATCGGCGCACCGGAGAGTCGCGCCAACGCGATGATTTCGGGCTGCGCGCGCATCCGGGGGCCGCGCGGCCCGTCCGGGCTGATGGCGACGTAGCCGCCCCCCTTCAGCACGCGGAGCGCGGCGCGGCCAGCCGCAACGCCACCCCGCGTGCGCGAGCCGCGGATCGGCACCACGCCTAGATGCCGCGTTGCACGCACGATGTTCTCGCCGTCTCGGTGGCGGGAAATCATGACGTGAATCGGCGTGCCCTTCGGCCAGCCGTGGGGCGCCAGCATCAGCCGGCCGTGCCAGAAGGCACAGATGAACGGTTGACCTGCGCGTATCAGCGCTTCGGCGTCGTCGCGGCCGTGAATCCGCCAGCGGGTCGTGGCAAAGACGAGGCTTGCAAAGCGCGCGTAGAGCCAGATGAGCGCGGCACGCCCAATCCGGCTCCGCGCGACGCGTTTGCTGAGTGCCATGCCTATTCGGCGGCCATGCCCGCGGAAAACTGCATGGCGTGAAGCCGCGCGTACACGCCGTTCGCCGCCAACAGCGATCGATGCGTGCCCGATTCCACGAGCCCACCGTTTTCCAGCACATAGATCCGGTTGGCCTCCCGGACCGTGGAGAGGCGGTGGGCAATGACCAGGGTCGTGCGGCCCCGCATCAGGCTCCGCAATGCGTCCTGCACCTGCCGCTCGGATTCGGCGTCGAGCGCGCTCGTCGCCTCGTCGAGCAGCAGAATGGGGGCATCCTTGAGCATGGCGCGGGCGATGGAGAGCCGCTGCCGCTGCCCACCGGAGAGCTTGACCCCGTGTTCGCCAATGATCGTGTCGTAGCCGTTGGGCAACTCTTCGATGAAGCGATGGGCACCGGCCGCTTGTGCTGCGGCCACGATATCATCGTCGCTCGCACCAATCCGCCCATAGGCGATGTTGGCGCGGGCGCTTTCGTCGAACAGCACCGCTTCCTGACTCACCAGCGCCACAGCGTCGCGCACACTTTCGACCGTCGCCTCGCGGACATCGGTCCCGTCGATGCTGACCGTTCCCTCGTCCACGTCGTAAAGCCGGGGGATCAGGTTGAGCACCGTGGATTTGCCGGCACCGGAAGGCCCGACCAGGGCGACCGTCTCGCCCGCCGGGATGTCCAAGGTCACATCGAGGAGCGCGGGGGCGCCATTCGGATAGCTAAAGCTGACGCGATCGAGCGCGACGGCGCCGCCCCTGACCTTGAGTGGACGCGCATCCGGGGCCTCGGCGATGTGGGGCTCCGTGTCCAGCAAATCGAACACGCGCTGGCTCGCGGCGAGGCCCTCCTGCAGGCTGGCGTTGAGATTGGCGAGCGCCTTGAGCGGCCGATAGGCGAGCAGCATGGCGGTCACGAAGGCGAAGAACGCGCCCGGCGTGAGCGCGCCTTCGATCACCTGCCAGCCGCCATAGAGGATCAGCACGGCGATGAAGATGCCGCCGAGCGTTTCCATGATCGGCGTCGCGGCGGCACGGACGCGCTGCTGCTTGAAGATCAGGCGGAAGACGCTCTCGATCAGCCGGTCGGTGCGCGCGGATTCGAAGCCTTCCCGGTTGTACGCCTTGACGTGGCGTGCGCCCTGAAACGTCTCGTTGAGCCGCGCGGTGAAGAGACCCAGCTCCGTGAGCGCCGACGTCGAGACCCGGCGCATGCGCCGGCCGATCTTCGTGATCGGGTAGATCGCAATGGGGAAAACGACACAGGCGATCAAGGCGAGCTTCCAGTCCTTCTCGAACATCACGCCGATCAGGAACAGCAGGGTCAGAGTATCCTTGACCACGCCAGTGAGCGCGTTGGAGACCGCGTTGCGCATCATGTTGACGTCGTTGGTGAGCCGAGAGACCAGCCGGCCGGACGCCGTGTCCTGGAAGAAGGCGAGGTCGAATCGCAGGATGTGGGCGAAGATGCGGCTCTGCAGGTCGGCGATGACGCGCTGCCCAACGAAGGCCATCAGCACCGCCTGCCCGTAGGTGGCGGCGCCTCGGATCAGCGTGATCCCGATCACCGCGATGGGTACCACGATGAGGAGCGTGCGGTCCTTCTCCAAGAAGATCTGGTCCAGCACCGGCTCCATGAGATAGGCGAGCCCCGCTGTAGAACCGGCGGCAAGGGCCATGCAGAAGACGGCGAGCCCCAGCCGGCCCACATGGGGGCGCACGTGGTCGCGCACGAGGCGGACCAGCAAGTGCCTCGTCGAGCCTGGTCGAGGGGGCGGTTCGGATCGCTCCACGGCTTTCGCCCAGTTCAGGCGCCAACGCCTAAACGTTTGAAATCAGCCCCATAGCACGGCCGGGGCATGGGCTCCAACCGTAGCATACCCCGTAAATTGGCGTCGTCGGCGCTTAGCGGCCCGCCACCGTCATGCCGTCGATGCGCACGGTCGGGCTATCGACCCCATACCGGAACTCAAGATCGCTGGCTGGCGTGAGGTGGCGGAACATCTCCCTGAGATTGCCCGCGACGGTGACCTCGCTCACCGGATAGGCGATTTCGCCCTGCTCGATCCAGAACCCGGCAGCGCCCCGACTGTAGTCGCCGGTCACCTGGTTCACGCCCATGCCGATCAGCTCGGTGACGTAGAGGCCACTCGCCACGCCGCCGATGAGCGCCTCGGCGCTGTCTGCGCCCGGTTCCAGCCAAAGGTTGGAACAGGCGGGCGAGGGGGGACCGCCGGTTCCGCGCGTCGCATGGCCGGTGCTGGTGAGCCCGAGCTGGCGGGCCGAGCGGCTGTCGAGCAGCCAGGTTTGCAGCACACCGTCGGCGATGATCGCACGCCGCTCCGTGGCGACGCCCTCGCCGTCGAACGGGCGCGAGCGCAGCCCCCGCACCCGGTGCGGATCGTCCACGACGGTAATACCGGCGGCGAACACTGCAGTTTCCAGGGCGTCCTTCAGAAAGCTGGTTCCGCGCGCGATGGACGGGCCGGAGATCGCGCCCGCGAGGTGGGATAGCAGCCCGCCGGCGATACGGGGATCGTATAGCACCGGCACCTGGCCCGATTGCGCCTTGCGGGCGCCGAGGCGACACACCGCGCGCTCGCCGGCGCGGCGGCCGACCTCCACGGGGTCTTCCAGGTCGGCCTCGTGCACCGTCGCCGACCACCAGTAGTCGCGCTCCATCCCGGTGCCTTCGCCGGCCAGCGCCGCGGCGCTCACCGAATACCGACTGCTCGCGTAACCGCCGGCGAAGCCCTCGCTGGTCACGAGCATCGCCTCCGACCGACCCCAGCCGGCCCCGGCGCCTTCGGAATTGGTGACCCCGGCGACGGCGCGGGCCGCATCCTCGGCTGCCAGTGCGCGCTCCATCAGGTCGTCCGGGCCAGGTTCCCCCCCATCGGCGAGGTCGAGAGAGGGCCAGTCCCGGGCGAGCCGCGCCGGGTCGGCGAGTCCGGCATGGGGGTCTTCCGGGACCGCACGCGCCATGGCGATTGCCCGCTCGGCGAGGGGCGCGAGCGCGCTTTCCGAGAGATCGGTGGTGGAAACGTTGGCCTGTCGGGCGCCAACAAAGACGCGCAAGCCGAGGTCGCGGTTCTCCGCACGGGTGAGTTCCTCTGGCTCGCCCAGGCGGCATCCGGCATCGAGCGCGCTGCTCTTCAGCAGCACAGCGTCGGCGGCGTCGGCGCCTAGGCGACGCGCCAAGGCGATCAGCCCCTGCAGCAGGTCCAGGGGCTCGGCGGTCCCGGAGGTTGTCATCAGCGCAGAGGTACGGCCGCAGGCTCTCGCGGAGAGGCAGCGGAGCCAGTCAAACGCGGAAGAGGCCGGAGCGAATGCGCCGGTTCTTCTCGAAGTACTGCTGGTGGTAGTCCTCGGCCATCCAGAATTCCGCCGCCGGCTCGATCAGGGTCGCGATGGGGTGCCCTGCCGCCACGAGCTTTGCCTTGCTCGCCTCTGCGGCCTCTTTCTGCGCCTCCGAGCCGTAGAAGATGACCGTCCGATACTGGGTGCCGATGTCGGGTCCCTGGCGGTTCACCTGCGTCGGGTCGTGGACCTGCCAGAAGAGTCCCAACAACCTCTCGTAGCTCACCCGCGCGGGATCGAAGACCACCCGTACCACCTCCGCATGGCCGGTCTGCCCACGGCACACGTCGTAGTAGCCGGGCTCGGCGGTGTGGCCGCCCGCGTATCCGACCGCAGTCTCGATGACGCCATCGACCCGGCGAAACGCGGCCTCGACGCCCCAGAAGCAGCCCGCTCCAAAAATCGCCGTTTCAGTCATCTCGCCCTCATACCCGTCTCGCCCTTGTGTGTTAGATAGCACCTCGCGGAGATGCGGCAAACAAAAGCGGCAGGAGTCACGGCATGGTGAACGGAGTTGAGGCGGCGAGCGATTACGAGGCCTACCGCAGGCGGGTCTTCGACTTTCTCTGGCGGGAGGTCGAGCCGCGGGCGAGTGAAATGGAGCGCACAGGCCAGTTCCCGCAGGACGCGCTCTTCCCGCAGTTCCGCGATCACGGCCTCTTCGGCGCGGTGATCCCGGGGGAATACGGCGGAATCGCGCTGAGCTGTACCCAGTACCTGCCGCTGCTCGCCGAGTTCTCGAAGGTCTCCGGCGTCGTCCGCGTGCTGCTGCACGTCCACAACACTAGCGCGCGGGCGGTCGTCGCCTACGGCACCGAAACACAGAAGAGGGCGCTGCTGCCGGCACTGGCGACCGGCGAGCAGTCGCTCACCTTCGCCATCACCGAGCCCAACTCAGGTAGCGGGATGGATGTCGGTACCCATGCGAGGCGCGAGGGCGACAACTGGATCGTCAATGGCGCGAAGCACTACATTACCAATGCCGACTTCGCGACCGGCCACCTGATCTGCTGCCGCACCGGCGCGCGCGGCGACCGGTGCGGGCTCACGGCGCTGGTGGTGCCCACCGGCGCGCCCGGTTTCACCATCGAGCCGATGCCCGACATGATGGGCAACAACGGCCCGCCCCACGGCATCCTGCGCTTCAAGGACACGCCGGTGCCGCTGGACAGCATGGTGGGCGCCGAGGGCGACGGCCTCGACGTCTTCCTCGGCGAGCTGGAGCCGAGCCGCGTCTTCGTCGCCGCGAGTTCCCTCGGTACCGCCGAGCGCGCGCTGGAGATCGCCCTCCACTTTGCCGGCGAACGAATCACCTTCGGTAAGCCCATCGCCGCCCGCCCCTCGGTGCAGTCCGAGCTCGCTGACATGGCCCGCGACGTCTATGCGCTGCGCCTCATTCTTGAGGACGTGGCCGCCAAGATCGATCGCGAGCAGCCGTGCGCAGTGGAAGCCTCGATCGCCAAGCTGTTCGGGCTCGAGACCGTGATGCGGGTGACCGACAAGGCCATGGACGTGGTCGGCGGGCGCGCTTACTTCACCGACTACCCCTATCCGCTGGAGCGGCTCTACCGGGAATGCCGGATCAACATGCTGGAGGAGGGCACGCCTTCGATCCAGCGGCTGGTTATCGCACGCAGCCTGCTCAAGCAGCCGGTGCCGCTCGACATCGGCACGCTGGGCGCACCCTATCAGCCGGCGGGCACCGATCCGGCCCTCGGCGACCGGCCGCCCCACGACCTCACTTACGCCCATGCGGAGGAGTGACGGCGTCGCCCCTCTCAGTGGGGCTCAGAGTGCGTTGCCGTGCGCCGCGATCAGGCGTTCGGCCTCGGCCAGGTCGTCCTCGCGATTGGCGTTGAAGAACGGGTCCACGGGAGCGCAGGGGAAGGTGACCTCCACCAGCCTGTGGCTCGCGGTCCAGCGGTCGATCTTGCGCTCGCCCTGCTCCACCAGGGCGTCGCGCAGGTCGGCGCGGAGCTCCACCGGCCAGAGCCCGAACACCGGATGCGCCCGCCCATCCGACGCGGCGCAGGCGAGGTCGGCGCCCGCAAGGTCGCGGGCTTCCACCATGGTCTCGACCAGATCCAGCGGCAGGAACGGCGCATCGGTGGCGAAGCTTGCCACCAGCGGGTGGTGGGGCGCATTCTCCGCCGCCCAGTCGAGCGCGGTCAGGATGCCGGCGAGCGGCCCGGCATGGCCTTCCACCACATCGGCCACCACCGGCAGGTCGTAGGGCGCGAACCGCGCGGGGTCGCCGTTGGCATTAAGGATTAGCGGGCCGACCTGCGGCGTTGCACGCGCAATCACGCGCGCGAGCAGGGTCTCGCCGGCGAGCGGACGCAGGCACTTGTCGCCGCCCCCCATGCGCCGCGCGAGGCCGCCGGCGAGCAACACACCCGCAACTGCTGTCATGGGCGGCGCGCTCCCCTCTGTCGTCTCGCGCATCTTGCCATACGTCGATGGTCGCCGGTTTGATCCCGCTTGAAAAGCACTTAGTCCCGACTCATCTCACGCTACAGGGAGCGCCCGCCGCCATGGCATACTGGCGCCGCGCCGAGGGAGATCGCCGATGCAAACCGACAGCCATATTCTCGACGACGTGGCCCGCGTCGCCACCGGAGCCATGGGGGCCGCCAGCGGCCTCAAGGGCGAAATCGATGCCATGGTCAAACGCCGCTTGGAAGGGATTCTCGCGCGCATGGACCTGGTCCCGCGGGACGAGTTCGACGCGGTCAAGGAGATGGCAGCGCGCGCAAGAAGCGAGAGCGAGGCGCTGGCCGAGCGCGTCGCACAACTGGAAGCGAGGTTGGCAGCGGCCGAAGCCGCGCCCGAGGCCGGGGCCGGGGAGGCAGGCGATGGACGATAAGACCCAGATCGAGCTGGAGGCTGCCGCCTTCCGCACCCTCGTCGCGCATCTGCGCAAGCGCACCGACGTGCAGAACATTGAGCTGATGAACCTCGCCGGGTTCTGCCGCAACTGCCTCTCCAAGTGGTATCGCGCCGCCGCCGAGGAGAAGGGGCTGGACATGGACCTGGAGGAGGCGCGCCAACTGGTCTACGGCATGACCTACGCGGAGTGGAAGGAGCACTTCCAGACCGAGGCGACCCCTGAGCAAAAGGCCAAGTACGCCGAGGAGGCCGCGAAGCACGGCTTCTAGTTCGCTTGTTCATCGTGCTCAGTCTTTGGGGCCCAACTCCCCGCGCCATTCCCTGAAACAGAGAGGCCGTCGATGACAAAACCGGTCGGTGTCGGGTTCCTCGGTTCGCAATTCGTCAGCGGGATTCACGCCCGCGCGCTGGTGCGCAATCCGCACGCAAACCTGGTCGCCGTGGCGTCGCCCACATCGGGCCATGCGGAGGCCTTTGCCCGGACCTACGGCATCCCCCACCACGGCACGGACCACCGCCCGCTGCTGGAACGCGACGATATCGACATGGTGGTCATCGGCACGCCCAACGACACCCACTGCTCGCTCGTGCTGGACTGCGCGGCTGCCCGCAAGCACGTCGTGCTGGAGAAGCCGATGTGCCTGAGCATGGCCGAGGCCGACAGCATGATCGCCGCCTGCGCCGATGCCGGCGTGCTCTTCATGTATGCCGAGGAGCTGTGCTTCGCGCCCAAGTACATGCGCCTGAAGTCGCTGCTCGACGCCGGTGCACTCGGCCGTCCCACCCTCATCAAGCAGTCCGAGAAGCACGACGGCCCCCATGCGCCCCACTTCTGGGACGTGGATCGCGCCGGCGGCGGCGTGGTCGCGGACATGGGCTGCCACGGCATCGCCTTCGCTCGCTGGATGCTGGATCGCGCGCCGATCGTCTCGGTCTACGCCCAGCTTTCGACCCAGGTGCACGGCGACAAGACCAGGGGCGAGGACAACGCGCTGCTGATCCTCGAGTTCGAGGGCGGCTGCCTCTTCCTCAACGAGACCAGCTGGACCAAGCCGGGCGGCATGGACGACCGAGCCGAGGTGCATGGCTCCGAGGGTGTCGCCTATGCCGACCTGCTCCACGGCAACTCGATCGAGACCTACAGCAGCGGCGGTTACGACTACGCGGTGGAGAAGGCTGGCGCGACCCAGGGCTGGAGCTTCACCATCTACGAGGAGGAGTGGAACTACGGCTTCTGGGGTGAGTTCGACCACTTCGTGGATTGCGTGCAGAACGGTAAGCAACCGCTGGTGACCGGGGAGGACGCGCGCGCCGTGCAGGAGGTACTGTTCGCGACCTACGAATCCGCCCGCACCGGCGCCAAGGTCGCGCTGCCGTTCAGGAGCGACGCAGCCAAGCCCTGGGATCTGTGGCAGGGCGGCGCGGGCTGAGGCGGTGCGCATCACCGTCCTCCCGGACCGGGAGGCGCTCGATCGGGCGGCGGCGGACGTCATTTGGGAGGCGGCCCGCGCCAAGCCCCACCTGCTGATCTGCCTCGCCAGCGGGGAAACGCCGACCGGCATGTACGCGCTGCTGACTGCCGCGCCGGAGCGGCTCGCGAGTGCGCGCTACATCCAGCTCGACGAGTGGGCGGGCGTCGGCCCCGACGATCCGGCGAGCTGCGCCGCCTACTTGCAGAGCACGATGCTTGATCCGCTCGCCGTGCCGCCCGAGCGACGCATCGACTTCCGCGGCGACGCACCGGATGCGGCCGCAGAGTGCCGGCGGGTGGCAGCGGCCCTGGAGGCGGCCGGGCCCATCGACCTCTGCATCCTGGGGCTTGGGCTGAACGGACATCTGGCGCTGAACGAACCGGCGGAGAGCTTCGATCCCTTCTGCCACGTCGCCACGCTTGCCGAGCAGTCCCGCACCCACCCGATGCTGGCCGAGACCGCCGCTCCCGTCCGCCAGGGGCTGACGCTCGGTTTGGGCGACATCTTGCGCTCCCACCGCATCCTGCTCATGGTCTCCGGCGCTGCCAAACGAATGCCCCTCGCCCGGCTTGCGGCCCGTCGCGTCACGCCGGCGTTGCCCGCGTCGTTCCTGTGGCTCCATGGAGACGCGGCCTGCCTCTGCGACCGGGACGCCGCGGCCGACATCGAACCGGGCGACGCCGAACTATGAGCCGCTACGCGCTGGGCGTCGATATCGGCGGCACCAAGATCGCGGTCGGCGCGGTCGATGCGGCCGGTGCGGTGCATGCCCGGCGAACCATCGCGACCGACGCCGAGGCGGGCTTCGATGCCGGGATCGCCCGGCTCACCGGAGCTATCGACGAGACCCTGGCCGAGGCCGGCGTCGATGTGACGGCGTTGGCCGGCATCGGCCTTGGTTGTCCCGGCCCGTTCGACGAAGCGAGCGGACGGATCGAGAATTTCTATACCCTCCCCGGTTGGGAGGGGAACGACATCCTGAGCCCGCTCGTCGCCCGCTTCGATACGCGGGTGCGGCTCATCAACGACGCGGATGCGGCGTTGCTGGGCGAGGCGCTGGCCGGCGCGGCGCGCGGCGCGCGTGTCGCGCTGATGCTGACCATCGGCACCGGCATTGGCGGCGCGGTGCTGATCGACGGCGCGATCCTGCGGGGCGCCGCGCGCGAGCATCCCGAGATCGGCCATCTGATCGTCGACCCAACCGGTCCGGCGTGTTACTGCGGCGGCCGAGGCTGCCTCGAATCCTTTGCCGCCGGGCCTGCACTCGCGCGCGCGGGCGCCGAGTTCGGCTATGCAGACGCAGAAGCCGTCTTCGCCGCCGCCGAGTCCGGTGCGGCACCCGCGCAAGCCATCGTCACCCGCAGCGCGGACGCCATGGAGACGGCGGTCTGGAGCCTCATCCACAGCTTCCTGCCCGAGGTGATCCTCATCGGTGGCGGCATCGGCGAGCGCCACTTCGCGCTCTACCGCGAGGCTGCCGGGCGCGCCATCGCACGCGCCGTGCTCGCGCCTGCCGGCGCGATCCGCGTGGTCAAGGCTGCACTCGGCAACGACGCGGGCATGGTGGGCGCTGCAGCGATGATGCTCGACGATGCCTGATTTCTATCGGGTTCAGGACTCGGTCGATCCCAGCTTGACACCGGCGCGGCGGTCAACGCATCTCGGTTGATGAGCAACTCTTCGGCTCGACAGGCGAACGGAAGCGGTCGGCGCTCCACGGTTGCACCGGACTTCGATGCGATCGTGGTCGGCGCGGGCTTCGCCGGGCTCTACATGCTTCATCGGCTGCGCTCGATGGGGCTCTCGGTGCGTGTCCTGGAGCAGGGCGGCGGGGTCGGCGGCACCTGGTACTGGAACCGCTACCCCGGCGCCCGCTGCGATCTCGACAGCGTCGAGTATTCCTACCAGTTCTCCGACGCGCTGCAGCAGGAGTGGCGGTGGAGCGAGCGCTTCGCCGCCCAGCCCGAGATCCTGCGCTACCTAGAGCATGTGGCGGAGCGCTTCGACCTCCGCCGGGACATCCGGTTCGGGAAGACCGTCACCGATGCAGCCTTCGACGAGGCAGCGGGATGCTGGCGCATCGCCACCGACGACGGCGCGCGGCTCTCCGCCACCTATTGCATCATGGCGACTGGGTGCCTCTCTGTCCCCAACCGCCCGGCCTTCGACGGTTTGGACCGCTTCCAGGGCGAGTGGTACCACACCGGCGCCTGGCCCCATGAGACGGTCTCCTTCGCCGGCAAGCGGGTCGGCATCGTCGGGACCGGCTCGTCGGCAGTTCAGGCAATTCCCGTGATCGCGGCCGAAGCACGCCATCTCACCGTCTTTCAGCGCCAGGCGAGCTACAGCATCCCCGCCCGCAATGCGCCGCTAACGGATGCGGAATACGCCACCATCCGGGCGCGGTACGGTGACCTGCGCCGGCGGGCACGGGAGACGCCGAGCGGCTGCTGGTGGTCGGCGAACCTTGCGGCCGCCGCGGAGATGAGCGCCGAAGCGCGCGAGCGCGAGCTTGAGGCCCGGTGGCGGACCGGCGGCCTCTGCTTCTATGGCGTCTTCAAGGACGTGCTGGTCAATTCCGAGGCGAACAACATCGCCGCCGAGTTTCTCCGCAGCAAGATCCGCGCGCAGGTCCACGATCCCGAGACCGCTTCCCTGCTGACCCCGCGCTCCGTTGTCGGCTGCAAGCGCATCTGCCTCGATACCGACTATTTCGAGACCTTCAACCGGCCCGATGTCACTCTGGTCGATGTCAGCGATGCACCCATCGAGGAGATCACGCGCACCGGCCTGCGCACCGGCCGCAACCATCACGAGCTGGATATGATCGTCTTCGCTATCGGCTTCGACGCGATGACCGGGCCGCTGCTGCGCATCGACATTCGCGGCAGAGGCGGGCGGACGCTGCAGGCGAAGTGGGCCGACGGACCGCGCACCTACCTCGGCCTCGCGGTCGAGGGGTTCCCCAATCTCTTCACGATCACGGGGCCGACCAGCCCCTCGGTGCTCGCCAGCATGGTTCCCGCCATCGAGCAGCACGTGGAGTGGATCGCCGACTGCATCGCCCATGCGCGTGCCTGCGACCGGCCGCGTATCGAGGCAACACGCGCGGCCGAGGCCGCGTGGATCGCCCATCACGAGGAGGCGGCGGGCGGCACGCTCTTCCCGGCCTGCAACTCCTGGTATGTCGGCGCCAATGTCGACGGCAAGCCGCGCAGGGTGATGCCCTACACGGCCGGGTTCGCGGCTTACGTGGAGAAGTGCGACGCGGTTGCCGCCGGCGACTACGACGGATTCTCGCTAAGCGCCGCGTGAGCGACGCCCGCCCTCGCTCCTGCATCATGGATAGCCGGGTGCGTAGCCCGGCCGATCCGCGCTAAACTCCGCGTACGCAGGCAAGCGGCCACGGGTCATGGGCACTTCTGCGACGCGAGATACGGCCGAAAACCGACGGCGCACAAACGGGGCGCCGGACGTGGATGCGGTCGTGGTTGGCGCGGGCTTCGCCGGCCTCTACATGCTCCACCGGTTGCGCGGGATGGGGCTCTCGGTCCAGGTTTTCGAGCGAGGCAGCGGGGTCGGCGGCACCTGGTACTGGAACCGCTATCCGGGCGCCCGCTGCGACTCCGATAGCGTCGAGTACTCCTACCAGTTCTCGGACGAGCTCCAGCAGGAGTGGCGGTGGACCGAGCGCTACCCAGGGCAACCGGAAATCCTGCGCTACCTGGAGCACGTCGCGGACCGGTTCGACCTCCGCCGCGACATCCACTTCGAGACGACGGTCGCCGAGGCGGTCTTCGACGAGGCGGCGGGGTGCTGGCGCATCGCCACCGAGGACGGCGCGAACCTCTCGGCAACCTATTGCATCATGGCCACCGGGTGCCTTTCGGCCGTCAACCGGCCGGCTTTCGACGGCTTGGACCGCTTCGAAGGCGCCTGGTACCACACCGGCGCCTGGCCCCATGAGACGGTCTCCTTCGCCGGCCAACGAGTCGGCGTCGTCGGCACCGGCTCCTCCGCCATCCAGTCGATCCCGCTGATTGCGGCGGAGGCGCAGCACCTCACCGTCTTCCAGCGCCAGCCCAACTACACCATTCCCGCCCGCAACGGGCCTCTGGACGAGGCGGAATACGCTGCTGTCAGGGCCAACTACGGTGAGCTGCGCCGGCGCGCGAAGCGGACGGCGACGGGCTCCTGGTGGCATCCGAACCCGACGGCCGCAGCCGAGATGAGCGCGGAGGAGCGCGAGGGAGAAATGGAGGCCCGCTGGCAGAGGGGAGGCCTCAGCTTCTACGGCGTGTTCGACGACCTGCTGGCCAACGGCGAGGCGAACGGCATCGCGACCGAGTTCATCCGTGGCAAGATCCGGACCCAGGTGCGCGATCCCGAGGTGGCGGACTTGCTTTCGCCGCACTCCTACATGGGCTGCAAGCGCATCTGCCTCGATACCGACTACTACGAGACCTTCAACCGGCCCAACGTGTCGCTGGTCGACATCAGCGATGCGCCGATCGAGGAGATCACGCGCACCGGCCTGCGCGCCGGCGGCAAAGAGTACGAACTCGACACGATCGTCTTCGCCATCGGCTTCGACGCGATGACCGGCCCCCTGCTCAGAGTCGACATCCGCGGTGCGGGCGGACGGTCGTTGCGGGAGAAGTGGGCCGATGGGCCCCGAACCTATCTCGGGGTCGCGATCGAGGGCTTCCCCAACCTGTTCACCGTCACCGGGCCCACCAGCCCGTCTGTGCTCACCAGCATGGTTCCCACCATCGAGCAGCACGTCGAGTGGATCTCCGACTGCATCGCCCATGCGCGCGCCTGCGACCGGCCGCGCATCGAGGCGACGCGCGCGGCGGAGGATGCATGGATGGAGCACCACGAGGAGGTGGCGGCCGAGACGCTCTTCCCCTCCTGCAACTCGTGGTATGTGGGCGCCAATGTCCCCGGCAAGCCCCGCACGGTGACGCCTTACACGGGCGGCTTCGCGACCTATATCGAGAAGTGCGACGCGGTCGTCGCCAATGGCTACGAGGGATTCTCTCTAACTACCGGCTGAGCGACGGACTTGGCGTGGCTTAGTCGCCCCCGCGCCATGCCGGCGGCGGATCGCAGGGCTCTGTGCCCATGTCGGCGGGCACGGAAATTTCGATCAGGTCGAACGTGTCAGAGGTCGCAACCTCGTTGTGCGGCGTGCCGCCTGGAATGTAGAGCGAATCCCCTTCCTCGATACGGATGGTCTCGTGCTCGAAGGCGAGGTCGATCCAGCCGCTTAGCATGTAGACGATCTGCCCATCGCAGATGTGCGTGTGCCAGCCGGTCGGCCGCGTGAGTCCTACCTTGGCGGAGGTGATCTGCGCGCGGATACGTCCGTCGCTCGCCGCCGTGACGCCGAGGTCGCGGTATGTCATGAAGTCGCGCCGCCCCGGCACGAAGGTGGGGTCATCCCTCCTGACAAGGGTGAACGGCGACTCTGGAGTGGCCGGGCTTGCAGCCGCAGCAGTCTGGGCCTTGGTCATGGCGTGGGCTCCTCTCCGCCGGGCGATTGTGCGCATGGTAGAAACCGCCGGCTGGCGTGACAAGGCAGTCGCCGCGGTTCAGCGCGGCGCTGCGATCCGAAACCGTCTGGAACGCGCGGCGCACGCTTCACTGTGTCTTGGGTCGCTGAGATTCCTCGAACTGTACGGTAGTGAACTGGAAGCCGACCAGCGTCTCGTAGCCCGCCCCGAATTCCCCCGGCCCGAGGGGGATCCACTGCTCGATCTCCTCCACCGTCCGCGCGCTTGTGCTGTCGGCCTCGAAGGCGATCTCCGCCGTGAAGACCTCTTTGGCGACGATTTGCCGGCTCGGGTCGGTAAGTGCGACGAAGAAGGGCACGCTCAATCGATCGCTTTCTGCCGCGGGCCCGCGCACTGCGCGGATCGGCAGCGCGAATGTGACCTCCACGCCGCCGCCACTGTCGTCGAGATCATAGTCGCAGTCCGAGGCAACGTTGCGAAGCTCCAACTCGAAGGCCACGTCGGCCGCTTCGCGCCCCGGCCCGTCGCCGTAGAGAGTAAGCAGGCGCGCTTCCTTCAGAATGCTGACTCTGGGGCAGGGTGGCGGGTCAGCGAACGGATTGCAGCCGGCGAGCGCGACCACCAAGGCTGTAGAGAGGAGCACCCCGCCCGCCCTTTCAGGCGCGCGGCGCCAATATCGCGTGCCGCTACCCACGGCCTGTCCAGCGCGCGGGCGCGCTTTCAGAGCGTGTTGTGGGTGCCGTCGCAGTGCGGCTTGCTCCCGGTCTGCTTGCAGCCGCAGAGCCACGCGGTCTCGCTCTCTTCGGCGGTGAAGACGATCGGGCGGATGTCGGTCACCTTGTGGGAGCCGTCACAGAAGGGCTGGGTCGTGCTCAGGCCGCAGGCGCACCAGAAATACTTCTCTCCGGCGACAAGCTCGGTTTCATAGGGTTCCGCCTGGGCGACGACTGGTTCGCTCATGGTGGGCTGCCTCGACAGTCTCAGGGGTCAGATTGACGAACGTTACTCTAGCGGTGTGCCCGGTAGCGAACAAGGCTGCCCGAGGGCGCTGCTTGATCAGCGCCGCAGTCGCAGGCCGTGACATCGGTAAGAAATCCAGGCTAGGGTGCGCCGCTTTCTTCGGGGGCGTGGGGTGCCATGACAGCCGTACCGGGTTTCGTTGAACTGATCGGAAACACGCCGCTGATCCGCCTGCACGGCCCCTCCGAGGCCACCGGCTGCGAGATCCTCGGCAAGTGCGAGTTCCTGAACCCCGGCGGCTCGGTCAAGGACCGGGCTGCGCTTTTCATCGTGCGGGATGCCGAGCGGCGGGGCGTGCTGAAGCCCGGTGGGACCATCGTCGAAGGCACCGCTGGCAACACCGGCATCGGGCTCGCGCTCGTGGGCAATGCGCTCGGCTACCGCTCGGTAATCGTCATTCCGGAGACCCAGAGCCAGGAAAAGAAGGACATGCTGCGGCTCTGCGGCGCGGAGCTGATCCAGGTGCCGGCGGTCCCCTATCGCGATCCCAACAACTACGTGAAGTATTCGGGCCGCCTCGCCGACGAGCTCGCCGAGACGGAGCCGAACGGCGCGGTCTGGGCCAACCAGTTCGACAACGTGGCCAACCGCCAGGCCCATGTCGAAACGACCGGGCCCGAGATTTGGGAGCAGACCGGGGGCAAGATCGATGGCTTCATCTGCGCGGTCGGCACCGGCGGCACGCTCGCAGGCGTCGGCATGGCGCTCAAGGAACGCAAGCCCTCGGTGACGATCGGCCTCGCGGACCCCATGGGCGCCGCGCTCTACAACCACTACGCCCACGGCGAGCTCAAGGCGGAGGGCAGCTCCATCACCGAAGGGATCGGCCAGGGTCGGATCACCGACAACCTCGAAGGCGCGCCGATCGACGTCCCATTCCAGATTCCGGATGCAGAAGCGCTGCCCGTGATCTTCGATCTGGCGCAGAACGAGGGCCACATCATGGGCGGCTCGACCGGGATTAACATTGCGGGCGCGATCCGGCTGGCAAGGGAGATGGGCCCCGGCCACACCATCGTCACCGTGCTCTGCGACTACGGCACCCGATATTTCAGCAAGCTCTTCAACGCCGCGTTCCTGCGCGAGCGCGACCTGCCGGTGCCGCCCTGGCTCGACGACGCACCCGATGCCGCCGACTGAACTGCTGTTTCGCGCCGAGCCCTACACCCGCACCTGCGAGGCACGAGTCAGCGCGGTTGACGGCGAAGCGGTGCGGCTCGATCGCACGGTCTTCTACCCCGTGGGCGGCGGCCAGCCCGGCGATACCGGCGTCCTGCGCACGGACGACGGCACCGAGTTCGCGGTGCGCGACACGCGCAAGGGTGAAGGCGCCGACGACATCCTCCATCTGATCGACCCCGACACTCCACCGCCGGCACCGGAAAGCCGCGTCGTGGCCGAGCTTGACTGGGAACGCCGCTATCGCCACATGCGCATGCATACCTGCCTGCATTTGCTGAGCGCCGTGATCGACGCGCCGGTGACCGGCGGGCAACTCTCGGCGGAGAAAGGGCGCCTCGACTTCGATGTCGATACCAAGTTGGAGAAGTCGGCGGTCCAGGACGAACTCAATGCGCTCATCGCTCGCGACCTTCCGGTCGCGGCTCGTTGGATGAGCGACGAGGCACTCGCAGCGCAGCCAGAGCTGGTCAAGACTATGCGAGTAAAGCCACCCACTGGCCAGGGCCAGGTCAGGGTGATCAATGTCGAAGGGATCGACCTGCAGCCGTGCGGTGGCACCCATGTCGCGCGCACGGGCGAGATCGGGCCGGTCATCGTCCGCAAGATCGAGAGCAAGGGCCGGCACAACCGGCGCGTCACGCTCGCCTTTAGAGACCCGTCATGAGCGGAGACGAGACGCCGCTGGTCGTGACATCGAGCTGGCTCGCCGCCACTCTGGGCGCGGATAATGCTGTTCAGGTGCTTGACGGCTCCTGGCACCTGACGCCGCTGGGACGCGACCCGGCCGCCGAGTTCTTGGAATCTCACATTCCGGGCGCTGCCTTCTTCGACATCGACGGCATCTGCAATCCCGACTCGTCGCTGCCGCACATGCTGCCGTCGCCGGAGCTTTTCGCGGAGAGCGTCGCAGCGCTGGGCGTCAGCGATGACTCGCACGTCGTCGTCTATGACACCGTGGGCCTCTACAGCGCGGCGCGCGTGTGGTGGATGTTCCGCGTCTTCGGACACGATCGCGTCTCGATCCTTGCCGGCGGCCTGCCGCGCTGGCAGGCGGAAGGCCACCCGGTGGAGAGCGGTGAGCCCGCGATCGCGCCAGGATCGTTCACGGCGCGGGCTCACGACGACTCCTTGGTTCGCTCGTTCGAGCACATCCGCGCCACACTCGGCACGGGCAGCGCGCAGATCGTGGACGCACGCGCCGCCGCCCGCTTCACGGGCGAGGATCCGGGGCCACGGCCCGACCTTCCGCGCGGCCATATTCCAGGCTCCCGCAACGTCCCCTTCAACGCTGTTCTCGATGATGACGACGGGGCGCTGAACGACACTACCGCCATTCGCCGCGCGTTCGCCGCCGCCGGCGTCGACCCCTCCCGGCCGGTCATCGCCACCTGCGGGTCGGGCATCACCGCGTGCACGTTGGCGCTCGCGCTCGCCGCAATCGGTGCCGAAGAGGTCGCCGTCTACGACGGTTCCTGGAGCGATTGGGGGAGTCGTGCGGACGCGCCGGTGGAAAGCGGCGGCCCCGCTTAGGCGCGGAATTCGATGAAGCGGCGACAGACCACTCTCTCCATCGTAACTGTCATGGTGGCGGCACTGATGTGGGCGGCGGCCAGCGGGGCCGAAGAGCCGGAGCCTCCAGCCGGCGGTGCTGCGGCGCTCGAGACCGAGGGCGAGCGCCGGTCAAGCGACATGATCGGCGCGCTGCGCCATGTCGTCGCCGCCTACGAAGACACATTGCTCGACCTTGCGCGTGCCAACGGCCTCGGCTACGTCGAGATGATCGCGGCCAACCAGGGCATCGACCCCTGGGTTCCCGGCGAGAACACGCCGATCGTTCTGCCGACCGCGCACGTCCTGCCCGATGCCGAGCGGCGGGGCCTCGTCGTCAACCTGGCGGAGCATCGCCTCTATTACTTCGGGCCAGACGGCACCGTACCTCAGACCTTCCCGCTCGGCGTGGGCAAGGAGGGGTGGGCCACGCCCCTCGGCAGCACCGAAATCGTGCGCAAGAAGGAAAGGCCGATCTGGTTCCCGCCGGAATCGATCCGTGCCGAGAAGCCGCATCTGCCCAAGGCGGTTCCACCGGGCCCGCACAATCCGCTCGGCAGCCATGCGCTCTATTTCGATTGGCCAAGCTATCTCATCCACGGCACGAACATGCCGTGGGGCGTCGGGCGTCGGGTGAGCCACGGATGCATCCGCCTCTATCCCGAGGATATCGCGCGGCTGTTCGAGCTGGTGCCGGTCGGCACGCCGGTTCAGGTCATCAGTCAGGCGATCAAGATCGGCTGGTACGGCGGTGAGCTCTATGTGGAGGCACACCCCGAGGCCGAACAGGCGGACGAGCTGGAATGGACCGGGCAAATTGAAAGCGTCGACGCGCGCTCTCGCGCCGACGCCCTATTCCGAATCAAGGCTCTAGCCGGTGCCGCCCAGGACCGTCTGGACTGGCACCTCATTCGCAAGGCTTTCGAGGAACTGTCCGGCGTCCCTGTCCAAGTCACCGTGGACCGCTCCGCAACTCCCAGTTAGCCAAGGCCAAGCGGCGTAAGAGAGCCGCCTGCCGGCTCTATTTGCGCATCCCCTTCTGGAAAATGCGGTCAGCCTTGTCTGCAGCCGCCTGCGCTGCCTCGGCCGCTGCCTCGGCCGAGCCGGCCGCAGCCTCTGCCGCCGCCGCCGCAGCCGCCGCGCTCTGGTTGGCCGCGTCCACGGCGGCGCGCAGCTCGTCAACCGTAACCAGGGCCTGGTTGGCGGTTTGCATGGCTTCCGTAGCCATCGCCTCGGCGCCGGCTATGGCAGCGGCCGCCTGTTCCTGCTCGGCGGCGGACTGGCACCCCGCAGCGACGGCCAACGGAAGGGCGACAACGGCAATCCGCACCGCCCACGATTTTTTGAGCATAGCCTCCTCCTGGCTCCAGTAGGTCGCTGCCGAGTTGACGGCGATTCGGCCAATTGTGTCAAGCGGCCTCACCCCAAAAAGGGGGCTTTGCGGCCTGATAATCGCCCCCGAGTCGAGAAAACTGGCCGTCGTGCTTTACCGGCGCGCGCTGGAGCCGCTACGCTGGCCTCATGAGCCAATCCTCGTCGCCCCCACCCGTCGAATCAGCCGGCGGAGAGGCAACCGGCGCACCGGTCATATTTGATGCGGAGCTCGCGCCCAATCGTTCGCTGGGGCGCGCTGGTTTCATCGCGGTCATGGCCGGCGTCATCGTTATCAGTGTCGGGCTCGGCGTCTTCTTCCTGCTCCAGGGTGCGTGGCCGGTGCTCGGCTTCTTCGGCCTCGACATCGCGCTGCTTTATCTCGCATTTCGGTTGAGCTATCGCTCGGGCCGCCTGCGGGAGACCATCCGTGTCACCGCAGACGAGGTTGTGGTCAGGCGGATTGCGCCCAACGGCCGCACGACGGAATGGCGCTTCAACCCCTACTGGCTCCGTGTCGCCCTCGACGAGCCGGTGGAGCACCACAGCCAGATCACGCTCACCTCGCACGGCCGCTCGCTCGTCATCGGCCCGTTCCTGGCGCCGGAGGAGCGGGCGAGCCTGGTAGCGGCGCTGCGCAGTGCCTTGGGCGAGGCCAACCGGCGCTATGCCGGTGCCTCACTGGAGGAGCAAGAGATCGATGCCGGCGAAGCGGCTACCCGGCCCAACTAAAAGGCGCCGCTAGCCGATCGGCGGGGTGTGCACCGTCATCTTGCCGCGCATTGCCGTCGGCGTCTCGTCCTCGGAGACTTCGCCGGTCGCGTTCGTCTGGTAGGCACGCGCGTAGGCGATGACGTCCGCCGCGTTCTCCGGCGTCAAATGGCTGAAGCGCACGTGGTGCTTGCCAGCAGAGCGGAAGCCCACATTGCACGGGCTCTTGCAGCCGTTCAGGCAATAGACCGCGCGCAGGTTTAGCGCCTCCGGCAGCGGCTCGTCCTCGATCAGTTGGCGCACCGCCTCCAGCAGGAACGTGCCCTGGCGCTTGCCGTCGCGCTCCCGCGCGGATTCAGACCACACGCAGGAGCGGCAGACATAAAAGGTCGCCGGCGCGGCGCCGGACGACGCCGCGGTCCGCCCGGCGCGAGAGGATCGCCTGGCGGCGGGCGGCCGAGCTTTGCCCGAACTCTTGCGGGAACGCGTCTGTGCGCTCTCCCGATTGCCCTGCTTTCTCGTCGCCATGGCCCTACCTAACTGAAGCTGTAATAGAGGTTTAGAATCAACCCATTGACTTGAGCCGGCTTCTCGATCGGGGTCCAGTGACCGCAGCCGGGCAGCACGGCAACGCGGGAACCCTTGATCTTGCTGCTCAGGGCCTTCACTGCCGGCGGCGGCGAGACACCATCCTCGTCGCCGGTGATCAGCAGGGTGGGGCAGCGGATGCTGGCGAGGTCTGCGCTCGTGGCGGCGGCAAGCGCCTCGCAGGTGCGCGCGTAGCCCTCCGCATCCTGGCCCATGAGAATCTCGCGGACGAAGGCGGCCGACGCCGGATAGTGCGCTCTCGTGTCGGCCGAGATTGCGACTTCCACCAGGGTGTCCGCGATTGGCACCATACCGCTCTTCCGCGCCACGCCCGCGCGGTCGCGGATCGCCTGCCGGGCCGGCTCCGGCGGATCGGCCAGCGGACCGAGGAGCGCGAGGCTCTTCACCCGGTCGGCGTGTTCGGCGGCGATGTGCTGGCACACGATCGTCCCCATGGAGTGGCCGCAGAGATGCGCGGTCGAAATATCCAGCTCATCCATCACTGCGACCACGTCGGCGGCGAAGGAGGTGATGGAGAGGGCGCCTGTAGCAGGCGAGCGGCCGGAGCCCTCGAGATCGGGCCGAATCACCCGGAAGAATCGGGCGAGCGGTCCCACCTGCGGATACCAAGTGTTGCTGGTGCCGCCGAGGCCGTGGACCATGACCACCGCGTCGCCGTCGCCATGCTGCTCGACCGCGATTGATTTGCCGTTGATCTCCATCCCTTCGCTCCGCAAACGCGCGCCCGCTCCGTTAGCGAGCCCAGCACATAGCACGCGGCGGCGCCGGCCGGATAGACGTATTCCACCGCCGGCCCGGCGACGCGGTCAATCCGGGTGCGGCGTCTCGATCTTCTGGTATTGGGCGAGCGGCTCGAAGAATCGCTGGCCCTCGCTCTCGCCCGGCTTGGGCGGTTCCGGCGCCGCCAGCTCCTGCGCGGCGAAGAGGCGCGCGACCACCGCCTTGCGTGCATCGCCGGCGCCCCAGTCGGCGGCTGCCTCCTCGACCAGGAGGGCAGCGGCCAGACCCTTGGCCATGCGATCCATCAGTCTGTGGGCCTGGCGCTGCCCTTCGGACTCATCGTCGCGGATCAGGGCCGTCAGCGCGGCGACCTCGCGCCGGGCCTGGAAGATCAGCGCGCGGGCCCGCACGAAGGCCGAGTGGTTGGTGACGAAGGGCACGTTGAGAATGGCGTCGAGCCTGGCGTGGAAGGCGGCGAGCCCCGGCGACTCCGCATCCGCGAGGCGCAGCACCTCAAGCGCCTGGATGTTGGGCGGCCCTTCCCACACGGTGAGCACCTGGGCATCGCGGTAGAGCCTGGCCGTGGGGTATTCCTCGGTGTAGCCGTTGCCGCCCAGAATCTCGATCGCACGGCTGGTTGCGGTGATTGCCCATTCCGCCGTGAGATACTTGGCGAGCGCGGTGACGAGCCGCATCCAGGGCTGCTCGGCCGGTGTCCCCTGCGCTTCGTCGAACGC
This sequence comes from Alphaproteobacteria bacterium, assembly GCA_022826665.1. Classification (GTDB taxonomy): domain Bacteria; phylum Pseudomonadota; class Alphaproteobacteria; order UBA828; family UBA828; genus WTGU01. Next base: position 75,736 of record JAJDUK010000047.1, on the reverse strand, counting down.
GCGCGCTGCAGCGAAGGCCAGCGCCACGCTCGCCTCCACGCGCATCTGCATCTCGATCAACTGGTCCTGCACCATCGGGTAGGCGGTGAGGCGGTGGCCGAAGGCTCTGCGCGTCTCGGCGTGGGCGAGCGCCTCGGCGAAGGCGCGCCGCTGAATGCCGGCTGAGGCCATCGCATTGTGGATGCGGCTGTAGCCGAGCGCCGCCATCATCGTCTTCAGCCCGTCCGGCGGCGGCGCGACCTCTACCGCGTGAGCGTCCTCCAGCTCGATCTCCCCGGTGGCGAGGCCGCGGGTGCCGAGCTTGTCCTTGAGTCGCCTGATCCGATAACTGTTGGGCGATCCATCGGGTCTGCGGGCGGGCACCAGGTAGAGGCCGAGCCCGGTGCCACCGTCCGCCGTGACCTCCGGCCGGGCGAGGGTGAGAGCGATTCCACCGTCGACATTGCTGGCGAACCACTTGAGCCCGCTGAGCCGGATGCCGTCGTTGGTGCGCCGCGCCGTGGTCTGGGTGGCGCCGACATCGCTGCCGCCCTGCTTCTCGGTAACCCAGGTGCCGCCGGTCGACGCCGTGCCGTCCATGCGCGTGAGCGCGGGCAGGTAGGCGTCCCGCACCGCGTCCGGCGCGAAGCGGTCAAGCACATGGGCGACGGCGCCGGTGAGCGTCACCGGGCAGTGAATCGAAATATCGGACTGCGCGAGCAGATAGCCCATCGCGAAGGTCAGCGTGTAGGGGCGCCGCGCCGCGCCGTAGTTGAGCCCGACGATGCCACGCTCATAGACCTCGCGGTGCGCTGCGGCGTAGAGCGGATTGTGGCGGACCACAGAACGGGGGAGGCCGTCCTCATCCAGGGTTTCGAGGACCGGCGGCGCGAAGCGGTTGGTGTAGTCGGCCTGTTCGTCGACGGCCGTTGCTACCCAGCCGCCGAAGCTGCTCAGCCGCTCGGTGTCGTCGTCGGTGAGCCAGGGCGCGCTGCGCTGCAGGAGGGCCTGCAGATTCCGGTCCGCCCGGTAGGCGTTGTCGCCGAGAGCGCCGTTCCCGTCCGCCATGGGTGCGCGACCTTTTGGAACGCAGGCAGCGCCTGCACGGGTATAGTCTGCAATGTTACTCTCAATTCCATACGCGTCGACATGCGGGGCGCAGCATATGCAATGCCCTTGCGGGGTATGAGGCGGGCAATGGCGAGACTGGCGGGCAAGGTGGCGATCGTGACCGGGGCGACCAGCGGGCTCGGGGCCGCGTCGGCCGTGCGCATGGCCGAGGAAGGCGCGGTGGTTCTGGTGACGGGGCGGGACGAAGGCCGCGGCGCGGAAGTGGTCGAAACCATCGCCGCGGCGGGAGGCACGGCCCGGTTTCAGCCCCTCGACGTGACCGACGAGGCCGCCTGGCAGGCGACGGTGGAGAGCGTGGTGGCGGAACACGGCCGACTCGACATTCTCTTCAACAACGCCGGCATCACCCGCGCCGAGCCCATCGCCGATGTCTCGCTGGAGACCTGGCGCCAGATCATGGCGGTCAACGCCGACGGGGTCTTTCTCGGCACCCGGAGCGCAATCCCCGCGATGCGGGACTCCGGCGGCGGCTCCATCATCAACATGACGTCGGTGCTCGGCATGGTTGGCACGGCGCACCTCGCCGCCTACACCGCGTCCAAGGGCGCGGTCCGCTACTTCACCAAGTGCGTGGCGCTGGAATGCGCGCGCGACGGCAGCGGCGTCCGCGTCAACTCGATTCACCCCGCCTTCATCCACACGCCGATGATGGACGAGACCGCGACCCGCATGTTCGGGGACGCCGCTGCGGGACCGGAGGAGTTCGGCAAGCTGCACCCGATCGGCCACGTCGGCGAGCCCAACGACATCGCCAACGGCGTGGTCTATCTGGCCTCTGACGAATCCAAGTTCGTCACCGGCACCGAGCTGGTGATCGACGGCGGCTACACGGCGGAATAGGCGCGGGCGTCACCCGCCGGGGAGAGCGAACATGGCAGACGATTTCAAGGTGTATTGGCAGCCGGGATGTTCTAGTTGCCTCCGGGCCAAGGAGTTCCTGGCCACGCGCGGGATCGCTTACGAGTCGATCAACGTCCGCGCCAGGCCGGAGGCGATGGAAGAGCTTGCGAGCCTCGGCGCCCAGTCGATACCGGTGGTGGTCCAGGGGAGCCGCTTCGTCTTCGCTCAGGACCTGGGCGATCTCGCGCGCTTCATCGGCGTCGAGTTTGACCGGCACGCGCTGCCGCCGGCGGAGCTGGTGGAGCGGATCGACCTCATCCTCGCCGCGACCCAGCGCTATCTCGGCCAGTTCCCGGCCGCCGACCTGGAAGAAGGGCTGCCGGGCCGCGAGCGCACGATCCTCGACCTCGGCTACCACATCTTCGTGATCCCCGCAGCCTTCCTCGACGCTGCCCACGGTGCCCGGCTCACCTTCGACTATTTCGAGCGCACGCCCGGCCCTGAGATGCGGAGCGCCGCCCGGGTCTCGGCCTACGGCAAGGGCGTGCGCGACGCGCTTGCATCCTGGTGGCGCGCGGCTGACGCGGGGCGCCTCGGCACCCTCGACACCTACTACGGTATCCACCCGACGGAGAGCGTGCTGGAGCGGGCGGCGTGGCACGCGGCTCAGCACGCCCGCCAATTGATGGCTTTGCTGGAGCAGCGCGGCATCGCGCCGGACGGCCCGCTGGGCGCCGCCGAGCTCGACGGCCTGCCGCTGCCCGAAGAGGTCTACGACGACGAGGTGAAGCTGGGAGCTGACGCGAGCAGCTGATCCAGGCGCGAACGCCCCACCCGCCGCCTACCAGCCGCCGGTCTCGAGCCAGCGGTCGATCTGCTCCAGCCGGTCGTGGCCCCAGAACATCTCGTCGTCGACAAAGACGGTGGGCGAGCCGAAGACGCCGCGGTCGAGCGCGGCGTCGTTCTCGGCACGGAGGCGGTCCTTGATCGCCTGATCCTGCACCGCCGCGACCAGCGCATCGCCGTCCACGCCGAGCGCCTGCGCCGCCGCGACCACCGTCTCCGGCTGGCTCAGGTCGCGGTTCTCGACGAAGTAGCCGCGATAGAGCGCCTGGGCGAAGTCGTGGGCATCGGCGGGGTCGCCATCCGCCAGCCAGTAGTAGGCGCGGCAGGCGGCGATGCTGTTGACCGGGAAGTTGTCAGGGACGTTGAACGTAATGCCGTGCAGGCGCGCCGAGCGCAGCATGTCGTGCTGTGAGTAAGGCCCCTTCATCGGCTGGTTGACCAGGGGGCTGCCGCCGATCTTCTGGAACACGGCGCCCAGCAGCATCGGCCGCCAGGTGACGGAGCGCCCGTGCTTCGCCGCAATCCCGTCGATGCGCTCGGACGCGAGGTAGCCGTAGGGCGACGAGAAATCGAAATAGAAGTCGAGGCTGTCGCTCATCGCCTTACTCCCGCGCCAGCGCCCGGCTGATCACCAGCCGCTGAACGTCGCTCGTACCCTCGTAAATGGTGCAGACCCGCTGGTCGCGATAGATGCGCTCCACCGGGAAGTCGCTCAGGTAGCCGTAGCCGCCGAGGGTCTGGATCGCCTTGGAGCAGACCCGCTCGGCGGTCTCCGAAGCGAAGAGCTTGGCCATCGAGGCTTCCTTGAGGCAGGGCTCGCCGGCATCGCGCAGCCGCGCGGCCTGCAGCGTCAAGAGCCGCGACGCCTCGATCTCCGTCGCCATGTCGGCGAGCCGGAAGCCCACCGCCTGATGCTCGATCAGTGGCTTGCCGAAGCTCGTGCGCTCCCTGGCGTGGTCGAGCGCGGCCTCGTATGCCGCGCGCATGGCGCCCGTTGCCTGCGCCGCGACGCCGATGCGGCCGCCTTCGAGATTGCCGAGCGCGATGGCATAGCCCTGCCCCGGCTCGCCCAGCATGAGATCGGGGGTGAGGCGCACGTCCTCGAAGACGATCTGGCAGGTGTCGTGCGCCCGCTGGCCCATCTTGGTCTCGTGGCTCGCGACCGTGTAGCCGTCGGAGTCCGTCGGCACCAGGAAGCAGCTGATCCCCTTCTTGCCGGCGTCCGGATCGGTCACGGCGAAGACCATCGCGAGGCCCGCCCTGGAGCCACTGGAGACGAACTGCTTGGTGCCGTTCAGCCGATAGCCGTTGCCGTCCGGCACCGCGCGGGTGCGCAGGTTGGACGCGTCGGAGCCCGCCTGCGGCTCGGTCAGGCAAAAGCAGCCCAGCATGTCGCCGCGCGCGAGCGGGCGCAGGAAGCGCTCCTTCTGCTCTTCGGAGCCGCCCCTGAGAATGCCCGCGCAGACCAGTGAGTTGTTCACGCTCATCGCCGTGGACGTACCGACATCGCCGGCCGCGATCTCCTCCATGGCGAGCGCGTAGGCCACGTGGTCCGCGCCGGCGCCGTCCCATTCCGGCGGCACCAGCATGCCCATGAGCCCGAGTTGGCCCATGCGGGGCAGGATGTCGTCGGGGTAGCCGCCGTTCAGGTCCCACCTGCCCGCGTGCGGAGCGAGCTCGTTGGCGGCGAAATCGCGCGCCATGTCGCGGACCATCCGCTGCTCGTCGGTGAGGAAGATGCCGTTCGCTGCCATGGCCTTGGCCCTCAAAGCCGCTCGTAGGCGGCGTCCACCGGGTTACACGCGACGCCGTTGATGGGGAGGATGTCCTGCGGGCAGCAGGAGAACGCGAGCACGAGGTCCATCTCAGCCTGCAGCACCACGTAGTCGCCGGGGCTTGCCACGCCGGGCTCGAACGAGACCGAGCCGCCAGAACCCACCGGGATGTTCATCCACATGTTCCAGGGCGAGGGCGTCTTCGGCGCCTTGAGGCCCAGGGCCGCGAGCGCGGCGTGGAGGTTGTCCTCGCAGTTGTCGTGATCGTCGCCCGCGCCCAGCAGCACGTAGCGCCAGCGGTCGCAGGCGGCGATCAGCGTGTCGTGGATGCCGGGCGAGGTGTCCTCCACCAGCGTGACGATGGGCCGGCGCTTGTTGGTGACCATGGTGTCGCCGGGCTTGGGGAAGACGCCGCCGATGGCGACCCGGGAATGCTCCATCGACATGCACTCGGCCATGTCGTCGGCGTTGAAGGCCCAGGTGTCCACCACCTGGGTGCCGTGGGTGTTGATGAGGCGAAGCTTCTCGCCGGCGCCGAGCTTGACGGCCCGGCCGCGCCGGGCCGGTATGGTCTCGCGCGCGCCCGCCATCGTCCGCGCCCTAGTGCAGCCGCTCGACCGCGAGCGCCGTGGCCTCGCCGCCGCCGATGCAGAGCGCCGCCGCTCCCGTGTCGAGGCCGTACTTCTCCAGCGCCGCCAGCAGGGTGATGACGATGCGCGCGCCGGAGGCGCCGACTGGATGGCCGAGCGCGCAGGCCCCGCCGTGCACGTTCACCTTGTCGTGGTCGAGGTCAAGGTCGCGCATGGCCGCCATGGTGACGACCGCGAAGGCCTCGTTGATCTCGTAGAGGTCCACGTCGTCCGCGTCCCAGCCCACCTTCTCGAACAGCTTGCGGAGCGCGGGCCCCGGCGCAGTGGTGAACCAGGCTGGCGCCTGCGCGTGAGTCGCGTGGCCGTGGATGACCGCGACCGGCGTGAGCCCGCGCCGCTCTGCCTCGGAGCGCCGCATCAGCACCAGCGCGGCGCCGCCGTCCGAGATCGAGCTGGAGTTCGCGGCGGTCACCGAGCCGTCCTTGGCGAAGGCCGGTCGCAGCGTCGGGATCTTGTCGAGGTCGGCGGTGAGCGGCTGCTCGTCCCGGTCGACCACCGTCTCGCCCTTGCGGTGCTTGACTGTGACCGGCGTCACCTCGCCGTCGAAGGAGCCGTCCTCGATCGCCGTCTTCGCGCGGGTGAGCGAGGTGATGGCGAACTCGTCCTGCTGCTCGCGGGTGAACTGATAGGTGCGCGCCGTCTCCTCGGCGAAGTGGCCCATCAGCTTGCCCTTGTCGTAGGCGTCCTCCAGTCCATCGAGGAACATGTGGTCCTGCACCTTGCCGTGGCCCATGCGGTAGCCGCTCCGCGCGCGATCCAGCAGGTAGGGCGCGTTGGTCATGCTCTCCATGCCGCCGGCGACGACGATATCGCCGGAGCCCGCCGCGATCAGGTCGTGGGCGAACATCGTGGCCTTCATGCCCGAGCCGCACATCTTGTTGATCGTGGTGCAGCCGACTTTCTCGGGGATTCCGGCGCCGATGGATGCCTGGCGCGCCGGCGCCTGCCCCTGACCGGCCGAGAGGATGTTGCCCATGATCACTTCGTCGACCTCGTCGGCGTCGACGCCTGCGCGTGTCAGCGCGGCCTCGATCGCGGCAGAGCCCAATTCGGGCGCCCGCGCGTCCTTCAATGCACCCTGAAACCCGCCCATGGGCGTACGCGCCATCCCGACGATGACGATCGGATCATCCATCATGTTCAGTGTTCTCCCGGCTTCGGCGCGCCAATGCTGCGCCGCAGCACACTACATAGTGCCTGCCCTGGCGAATATCCAGCCTGCGACGAGCGGGTGCTCTCCCGCTTTTCTCACCAGGGTCACGGTCCGCGCGGGCAGCGCGCTCCAGCCTGCGGCGCGGGGACTGGGACAGACATCGCACATTAATTTTGAGGCGGGACAAGCCGGGATTTTCCGGACACCATCGCGTTCCCGTCGGGACGCAGCGCCCGCAAGCGGACCGGGTTGGGATCTCGGGGATCGACCGTCGGTCGACCGATGTGCGGCTGGCCGCGTCGCCTGCCATGCGGGCAGTTTGCACCGAGCTTCAGTGCCTGCGCACCGGACCATGGTGCGGTGCGTGGGAGTGGCGCAGACTGTGATCGCGGTGAGAATTCCGGGTTAGCGACTGCCCGAATCCACGTCGCGCTGCAGGAGGCGCTGGACGATGCGGCGGGCGGCGGCGCCGGTGGTGAGCGTCTGCGCCGCCACGTCGGCCTCCAGCGCCGCGACCGCGGGCGCCAATCGCTCGTCGGCGTGGAGCGCCGCAACGAGGGATTCCTCTACCTCGCGCCAGAGCCACGCACCCGCCTGCGCGGCCCGCTTGGCCTCAAGCGCGCCGGCCTCGGCCATGGTTGCCCGATACCGCTCCACCGCGTCGGCGATCTCGTCGAGGCCCGTTCCCTCGACCGACGAGCAGGCGATGACGCGGGGCGTCCACGGCCCTCCGCCCGCGTGGAGCATGAGCGCCGCCTCGAAGTCCGCCTTGGCGTGGGCTGCCGGCCCTTCGAGCGCGCCGTCGGCCTTGGTGACGACGACGATGTCGGCGCGCTCCATCACGCCCCGCTTGATGCCCTGCAGCTCGTCGCCCGCGCCCGGCTGCACCAGCAGCATGTAGAGGTCCGTCATGTCGGCGACGGCGGCTTCGGACTGGCCGACGCCCACGGTCTCGACCATCACGAGGTCGAAGCCCGCCGCCTCGCAGGCGAGCATGACATCGCGGGTGCGCCGGGCGACGCCGCCGAGGGTGCCGCCCGTCGGCGAGGCACGGACGAAGCATTGGTTGTTCCGCGCGAGCTCCGGCATCCGGGTCTTGTCCCCCAGGATCGAGCCGCCGGAGCGCTCGCTGGAAGGGTCGATCGCGAGCACCGCGAGCCGGCGGCCGGCGGCGATCGCGCGCGTGCCGAAGGCCTCGATGAAGGTCGACTTGCCGACTCCCGGCGCACCCGAGATGCCGAGGCGCACGGCATTGCCTGCATGGGGCAGCAACGCCTGAAGCAGATCCTCGGCCGGTCCCCGGTCCTCCTCCCGCGTGGATTCGATCAAGGTGATCGCCGTCGCCAGCGCTCGCCGGTCGCCTGCGAGAATGTCAGCGACCGGCGGAACCTGGCCGGGGCCGTGCGGGCGCGCGGTCATGGCGCCGGGGTCTCCTCGGGCACTGCCGTCGTCTCCCCGGCGCGGCCTTCCTCGTCGGCGAGCCGTTGCTCGAGCTCCTCCCTGAGCTCCGCAGTCTCCTGCTGGCGCCACCACATCTCTGCGTAGTGGCCGTCCCGCACCAGCAACTCGGCGTGGCGCCCGCGCTCGACGATGCGTCCGCCGTCCAGCACGAGGATCTGGTCGGCGTCGATGACGGTGGAAAGGCGGTGCGCGATCATGAGCGTCGAGCGGTCGCGGCTGACCTCCCGCAGACTCGCCTGAATCTCCTTTTCGGTCTGCGAATCGAGCGCCGAGGTGGCTTCGTCGAACAGCAGAATACGGGGATTCTTGAGGATCGTGCGCGCAATCGCCACCCGCTGTTTCTCGCCGCCCGAGAGCTTGAGGCCGCGCTCGCCGACCATGCTCTCATAGCCGTCGGGCAGTGCTGCGATGAAGTCGTGGATGTGTGCGAGCCGCGCCGCCTCCTCCACCTCTTCCGGGCTCGCGTCGGGCCGGCCGTAGGCGATGTTGTAGTAGATCGTATCGTTGAAGAGCACGGTGTCCTGGGGAACGATGCCGATGGCCGCACGCAGGCTCTCCTGGCTCACGTCGCGCACGTCTTGCCCGTCGATCCTGACGCTGCCAGCCTCGATATCGTAGAAGCGGAAGAGAATGCGCGAGATGGTCGACTTGCCGGCCCCGCTCGCGCCGACGATGGCCGTGGTGGTGCCGGGCGGCACGCGGAAGGTGATGCCGTCGAGGATGCCGCGCCGCTCCTCGTAGCGGAAGCGCACGTCGTCGAACTCGATGGCACCGGCGGTGACGTCGAGCGGTGGCGCGTCCGGCGCGTCCTCGATCTCGCGCTCCACGGAGAGGATGCCGAACATCGCCTCCATGTCAGTGAGCGACTGCTTGATCTCACGATAGACGAAGCCCAGGAAGTTCAGCGGGATGTAGAGCTGGAGCAGGTAGGTATTGACCAGCACGAAGTCGCCGATGGTCATGGTGTCCGCGGCGACCTCGTACCCTGCCATGATCGTGATGCCGGTGAGCCCGGTCGCGACGATGATCCCCTGGCCGATGTTGAGCAGCGAGAGGCTGGTCTTGCTCTGCACCGCCGCCCGTTCGTACTGCCGGCGGGAGACGTCGAAGCGCCGCGCCTCGTGCATCTCGTTGCCGAAATACTTGACCGTCTCGTAGTTGAGCAGGCTGTCGATCGCCTTTGTGTTGGCCTCGCTGTCCTTCTCGTTCATGCGCCGGCGGTACTTCAGCCGCCACTCGGTGACCGTGAGGGTGAAGGCGATAAAGGAACCGATGGTGACGAAGGTGATCGCCGCGTAGGTAACGCCGTAGAGGACCCAGAGGATGCCGCAGACCATGGTGACCTCCACCAGGGTCGGCAGGATGTTGAACAGCATGAAGGTGAGCAGGAACTCGATCCCCTTGACGCCGCGCTCGATGGCGCGGCTGAGCCCCCCGGTGCGGCGCTCGATATGAAAGCGGAGCGAGAGCTCGTGGAGATGGTTGAAGACCTGCAGCGCGACGGTGCGGATCGCCCGCTCGCCAACCTTGGCGAAGACCGCGTCCCTAAGCTCGCCGAAGGCGACAGTGAGCACCCGAAGCGCGCCGTAGGCGAGCAGGATCGCCACCGGCACGACGATGACCGCCGCCGTGTCGCCCGAGAGGATATCGACCGCGTCCTTGTAGAGGATCGGCACATAGACGTTCGCGACCTTCGCGCCGATGAGGAGGATCACGGCCAGCACCACGCGGCCCCGCATCTCCAGCGAGCCGCGCGGCCAGAGATAGGGCAGCAGAGTGCGAATGGTGTGCAGGTGCGAGCGTTCCCCCGCTTCCCGCACGCGGGCCTCGCGATCGAGAGCAACCATGGGGTCGTTAGTCTGATCGTTGGCCCCGCTGCTTGCGGGGCTCAGAGCGCGTTACGTGCGCGTGTCACATAAGCACGAAGCGGGGGCGGATCAAATGGCGCCGCCCGTCAGGCGGCCTCGGGGCGGCGGATCAGCGCCATGATGTCCTGCGCAGCGGCCGGGATGTTGGTGCCGGGACCGTAGACGGCGGCGACACCGGCTTGGTACAGGAAGTCGTGGTCCTGCGGCGGAATCACCCCGCCGCAGACCACCACCACGTGGCCTGCGCCGGCCTCGCGCAGCGCGTCGATGAGCTCCGGCACCAGGGTCTTGTGACCGGCCGCCTGACTGGAGACGCCGATCACGTGCACGTCGTTCTCCAGTGCATCGCGGGCGGCCTCCTCGGGCGTCTGGAAGAGCGGGCCGATATCCACATCGAAGCCGATGTCGGCGAAGGCCGTCGCAATCACCTTGGCGCCGCGGTCGTGCCCGTCCTGGCCGAGCTTGACCACTAGGATGCGCGGCCGGCGCCCCTCGGCCTCGGCGAAGAGTGCGGTCTCGCGCCGGATGGTCTGGAAGGCGTCGTCCTGCGCATAGGCCGCGCCGTAGACGCCGGAGACCGTGCGCACGGTCGCGCGGTGGCGCGTGAACGCCGCCTCCATCGCGTCCGAGACCTCGCCGACTGTGGCGCGCGCCCGGATCGCGTCTACGGAGAGCGCCAGCAGGTTGCCGTCGCCGCGCGCGCCCTCGGTGAGCCTTTCGAGCGTCGCCTGGCAGGCCGCCTCGTCCCGCCCGGCGCGCACGGCGGCAAGGCGCGCGATCTGGGCCTCACGCACCGCGAAGTTGTCCACGTCGAGGAGCGCCGGCATGTCGTCCGCCTCCGATTGGTAGCGGTTGACGCCGACGACCACGTCCTCGGCCCGGTCGAGCCGCGCCTGCCGGCGCGCGGCGGCCTCCTCGATGCGGAGCTTGGGCATGCCGGCAGCCACCGCCTTGGTCATGCCGCCCAGCTCCTCGACCTCGTCAATCAGTGCCTGCGCCTCGCGCGCGAGCGAGACGGTAAGCGCCTCCACGTAGTAGGAGCCTCCCAACGGGTCCACGACGCGGGGCACGCCGGTCTCGTGCTGCAGGATAAGCTGGGTGTTGCGCGCGATCCGGGCGGAAAAATCGGTTGGCAGCGCCACCGCCTCGTCCAGCGCATTGGTGTGGAGCGACTGGGTGCCGCCGAGCACCGCCGCCAGCGCCTCGTAGGCCGTGCGGACCACGTTGTTGTAGGGGTCCTGCTCGGCGAGCGAGACGCCCGAGGTCTGGCAATGGGTCCTCAGCATGAGCGAGCGCGGGTTCTCGGCCCCGAAGCCTTGCATGTAGCGCGCCCAAAGCAGCCTCGCGGCCCGCAGCTTGGCGACCTCCATGAAGAAGTTCATGCCGATGCAGAAGAAGAACGAGAGCCGGGGCGCGAAGTCGTCGATGGCGAGGCCGCGAGAGTGCGCCGCGCGCACGTAGTCGAGGCCGTCGGCCAGCGTGAAGCCCAGCTCCTGCACCAGCGTCGCGCCGGCCTCCTGCATGTGGTAGCCGGAGATCGAGATCGAATTGAAGCGCGGCATTTGCCGGGCCGTGTACGCGATGATGTCGGCCACGATCCGCATGCTGGGCTCGGGCGGATAGATGTAGGTGTTGCGGACCATGAACTCCTTGAGGATGTCGTTCTGGATGGTGCCGGCGAGCTTCTCGGCGCTCACCCCCTGCTCCTCCGCCGCCACGATGTAGGCGGCAAGCACCGGCAGCACAGCCCCGTTCATGGTCATGGAGACGCTGACATCGCCCAGAGGGATGCCGGCAAAGAGGCGTTTCATGTCCTCCACGGTGTCGATGGCGACGCCCGCCTTGCCCACGTCGCCGCGCACCCTGGGATGGTCGCTGTCGTAGCCCCGGTGGGTCGCGAGATCGAAAGCGACGGAAAGCCCCTTCTGCCCGGCGGCGAGGTTGCGCTTGTAGAAGGCGTTGGACTCCTCGGCGGTGGCGAAGCCCGCGTACTGGCGGATGGTCCACGGCCGGTTGGCGAACATGGTGGCGCGCACGCCCCGGGTGTAAGGGGCGAAGCCCGGCAGCCCCGGCTGGTCCTCCAGCGCCTCCAGGTCGGCCGCGGTGTAGAGCGGCTTGACCGTGATGCCTTCGGGCGTCTCCCAGGCGAGCGCGGCCGGGTCTCTGCCCTTGAGCTCAGCCGCAGCCAAGGCTTCCCAGTCGGCGACGGTCTTTTCGGTAGAATCAGTCATGCGGCTGGGCTCCCACTCTCCCAGGTGCCCGTCCTTGGTCATGTGTCCTTCGCGCAAGGGTAGACGGCGGGGGCCGCCGGCCGCAAGGCGCGGGCCGACTGGCGCGGGCCGACTGCAGCGGCCATTTTGTCCCTGTGAACCGCCGCGCCTTTTCGGGTAAAAGAGGGCGCCCACTAGGTGCCGCGGCAACAGGAGGAACACCCCGCACATGAGCAGTCTACGATTCGAGGCGCCCGAGACGGTCGAGGACGCCGTCCGGCTCCTCGCCGATGCCGACGGCGAGGCCATGCCGCTCGCCGGCGGCACCGACCTCCTGGTTCAGCTGCGCACCGATTTTGTCCGGCCCGGCCTCATCGTCGATTTGAAGCGTATCCCGGCGCTCATGGACGTGACGGTGAACGGCGATGACATCCGCGTCGGCGCCGCGGTCTCCGGCGCAACTCTTGGCAAAAACAAGGCTGTGACGTCCGCGTGGCCGGGCGTGGTAGAGGCGCTTGAGCTGATCGGCTCGACCCAGATTCAGGGGCGCGCCTCGCTTGGCGGCAACCTCTGCAACGGCTCGCCCGCCGCCGACAGCGTGCCGGCACTGATCGCCGCCGGTGCGGTCTGCGAGGTCGCGGGCCCGAACGGCGCCCGCTCAGTCCCGGTGGAGGACGTGATCACGGGGCCCGGCCAACTCTGCCTCGGTCCGGGCGAAATCGTGGTTTCCTTCGTCATGCCGAAGCCGCCGCCCCGTTCGGGCGATGCCTACCTGCGCTTCATCCCGCGTACCGAGATGGATATTGCCGTGGTCGGCGCCGGCGTCGCGCTCACGCTCGACGAGGCGGGCGTCTGCACCCACGCGAGGCTCGGCCTCGGCGCGGTCGCGCCCACGCCGCTGCTGGTCGAAGACGGCGCCAAGGCGCTGATCGGCACGAAGGTGGATGACGACGCGCTCGCCAACCTTGCGGCCGCCGCGAGCGCCGCCTGCAATCCTATCGACGACAAGCGCGGGACCATCGCATACCGGGTCAAGGTGGCGGGAGTTCTGGCCAGGCGGGCCGCGCTCATCGCCCTGGAGCGAGCGAGGAGCAACGGCTGATGGCCAAGTATCATGTAACCACCAGCGTCAACGGCGAGCCGACCGAGTTCCTCTGCTCAGGCGAGCAGACCCTGCTCGACGTGCTCCGCGACGAGCTGGAGCTCACCGGCACCAAGGAAGGCTGCGCCACCGGCGACTGCGGTGCCTGCAGCGTGACCGTGGACGGTACCCTGGTTTGCGCCTGCCTGATGCTTGGCACCGAGGCCGAGGGGCGCGAAATCGGCACCATCGAGGGCATGGCCGATGGCGACACGCTGCATCCGCTGCAGCGCCAGTTCCTGGAGGATGCCGCGCTGCAATGCGGCATCTGCACGCCGGGCTTCCTCGTCGCCGCCAAGGCGCTGCTCGAAGAGAACCCGGACCCGACCGAGACGGAAGCCCGCTACTGGCTGGCTGGCAATCTCTGTCGCTGTACCGGCTACGACAAGATCATCCGCGCCGTGATGACGACGGCGGCGGAGCTGAGGGGAGAATAGCTCATGGCAACCGCCAAGCAGGAGATCGGTAACGGCAACGGCTCGCTCAAGTACGTCGGCACGCGGCCGTGGCGCCCCGATGGCGTTGACAAGGTGACCGGCAGGGCCAAGTTCGGCGCGGACCTCTCGCTGCCGGGCATGCTGGTGGGCCGGGTGCTGCGCAGCCCCCATGCGCACGCGCGCATCCGCTGCATCGACGCGTCCAAGGCCCGCGCACTCCCCGGCGTGAAAGCGGTCGTCACCCGCGACGAGATGCCCGAGGTGCCCTCCCAGTGGGTGCCGGCAGGCGAGGTGCAAGTCAACTACCGCGACATGTCGCAGAACGTGATGGCGCGGGAGAAGGCGCTCTACGACGGCCACGCCGTTGCCGCGGTAGCGGCGACCACGGCGGCCATCGCCAAGCAGGCGCTCGACCTGATCGAGGTGGACTACGAGGTGCTGCCGCACGTGATTGACGTGCGCGAGGCGATGCAGGCGGACGCGCCCGTGCTCCATGACGACATGTTCACCCAGGGCGTGGAGCCCACGCCGGAGACGCCGTCGAACGTCTTCAAGAAGGTGCACTTCCAGAGCGGCGATCTGGACAAGGGATTCGCCGAGGCTGACATCGTCGTGGAACGTACTTTCACCACCAAGCCGGTGCATCAGGGCTACATCGAGCCCCACGCGGTGGTTGCCAGCGCCGGCGAGGACGGCCAGTGCGAGGTCTGGTGCTGCACTCAGGGGCAGTTCACCGTCCGCGCCTACTGCGCCAACCTGCTCGGCATCGACATCGGCAACATTCGTGTGACGCCGTCGGAGATCGGTGGCGGCTTCGGCGGCAAGACCGTGGTCTATCTGGAGCCAGTCGCGCTCCGGCTGTCGCAGCTTGCCGGCCGGCCGGTCAAGATCGTGATGTCGCGCGAGGAGGTGTTCCGCGCCAGCGGTCCGACCTCGGGCGGCGCCATGACGATCAAGATGGGCGCCACCAAAGACGGCAAGATCACCGCCGCCAAGGCGTGGCTTGCCTATCAGGCGGGCGCCTTCCCCGGCTCGCCGATCCAGCCCGGCTGCATGTGCGTCTTCGCGCCCTACGACATCGAAAACGCCGAGGTCGAGGGCTACGACGTGGTGGTGAACCGGCCCAAGGTCGCCGCCTACCGCGCGCCGGGGGCGCCGATCTCCGAGTTCGCCGCCGAAGGGGTGGTCGACGAGATCGCGAAGAAGCTCGGTATCGACCCGGCCGAGTTCCGCCTCATGAACGCGGCGAAGGAGGGCACCCGCGCGCTCTACGGGCCCAAGTTCGGCCCCGTCGGTTGCATCGAGACCCTGGAGGCCGCGCGCAACAGTGAGCACTACAGCATCCCGCTCGGCCCCAACCAGGGGCGCGGCATCGCCACCGGCTTCTGGTTCAACATCGGCGGCGAATCCTGCGCCACCATCAACGTCAACGAGGACGGCACGGCGACCGTGATCGAGGGCAACCCCGACATCGGCGGCTCGCGCGCCTCGATCCAGCTCCAGGCGGCAGAAGCCCTCGGCATTCCGCCGGAGAAGGTGCGCCCGCTGGTCGCCGACACCGACTCCATCGGCTACACCTTCCTCACTGGCGGCAGCCGCGTCACCTTCGCCACCGGCATGGCGGCAATCGACGCGGCGGGCAAGGTCGTCGAGCAGTTGCGCGAGCGTGCCGCCAAGATCTGGGACATCCCGGTCGAGGCGGTCGAGTGGGAAGACGGCTACGCCAAGCCCTCGGGCAGCAATGCCGGTGATTTCGAGCCTATGAGCATGGCTGAGATCGCGGCCCAGGCCGGCAAGACCGGCGGCCCGATCGCAGCGACCGCCTCCATCAACGCGCAAGGCGCCGGCCCCGGCTTCGGCACCCACGTGTGCGACGTGGAGGTCGACCGCGAGACCGGGCGCGTCACCGTGCTGCGCTACACCGCCGTGCAGGACGCCGGCAAGGCGGTCCATCCGAGCTACGTCGAGGGCCAGATCCAGGGCGGTGCCGCCCAGGGCATCGGCTGGGCGCTCAACGAGGAATACATCTACGACAAGGACGGCCGGCTCGAGAACCCGGGCTTCCTCGACTACCGCATGCCGGTGGCCTCGGACCTGCCGATGATCGATGCGGTCATCGTCGAAGTGCCGAACCCGAACCACCCGTACGGCGTGCGGGGTGTCGGCGAGACGCCGATCGTGCCGCCGATGGCGGCGGTGGCCAACGCGATCGAGAACGCGACCGGCATACGCATGACCGACCTGCCGATGTCGCCGCCGCGCCTGCTCGAAGCGCTCGACAACGGTGGTGCCAACGGCGGCTCCTAACCCGTTGGCGCGGGTCGTTTTGCCCTCAAGCCTCGCCCGCTACACGGGCGGGGTCACCGAGCTTGAGGTCGAGGCGACCGACATCCGCGGCGTGATCCGCGCGCTCGAGGCGCGCTACGCGGGCATCGGGCGCGAGTTGGAGGAGGGCATGGCCGTCGCGGTCGATGGCCACATCCACCAAGACGACCTGTTCGCAGCTGTCTCGCCCGAGAGCGAGGTCTGCTTCCTGCCTCGGATCGGCGGCGGAAACGAGGATTTACAAATCGAAGCCAATTCTGTGTAACTATATGAACAGAAAGAATATTTTCAACTAACGGCCGGTTTTCGCCGCTATTCGGCTGCCGACGAAGCGGTGGCCCTTCGCCCGCTGAGCCCGAGCCAGGCGAGCCCGATCAGCACCGCGGCGAGGAACGGCAGCACCGCGTAGTTCATCGTCTGCCAGCCCACAGCCTCGTGCAGCGCGCCGGAGAGCAGCGCCGCCGCCGCAACGCCGGTGAACACGGTGAAGTCGTGGGCCGCTTGCGTCTTCGCCTTCTCCGCCGGGCTGTGAATCTCGGTTATGAGCGTCGTGCCGCCGGTGAAGAGGAAATTCCAGCCGACACCCAGCAGGACCAGGGCGACATGGAAGTTGAGCAGCGTGACGCCATGGAGGTTGGAAGCGGCGCAGAGCCCGATCAGCAGCGCGCCGCAGGCCATGATCGTCTTCGTGCCGAAGCGCTTGATCAGGTGGCCGGTGACGAAGGCGGGCGCGAACATGCCGAGCACGTGCCACTGGATCGTCTGCGCCGAGTCGGAGAAGCCGAAGCCGCAGTACTTCATGGCGAGCGGCGTCGCGGTCATCAGCAGCGACATCATCGCATAGCCGACGAGGGAGCCCAGCACGGCGATGATGAATGTCGGCTGGCGCATGATCGTAAGCAGCGGCCGGCCCGAAGTGCTGCGCTCCTCCTCGTCCGGCGGCGGAATGGTGATGAAACGAAGGACCACGAGCGTGGCCACGTAAAGCGCGGCCATGGTGGCGAACACGCCCGCGAACGCGATCGGCGCGAAGAGGTCCTTGGACCAGTCGGCGAGCAGGGGGCCTATGGAGGCGATCACGCCGCCCGCCAGTACCAGCGATATTGCCCGGCTCCTGAAGGCCTCGCTCGCTGCGTCCGCCGCGGCGAAGCGATAGTACTGGGCGAAGCCGTTGGCTGCGCCGATCAGCGCGAGGCCGACACAGAAGAGCGTGAAGCTCGCCTCCATGATCGCCCAGAGGCCCAGGAGCGCGCCGGCAAGCCCGATGGTGGCGCCCACGGTGAAGCCGTCGCGCCGCCCGATGCGCTTCATGAGGAGCGATGCCGGCACCGTCGCCACCATCGTCATCACGAACTGGATGCCGATGGGGAGCGTCGCCAGCACCTTGGTATCGGCGAGCTGGTGCCCGATCAGGGCGGCTGCAGCCACCACCGCGGACATCGAGGTGAGGAAGAGCGCCTGGCAGATGGCGAGGAGCGCCACGTCGCGGGCGCCGGAGCGGGTCATGGCCCACGATAGCACATCGTGCCGGCGCCCGGCCGGCGCCACCGCCAATAAGGCCGCTCACGCGCCCGCCAGAAGGCACTTTAACTGCCACTACAGACATATCAATTTCTATATCGATCATATAGTCATCTCAGATATGGCATTATTTGGACCGGTTAACTAGTATTCGAGATAGACCACCCGATGGGGCTCGTCTCTTCGGCAAATGCTGCCCGCCTAGCGGCACCCGTTGCCACGGAGGTCTGGTGAGGATGGCCAGAACTGACGCTTGAGTCCCTCAAAGGTACGGTCTTTGCCGGAACCCATGGAGCGAGGATCTTCGCCCGAGGAGCAACCGGGACAACAAGGGTCGCAAGCTCATCACGAGCGAAAGAGACCCGTTCGATCGCATCCAGGCGTGGTTGCACGATGCGATGCTCGACGACGCAAGGCTTGCCACAGTCGAGCTGGCCCGGCGCAGGCATGTCGTGGTCTTCAAGTGCTCAGTTCGAGACCTCCCAAAACCATAATTTGGATGATGTGGGCTCACTCCCCCTCACTTCATGAGGATCAGACGCGGTGCTTAGCTCCTTAAATCGGTTTAGGACCACCGACGGCGCCTAGCGCCGGAGGAGAGGGCATGAAGATTAACGAGGTTGTCACGACACCCCTCTGGATCCCCTACGAGCAACCCTTTCACTGGTCCCAGGGCGTCACCCACGGCGCGGAGGTAATCCTGGTCGAGGTCCACACCGACGAGGGCGTGATCGGCTATGGCGAGTCGATTGCAACGCCGTCGGTCGAAGCGATCCGCGCCCATATCTCGCTCGCGGCGGACTTTTGCGTCGGCCGAAGTCCTTTCGAGAACGTCCGCCTGATTGACGAGGCCTACAACGCTCTGTTCGGTCGCGAGGAGTCTTGCAGGGCCTCCAAATTCGCGGGCAAGGCGCTCGCGGGGCTAGAGATGGCGCTGTGGGACGCCATGGGCAAGGCTGTGAACCGCCCCGTTTACGCTCTGCTAGGCGGCGCGGTTCGCGACGAGGTGCGCTACTTCGGCTTCCCGCAAGGGGAAACCGCCGAGGAAATCGCCGGCGAGGCGGCGCGACTCGCGGCCTCGGGCCACGAAGTGATCTTCGTCGAGGCCGGACGGGGCGACGATCTGGACACTGAGGTCGTCGCCCGGGTCCGGGCCGCCATCGGACCCGACAAACGCCTACGTCTCGACCCGAGCGGGCGTTGGCACCCCGTCCGGGCCTCTCGCATGATGCGAAGGCTGTCCCGGTTCGACATCGAAATCGTGGAGCAGCCTATCGATGCGGAGAGCGTCGAGGCCTTGGCACGGGTCCGGGCCGCGAGCCCGATCTCGATCGCGGCGGACCAGGGTGTCATCGCGCTGGGCGACGCCTTCGACGTCTGCCGCCTGCGCGCTGCCGATTTGATCGTCGTCGGCCTGCACGAGACCGGGGGCCTGCTGCGCTTCTGCAAGGTGGCCCACGTCGCCGAGGCGGCCAACGTCGACGTTTGCATCCACGGACTGCACGAGACGGGGATAACCACCGTGGCGGCGATCCACGCGGCGGCGATGACTCCCAACCTGGACGATGGCAACCAGTACATGAACAATTTTCTGGCCTGGGACATCGTCAGCCGACCCGACCTCACGTTGCAGGACGGCAGGCTTCCTGTTCTCGACGGTCCGGGATTGGGCTTCGAGCTGGATTGGGGCGCCGTGCGCGAGGCGGCCGATGCTTGGTGGGGTGGCGCCGACTGCGGGAGTCGCCACACCCAGGGGCATCGGTTCGATTTGGGTCCACGCGATACAGCCGATCCGCAGCGCGCCGGCGGTACTGCGCCGGATCGCGGGAGCGATGGCGACGACGGGCCCTCCGGCACCGACGACGCCGGCGCTGCTGCTCGCTACCAGCGCGATCCCCGGGATTAGCCACGTCGGAACCGCCATCCCGATCGCCGCTGCGTGGATGGATGTTGCGCGGCCACGCGGAAACCGACGCACACTCTCCTTCGCAGGCACTATCCGCCGCTAGCGACGCTAGGTATGATTCCGGGCTGTCATGAGCGCGCGACCGCTGATCATCGACTGCGATCCGGGCCAGGACGACGCCGTCGCCCTGCTGCTCGCCTTCGCGTCCCCCGAGGAGTTCGACCTGCTCGGCATCACCGCCGTCGCGGGCAACGTGCCGCTCGCCCGGACCGAGAGCAACGCGCGCCGAATCAGGGACCTCGCCGGCCGACCCGAGGTGCCGGTCTATGCCGGGTGCTCAAGGCCCATGGTGCGCGAGCCCGAGACCGCTGAGTACATCCATGGGCCGACGGGGATCGACGGCGCCGACCTGCCGGAGCCGAGCCGCCCCGCCGAGGCGGCCTATGCGGTGGACTTTCTGGTCGAGACGCTGACGACGGCGAAGGAGCCCATCACGCTGGCGACGCTTG
This sequence comes from Alphaproteobacteria bacterium, assembly GCA_022826665.1. Lineage (GTDB taxonomy): Bacteria > Pseudomonadota > Alphaproteobacteria > UBA828 > UBA828 > WTGU01. The sequence continues at coordinate 55,984 of JAJDUK010000047.1, read as the reverse complement.
GGCCCCTCACCAATGTCGCGCTCGCCATCGTCAAGAACCCCGCGATGCTGGCGAACGTGCGCGAAATCGTGACCATGGGGGGCGCGATTGGGCTCGGCAACGTCACGCCCGCGGCCGAGTTCAACATCCACGCCGACCCCCACGCGGCGCACGTCGTGTTCGAGGCCGGCGTGCCGCTCACCATGATCGGGCTCGACGTTACCCATCAGGCAATCGCGACGCCGCCCAGGCTGGAGGCGATCCGCGCGCTGGGCACGGCGCCGGCTGCTGCGGTCTGCGGCATGCTCGACCTGTATGGTGCGAAGAACATCGAGGCGTATCATCACGGCGCGCCCATGCACGATCCCTGCGTGATCGCCTATCTTCTGGCGCCGGATCTCTTCGAGGGCCGCGATATGCGGGTCGATGTGGAGTTGGGCGACGGCCACTGCTTCGGGCGGACCGTGTGCGATCTGCACGGCCGCACCGGCGCTGCCGCCAACGCCCACGTGCTGCAGCGGGTCGACGCCGACGGCTTCTTCGCTATGCTGACCGAGCGCCTGGCACGGCTGCCGGTCGCCCCCATATAGGAGGGGGAACCTGCGATGACCCGTGACCGAAAGCTGCCGACGAAGGGCCGAAACGACGGCGCTGACGTCGATGCCTTCCTGCGTCGGGTCGCGGCGGCCCCCGCGCCGGTCAAGGAGGGAGAGACCGGGCGCCTGATGTTTGCGATGGACGCGACGGCAAGCCGGGAGCCGACCTGGGATCGGGCGTGCCAGATCCAGGGAGAGATGTTCGACGCCACGGCCTCGCTCGGCGGGCTCTCCGTCCAGCTGGTCTATTACCGCGGCTTCGGCGAATGCAAGGCGAGCAAGTGGGTGCGGGATTCGCGGGCGCTGGTGCGCGTCATGACCGCCGTCCGCTGCCTGGGCGGCCACACCCAGATACGCAAGGTTCTGCGCCACGCCCTGGACGAGACTCAGGTCCAGAAGGTCCACGCGCTGGTCTTCGTCGGCGATGCCATGGAAGAGAACGTGGACGAGCTCTGCGCTATCGCAGGCGAACTCGGCTTGCGCGGGGTTCCCGCCTTCATGTTCCACGAGGGGCCGGACCCGTCGGCGTCTTTGGCCTTTCGCCAGATCGCGCGGCTCACCAACGGCGCCTATCTGCGCTTCGATGCGTCGAGCGCGCGCCAGCTCAAGGAGCTCTTGGGCGCGGTCGCGGTCTACGCCGCCGGCGGGCGCAAGGCGCTCAAGGACTACAGCCGCCAGCGCGGCGAGGCGGTGTTGCAGATCGCTCATCAAATCAAATGAGCCTGCCCCTCCTGCGCTTCCGCCGCCCGGCTCGCTAGACCCCGCCCTCCGATGATCACCTACGTCCTCCTCGGGATTGCGCTCCTGGTGCTGGTCGTGTTTCTCAGCCGCTGGTTCGCCACGGCCAATCCCTCGAGCCTCGCGAAGTGGGTCAAGTGGGGCTTCATCGCGGCCGGCGCGGCGGCTACGATCTTCCTCGCCGTGACCGGCAAGGCGAATCTGGCCTTCCTGCCGCTCGCGATCACCGGGCTGCCCTGGCTCATGAGCCGCTTTGCCGCGGGCCGGATGAACCCGCATCCCACGGCCGGTCAGAAATCGGATGTCGAGACCCCCTATCTGCGCATGACGCTGGACCATGACAGCGGCGAGATGGAGGGTACAGTGCTTCAGGGCCGCTATGCCGGGGCCCGCCTCGACGAGCTTTCGGAGCCGCAGCTTCTCGAGTTGTTCCAAGAGTGCAGCTTGCGGGACGACGAGGGCCGACGGCTGCTCGAAGCCTACATGGATCGGATTCTCGGCGCCGATTGGCGCGAGCGCGCCGAGGCGCGGGCGGAGCAGGAGCAGAGCGCCGGTGCCGGCACCGGCACGGGGCAGGGCTGGGGGCGCAAGAGGGCCGCTGGCGCCCGCACGCCGATGACCCGCGAGGAGGCCTACGAGATCCTCGGCCTCCAGCCTGGGGCCGGGGCGGAGGAGATCAAGGAGGCGCACCGCACGCTCATGCGCAAGCTCCACCCCGATCACGGCGGCTCCAACTACCTCGCCGCGAAGATCAACCAGGCGAAGGAGCTGCTGCTGGGCGGCTGAGGCGCCGGAGACTCGCAGCCTGGCTTGCCGCGCCGCGGCCGCCGTGGCACACCTCCGTCCCCAACCGCCCCCGGTCAGCGTGGCGAGGCCCTTGGAATGGCGATATCGGTGAGAAAGGCTGTGCTCCCCGTCGCCGGCATGGGCACGCGCTTCCTGCCTGCGAGCAAGGCGGTGCCCAAGGTGTTGCTTCCGGTGGTCGACAAGCCGCTCATCCAGTATGCGGTCGAGGAGGCACGGGCTGCGGGGGTCGAAGAATTTATCTTCGTCACGGGCCGGGGCGAGGCGACAATCAGGGACCATTTTGGGCATGACGAAGCGCTCGCCGCTTATCTCGCTGCGCGCGGCGATAATGCTGCTCTGGCGGCGACCGCGGGCGCGGTGCTGGCACCTGGCTCCGACGCCTTTGCGCGTCAGGAGGAGCCGCTGGGCCTGGGTCACGCGGTCCTCTGCGCGCGCGATCTGGTGGGCGACGAGCCGTTTGCGGTGCTGCTGCCCGACGAGTTGCTCTTCGGCGACCCTCCGTGTCTTGCCGAGCTCGTCGGGATCCACGGCCGGACCGGCGGCAGCGTCGTGGCGCTTGCCGAGGTGCCGCAGCGCGAGACCGGCCGATACGGGATCGTCCAGGTCGCGGCCGAAGGCGAAGACGGAGCCCTCCCGCTTGCGGGTATGGTGGAAAAGCCCGACCCCGCGCGCGCGCCGTCGCGGCTCGCGCTCATCGGCCGCTACATTCTGCAACCGGGCATCTTCGCGCGGCTTGCCGCGCAGACGCCGGGTGCAGGCGGTGAGATTCAGCTGACCGACGCCATGGCTGTGATGGCGCGGGAGGAGCAGTTTCACGGCGTCCGTTTCAACGGCCGTCGCTTCGATTGCGGCAGCCCGATGGGGGCCATTCAGGCGACCATCGCCTGCGCCATGGAACGGCCCGAACTGAGGCAGGAGCTGTTGTCATTCCTGCGAGAGGTGACGCCCTCCCCGTAGGGCGGCCCTTCGCGCGGGAGCGTTTTCGGGGAGCATCGCCATGCGCGTTGCGATGATCGGGGCCGGTTATGTCGGGCTGGTGTCGGCCACCTGTTTCTCGGAATTCGGCTTCACCGTCACCTGCGTCGATGCCGAGCCGGAGAGGATTGCGGCGCTCCGTGCGGGGCGCGTGCCGATCTACGAGCCGGGGCTGGAGGCGCTGCTTGCCGCCAATGTCGCCTCCGGGCGGCTCTCCTTCACCGAAGATATTGCGGATGCCGTATCGGCGGCCGACGTGGTGATGCTGGCGGTCGGCACACCCAGCCGGCGAGGTGACGGCCACGCCGATCTCTCGTTTGTGTTCGAGGCGGCCGGGCAGGTCGCGGACGCTCTCGACGGCTACGCCGTCGTCGCGACGAAATCGACCGTGCCCGTCGGTACCGGGCGCGAGATTGCGCGCATCATCCGGGAGCGTCGGCCGGACGCCGCGTTCGATGTGGTCTCGAACCCGGAGTTCCTGCGCGAAGGCTCGGCAATCGGCGACTTCATGCGCCCCGACCGGGTCGTCGTCGGGGTCGAGTCCGAACGTGCGCAGGCGGTCATGCGGGCGCTCTACAGGCCGCTCTTCCTGATCGAGACGCCGGTGCTCTTCACCACGCTAGAGGCGGCGGAGCTCATCAAGTACGCCGCCAACTGCTTCCTTGCGACCAAGATCACCTTCATCAACGAGATCGCCGACCTCTGCGAGCGCCTCGGCGCGGACGTGCAGGACGTGGCCAAGGGGATCGGCCTCGACGGCCGCATCGGGCGGTACTTTCTGCACGCCGGCCCCGGCTTCGGCGGCTCCTGCTTCCCCAAAGATGCGGCGGCCTTCGCCCGTATCGCCGAGGAAGCCGGCGCGCCCAGCGCCATCGTCGACGCGGTGCTGCGCACGAACGCCGCGCGGAAGGCGGCGATGGTGGACAAGATCGTGCAGGCCTGCGGTGGCTCTGTCGCGGGCAAGACCATCGCCGTGCTCGGCGTCACCTTCAAGCCCAACACGGACGATGTGCGCGAGAGCCCGAGCCTCGTGATCCTGCCGGGGCTCATGGAGCGAGGGGCGACACTGCGCGCCTTCGATCCCGCCGGCATGGCGGAAGCGCGCGCTCTGCTCGACGGCGTGGTGTGGTGCAACGACTCCTACGAGGCCATGGCGGGCGCGGACGCGCTGGTCATCCTCACGGAGTGGAACGAGTTCAGGGCGCTCGACCTGGAGCGCGCGCGGAGCCAGTTGCGAACCCCGCTGGTCATTGATCTCCGCAACATCTACGAGCCGGCTGAGATGGCGTTCGCCGGCCTTCGCTACGTGAGCATTGGCCGGCCTGCGGTCTCCCCATGAGCGCGGAGCATACGCTCGACCCGGCGATCCTCGGCGCCTACGACATCAGGGGCATCGTCGGCGAGACGCTGAGCGGGGCCGACATGGCAGCCGTCGGCCGGGGTTTCGCCACTATCGCGCGACACCGTGCAACCATCGATCAGCCACCGAAGATCTGTGTGGGACGCGATGGCCGGCTGAGCTCGCCGGAGCTGGAAGCCCATCTCGTCGAGGGGTTGAGCGCTGCTGGCGCCGACGTTCTTCGCATCGGCGCGGGCCCGACGCCGATGCTCTATTTCGCCGTCCACGACCGCCGGTGCGACGGCGGGATGATGATTACGGGCTCGCACAACCCGCCGGCCTACAACGGTGTCAAGATGGTGCTGGGCGGAGGGCCGTTTCATGGCGCCGACATCGAGGCGCTGGCGCTCATCGTGCAGGACGGCACGTTTGCCGAGGGCGCCGGCAGGGCGACGGAGGATGACGACGTCCGCGACGCCTACATCGCCCGTCTTCTCACCGAGGCAGTGGAACAACCATTCGTCGTCGCGTGGGATGCCGGCAACGGGGCCGCCGGCGCGGTGCTCGGCGCGCTGGTGAGCGGCCTCTCGGGCCGTCACATCCTGCTGAACGATGCGGTCGACGGGACCTTCCCCGCCCACCACCCGGACCCCACGGTGCCCGAGAACCTGGCGCAGCTGATCGAGACGGTGCGGGCCGAGCGCTGCGATCTCGGTATTGCCTTCGATGGCGACGGCGACCGCATTGGGGTCGTGGACGGAGCCGGCGCAATCCTCTGGGGCGATCAGCTGGTGGCCCTGCTCGCGCGCGAGGTGCTGCGCGAACGGCCCTGCTCGACCGTCATCGGCGACGTCAAGGCGAGCCGGGTCCTCTTCGACGAGATCGCCCGCCTGGGCGGCACGCCGCTGATGTGGCGCACGGGCCATGCGCCGATCAAGGCGAAGATGGCCGAGTGCGGCGCGCCGCTCGCAGGCGAGATGAGCGGCCACATTTTCTTCGCCGACCGCTACTACGGCTTCGACGATGCGCTCTACGCCGCTCTCCGCCTGCTCAAGCTGGTCGCCGGCGAGGGGCGCTCGCTCGCAGCCTTGCGGGCCGAACTGCCGCAACCGGTGAGCACGCCCGAGGTCCGCTTTCCCTGTCCGGACGAGCGCAAGTTCCGGGTCGCCGACGATATTGGAAACCGGCTCGCGGCTGCGGGTGCGACGTTCACCGCCATCGACGGCGTGAGGGCCGAGAGCCCGGACGGCTGGTGGCTGCTGCGCGCATCGAACACCCAGCCCATGCTGGTGGTGCGCTGCGAGGCGGAAGACGCCGCAGCGCTGGAGTGCATGAAGATGGATCTCGCCGCTCAGCTACGGGCGAGCGGGGTCGAGCCGCCCGACTTCTAATCCGCGTTGTCCACAGCATACGCAGGCCTCCAGGCCAGGCAGAGATTGCGCTGAATCAAGCACTTCCAGACCCTTTTCCACAGCTCGTGCTTGACGGGCGTACTACCGACAACCCATAAAGAGTGTTCAGTCGATTCGCTGGCGGCAGCGGCGGGGCGGGCGTGGGAACACGGCGAAGAAGAAGAACTTTGCGTCCGGGCTCGATCGTCCTCAGTCTCGCACTCGCGCTCTGCATCCTCGTCATATCGCAGGTCTTCGCCGCCGAAGAAGCGCACGCGCGCTACGCCTCCATCGTCATCGACGCAGAAACCGGCGAGGTTCTGCGCTCACGCAACGCCGATATAAGGCGGTATCCAGCCTCGCTTACCAAGATGATGACCCTCTATCTGCTCTTCGAGGCGGTCGACAACGGGAAGCTCAGCCTTGATTCGAAGCTGAAGGTCTCGAAGCGGGCGGCGGGGCAGTCGCCCTCCAAGCTCGGGCTGCGGGCCGGTTCGACGATCCGTGTCGAGGACGCGATCAAGGCGCTGGTCGTCAAGTCGGCGAACGATATCGCCGTGGTGGTCGCCGAGGCGCTGGGTGGCACGGAGGTCGAGTTCGCCAGGAAGATGACCAGGAAGGCCAAGGCGCTCGGCATGTCCCGAACCACTTTCCGCAATGCATCCGGCCTGCCGAACCGAAAGCAGCGCAGCACGGCGCGGGACATGGCCCGCCTCGCCCAGGCGCTCATGCGCGACTTCCCGGATCGCTACCACTATTTCGACGACAGGCGCTTCCGCTATCGCGGACGCGAGCATCGCTCGCCCAATCGGCTGCTCAGCCGTTATCGCGGCATGGACGGCATCAAGACCGGCTATATCCGCGCCTCGGGCTTCAACCTCGTGGCCTCGGCGGAGCGGGACGGCCGACGGGTCATCGCCGTGGTCTTCGGCGGCAAGACGGCGCGCTCACGCAATGCCCACATGTCCAACCTCCTCGACCTCGGCTTCACGCGCATCGCCGAGAACGACGCCAAACGCGGCCGCGTGCGTTACGCGGGCATTCCGCGCCCACCGGGAGGCTCCGGACTCGCCGCGCCGGCGCCGCGCTTCAAGCCGGCGGCCATCATGGTTGCCGCGGCCGAGCCGCCCGATCTGGTCGAAGGCGACGCGGCGCCGCCGCCCGAGCCAATTGAGACCGCCGAGGACCCGCCGCCGGCCCCGCGCGCACCGGGGACACCGATCGAGGTCGCTACGGTCCCGCCGCCTCCCCAGCCCCCGCCGCTGAAGCCCGGTGCCGAGCCGTCCGAGGTCGCAGCGCCTGCGGCCGCGCAGCCGGCGGTCGAGACCCCAGCGCCGTCTCCGGCAAAGACGTTCGCAGCAGCAGCACCGGCGGTGGGCGGCCCCTGGGCCATCCAGGTGGGCGCCTACGAGTCGGTCACTGCAGCGGAGATCGCCATGCGCCGAGCATCGGTGCGCGCTCCGCTCCTCAGCGATGCGACGGCGACCCTGGTGCCTCTCGCAGACGGACGCAGCACCCTCTATCGGGCGCGCTTTCTCGGGCTCTACAAGGACGACGCCAGCCGGGCGTGCAAGGTGCTCCGCGCCGCGCCGATGCCCTGCACCGTCATCCGCGGCCTCGATCCGGCCAACGACCCCACCGTCAGCGCCCGCTCCTGACCGGCTGGAGCGCCGCTGCCGTCACTGCTCCGGCGGTTCTTCCGGCAGAGGGCGGGGACGGCCGTTGTCGTCGATGGCGACATAGATGAAGGTGCCCTCGGTCACTCTCACCTCCTCGGTGCCGCGTCGCCGGCGCGCCCAGGTCTCGATGTCGACGGTGATCGAGGTCGTTCCGGTCTTCGTCACCCGGGCGTAGCAGGTCACGAGGTCGCCGACGGCGATGGGCGCGTGGAAGCGCATGGCCTCCACCGCCACCGTGGCCATGCGCCCGCCGGCGCGCCGCGCCGCCACGACGCCGCCGGCGAGGTCCATCTGCGCCAGCACCCAGCCGCCGAAGATGTCGCCGTTGGGGTTGGCGTCGGCGGGCATGGCCAGTGTGCGGAGTGCGGGCTCGATCTGCGGGGGCCGTTCGGTCTCGGTCATGAGTGTCTCTTTTTCACTTGGCCTTGCGCCTGCTCTTTCGCCAGGCGCGGATATATTCCATGCAGTGCTCGTCTCGCCCCATCAACACGTCCTCGGCGAGCTTGTAGTTCGGGTCCGTGCGGTCGATGGCGAGGATCGTCTCCGGCGGGCTCGCCACCGGGTCGAGGATGCCGCTGTCGGCGCCGGCCTCCACCGCGAGCAGGACGAACATATCGTTGAGGCTCTTGCGGGCCGGCAGCCCGAACGAGACGTTGCTCATGCCGCCGGTGATATGGACCTCGTCGCCGAAGCGGCCGCGCAAGGCGCGGATCGCGTCGAAGCAGTGGTTGCCGAAGCGGGAGTCGACCGAGATCGGGAAGACCAGCGGGTCGATGTAGAGATCGCCGACGGCGAAGCCCCGCCCCAGGGCCGCCTCGACCATGCGGGAGGCGTTCGCCACCCGCTCGTCCGCACCATCCGGCATTCCCTTCTCGCCGGCGGCGGTCACCACCACGCGGCAGTCGTGCTCGCGCGCGAGGTCGAGCGCGTCCAGCCGCTCCAGCGAGGCGGAGTTGAGCATCGGGCGCACCTTTGCCGGCGCGATCGCTTCGAGCCCGGCGCGGATCACGTCGACGCTGGAGGAGTCGACGGAAAGCGGGAGGTCCGTGAGCCCTTGCACCGTGGCGGCGAGCCAGGCCATGGCGCCGGTTTGCACGGCGAGCTTGGGCGCGATCTCGTCGACATTGAGGTCGAGGAAGGCCGCGCCCGCGCGCTCCTGATGGCGGACCTGCGCCTCGATATAGCGCAGGCCCTCGGCCGGATCGCCCGCGGCCGTCTCCATCGCGATCTCGATCGCGACCTGAACGTGCTTGACCCGCCCCTCTTCGTAGTCCTTGGTCCGCTTCGCCTCCGCCGTGACCGGCAGCGCGCGTTCTTCGCCCTCTGCACTCTCGTAGAGGATCGCCTCGGCACCGTCGCGTTCGGCGATGCGCTTGCCCTTGCGGAGCGCGACGCGGGTGCAATGGATGTTCTCGCCGATGACGATGAGCGGCGGAGTGGTCATGCGGCGGTTCCTTCCGGCACGAGGTGTGTTGGCATCGGCTTGAACTGGCAGCCATCCACGAAGAGGTCGAAGAAGTCGGGCGTGGTCTCCAGCTCGATATGCTCGATGGCCTGGACCTCGCGCTCCAGCGCGTGCCGCCGGGTGGCCGAGAGCAGGATCGCCCGGGCGCCGCGCGCTGCCGCGTTGCCGGCCTTGACGACGCGTTCCTCCGGCACCGGCGCCAGCAGGCCGATGGACTGGGCGTTGCGCACGTGCACGTAGTTGGCGAAGCCGCCGGCGAGATAGAGGCACTCGACATCGGCGGGATCGACACCCAGCGCGCGCATGACGATGTACTGACCGCAGTAGTTGGCGGCCTTGGCCTGACCAAGATTGCTGGCGTCCTCCTTGGAGAAGGTGATCCCCTGCTCGGGCACCACGGTCATCTCCCTCTGCTTGCGGTCCGCGGTGAAGACGCCCTTGGCGGTGAGCACGTCACTCCGCCGAAGTTCCGCCAGCAAATCGATCAAACCAGAGCCGCAGAGGCCCAGCGGTTCCTTGCCGCCGATGGTCTCGTAGGCGGCTTCGCCGTCTTCGCTGAGGCGGACCGCTTCGATCGCACCGTCGCAGGCCGGCATGCCGTAGCGCACCAGCCCGCCCTCGAACGCCGGCCCCGCCGGGCACGAGGCGGCGAGCATCCGCCCCCGGTGCTTCACCACGACCTCGGTGTTGGTGCCCATGTCCACCAGCATCGCGGTCTCGGCGTCGGCGAAGCCCTCCTCCAGCGCCACGAGGGCGGCTGCCGCATCGCCCCCCACATGGCTCGCGATGAGCGGCAGGCCGTAGACGCGGGCGGCGCGGTTGGCGCGCAGGCCCAGCCGCAGCGCGCGGGCGCTGAGCGCGGTATTCGCGCGCTCGCCGGCGAGGAAGGCGTGCTCGATGGAGGACTTGTAGGGTTTCTGGCCGATCCCCTGCACATCCAGCTTGAACAGGATGTCGCGCATGGTGGAGTTGGCGGCGACCACGATCTCGTAGATCGCCTGGCGGTTGGTGCCGAGCCTAGCGCAGCCGTCAACGATGGCGCGGTTGATGGCCGACGCTGCGGCCTTCTGCAGTTCGCCTGCCTTGTCGTCGCGGTCGTAGGAGATGCGGTGCATCACGTCGCTGCCGCCGAAGGCCTGCGGGTTCTCGAAGGCGGCACTGTGCACGCTCTTTCCGGTCTCCAGATCGACGAAATCCAGCACCACCGTCGTGGTGCCGAGATCGACCGCGAGCCCGAGCACGTGTCCCCGATACCGGTCGATCACCTCGCCGTTGTAGAGCACATCGTCGCCTCGCCGGGTGACGAGGGGGTCCAACACCTTGGGCGCGGCCGCGGCATCAGCATGGGCACGCACCAGGATGCGCGGACGGCGGCGGAGCGGCGCGAACGCCACGTCGATGTCGTCGCGCTCGACAATCGCCTGGCAGGCGAGGCGGTAAGGGGCGCGCAGGAATCCCTCGGCCTCGGTGCGGGCGCAAAGCGCGGCCTCACCCGCGCTCACCTCGACCACGCACTCGTGGCAGCGGCCATTGCGCTGGCATGAGGTCGGCACCTCGACGGCAAGCTCGTCGGCGCAGTCGAAGAGCGTCATGCCGATGGCGAGCGGCTGGGTCTTGCCGTCGTGGGAGACGGTGCCGGGCCCCGTCGGTAGCGTCTCACCCTCCCGCCGCGCGGCGGCGGCTCGCTTGATCGCGCTGAGCTTCGTCTTCGCGCGTTCGCGGGTGGCCGGATCCGTTTCCCACGCCAGGCTGTAGTCGAAGGTGCCGTCGTGGCCGCAGGTGGCGGGCTCGCCCCTCTCCACGGCGGGAATCTGGTTGCCGCACGAGAACGCCGCAGTGCACCGGTCGCGCGCGTCGCGGTAGGGGCAGCGGTGCGCGGCTTGCTCGTCGGCGTGGCTCACGATATCCGCAAAGATCTCGGTGAGCCGATCCAGTCGCTGCTGATAGTCCTCTTGGCTGATCTTCGGCAACGGCCGGCCTAACCGCGCTCTTCCATCAGCTTCTTGGCGAGCGCCACGCAGGAGAGCGCGTCCTTGCCATAGCCGTCGGCGCCCATGTCGTCGGCGAACTCCTGGGTCACCGGCGCGCCCCCCACCATTACCATCACGTCATCGCGGATGTCGGCATCGATCAGCGCCTCGATGGTCTTGCCCATGTTCGGCATCGTCGTGGTCAGCAGCGCGGACATGCCCATGATCGGCGCCCCGTGTTCCTCCAACGCGGCGATGAACTCGTCTTCCGACGTGTCCACGCCGAGGTCGACCACGTCGAAGCCCGCGCCGGAAAGCATCATGATGCAGAGGTTCTTGCCGATGTCGTGGAGGTCGCCCTTGACCGTGCCCATGATCACGGTGCCGATGGGCTCGACGCCCGAGGCCGACAGGATCGGCTCGATATGGGCCATGCCCGCCTTCATCGCACGCGCGCACGCCAGCACCTCGGGCACAAAGATGAAATTCTCGCGGAACTTGATGCCGACGATGCCCATGCCAGCGATCAAACCGTCGTCCATGATCTCCAGCGCCTCGGTGCCCTCCTCCAGGGCCTTGGCGGTGAGCGCGTCCACCGTGTGATTGTCGCCCTCGATCAACGCGGCAGCGATGTCCTGCATCTCGGGCCGCACGCGCGCGAACAGCGCGACGTTGCGCTCGATCTCGTCCGGGCGCTCGAGAAACTCCTCGATCTCGTCGCGGATCACCGCGTTGGCGATGTCGGCAAGCTCAGCCATCGGGGACTCAGTGGTGAAACGGACAGGGTGTCACAGGGCCTTAGTGCGAGCGACCATGCTCGGCATGCCAGTCGCGCACCGCCAGCGGAATCTCGCGCAGGTTTTCGACCGAGGTCTGGAGCGGGATGGCGCATTCCGGCCCGACTCCCTGCACGCCGGCGTCGAGATTGGCGTAGACCTCTTTGCGCACGTCCTCCGGCCCTTTGGCGAACAGCGTCTCGGGGTTGTTGATGTTGCCGACCAGCGACACCCTGTCGTCCATCGCCGCCATGGACTCGGACGGTGCGTTCTTGGAATCGAAGTGGAAGGCGGCGATCCCGGTCTCTGCGATATAGCCCATGCGGTCCACGGTGCGCCCGCAGATGTGGAGGATAAGCGGCACCGGAAGGCGCTCCACGAACTCGATGTGAAGGTCCCTGAGGAAGCGCTTGTAGTAGTCGGCGCTCACCAGATCGCCGGTGGCGTGATCGGGGACGGTGAGCGCATCTGCGCCCGCCTCGATCTGTGCCAGCCCGAAGACGATCGTCGCCTCCTTCATGCGGTCGAGCGCGAGCTTGGTCTTGCCCGGATCGTCGAGCGACATGAGCAGGAAGGGCTCCACCCCGAAGCAGTGATAGCCGAGGGTCCACGGCCCCATGGTCTTGCCGATGATCGCGACCTCGTCGCCGAACTCGCGGCGCAGCATGCGGATCCCCTCGATCACGCAAGCCATGTCCGGGTGCAGGAGGAAGTCGTTGGGAATGCGGATGTCGTCGACGTCCTCCCAGATCGGCTCGCGCATGCGCACGGTCGGCCAGTTGTCCTTCTGCTCCCACTGCATCTTACAGCCGAGCGCCGACGATTCCTGGATGATCGAGAAGACCGGCATGATGCTGTCGAAGCCGAGCTCGGTGTAGCTGGTGGCGGCGAGCCGCGCCATCAGCTCCGGGTCGCGGTTCGCGAACGGAAAGTTCGCGTCCACCAGGTCCATCAGCTCCACCGTCGCGACCGAGGTGGGGTTGCACACGGGCGTGCGATCCACCGGCTTGCGTTTCAGCGCCGCAAGCACCCGCTCGCGGCTAGTCATCGAGGGTACTGCCGTCATCGCTTCCGCTCCCGACCCTCAGGTCTGTTGTTGTGCGCTCGGCGCGGCGAGGACGCCCCGCGCCGCCGCAGCCTCCGCCTCGCGCATGGCGGCGCGGACGTTGAGCGCCCGGCCGAGCAGGAGGCCCACCAGCTCGTCGTGGGTTGTGCCGCAGGCGAAGCGGGCCTCGCCTAGCTCGGCGCCGGGCTCCATCTCGGCGAGCTTGATCAGCCCCCTGGTCACGCCGTCCACGCGCCGCGCCACTTTGTCATCGCCCTCACCGCCTGCGACGGCAAGCCGGTAGCCCCCGCTGCCTGTGGCAGTGGCGTCGATGGTGAAGTCGTTTTTCCTGTCGTAGATGCTCATGGGCAGCGCCGCGACCTTGGAACCTGGCGCCTTCTTGCAGGCTTCGAGGAAGAGCCGCTTCACCGCCGCCCGGTGTTCTTCGCCGCACGCGAAAGCGAGGCGCCCCGGCTGGCCCGGCGCCGGCACCATGCCGCCCATCACAGCCATCGCCCGCATCACGAAGTCTAGTCGTTCGGCGACGCCGTCCTTCCCGCTGTAGCTGTGCGCGAGATAGCCCGAGGCGCCGCCTTCCCCGGTCTCGCGGTAGAGGGAGATGCTGATGTCGTGGAAGTGCGGGTCCATGGAGACGAGCTCCACCCGCTCCCCGAGGTCCAACAGGCGGCCCATCGCCTCCTCGCTGCGCGGCCCGGTGCTGATCGGGCCTTTCCATCACCCCGCCAGAATTTCAGATCGGGTGCGCGGAAACAAGGCTACAGCCCCGATAAGAAGTGGGGGCTAGAGCGATACAGTGTGCGGTAGCTGCCCCAGGGCTGCGTCGAAAGTGTAGACGCCGTTCAACGTCTCGGCGGAGTCCGATGCGGCACGCAGAGCCTTGAACACGATCAACGCATCGGCGAAGCCGGCACCCTTTGCCGATCCGGTCTCGCCCACTGGCGCGGCGCTCTTGTACGCCTGCAAAGCGCGCCACACGGTCTGATTGTCCTCGAAACGGATATTCGGCTCGCTGAACAGCCGTTCGAGGACCGCCACCAGCTCGGCCTTGGCCAGTCGATACTTGCGGCCGGCGAGCGTCCAGACGGCTTCCACAAGTACGACGTCCGTGATCAGAACGGTTTCGGCAGCATCGAAAACAGCGTCCGCCCGCGCCGCCTGGGCCTCATCGTCGTGCAGCAGATAGCGGAGCAAGACATTGGTGTCGACGGCGATCAAGACTTTGGCTCGTCAAGCGCGTCCTGCAGGGATTCCTCGTCGCTGACGGCGGGATCGCCGGCTACATGGCGCAAGAAACCCTTGGCCGCGCCAGCGGTCTTCCGCACGATGGTGATGCGGCCATCGGCGACGTAGCTGCGGTACTCGTCCCCCGGCCCGATCCCGACTTCTCTGCACTGATCGATGGGGAGCGTAATCTGACGCTTCGCGCTCACGCGCGGCATGAGGTCGTCCTATTTTTGCACGGCCAATTCAGACAAACCGTATTTCAATCTTTACTATATCTCAATTGGTAAAGAAATTTGGGCGGGCTACCCCCAGAGTGCAGGCTCCGGCGGTGCCATGACCGCGCCGTCGTAGCTCAGTCCCGGCGAGCGGTCGCGGGCCAGCAACAGCGGGCCGTCGAGATCGACGTAGTCGGCAAAGCTCGCGAGCAGTGACGCAGGCGCCATGCCGAGCGAAGTGCCGACCATGCTGCCCACCATGATGTCGAACCCCATGGCCCGCGCCTCCGTCGCCAGCGCGAGCGCTTCCGTGAGCCCGCCGGTCTTGTCCAGCTTGATGTTGACCATCGGGTAGCGGCCGGCGAGCCGCGTCAGGTCCTCCCGCGTGTGGCAGCTCTCGTCGGCGCAGAGCGGGATCGCGAATTGCCGGCCTTCGAGCGCGCCGTCGTCCGCCGCCGGCAGCGGCTGCTCCACCATCTCGACCCCGAGGGCGGCGAAGGCCGGCAGGAATTCCTCCAGCATCGGCACGGTCCAGCCCTCGTTCGCATCCACGATCAGACGGGCGCCCGGCGCGTTCGCACGGACCGTCTCGATGCGCGCGAGGTCGCCCTTGCCGGTGACCTTGAGCTTGAGCAGGGGGAGCGCGGCGTGGCGGGCGGCGGCCTCGCCCATCTTCTCCGGCGTGTCGAGGCTGAGCGTCACGGCGGTGATGCAAGGCTGCGGCGCCTCCAGGCCCGCCAGCGCCCAGGCCGGACGGTCGGCTTGCTTTGCCTCCAGGTCCCATAGCGCGCAGTCCAGCGCATTGCGGGCGGCGCCCGGCGGCAGCGCCTCCAGCAGACCCTCCCGAGTCAGCCCTTCTTCGACTGCCTCGCGCAGACCCTCGATCCCGGCGTGCGTCCCTTCGGGCGTTTCGTCATAGCGTGGGTAGGGGACCGCCTCGCCCCGGCCGGTGTGCGGGCCGTCGGCGATCTCGGCGACGACGACGTGGGCTTCGGTCTTTGCGCCACGGGAGATGCGAAAGGCGCTCGCGAGCGGCCAGGTTTCGAGGCGAACGGTGAGACGCCGGCTCACCGGCGTAATCTCCTAGATCACGCGGTCAGCGATCGGGCCCACGCCGGTGCGGATCGGATCGACGCAGGGCAAGCCGTGGGCGGTGCCCAACTCAGCCAGCAGCGCCTCCGCCTCCGCCTCTGCCAGCGCCTCGGTGTTGACGCAGATACCGGCGCAGACCACGTCGGGATTGGTGAGGCGCGCCGCCTGAAGGTTGGCCTCGATGCAGGCGTCGAGCTCGGGCAGCGGCCAGTCCGGCAGACCCCGCATGTTGGTCCGTGTCGGCTCGTGGCAGACCACGATGGCGTCAGGCTGGGCGCCATGGATCAGGCCCAGCGTCACCCCCGCGTAGGAGGGGTGGTGGAGCGAACCCTGCCCCTCGACCAGGTCCCAGTGATCCGGGTCGTTCTCGGGGGTGAGCCACTCGGTGGCGCCGGAGATGAAGTCGGCCACCACCGCATCGACGGAGACTCCGCGGCCGGCGACGAAGATGCCGGTCTGCCCGGTCGCGCGGAAGGTGCAGGGGACGCCGCGCCGGCGCCATTCGGCCTCCAGCGCGAGCGTGGCGTACATCTTGCCGACCGAGGCGTCGGTGCCCACCGTAAGCAGGCGCTTGCCGGCCCTGCGGATGCCCGTGCCCACCTTGAACTCCTGCGACGGATGGCGCACGTCGAAGAGATGCCGGCCGTTGGCCTCGGCCGCATCGCGCACCGCCGGCAGGTCGCTAAGCCGCACATGAAGCCCACTCGCCACGTCGAGGCCCGCTTCGAGTGCTGCCACGAGGGTGGCGGTCCAGCTGTCTGAGACCACGCCGCCCGCATTGGCGACGCCGACGATGAGGCACTTCGCGCCCTTGGCGGCGGCTTCCTCGACCGTCATCTCGGGCAGATCGAGGCGGGGTTTGCAGCCCGGCAGCCTGAGCTGGCCGAGGCACCATTCCGGCCGAAAGACGAACACCCCGCGCGCGGTCTTGGCGGCGAGCGCGTCGCGCGCGTCGCCGAGGAAGAGCAGGTAGGGCGGGTCGATCTGCGGGCGGTCGCTCATGCCTGTTCCTCACCTGTGCCGGCCGCGAGTCTGGCGAATAGCGCCGGACGTCGCAAGGAAGGGGGACTGAAGCGCGATTAGACCAGCGGGTTCTCGTCGGTCATGTAGATGGTCACGCGCTTGAAGCGGTCGTCTTCGATCTGGAAGAAGTTGCAGTTGCGCATCTCCACGTGGCGGCCGTCGTCATAGTCGTTGCGGGCGACGAACTGCGAGGCGATCCACTGGTTCTCCACGTCCACCACATGGCTGAAATCGCCGTGGTAGATGATCTTGGTCGCGGCCATGAAGTCGCTGAACATGCGCCTGATCTGATCGTGCCCGGCATGACTCACGTGCGCCGACTGGATGCGAAGCTCGGCATCATCCGCAAAGCACGCGACCGCAGGCTCCAGGTTCTTGTTATCGACGTTGGAGAAGTAGGCGTCCTCGACCAAGGCGATCAGTTCCTCGCGGTTGAGCATGGGCGTCCGTCCATCCGTGGGTCAAAAGGGCGCCGACTGTAGCGGACAAGTTGGCTGTTGCAACCGCAGCAGGGCCAGCGCAGGGTTTGATGCTTCAGGCCCAATGAGGAAGCCGTAATGTCTAGTTGGTGGCGATGGCCGGCCGTCGCGGGGCGCAGATGCGCGTGTTGATTTGCGGCGGCGGCGTGATCGGCACGTCGATCGCCTACTTCCTCGGCCAGCGCGGCATCGAGCCCGTGGTGATCGAGCGCACCGGCATCGCCAACGCGGCCTCAGGCAAGTCGGGCGGGTTCCTCGCGCTCGACTGGTGCGACGGCTCGCCGGTCGAGCCGCTGGCACGGCGCAGCTTCGCCTTGCACGCCGAGCTTGCCGAGACGATCGACGACGAGTGGGGCTACCGCAGACTCGACACGCTCGGCGTGGTTGCCAGCGCGCGCCGGGACGTGGGCTCCTTCCGGCGGCTCGACGGGCCCGGCTGGCTGGCGCAGGATTCGGCCGTCCACCGCCGGCTCGGCACCAGCGAAACGACGGCCCAGGTCAACCCGGCGGACTTCACCAAGGCCATGATGCGCGCGGCGATCGGAGCGGGCGCGCGCCTGCTCACGGGCTCGGTCAGTGGCCTCGTGTTCGGCGAGGGCGGCGGCGTGCGCGGCGTCGTGGTGGATGGACAGGAGGTCGCAGGTGATGCGGTCGTCATCGCCATGGGCCCGTGGTCGGTGCTGGCGAGCCGCTGGCTTCCGCTGCCGGCGATCTACGGCCTGAAGGGCCACAGCGTGATCTTCCGTTACACGCCCGAGCCGGTGCCCCACGCGCTCTTCGTGGAGCTCGAGACTGCGACGGGCGACTTCGCCTCGCCGGAGGTCTATCCCCGGCCCGACGGCACTACCTATGTCTGTGGCCTCTCCAGCGAGGCACCGTTGCCGGTGGACCCAGCCGCCGTGGTGCCGGAAGAAGGCGGCACGGCTCGCCTCCGTTCCATGACGTCGCAGGTCGCGCCGGCACTCGGCGACGCGGAGGTGCTGGCGGAGCAGGCCTGCTATCGCCCCGTCGTGGAGGACGGCTTGCCGCTCATCGGCGCCGTCCCCGGCATTGAGGGCGCTTATGTGGCGACCGCGCACAGCGTGTGGGGGATGCTGAACGCCCCGGCCACGGGCGAGGCGGTGGCCGGGCTGATCGCCGATGGTGCAAGCAGCCGCGTGGACCTCGCGCCTTTCAGTCCGGCGCGGCTTGCGCCGCTCGCGGCGGACGCCGTACGGACGGAGGTCTGACGCCAAGATCGGCTGCGGCAGCGGGCGCGCTGTCCCGAGGCTGGAAAGCTCTCGGTACGGCCGGAGGAGTCAGCCTTGCCTCACTGATGCGCCCATTTGCGATTTGCCATGAGGGCGCATCGCCTGTTCGCTCCCCGACGTCCCCCAGCCTTTCGTCTTGTGGGCCTCCACCCCATCTGCTAAGCCTAGTAGTGTGCCGCTGATCTGCATCGAATGCGATGCGCGCTTGAGAATGGCAACTTGTCATCCCGTGGGAATTGTAGGCTCGGGTCGCGGCAAAGGCGTGGGAACTAATTCTCATTGCCGCAAAAAACTAACTAGAAAATCATGGGGAGGCTAACAATGAACTTTCTTAAACCAAAGAGGATAGCCGCCGTCGGTCTGCTCGCGGCATCCGTGGCGTTGGTTGGGTTTTCGTCGAGTGGCACGGCGGAAGAATCCAGCCTGACGCCGGAACTCAGAGCCGAACTCGAAGAGTTGATTGCCAGTTACCGGGGCGAGCCGGACTTCGTGGCTCCGGGAGACCCGATCGACATCAAGGCGGCGCTCGGTGGCAAGTTGATCTATGGCATCTCGGTGACCAGTGCCAACCCGTTCACCGAGGGCATCTACTCCAGCATTCGCAAGCTGGAGCCGATCATCGGCTTCCAGTTCAAGGATTGGCAGAATCAGGGATCGCTGGCCGAACATCAGCGGGGGATCGCGCAAGCCATCACAGATGGTGCTGCGGTCATCGACCTGACGGGAGGCTCGGATCCGCGGCTCCTGGGCCCGCAACTCGCGGAAGCCAAGGCCGCCGGCATCAAGGTGATGGATTCTCATGCGTCCGGGCTCACGCAGGGTATCTCAGCCAATGTCGAGGCGACGGTGGGGGCGCCCTACGAGATTTGCGGCCTCCTGCAGGCGGCGTACACCGCGTTGCATTCCGAGGGCAACGCGCATGTGCTGATCATCAAGTCGGATGAAATCACCGGTTCGCCGGTTCAGACCAAGGCGATCGTGGACGGGCTGGAAAAGTACTGCCCGAACTGTGAAGTTTCGATTGCGAACGCGACCGTAGCGCAATGGGCGACCACGGTGCCTGCCGCGGTGCGGGGCGCGATGCTGGCCGATCCGGAGCTCAACTACATCCTGCCGCTCTATGACCCGGAGACGCCCTACATCGTGCCGGTGCTCAGGCAACTGGCGGATCCCGGCACGGTACACGTCGTCACTTACGCCGGCACGCCATCGGTCCTCGATGAGATTGCCAAGGGTGACTACGTGCTGATGGATGTGGGCGAGAGCAACGAACACATCGGACTGTCGCTCCTTGACCTGGCCGCTCGGCTTCTTCTCGGCGAAGAGAATCCCCCGGTCGATCGGAAGATACCGATGCGCATCTGGGATTCGTCGAACGTGACCGAAGCCGGCACCCCCGCAGCCTACTCGGTCGGCTATGGCGACAAGGTCAGGCAAGGGTTCTTCAAGCTTTGGGGGCTCGAGGAATAGGCCTCGGGTTTTAGTGGGACGCTCGACCGCGAACATCGGTCGTGACGTCGGCTTCTGAAGTCGCGCTGGGGATTGAGAGTCTATCCAAGACCTTTGGAAACAACACGGTTCTGAAGGACGTTGGTTTAGACCTCATCCCTGGCCAAATTCACGGCTTGCTCGGCGCGAACGGGTCGGGCAAGTCGACCCTTATCAAGATACTCTCGGGCTACCATGAGCCGGACTCCGGTGCGGCTGCGACGCTGTGGGGTTCGCCGCTCAGCTTCCCGCTCAAGCCTGGGGAAGCGCGCGGCCTCGGTCTGAGCTTCGTTCATCAGGACAAGGCCCTTATCCCCGAAATTTCGATTCTGGAGAACCTCTTCGTCTCTGAGATCGCTTCGGGAAGGCGAAAGCAGTCGCGGAAGCAGATGGCCCGCGCGACCAGAGAGGTCCTGGAGCGCTATTCGATCGACAGCCGACCGGAAGATCCGGTCTCGACCCTCAGTTTGGGAGACCGGGCGTTGGTCGCGATTGCGAGGGCCGTCAGGGAGGTATCCGGATCCGACTCCGGTGGCCGTCGCATCGATTCCGACGGCCGCCGCGTGCTCATTCTCGATGAGCCGACCGCGGCCATGAGCCTGGACGAGAAGCGCGATCTCTACCGCACCTTCGCCTCGCTTGCCGAGGCCGGCCATGCGTTGATGCTCGTCTCCCACGACCTGGACGAGATCATGGAAGTCACCACCGTCGCGACGGTCCTGCGCGACGGCGAAGTGGCCGGAAGGGTCGAGACGGCGTCGACGGAGCCCTCCGAGATCGTACGAATGATCGTGGGGCATAGTCTCGACAAGGCCGGACCGAGAGAAGCACGTTCGGCCGGGGAGCCTCGCCTGAGCGCGACCGGTCTGAGCGCGTCCGGACTCGATGGCGTTTCGTTCGAGGCGAGGGCGGGCGAAATCGTGGGCTTCGCCGGGCTCGTCGGCTCCGGCTATGCCGATGTCAATCAAGCGCTCTTCGGGCTCAAGGAGAACGCATCCGGTGAGATCACGGTCGAAGGCGAAAGTGCCAACCTCAAGCGCCATAGTCCCGAGAACGCGGTCAGGATGGGGGTGGGCCTGGTGCCCCTCGAGCGAGACAAGGCCGGCGTGGCGCTCGAGCTCTCGGTAACGGACAATCTCACGGTCCAGCTTCTCAAGCCGCGCGCAGGCCTCAATCCGTGGGTCTCGCGGCCGAAGCTGGGCGCGGCGGCCCGGGACACGGTTGCTCGGTACGGCATCATCACGCCGGCCATGAACGCCTTGCTCAAGACGCTGAGCGGCGGCAATCGCCAGAAGGTGCTGGTCGCAAAGTGGCTCGCGGCGGGCAAGCGCGTGCTCCTGCTCGACGAGCCCACGCAGGCGGTCGACATCGCGGCCCACGAGGACATTCTGGAGTTGCTCGACCAGTTCGCGAGGGCAGGCGGCACCGTCCTCATTGCGAGCTCGGATTGGGAGCAGTTGGCCGAAATTTGCGACCGGGTGCTTGTCTTCGGTGGAGGCTTCATACAGGCCGAGCTGAGCGGAGCAGAAGTCAACAAGCGCTCCATCGGCGAGGCCTGCTATGAATGGGGCTCGCGCCTGGCCTCGATGAACCGGCCGGTCGAAGCGAGGGTTTGAGCGTGGCAGGCCAAGCCACCCTGCGTGCGATGGTGCGACTGTGGAGCTGACGCGTCTCGATTACGGTCAACTCCTGCGGCGGCTCTCCGTGCCGCTGTGCTTTATCGCAATCATCATCTTTTTTGGCATCATGGCCCCCAACGCGTTTCTCGTTCCGAGAACGATGACCTCAATTCTGGCTTCTGCGGCACCGATCGTTGTGCTCACCATCGCGACGGTGGTCACGCTCAGGGGCGGCGACTATGACCTGTCGGTGGCCGCCGTGATGACACTGTCGAGCAATATCGTCGGTGTTCTTAACATTAGATACGGCATGGATATCGGGCCGGCGATCGGGATTGCCATTGGCATGGCAATCACGGTCGGGCTGGTCAACGCTTTCTTCTGCATCCTCGTCGGCATCGACAGTTTCATCATGACGCTGGGCATGGGGACTATATTGGCCGGCATTGTCTTATGGATCAGTAATTCGAACTCCTATACCGGCTTGTCCGACTGGCTGGTGGTCCTGATAACAAATCGCGACATCGGTGGTCTTCCGTTCAGCTTCTACATTGCGGTCGGAATTTGCTTGGTTGTCTGGCTCGTCTTTGAATTTACGCCCATTGGGCGCCAGCATTTGTTTGTGGGTAAATCGAGGGAAGTCTCGAAACTCAATGGCATCGCGGTGGGGCGGGTTCGGACGCTGTCGTTCGTGTCTTGCAGCGTGTTGGCCGCCGTTGCGGGCATCATGTATGCGGGCGCGGCCGGCGGCGTCGACCCCACGTCGGCGCTGACGATGCTGCTGCCGGCGTTCGCGGCGGCCTTTCTCGGCTCCACCACGATCATGCCCGGTCAATTCAATCCGTGGGGCGCGTTTCTCTCCGTGTACTTCCTCGTCACCGGCATTACGGGGCTCGCCATCCTCGGACTGCCCACGTTTGTGCAGAGCTTCTTTTACGGCGGCGCACTCATCATTGCCGTGTCGCTCGCCCAGTTGAGCAGAACTGGAGGACTCAACGTGCGCCGACGCATCTGGCGTACCCGGCGCGCCGGAGACGACGGGCAGACGGCGGCCGGCGAATGATCGCCAAAGGAGAACTGAAAGATGGCAGAAAAAGACATCCAGGTTTGTTTCAACCCCCACTTCGACGCCGTATCCCTTTGGCTTGGCTCGTTCGGCGGCGCTGATTCGCCCTGCGACATTTCGCGCGGCGTCTTTGCGGCGAAGCGCGGTGTTCCGCGGCTCTTGGAATTCTTCCGGCGCTACAACATCACGACGACGTGGCACATTACCGGGCACTCGATCGAGAGCTTCCCCAAAGCGGCCGAGATGATCGCGAAAGACGGCCACGAAATCGGCGTGCACGGCTACTCACACGAAAACCCGCTCGCCATGAGCCCCCAGCAGGAGAGGGACGTTCTCGAAAAGAGTATCGCGCTTTGCCAGGCGCTGACCGGCCAAAGGCCAAGGGGCTATGCGACACCGTGGGCGGAATTCACCCCCATCACCGTGGACCTGCTGCTGGAGTGCGGCTTTTCGCACGAGTTCAGCATGATGGAGGAGGACTGTTTTCCGTATTACCTGCGGACCGGAGATAGCTGGACCAAGATCGACTATACGAGAGATGCCGCCGATTGGATGAAGCCCTGGGTGCCGGGGAAGGAAGTCGATATTGTCGAAATTCCCCTCAGTTGGCATCTGGACGATGCACCGCCCACGATGTTCGTGAAGACCGCGCCTAACAGCCACGGCTGGATCACGGGGCAGGAGATCGGCCAGATCTGGCTCGATTACTTCGACTGGATTTACCGCAACCACGACTACGCGATCTACCCTCTGGCGCTCCATCCCGATGCCGCGGCCAAGCCTCACGTCATGTTGGCGATAGAGCGGCTCGTCGACCACATCCTGAGACATCAGGGCGTCAGGATGGTCACCCACGCGGAGATGGCGGCAGACTTTCGCAAGCGCGTGCCGTTCGGATCAAGCAACACGGTCGGCGGGGAAGCCGGGCTGTAGCGCGGAGCCCTCACCAGAATTGTAATCCGCGCGGCGCTGGCCGACCGGTTCAATCCGTGGGGTGCTTCGGGAGGACAGCAAGATGGCAGAAAAGGACATCCAGGTTTGCTTCAATCCGCACTTCGACGCCGTGTCCCTTTGGCTCGGCTCGTTCGGCGGCGCCGACTCACCCTGCGACATTTCGCGCGGCGTCTTCGCGGCGAAGCGTGGCGTCCCCCGCTTGCTGGAATTCTTCCGCCGCTACGACATCACGACCACCTGGCACATTACCGGACACTCGATGGAGAGCTTCCCCAAAGCGGCCGAGATGATCGCGAAGGACGGCCACGAGATCGGCGTCCACGGCTATTCACACGAGAACCCGATCGCGATGAGCGCCCAGCAGGAGAGGGATGTGCTCGACAAGAGTATCGAGCTTTGCCAGGCGTTGACCGGCAAAAGGCCACGGGGTTACGCGACACCCTGGGCCGAATTCTCTTCCATCACCGTGGATTTGCTGCTCGAGCGCGGCTTTTCACACGAGTACAGCATGATGGAGGAGGACTGTTTTCCGTACTACTTGAGGACCGGAGATAGCTGGACGAAGATCGACTATACGAGAGATGCCGTGGACTGGATGAAGCTGTGGGTGCCGGGGAAGGAAGTCGACATCGTCGAAATTCCCCTTAGTTGGCACTTAGACGATGCCCCTCCAACAATGTTCGTGAAGACCGCGCCCAACAGCCACGGTTGGGTAACGGGTCAGCAGATCGGCCAAATCTGGATCGACTTCTTCGACTGGATTTACCGCAATCACGACTACGCTGTGTACCCACTAGGGATGCATCCCGACGCCGCGTCGAAGCCCCACGTCATGTTGGCGCTGGAACGCCTCGCCGACCATATTCTGAGACATCAGGGTGCCAGGATGGTCACTCACGCGGAGATGGCTGCGGACTTTCGCAGGCGCGTGCCGTTCGGATCCAACAACACGGTCGGTGGGGAAAGCGGGCTTTAGCCCGCGTCCGTCTGCGACGGACGAGCTCTAGGCCGAAAGCTTCGGCCTCAACTTGTGAAACTCGGTGCGCTCCTGATAAGCGACGCCAGCGCGAAACAGCAGCGGCTCCTCGAACCATTTCGCCGTTAGCTGCATGCCGACCGGCATGCCTTGAGAATCGAGACCGACGGGAACGCTGAGGCAGGGCACGCCCGCGTAACTGAAGCCAAAACAGTTGCGCAGAATGGAGTGGGTCGATTTCTGCAGGTCCTCCGCGTCGGTCCACTTCGGCGCAACGATCGGCGTCGTCGGCGTCAGCAGCATGTCGACCTCTTGAAAGATGCGTTTGAATTGGTGCTTCCACCGGATCAGAATTCTCAGCGCGTTTGCGTAATCGGTTCCCTTGAACGGCTCGCCGGCGCGCAGGCGCCTCAAGACCTCATCGCCGTATTCCTCCGGATAGTTCTTCAGGCCGTCGCGATGCATGTCCGCCATGTCGATCGCCAATATGGTGGGACCCGCGGCGACCCGCGCCTCTTCGGCGCCCTCGATCTCGACATCCACCAGCGTGGCTCCGCAGGCTTCGATGACTTTCGAGGCCTCCATGACGCGCGCAACGACGTCCGGTTGGCAATTCTCGAAGTAGAAGGAGGTGGGAATCCCGACCCTGGTATTCTCGATGCCGTCCCGCAGCGTCGGCAAAAAGTTTTCGAGGGGCACGTCTTCGCTCAGTGAGTCTTCGGGGTCGTGACCGGCGATCGTGGCAAAGCCTCGCGCGACGTCCGGCACCGTCCGCGCCATCATGCCGATCGTGTCGGCGTGGATCGTGAGCGCCAGAGCGTTGGTGTTGGGGATGCGGCCGACGGTCGGACGAATGCCCGAGATGCCGCAGAGGGCAGACGGCCCCCGGACCGAGCCGCCGGTGTCGGATCCGAACGCAATGCGGCACATGCCCGATGCCAGTGCCGCCGCGGTGCCTCCGCTCGAGCCGCCGGGTATCCGCGTCGTATCCCAGGGATTCAGGCAGTTGCCGTAGTGAACGTTGTGGGTCGTCGCGCCGTAGCAGAACTCGGGCAGATTGGTCTTGCCGAGAAACACCGGGCCCGAATTCCGGATCCGTCGGACGACTTCGGAATCCGAGTTGGCGATGTTGTCCCGATACATTCCGGAGCCGAACGTGGTCCGGGTGCCAGCGACGTTGAGGCAGTCCTTAACCAGCATCGGCACGCCGTGCAGGAGCCCGAGCCACTCGCCTTCATCGGCAGCCTTGTCGGCCTTGTGGGCCATTTCGAGCGCCATCTCCGGGGTCTTGGTGAGGACCGCATTGATTTCCGGATTGAAGCGCTCGATCACATCGAGATAGCGCTCGGTCTCCTTGACAGAGTTGCCGATGGCCATTGCTCCGCCTCCCATCGTCGCGAAAGCCGAACCCCAATTCCGCAAGAGTGTTTGTTTGCGAACATCCGCCTCCAATAAGTGACGGACGTTATCTCAATTGCTTTTGGTCGCGTCTTGCGGCCGGAACGGCACTCTACCGGCCGCTGCGGTGGCCCGCAACAAAGGCGCAAATTACTTATGCGCTACAATAGACAAGCGCCGCCCCGCCCGACCAACGGGGCTGAAAGGATCGGAGGACGCACGGATGGACGGACTGGAGATCGGACAACCAGCGCTCGCCGTGGTCGACATGCAGAACGACTTCGTCGACGACGATGTCGGCTCCTATGCGATCGGGGCGGAGCGTATGGTGACCCGGATCGGCCGAGTGATCGCGGCGGCCCGCAAAGCGCGGGTGCCGATCGTGTTCAGCCAGGAGGTGCACCGCGCCGACGGGCTCGACGGCGGGCGCCTCCTCTGGGATGGGCGGAGCGGCTGGGTCACCGGCAAGCATCCCCGCGCCGCGCCGGGAGAGGCGCCGGCACCGCCCTGCATCGAAGGCACGAAGGGCTTCGAGATCGTCGACGAACTGGCGCCCGAGCCTGGCGACATCCGCGTTCTCAAGCGGCGCTTCAGCATCTTCCTCGGCACCGAGCTCGACATGAACCTGCGTTGCCTGGGCGTCGACACGCTCCTGATCGCCGGCGTCTGCAGCGATGTCTGCGTGCTGTGGACGACGGGAGACGCCTATCAGCGCGATTACAGGGTGCACGTGCTAGAGGACTGCGTGGCCGGCACCAGCGCACAGGGCCATGACGCGGCGCTCGCGCTCATGCGGGCGCTGACCAACGCCGGCCGGGCCGTGACCGCCGCCGACGCCATCGCGGCACTGGAAAACCGCGCCAAGGATATTCCGGCGTAGGGGGACAGCGTCAGGACGATCCCGCGTCCAGTTGCGCCGCGTATGCCTTGTAGCGCTTGACCAGCCAGCGGTTGATCTGCGGCAGGGTTCCCTCCAGCGGCGCATAGCGCCCGCGATTGGCGAAACGCGACCGCAAACCCTTGTGAACGGCGGTGTTGGCGTCGGTATCCTGGTCGTTATAGATGACGATGCCGTCGACGACGGCTTTGAAGGTCACGTCGAAGTTGTCCAAGGCCAGGGTCGAATGCGGAAACAGGTATCCCACCCGCAGGGTCAGGCTGTTGGCCCCGTCAGGCAGGATCATGTAGTAGAGGCAGCCGTCGGGCACCGTGCCGATGAAGAGGTTGGGCATGATGCTCGCGAACATCACCCGCTGACGCTCGTTGTCGGTCAGCGTTTCGATGATCGGAAAAAGAGATTGAAACCCGGCGGTGAAGCCGCCGTCCTTATAGAGAAATCCCGTGGGGTGATAGACCGCCCCGTCATCGTCGTCGTCCCATTCGACAAACGTGGCCAGCCGAGACGGCGCGAAGTCGTGCGGCCCCTTGTGCACGAACCACGTGTGATGCGGTTCGACCGCATTCTCCTGCATGGACTTCCAGTTCCACGGATAGCCGGAGAAGTCGCAGGTGGGCGTGGCTCCCATGTCGCCAAGGTGGTGGTTGGCAATTTCCTCCGACAGCCGCTTGAGCCGCGAATTAAGCGGCGGCGCGTTGCCATCCATGTTGATGAAAACGAAGCCGTTCCAGATGTCCGAGCGCAGCGTCGGCAGGCAGCTGGTCCGGCGCAGTTCATCCAGCGAGGCGTGCGCGTCCATCATTGGTGCACTGATCAGAGCGCCGCTGAGATCGTAGGACCAGCCGTGATGGGGACAAGTGAATACCTTCGTGTTTCCGGCGTGCTCGCCGAGGATGTGGCCGCGGTGCTGGCACACCGCCGTCATGACGCGGACCTCGCCCGTCTCGTCCCGCAACACTAGCAAGGGGTCGTCGTTGATGGTGATTGAGAAGTAATCGCCAACCTCCGGTATCTGTCCGATGTGGCCGAGGCACACCCACTCGGGGTCCCACACGGCGCGCTTTTCGAATTCGAACCAGACCTCCGAGGTGTAGACCTCTCGCGGCAGCGTGATGCAGGTTTCGATGTCGGCGGTCGATGCGTCGAGCCGGTCGAGAACCGAGCGCAAGTGATCGGTCAGCGCGACATCGGGCAACGTCTTCACGGTGTAGTCGCTCATGGTGCATGCCCTCGCTCGTGGCTTGCTCCCGTTCGGTGGCCCGCCGCTGACGTTGGATTGTGCCGGCTCTTGGGCCGTATCCAACGACGGCGGCCAACCAGGCGTTAGGGGATCGCGAATCTCGGAATGTGCCCCCTCCTCGTCCGGTGCGTCTTCAACATAGCATGGGCCGAGGCAGTCAAAGCGTCCTCGACGCTGCGGCTCGCGGTGTCCTCAAGCCCAGCCGCCGGCGAACGGCATGACGTGGCCGGTGATGAAATCGCTCTTGTCCGAGGCATAGAAGGCCACCAGAGCAGCGACCTCCTCGGGCTTTCCGAGACGTTTCAGGGGGATGTTTCGGGTCATCTTGGCCAGGGTTTCGGGATCCTCGACCAGATCGGGCGGGAAATAGGTCGGGCTCTCGACGTAGTTGGGCGCGATCGCGTTGACCTGAATGTTGTCGCGGCCGAGCTCCTGCGCGAGCGACACGGTGAGCGCGTTGGTGGCACCGCGCGCAGACACGTACATCGAGTAGTTCGGCAGTCCCCTGAGCGGCGTCGCCGAGGTGATGAACAGGATCTTGCCCCGCTTGCGGGCCTTCATCTGAGGCACGACGGCACTCGCCATCTCGAAGGGAAAGACCACCATCTCCTCCAGCGCGGAGCGCATGTCCTCTGGACGCGCCTGCTCGATGGGCGCGCGGACCGCCGCGCCCGCGTCATTGCAGACGACCACGTCGATGCGCCCGCAGGCTTCGGTTGAGGCCGCGACGATCTCCGCCGGCGTTTGCGCCCGGACGACGGTAAGCCCCGGATTGGCCGCTTCGAATTCAGCCGCTGCGGCGTCATCCGCGAAGCTCTTGTCGTGGCAGACCACCGTCGCCCCCTGAGCGGTGAGCTCGGCGGCGACCGGCCGGCCCACGAAATGCTCCACGTTGGTAATCAGGACGATCCGGTCGTTCATCGCACTCCCCCGCGCTTCCAGGCACCGATCGATCAGTCAATCCCTTAGCCCGGAGTTCTTACCACGACCGCGTCCCGTCAGGCCCCGATCCGGGGCGCTTGGCGGAATAAGCGAGGCGAACGATGACTCCCGGTGTGCCACTCGGCAGGACGGCAAAGCGTCAACATGGCCCGGAGACCCAAACGGCCGAAGATCGCGGCCGACAGCGGCACCAGAACGGGCAGCCAACGGAGCCTGCCGTAGTGCAGCCCGAAGTAGCGGAGAAAGCCGCGGGCCTTGTACCACTCGATCAGAATCGGGTGCGTGCGGCTGGTGCTCGCGTGATGGACCGCCTCCACGTGGGGTGCAAAGTAGGTGGGGATCCCGGCACGGTGCAGGCGCAGGCAGAGGTCGAGATCTTCGACGTGCAGAAAGTAGCCCTCGTCCAGGCCGCCGGCAGCGCGATAGGTGGTGGTCGGCAGCATCATGCAGGCGCCGCTGATGGCGGGCACGCGGGCCGTACCCTCGGGAAGCGCGGTCTCGTGTTGGCTAAGCCGATGTCGCTGAAACAGCGTGGGAGAGAGCCTGTCGAGCCGGAATGCCTCGACCAGCGCGGTGAGCGGGGTGAGCAACGCCCGCCGAGACCCACGCTGGTCGGTGCCGTCGGGATTGCGCACACTGCAGCCCAGCATCCAATCGTCGCCGAGCACGGCAGCTTCCGTCAGCAGCGCCGGAACCGCGCCGGGCCTGAGGCAGCAGTCCGGGTTCAGTAACAGCAGGTGGCGTCCCTGCGCCTCTCGCGCGCCGAGGTTGCAGCCGCGCGCGTAGCCCACGTTGCCATGACCGCTGATGAGGCGAAGGCGCGGCTCCGTCGCCATCCGGCGGGCGAGAGCCGTCGTCACCCCCGGCGAATTGCCGTTGTCGACGAGGATGAGTTCGGTCACCCCCTCCTGATCGGGCGCAAGCACTGCGTCGACGGCAAGCGCGAGCACGGGCCCGGTCCTGTACGAGACCATGATGACGCTGACCTCGCCGGGCGGATCGTCATGACCGAGAGCGGCGGCCCCTTGCGGAGTTCGGCTCCGGTTCGTCATCGAGCGTTGGAGTACGGTTCTGGGACAGCGGCGTCGCTCCCGTCGAGCTCGCCCGCGAGCCGCAGCAGGTGTTGGCCGTAGCCGCTCCGGCGCAGGCGATGGCCGAGCGCGACGAGCTCCGTGTGGTCGATCCAGCCGTTTTGGTACGCGATCTCCTCCGGAACGCCGATGCACTGGTTCTGGCGCTTCCCGATGGTGTGGACGAAGCTCGACGCCTCCACCAGGCTGTCGTGCGTCCCGGTGTCGAACCAGGTGAATCCCCGGCCCAACTGCTCGACCCGCAAATCGCCGCGATCGAGATAGCGCCGGTTGACGTCGGTAATCTCCAGCTCGCCGCGGGCGCTCGGTTCGATCTCTTCGGCGATCCGGACGACGTCGTTGTCGTAGAAATAGAGCCCGGTAACCGCCCATCGGGAGCGTGGTTTCTGGGGCTTCTCCTCGATGGCGGTCGCGCGACCGCTCGCGTCGAAGGCGACGACGCCGTAACGCTCCGGATCGTGAACCGGGTACGCGAAAACCGTAGCGCCCTTTTGCCGGTAGGCGGCGCGGCGAAGCATCCTCTCCAATCCGTGGCCGTAAAAGATATTGTCGCCGAGCGCGAGAGCACACGTATCGTTCCCGATGAAGGCCTTGCCGATGAGGAAGGCTTGAGCGAGCCCGTCGGGGCTTGGCTGCACGGCATGACGCAGCGCGAGGCCCCACTGGCTGCCGTCGCCCAGCAGATTACGGAAGTTCTGGCTCTGCTGCGGCGTCGTGATCACCAGGATGTCTCGGATTCCCGCCAGCATCAGGACGCTGAGAGGGTAGTAGATCATCGGCTTGTCGTAGACGGGCAGGAGCTGCTTGCTGACCACACTGGTGATCGGGAAGAGCCGCGTGCCGTCGCCCCCGGCGAGGATGATGCCTTTCATCCTGTTTCCTATCGCCACGATTTCGGTTTCTTGCATCCCACGGCGGTTCCTATCTCGGCTCTGCGCGCCTACCGCACCAACCGCTGCGTCGTGCGTAGGTAGCGTTCCAACGCCTCCTGCCAGGCCGGCATGGCGCCGAATGCCGCCGAGACCTTGGCATTGTCGAGCACGCTGTAGCGCGGACGAGGCGCACGCACCGGGTATTCCTCGGAGGCGCAAGGCGTAACATCCGCTGCTAACCCCGCACGACGGACGATCTCGCACGCGAACTCGAACCAGGTCGCCGAGTCGGCGTTGACGACGTGATAGGTCCCGGGCGCGCAACCGTCCTTCAACATCCGCACCGCGACGCGGGCGACATCAACAGTCGCGGTTGGGGACATCCTCTGGTCATCAACGACGCGGAGAGTCTCCTTCTCTTGGGCGGTGCGAATCATGGTCTCCACGACGTTGTCGCCCTTGCCTCCCGTTCCGGCCACTCCGAACAGGGAAGCGGTGCGCAGGATGACGACATCGTCGGCTTCGAGGCGCGCGCGCCTCTCCCCCATCGCCTTGGAGGCACCGTAGACATTGACCGGCGCGGCGGGATCGTCCTCCCGGAGCGGGCGCTGCCGCGCCGCGTCGCCACCGAACACGTAATCGGAGCTGATATGAAGGAGCCGCGCTCGCTTGGCGTCGCAGACCCGCGCCATCGCTTGCACCGCGTGCGTATTGACCGCGAACGCGCCGGTGGCGTCGACCTCGGCCAAGTCCACCTGGGTGTAGGCCGCACAATTGACCAGAGCGTCGAAGCGCAGGCTGCCGAGGAGACGATCGATCGACCCCGCTGCGGCCAGATCCAGCGTCTCGCGCGGGATGGGAACGAGGTCGAAGGGCTCTCCCGATTGCGCGTGCACGTGACGAACGTCGTGCCCGAGCTGACCATAGGGCCCGAGCAGCAGCACTCTTGAACGCATCGTTTCAGGTCACCCGAACCGCAATCCCTGACGCCGGCGGTCTTCGAAGCCCCCGTCGCGGATCCCTTGCCACCACCAGCGGTTTTCCACATACCAGCGCACGGTGAGATCCAAGCCTTCGTGCAGATCGACGGTGGGCTGCCATCCCAATTCCCGGCGCACGCGGCTGGAAGCGATGGCGTAGCGGCGGTCATGTCCTGGGCGGTCTGCGACGAACTCAATGAGATCGGCGTGAGGACGATGGGGGCTTCCGGGCATCAGCGCGTCCATCCGAGCGCAAAGGGCCCGCACGAGGTCCAAGTTGGCCATCTCTGCATCCGCGCCGATGTTGTAAACGTCGCCGGGCGTTCCTCTCTCCAGGATCAGCTCCAAGGCGCGCACATGGTCTTCGACGAAGAGCCAGTCGCGAATGTTCGCGCCGTCGCCGTAAACGGGGATCGGTCTTCCCTCCAGGGCGGCCAGGATGACGACGGGGACCAACTTCTCCGGCAACTGATAGGGGCCATAGTTGTTGGAGCAGTGACTGATCAGCACCGGCAGACCGAAGGTCCGGTGCCATGCCCTTGCGAAATGGTCGGAGGCCGCCTTGCTCGCCGCGTAGGGCGAGTTCGGCAGGTACGGCGTCGTCTCGGTAAACGCGCCCTCGGCGCCTAGCGAGCCGTAGACCTCATCGGTTGACACGTGCAGGAAGCGGAAGCGTTGTCGCGCCGCGCCGTCCAGACCGCTCCAGTAATCGGTTGCTGCTTCAAGCAACGTTACCGTCCCCTGCACGTTGGTGGTGACAAAGTCCATGGGACTGTCGATCGAGCGGTCCACGTGGGATTCGGCGGCGAGATGGATCACCGCATGCGGTCGCGCCACGGCAAAGACCCGACGTACCGCGCGGCGGTCGCGGATATCGGCGTGCTCCAAGCGGTGGTTCGGCGCATCCAGCGTCGCACCGATGGTCTCGGCGTGACCCGCATAGGTCAGCAGGTCCAGGGTCACGACCTCTTTGCCGGCTTCCACCAACCGCCGCACCACGCAGGAGCCGATGAATCCGGCCCCGCCGGTGACCAGTACTCGTTCCACGCCTCCTCCAATTCCGCCGCGCTTGGTTAGCGTCCGTTCGCGCTATGCGAACGGACTCTCGAGTTCCGCTAGTCTTGGGTGTGCCCGGTCCCTTTCGGAGAGCAGGGCTTCCTTCGCGGGAACTGGCCATTGGATACCCAGGACCGGATCGTTCCACAGAAGGCCCTTGTCGTGATCCGGCGAATAGTAATCGCTTACCTTGTAGGCAACCTCTGTGTCGTCTTCCAACGTCATGAACCCGTGGGCAAAACCGATGGGAACGAGAACTTGGTTCCATGCTGCAGCCGAAAGAACAACACTCACGTGCCGGCCATAGCTGAATGACGACCGTCGCAAATCAACCACGACATCGAACATCGATCCCCGCACAACACGGACTAGCTTATACTGAGCAACCGGTGGCGTCTGAAAGTGCAATCCTCGCACCGTTCCCTTCTTGACGGAAAACGAATGGTTGTCTTGCACGAAGTCGATTTCGTCCCCCTCCGCTTCAAACGCTCTTCTGGTGTACACCTCCGATAGAAAACCTCGACTGTCTTTGTTCTTCTTTAGGTTCATGATCTTTACTTCAGATAACGATACATTGGCGATATTCACTGCTATGCACTCCAAACTTCTAGCACACTGCGAATTCCTGCTCGATCAACTCAAGCACGTACTTCACGCGCTCAGGCCATGAATTCTCCTTCAGTAACTCTCGAAGACGCGGCAGATCGGTCGCGAGAGGGTCCTTGTAGAGACATTCGTCGATTGTGCGCACGAACTCTTGTGGCGAGCGGGCCACGCGAACGAACTCGTTGAAATCTCCGATATTCTGTATCTCTGTCGACACAACAGGCATCAAGAGGGAAAAATAAACGTACAACTTAAGGGGATTCATGCTTCTCGTCAGTTCGTTATCCAAATGCGGTATAATGGCCACATCGAAATGCCGGATATAGCGCAGCGCTTGCTCGTAGACACGAACTCCCAAGAAATGAACATTGCCGTATATCTCCAACTCTCTGATCTCATCACCCTTATGCATGGAGCCGACAAAGACAAAATTCCATTTGGGACGCTCACTCACCACGTTCCTGAGCAGGTCCAGATCGATACGCGCAATATCCAAGTTGCCGACGTATCCGATCACCGGCCCCGAGAAACGCGTGAGCTCGCGCGGCTTAGGCCAGTGTCTCGCCTCCTCTTCCAGGAGCTCCACGGCATTCGGCAGCAGATGGATGCTGTCGGATAGGGCGCTCATGCTCTGGAAAACACTCTCACAGTTGGTCAGGACGAGATCGCTAAGCCCCAATACCTCTTCATAATTGCGGCTCAGCTTATCTCTATATGCCTCGCTCACCGGCCATTTTCGCTCGTCATCGATGACATCCGCGACCACGAGGTCTGCTTGCAACCGATCCTGTATGTTTAAAAGATGAAAGTTAACGGGACACACCCAGAGAACGGTCCGCCGTTGCCCGATCTCATGACGTTTGAAGAGGCGGCTTAGGAATTCGAGATAGTCGTCTTTCCCCGGAAAAATATGCTTGAGCACCCTCGGACCGCGGCGGTTTGAGACGTGGATGAAGGTGTCGAATCTGACCTTGCCCCTGTTGGCGAGCCCGAGCCTCCTGTTCAGCGTCTGCCGTCCAACCAGTCGTGAATGGCTGCATCGCCCCATGGAATCCGCTCTGGCCGCCAGGCCCGTAGAGCGAAAGAAATTCATCGGAGCGTCGAAGTGGAAGATGCGGCTGATCCTTGGGTCGCGCGCCAGGTACTTGACGAACATGTCCTGACGCCTGCCGTAAATCCCGCTGTCGTTTTGCTTCCAAAAAAAGACCACATCCAATTTGTCGTCGACGTACGATCGCTGCGCGCGCAGTCGCGCTCTCTCAGTCTTGCGCTGCGCCAATGCTGTGGTCGCAACGGAAGGAGTATTCGTGACTTTGCTGGGTAAGATGACTTTGGGTGCGTTTCTGTACGTCCTTCCGGTCTGGGAATAGATACTCTCCTGATACTCGACGAGATCGCAGAAGGCATCCGGCACGGGCTTTAGCTGGCCCGCGCACGCCTCGACCAACTGCGTGAGCTTCGCAAGATTGCCCGAATAGCTGTACTCTCTAAGAAACTCGGCACGGTTCTCGATGGCTTGTTCCTTTCGGATTGCGTAGTTGGAGAAGATTTCGTCGATTTTTTGCGCCGGCGTTGCGTTTCCCAGCAACTCCACAAGGCCGTCGTTCGCGGCATCGGCCAAGGGCGGGACATTGCTCGCGACGATGGGGATGCCCATGGCGAGTGCATCGGTGAATTTGGCGGGCATTTGAAATGCCGACGTAGGTTCAGTCTCGTCTTGAAGCAGAGGAACGAGGTCGGCGGCGCAGAGATAGCCGGGCAGTTCCGAGTACGGTACGTCCGGAACCAGCGTTGCGCGGCTCGGGTCGACGCGCCGCAGCAGTCTGGTCACGGCACCATCAGCGGGTGAACCGACAACCAGGAGCTTGTACGTCGGTCGATCCAGCTCTCTCAGCGCGGCGATAAGCCGCGAAAGCCCCTTGTGCTTGCGTGGGGTTCCCGCAAACAGAATGACTCTGTCTTCCGGTACGAAGCCAAGCTCACGCCGAATCTCCTCGCGAGGATATATGGTCGGGTCGAATTCGCACTCGTCCCGAACGTGGCGCAGAACGATGCCTCCGTACCTTCCCTTGAGCGTTTCATTCGACACGGTGATTTGGTCAACGAGCGGAATCAGCGTTTCACAGTGGCGGGTCCAGGCCTCTCCGAAAGGCACGTCGACATCCAGAATGCCTCGCTCGGCTCTCAACTCCTCTAGACTTAGGGGCTCCCGAGTACCGAAGAAGCTGAGCTCATGGTCGTCTATGTCAAGAATAATTGGCCTATTTCTCTCCAGCTTGGCTAGAATCGCCAACTCCAAACTGGGAAGCCTAGGCTTGGACACGTAAAGGACGTCTCCCTCAACGTGTTCGGCCATCGCTTTCATGGTCCTGAAATATTCTGGGAAATAGGCGCCCGATACGTGCTTGATCTTGACGCGACTACAACCGCGTAGCGGTTTCCAAATGTCGTTGCCGAAGTCGGGGAAGGTCGCCCCAATGAGCTCAACGTCGTATTCGTGTCGCAACACATCCGCTAGCAGGTACGCGCGTCCCAAGGGATTGTGTGCCAAGTCCCACGCGATGACCGTTATCTTGAGGGCTTTCCTGTCAGGTCGTCGTTGAGTATTTCGGGACGTTCCTTCGACATGCTGTATTCTGCTTTCGCGAATGATCTCCGAAATAGAGTTCGAGATTTCAATCGGCCGGGTGCTTCGCTTCGCCTGAACTCTTGCGGATGATTCTGCGAGAGCGAAACGCATGGAACTTGTGACACGCGAGAATCGCCCCTTGCCCTGGCGATATAGGTGTCTGGAGGCTCTGCGAAGTGCGCGCCGACACCTTCTGGAGGTGCGGGACACGGTGCGAAGCGGAGCGGTGGCTTTCCAACTGGTGGAACTCAGAAGGTCGCGTATGGCGGCATCACGGGCTCTTATGGTCGCCTCTCGAGCCTCGATTGTCGCTCGAAGGGCATGGATCGTCTCTTCGTGGCTATCGCACGTCACCTGTCCTTCGTTCCGCCCTCCTGACCGCGCAGCACTAATAGCGTCGACTCCGGATCGATGCGCTTCGAATACAAGAAGTGCGAGTCTGGAGCCAGTCTCATCCAGGGTGTGTTCAACGTTTCTTGGGGGACTCACGGCATATTATTCCGAGGACTGGAGAAACATTATATACCGCGGATAGTGTACGATATTTGAGTGCATAGTCAATAGATATTAAGTTGGGAATATTGCATAATATGTCCGATTAGTCGTGGTAATTTAGAACATTACAATCAGGCGGTCTCCCGATACATGCGCAGCACTTCATCGATCGATCCGAAACACGTGACCCTTCCCTCGTCGAGCAAAACGCCTCTGGAACAAATCCGCTGCAGCAGGGAGGTGTTCTGCGAAGCGAGCACTAATATGCCCGCACGTTCCACGAACTGTTCGAGCCGGTGTTTCGCCTTTTCAACGAACGCGCGGTCGCCAATGCCCAACCACTCGTCCATGAGCAGGATTTCGGGATCGAAGCTGGTGCACACCGCAAAGGCGAGCCGCAGCCGCATGCCCGCCGAATACGTGTGCACCGGCATCGCGAGATACTCGCCGAGCTCGGTAAATGCGGCGATCTCATCCACGCGCACGCGGACTTGATCCGGCCGAAGGCCCAGGAGGAGCCCCCGGGTCATGATGTTCTCGTAGCCTGTCGCTTCGGAATCGATGCCGAGGGAGACGTTGAGCAGCGATGCAGTCCGTCCGCGTCGCTCGATGCGACCCTGCGTGGGCTCGTATGCGCCGGCGAGCACGCGCAGCAGCGTCGTCTTGCCCGCGCCGTTGGAGCCGACAAGACCGATCCGATCGCCTCGCTTCATGGCGAGACTCACATCCTCAAGAGCGCGCACTCGCATCCGATTGGCGGCACCATGCACGATGCGCCCGCCGGTGCCGCGATGAAGCAAGCGTTTCTTCAGAGACCGCGCGCCGGCGCTGTAGACGGGAAAGTCGACTGTGACCGCTTCGATTCGGAGGCTGACCACGGCGCTCAGACCCAGTAGGCGATCCGCCGCCGGTAACGGCGGAAGAACGCGAAGGTCACGAGCCAGCCTGCGGCCGTCATGACCAGAACCGCGATCCAGGAAGCCGGCCCCGGCATCTGACCCAGCAGCGGCGCCCGCACCACCTCCACCAGGTGGAAGAAGGGGTTGGCGTCCAGCACCAGGGTGCGCGCCGGCAAGAGCTCCGGCATCCAGATGATCGGGGTCACGAAGAAGCAGATCCGCACAACGCTCGTCACGATCGGCGGCACGTCTCGGAATCGGGCCGAGACGATGCCCAGCAGCAGGCCCGCCCAGATGCCGTTCAAGCAGAGCAGCAGGAGGCCGGGCAGGGCGAGAAGGCCCGTCCAGCCCGGCCAGACGGCAAAGACCGCGGCCACAACGACGAACACCGCGGCATTATGAAAGAGGATGATGAGGTGGCGCCAAAGCAGCCGATACACGTGGATCGAGAGCGGCAAGCCCACGTGCTTGATGATGCCTTCCGCCGTGATGAAGGCCTTGCAGCCGTCGGTGATGACGCCGGAGATCAGCGTCCAGACGATGAAGCCGAGCGCAAGGAATGGCACGTAGTCCGCGCTCTCCACCTCGAACAGCATGCCGTAGAGGCTTCCCAGCGCGCCTACCAGCGCGCCCATGCTGACGGTGAGCCAGAAGGGCCCCAGGACCGATCGCCGGTAGAGCCGACGGATGTCCTGCCAAGCGAGCAGGTGCCAGAGATGATGCGCTCGCGCGCCTTCGGCGAGATCGAGCACGGCCAAAGTCGCCTGAGACGGCGCTTCGATACGATCCCGCTGCACCGCGGCGATCCGCCCCGCGGGCCCACACTGCAAGCGTTCAGCGATCTGCGGCGTGACGGACCCCGGCCGAAGCACTCGACCCACCGTGCCCGTCCACCGTCAGCGACGGGAACGCCTGACCGAGCACCCGGTGAATCCCGTTCAGCCGGCGCTCTTTGGGAAATGCGAAGTACACGAAATCCGGTTCTCCGGTAACGGGATCGCCGCATGGAACGCACAGGAACCGTGTTCCCGGCCTGGCCTTGGCGAAACGATCGATCACGTCTCTCCCATATAACCGGTAGTGCCCGTGGGGACGGTCCGGATAACCCCACTCCTCCGTGACGGCGCGTGTACAAGGAAGCGGCACCGTGAATTGGAAGAGTCCCGAGGGCGTTAGAACGCGCATAATTTCCCGAAACGCGCGACGATCATCTTCGATATGCTCCAGAACATGATTGCATATGACAATGTCATAACTTCCGCCCAAGCGGTATATGTCCTCCAGGTCAAGAGAGTTTCTCTTTTCATAGATCGAGACTTCCAAGTAGTCGAACCAATCCTTGTTTACGGACGGATCGAGACTGAACTGAATCGCTTTGAGGCGGCGTAGCTCCGCCCCGACCAGCGGCTGCCAGACGGCGCGAACCGTCCGATGCCGCTCCAACGACCCGCAGCATGCGCATGCGGGTCGCTTGCCGCCTCGGCTCATCCGTCCTCCAGGACCCTTTCCAAACGTGGAGTTACCGCACACATTACATTGCAGCATAGAATGATTGCCTTTTTCAGAATTTAGTTGAGTATATCTGGTTATTAATATAGTGTATAGGGCATCGTTATACTATGGTCTCAGACAGGAGAATAACCTGGAGGAATCCGCAAGTCTTACTGCATCCCATTTGGCCCTGTGGTAGACGGCCGCTTGCCTCGCTTGGGACGCGCAACAGCAGCCGTGTGGGACGGCCGACAGCGCGTGATTGGCAGCGAAGTGGAGATGGTCGGCTTCGACCACCGCATCGCCGCGCCCAATGCGTGGTGGGCCGCGGCGGAGATCAACCGTCCGCCCGCAAGCGGGGCGAAATCATCGCGTGGAAAGGGTGAATGCCCCTGACCGGACTTGAACCGGCGTGGGTCTTCCAGGCGTCGTCAAGGGTACCGCCATCAGACGCAAGTCACCGCAGCCCACGTCAGGGCCCTCGCGCCTTGGGGCCTTAGCCGTTAGAGGGATCGACCGGCTCCTAGCGCTGAAACGAGTCCGTCTTGCGACGGTGCAGTGCGACCTTACCTCCGCTTTTCGACACTCCCCTCGCTCGTCTCAAGCGGCGCAACTATCCACCTGTGCTTCCAGGGGCACAGTCTGCTGACCGTACAGGAGAGGGAGCGGACCACCAAGCTAATTTGGATGAATTAGTTGTGATGAGTAAGCGCATGCGAGCGTCGTGCGCCCGCCGGGCGCGGGCTAGCGGGTGTAGCGGGCCCAGAGCGCCGCCGGGTCGGCGCGCTTCTCGTGCTTGGCCGCGGCCTCGGCGATCTCGGCCTCGCTCGGGCCGCCGTGCGCAAGCGCCTGGAAGGCGCGAACCACGGGGCCAGCGCGGTTGGCGTGGCGCTTGGCGGCCATGCTGATGGGCTCGTGCAGCGCGCCCGAGCAATGGGCGCAGGGCCAGGCGAGCCGCGCCATCAAGTCAGCTGCTTCGCCGCCGGGGAATCGCTCCAGCAACTCGACCACGGTCGTCGATCCCGTGATCGGCGCGTCCGAGGCGCCCGAGGAGGACATGCGGCCGAGCCTACTCCGCCGCCTGCGCCATGGGCTCGACCTCAGCCGGCATGCGGATCGCATCGCGTGGTAGCTGGTAGCGCGCGAAAGGCAGCACCGCGACCTTGGCGTCCGGCCCGTGGCGGGCCATCGCGGCGGCGAAGGCGTCCTCCAGCGAGGTGCCGGCCTCGATCCCGATATCGGCCGCCATCTCCAGATTCTCCTCCAGCGTGACCACGTGGAGGTGCTTGCGCACCATGACCTCGTAGATCGGCACCCAGATGCAGCCCGCCCACATCTCGATGGTGCGGCTGTGGATGTCGCGGTAGACGCGCTCCAGGTTCGCGGGCGAGGGTGGCATGTAGGGCTTCATCAGGTCCATGAGTGCGAGGCCCGGGAAGTCACCGAGATGCGTGCTCACGCCGGGGGACGGGCTGCAATAGATCAGCGTGCCGCCGTCCTTCACCAGCAGGTCGGAGGACATGCAGCCCCAGCCGGTGTGGAAGAACAGATGATCGGTCGGCGCGAAGACGCCGCAGATGGCGATGTCGGCCGGCCCATCGGCGGGGCGGTCATAGGCGTAGATGCCGTTGAAGTAGCGGATCGCCTCGCGGTGCGCGTCCGGGTGCGCGCCGAAGTTGAT
The DNA here is from genome assembly GCA_022826665.1 of Alphaproteobacteria bacterium. Taxonomy (GTDB): domain Bacteria; phylum Pseudomonadota; class Alphaproteobacteria; order UBA828; family UBA828; genus WTGU01. Next base: position 15,539 of record JAJDUK010000047.1, on the reverse strand, counting down.
GAAACAGAGCCGGCCCCTGGTATCCAGCACGCTGTTGAGCGTCGCCGAGAGCCTGCACATGGTGGCGGCCTCGTCGATATCGGTCCGCATCGGCCCGGCCAAGGCGCCGTAATGGGTCTTGGGCGACATCACGAAGGCGCAGTGGTTCGATTCAATGGTCTCGTCCGAGACCACGCCCGGCAGGATCAGCTTGCCACCCCCGCCGGCGCCCCAGTGGTTGGACTGCGCCTGGCCCATGGAGAGCGTCACGTCGGACTTCGCGACCTCCTTGTGCAGCCAGACCGGCGTGCCACCCGTGGTCATGCCGATGAAGACGTACTGCTCGGGATCGCGCGGCTCGTTCTGGAAGAAGGGGATGCCGAGCCGCTCCATGCGCGCCAGGTTCTCCCTGCCGAGCTTGAGCTCGGTATCGCGTTCCGACATGGGGAAGACCTTGCCGTTGGCGCAGACCACGCGCGCGTCCTTGACGCCGTGGGCCTCGACGGCATCGAGCACCGCCGGCAGCAGTTTGGAGGTGGGCGTCGGGCGAAACTGGTTGTCGATGATGATGGCGAGGCTCTTGTCCGGCCCGATCATCTCCGAGAACCGAGGCCCCGAATGCGGTGCCTCCAGCGCGGCGGCGCAGGCCTCGGTGGCGTTCGCGACGGGCGCGGGCTCGTCCGGGTAGAGCGCCGCCAGCAGGTTCGCCTCTGGAATGTCGAGGGTCAGGGTCTCCCGATAGACCATGGCTGGATCGTCGGCCGAGCCTATGGTCAGCGGATCGAGGGATTCGTAGGGGATCACTGCGCGATAGGTGTCGGACATCGCCGCCCTCCCGTGTTTGAGCAGGCCCGAGGCCGCGAAACTGGTATTCCCACGCCAAGCCGAGTGTAATGGACCCAACCGGCTATGCACAGGGCGCCCGGCCGGCGGGGTGCCCGCGACAGGGGGGAATGCGACATGGCCACCTATCCACGGCTTTTCTCGGAATGGAAGATCCGTAACACCACGATCAAGAACCGCGTGGTGTTCCCGCCAACCTGCCCGAGCTGGGTCTCCGACCCGTGGAACGGGCTCTTCATCGACATGGCGACCCATTACTACCGGGAGCGCGCCGAGGGAGGGGTCGGCCTCATCATCATCGGCGGGACCCATGTCCACCGGAGCTCGCTCATGGCGCCATTGCTCATGCCGCAGCTCTTCGACGACCGGCAGATCGAGCCGCTGTCGAAAATCGCGGACGCGGTCCATGCCGAAGGCTGCAGGCTCGCGATCCAGCTCTGGCACTCGGGCGTGCGGGGCTTCCCCACCTTCAAGCAGGAGGCCACCTACGACCCCGATGAGACCTGGTACTCCGTCTCGCCGAGCCAGGTGCCCCTGGGCGAGTTCCCCGGCGCGTCCACGCCCAAGGAGCTTGACGAGGACGAGATCGAGGAGCTGCTGGAGGCCTTCGGCAGCGCTGCGGTCCGTGCGTTCGCGGCGGGGCTCGACGGGGTCGAACTCCATCTCAGCCACGGTTACCTGCCCTGGCAGTTCATCTCGCCGCTCTACAACAAGCGCACCGACCGCTGGGGCGGCTCGCTGGACAACCGCCTGCGCTTTCCCCTCGAGGCATTGAAGCGGATGCGCGCTGCCGCCGGCGACGACAGGTTCGTCGGCTACCGCATCAACTCGACCTCGTTCTGGCCGGGCGACTTGGAAATCGACGAGGTGCGGGACATCGTCGCCGAGATCGAGAAGCGGGCGGACATCGACTACGTCAACGTCTCGGCCGGCGTGCATCACGCCTTCATCCACACGCCGATGGAGTTCGAGGCAGGCTGGGAGCGCGGCTACGCCCGCAAGATCCGCGAGATCTCATCCAAGCCGGTGCTGCTGGTGGGCCGTATCACCACGCCGGACGTGGCCGAGCGGCTGCTGGAAGCCGGCGACGGCGATGCCATCTGCCTCGCCCGCCAGCTCTTCACCGACCCCCACTGGGCCAAGAAGGCGCAGGAGGGCCGCACCGACGACATTCGTGCATGCGTCGCTGCCAACTTCTGCTGGAAGAGCGTGAGCCGGGGCGGCCGCGTGCAGTGCATCTACAACCCCACCGTGGGCCGCGAGGGAAAGTGGGGCGAGGGCACGCTGGTCAAGGTGGCGGAGCCCAAGTCGGTGCTGGTCATCGGCGGCGGCCCGGCCGGACTGGAATACGCGCGCGTCGCCTCTGCCCGCGGCCACAACGTGACGCTCTACGAGGCCGAGGGCGAGACCGGCGGCCACGTGCGGGTGCAGTCGCTGCTGCCGACCCGGGCCGAATACGGCGAGATCGGCCGCTGGCTCGCGGCGCAGGCGGAGAAGAATGGCACCCGCATCGTCACCGGCGCGCCGGTGACGGAGGAGGATCTGGACCAAGCGCTGGAGACGGTGAAGCCCGATCACGTGGTGGTGGCCACGGGGTCTTCAGTCGCGGTCGACGGTTTCCAGGGCTGGACCAGCGAGGGGCTCCCCGGCTGGGAGACCGGCAACTGCGTCGGCTGGGATACGGTCGCCCAGGGCCAGGCCCGGCCGCGCGGCAAGGTGATGGTGCTGGACGACCTCTGCGACGTGGTGGCACCGCTCACCGCCGTCGCCTGCAAGGAGGGTGGGGCCGACGAGGTGACGCTGGTCACCCGCTGGCCCATGGTGGGCATGGAAACCATCCTCGACGTCTATCTCGACTGGATCCTGCCCAAGCTCTACCAGACCGGGGTGACGGTTTGCGTCGATCACTTCGTCCGCCGCATCGAGGGCGACAAGGTGACGCTCTACAACGTCCACCACGAAGAGGCGGAGCGGACGATCGAGGCCGACTGGATCGTCATGGCGACTGGCCGGCGCTCCGAGAACGCGCTGCATAACGCGGTCGCCGCGCGCGGGGTCTCGGTCGAGACCATCGGTGACGCAACCGCGCCCCGCACCGCCTACGAGGCGGTCTACGAAGGCCACCGCCAGGCCCGCAAGCTCTAATCCTCCCCGAAACGACACAACCCAAGGAGACCTTTCATGCCTGCTGCCTATCTGATTTCCGAATCGCAAGTGACCGACCAGGCTCTCATGGACGAGTACGCCGAGAAGGCGGGCCCCTCGGTCGCGGCCTACGGCGGGGAGCTGGTCGCCGCCACCACCAACGTCGCCCACATGGACGGCATGTCGAAGCCGCCCAGAATCGTGATCATCCGCTTCGAGAGCATGGAAAAGGCGAAGGAGTGGTACAACTGCCCCGAATACCAGGCGGTGCTGCCGATGCGTTTCAGGGCTTCCAACAGCAGCGTCTACTTCGTCGAGGGCGTGGAGTAACCGAGTAATCCATCGCGCCGGCCGCTTCTGGCGCCGGCGCGACCTCTCTCCTCCGGTCAGTCGTCCGGCGCGTCGGACAGGAAGTGCTCGATCGCGTTGGCGTAGTAGCGCAGCATGTCGCGCTCGCCTTCGTTCGCGCTATAGAGCCCGTCCGCCTCGGTGACGAAGTGGCGGAGCGTCAGCATGCGGAGCCCCACGGTAACGGCGTAGTCGCGATCGGCGCGCGGGATGTGGACGTAGGCGCCCTCGCGCTCCAGCCGGTCGATCAGCGCCTGGGTGCGCCCCTTGATTTCCAGCAAATCAAGGGCCCCGTCCGCACGCACGAACACCGTCGCCACTAGGGACACCGGAAGCACCGGAATCGCTGCTGCGATCGCTTGCAATAGCTCGCCGCCGAGTTTTTCGACGGCCTGGTGGCGTTCCTCCAGCTCCAGCGTGCGGAAGTCGAGCCCGTTCGCCTTGGCGTAGTCCCGCATGGAGATTGGTGCGGCGAAGTTCACGCAGGCGTAGCCGAAACGGTACCAGCGCCGCCGGATCATCAGACTCACGTTGTGCGCGGCGAAGCGGAACGCGGTGGCGAGCACGCGTGCCCGGCTGCGCCGGGGCTCGCCGGGGCCCGGTGCGCGGACCAGCATGCGGTCCTCCAGTACCCGGTCGTAGTTGATGCCAACGGGGACGAAGACCAGATCGCGCGTCCCCTCCGGGTCGAAGGACGAGACCATATAGTTGATGAGCCCGAGCTTGGGCTTGCGCAGGCGGCCGTCGCGGCTGAGGCCGCCTTCCGGATAGACCGCCTGGACCACGCCGCCGGCGGTCGCAGCCTGCACGTAGCGGGCGAGCACCTGGCGGTAGAGGCGGCTGCCCGAACCCCGGCGCACGAAGTAGGCGCCAAGCGAGCGCACCAGCATCCTGAGCGGCCAGACCCGCGCCCACTCGCCGACGGCGTAGCTGAGCGCGGAGCGATGGGCCGCCATGTAGGCGACGATCACGTAGTCCATGTTGCTGCGGTGGTTCATCACGAAGACAACGCTGGCGCCGGGCTCGATACGGGCCAGGGCCTCGTCGTCGGAATAGCCGAGACGCACGCGGTAGAGGCTTTCCACCGCCCGTCGCGCGAGGTGATAGCCGATGCGGAAGTAGGCGTAGGCGTTGAAGGAGGGCACGATTTCGCGGGCGTAGCGCTCCACCTGCCTGCTTAGCACCTCGCGCGGTGTGCCGGTGGCCTCGGCCTCGGCCTCGATCGCCTCCATCACGTGCGGGTCGTAGGCAAGCTGGTCGATCAGCACCCGCCGCTTGGTCTGCTGGAACGCCGGGATCTGCAACTCCAGTCGCGTGTTGACCTCCTCGATCATGCGGTTGAGGCGGCGGCGCAGGAACCAGCGCGCGCTCGGCATCAGGATCCGGTCGAGCGCGGCCCAAAGCGCGAGTGCACCGACCACCGCGAGAATCCAGAGCGGCAGCGCGAGCGAGCCGGTCATGCGCGGGCCGGACGCCCGACTGGGCGGGTTGCATCAGAGCGGGGCGGTCTCCCCGCGCAAGGGCGGACGGGGCAGAGGATCGTCACCGGTGGGCTCGCGGCTGTCGCGCAGATGCGTTACTTATAGCAGCAATCGGGGTGACACTCTGTGGCGCCCCTTCGGGGCGACGGGCGGGCGCGGTGCCCGCGAGCACGCGTACGCCGAGGCGCAGGAACGAGCCATGACGGCGGCGAATACCAACGAAGACCAATTCGCGATCCTGCGCCGTACCATGGTCGAACAGGTGGCGCTTCACGCCGACCATGTCAGCGGCAAGACCGGCCGTGCCGCGATTGCGGGCGATGTCATGGAGGCGATCGGGCGGGTTCCGCGCCACGCCTTCGTGCCGGTCGAGATGACGCTTTACGCCTACCTCGACTCGCCGCTCCCCATCGGCTGCGGCAAGACCATCTCGCAGCCCTACATTGTCGCGCTGATGACCGACCTGCTGGAGATCGGCGCGGAGCACCGAGTGCTCGAAATCGGCACCGGGCTCGGCTATCAGGCGGCGCTGCTGGCGGAGCTCGCGGCCGAGGTCTATACGGTCGAACTGATCGAGGAGCTGGCCCAGAGCGGCCGCCGCCGGCTCGACGAGCAAGGCTACGGCAACGTCCAGTTCCGCATCGGCGACGGCAGCCTGGGCTGGCCCGACCACGCGCCCTACGACCGCATCATCGCGACTGCGGCGCCCGACCTGATCCCGCCGGCGCTCTTGCAACAGCTCAAGCCCGGCGGGCGTATGGTGATTCCTGCCGGCCTGGAGGATGATCAGCGTTTGCTGCTCGTTACCAAGGACGGGGACGGGCGGTTCGAGACCGAGGAAATCCTGCCGGTGCGCTTCTCCCAGCTGATGAGCGGCGCCGACGAGGACGATTCCGGCGACTGAGCCCTTCGGGATCAGACCGGCCTCGCCGGATTGACGTTCTTTGATCATACGTATATATCATATGTACGTATGTTTTTCAGGCAGAAATCATGGGAAAGACGATTGCGGCGTCTGAATTTCAGGCGAAATGTCTCCGTATTATCAATGAGATGGGCGAAGACGGCGAGCCGGTGACCATCACCAATCGCGGCCGGCCGGTCGCTGTGCTCGCGCCGGTGCGGCCCGAAGGCGAGGATCGATCGATCATCGGCGCCATAAAGGGATCGGTGCTGGCCTACGACGATCCCTTCTTGCCGGCACTCGATTCCGCCGACTGGAACGCCGCGCAGTGATCGTACTCGACACGCACGTGCTGCTCTGGGCCATGAACGACGAACGGCGGCTGGGGCCCGAAGCGCGCGCTGCCATCGCCGCAGCGGGGCAGTCAGACGACATCTGCATCTCCGCAATCACGCCGTGGGAAATTGCCTTGCTGGCGGAGCGGGGCCGCCTCCACCTCGCGCAGGAGGTCGGCGCGTGGATCAGGACGGTGCTCGCCCTGCCCGGCATCCGGCTGCTGCCCATCGAGCCTGAGATCGCCGCCGACAGCGTGCGGCTGCCCGGGGCGTTTCGTGCCGATCCCGCCGATCGCCTCATCATCGCGACCGCCCGCCAATGCGGCGCGCCGCTGCTCACGGCCGATTTCGCCATCCTCTCCTACGCCGCCGCCGGCCACGTCCAAACCGTCGACGCGACCCGTTAGACCGCCGGACGTTGCCGGCGCTTAGCGCGGCGTTATAGTCCGGCCGCACAACGCAAAGCGGAGAATGAGCGCGCATCGTTATGAGTGAATTCACCCTGATCATCGGCAACAAGAACTACTCGTCCTGGTCGCTCAGGCCCTGGCTTGCGCTGCGCCACGCCGGAATCCCCTTCGACGAGCGGCTGCTCCTGCTGTTCGACGAGAACTGGAAGGAGGCCATTGCCGCCGTCTCGCCGTCCGGGCGCGTCCCCGTTCTCCAGCACGGCGAGCACACGATCTGGGAGACCCTCGCGATCATCGAGTACGCCAACGAGCTGTTCCCGGACGCGGGGTTCTGGCCCGAGGACCGCGATGCGCGCGCCACGGCCCGCGCCATCGCCAATGAGATGCACGCGGGCTTCACAGCGCTGCGCAACCACATGCCCATGAACCTGCGCCGCCTCGACCTCAAGGGGAAGGGCCGCGGGCCGGGCGTCGACGAAGACATCGTCCGCATCTGCGAGATATGGTGCGATTGCCGCAGCCGCTACGGCGCCGGCGGCGAGTTCCTGTTCGGCGCCTTCTGCGCGGCCGACGCCATGTATGCGCCGATCGTCACCCGATTGGATACCTACGGCGTCGACCTCGACACGACCTGCGCTGCCTACAGCCGCGCCGTGCTGACACTGCCGGCGTTCGTCGAATGGCGCGACGCGGCGCTCCAGGAACCCTGGATCGTGCCCGAAGACGAGATCGACTGAATATACCCATCGCCTCCGGGTCACGACTTCCCGGATTACCGAGCCCCACTCCCGCCGGATTCGCTCCGAGCAGCGGCTGCGTCAGCCTAAAGCCGGTACATAATCGCGTCGCGAAGCTGTTTCCGTAACAGGTTATGGTTGCGCACGTTCGTTTTGATTCGCAGCTTCAGCATGTTGCTAAGCGGCCCCTTGTGCCTGTTTCTGCGCGCGAGCGCGGAAGCGATTTCGTCCTCCGACAACATGTAGACGAATGACGTGTCCACGTAGGAATTATGATCCAGGCAATCGAGCTCGTAGGAGCGAATAAGAACCGCAGCCTCCCTGGCTCGAGGCGGCTTGGTGTTGATGAACAAGAACCAACGGTCCTCCGGCGACACGCAAATGCAATACTTGTCGTGAGGAGGGGAGATTCGGTCGCACCAAACGTATAACACATCGCCGCTGAATAGCGGCATTACAGCACTCCGTACGCAGCCTTTTCCCGGATTTCCTTCATGAGATCGTCTCTGTCGGGGTCGTCTTCATCCACCAGTAGTTCTACGTCCATAGCGCCATTAGGGCTTGCCTCGACATAAGCGCGCTCCTGGTGGGATAGCTTGCTCAACTCTCCGAATGGCAAACTGGCGTATCGCCCCCAAGCCTGTTCCAGCACCTCGATATCGCTTCCAGAGAGAACGTCTTCGTTCGCCAAGCGGCGTGCGCGCACGTGCGGGGGGTCGATCTCCACCGCATCGTCAAGTTTTTTCAGCAGTTCGTCAGGCAAGAACGGATCAATCTTCAGGAGATCGTAGACGCCGGACGGCACCGGGCCATGAGCCATGGCGATGTAAACATCGCCAGTCACCGGTCGGCCGTAGCGCAAAATGTGTGCTTTGTCCGCGTAATAGAGGACTTTCGAAATGTGAAAGAAATCTATGTCTGGCTGTCTGTGCGCCAACCAGACGATCGCTTCGAGCGCCTTATCCCAGTTAAGGCGAAACTCGGTCATGGCACCTCCCCAATTGGCCTACTCAAGTTCTGCCACCATGTCATCGTACGTCGCTACCGGCAAGACTAACGATAACGCGCGCAGACGCAGCGCGAGCGCCTACGACGGATCGAAGGCCGGGACCTCGCAGCGGGCGACGGCGACCTTCCGCGTGGTCGGCGGGGTGTTACGGCTGCGGCCGACGAAGCGGGGGATGCCATCGGTGATCACGGCGCCGATGGCGACCGGGTCGCCGTTGCTCATGGTCGTCAGCGCATCCGGCTTGGTGGCGCCGAGCGGGGCGTCCACGATGACCACGTCCGCATCCCGCCCCGGCCGCAAGAAACCGCTGTTCAGCCCGTAGATCTCGGCCACGTTCCCCGTGGAGGCGGCGATCATCCAGGTCGGATCGAAGCCCGCGAGCGATGCGATGTGGACCATGGTGTAGATCATGCCGAGCGGCATGACGCCGCTGCCGGTCGGCGTATCGGTCGCAATCAAGAATCGGTCGAAGGCGTCATGCTTGCGCGCCATCTCGGCGCAAAGCAGCGTGGTGCGCAGGTTGCCGGCGGTGCAAACCTGCATGGCGATCCCGGTCTCCGCCGCCACCTGCTCGAAGTAGCGGTCCTCGATGGCGACCGGACCGCCGTTGATGTGGAAGGAGACCGTGGGGTCGATGGCAATCAGGTCCGCGCCGGTGATGGGGAAGGAGCCGGGGATCGAGGCGCCGCCGGTGTGTAGCGTCGTGAGCAGGCCGGCGTCCCTGGCGTGGCGTACCAGCGCCACGTAGTCCCGCGCCGTCTCCACCGCGCCGAAGCCGGCCTTGGCGAGCCAGACGCCGTCCCGGTGCACGTCGTCGAAATCCGCGCGGGTCAGCCCCGGCTCCAGGATGATGGAGCCGCCGTGCACGCGCATGCCCCCCGGCCGGTAGTGCTCGAAGCACTTGAAGGCCGCGACCGCCAGCGCCTTGACCCCGGCGGGGTCCTTCGGCCGGCCCGGCACGTGCACCTCGGAGGCGGAGATCGCCGTGGTGGTGCCGCCGTGGACGTAGCTCGTGAGGTAGCCCACTGTGTTCTGGCGCGGCGTGAAGTCGCCGAAGGTGACGTGGACCTGGGAATCGATCAGCCCCGGAATCGCGGTCGCCCCGCCCGCGTCGATCACGATCTCGCAAGCGTCGAGGGCGGCAGGCGGCACCTGGCCGACGGCTTCCAGGATGCCGTCGGCCGCGACGAGGGCATCGCCTTCGACGAAGGGCTCGCGCCAGTCGCCGGAGACGATGGCGCCGAGATTGACGACGCCGACCCTCACGGCGCGCCGGGGCCCTCGTTGCCGGCCATCAGCCCCTCCAGGATGCGATCGGCGCCGGCCCAGTCGTAGCGCCTGAAGCAGTGCGCGGTGGTGACGAACTTGGCGCCCGCGTAGAACATCTCGTACTGGGTGTGGCGGCCGGCGAACTCGGAGCCCACCGCGTCCCAGGCAAGCTTCATCAGCGCCATCCGCTCGGCAGCACCCTCGCCGGGTCGCGAGGAAACCTGGGTGCGCTCGATCAGGGGCGCGATGTCCGAGTTCTCCAGGTCCGCCGCCGACGACGGCAGCATGATCAGGCTGCCGCCCGCGAGAGAGCGAACCCCGTCGATCAGGCGGGGGTAGAGGGCCTGGGTCTGGACCTGGGCTGCATACATCATGCTCGCATTGGGCACGTAGTGCTCGCCGATCATGCCGCCCGCGCTCTCCATGCCGTAGAGCAGCCCTTCCACGGCCGCGACCTCGGAGGCCATCTCGCCGAGTTGCCCCATTACCGGCGGCATCTTGGCGGTGCCGATGGTCTCGGCGATGCGGCGCGCAACCGCCAGCAGGAATTTGAGCTTCACCACCAGGCGGATCTGCGACTGGTAGTTCTGGAAGACGTGCCCCGGCGTGTCGTGGAACTGCGCCCGGCACATGTCCGTGTCGCCGAAGACGAAGATCCGCTCCCACGGCACCTTCACGTCATCGAAATAGACGACGGAATCGTTCTCGTCGAAGCGGTGGGAGAGCGGATTGTCCCAGGCGCTAACGGCGCTTGCCTCGTAGCTCTTGCGCGAGAGCACCTTGAGGCCACGGGTATCGAGCGGCAGCGCGAAGGAGATGGCGAAGCGCTCCTCCCCCGGCTGCAACGGTTGCAGGTTCGCAACCAGAATCTCCTCGGCCATGACCGAGCCCGTGCCGAGCATCTTGGCGCCGCGCACGGTCACGCCCTCCGCGTCCTCGTCGACGGCCCGCATGGTCATCTCTTCGCTTTCCTGCTCGCCCCACGCCTTGGAGCGGTCGCCCTGCGGGTTGATGATGACGTAGGTGAGGTAAAGGTCGTTGTCGCGTGCGTAGGCGTAGTAGTCGCGGAGCGCCTGAGCGTGGCGCGCGCCGTGGCGCTCGAAGACCTCGATCCCGATCGCCTGGCCCGCGATGGAGGAGGCGAGGTGATCGGGCGAGCGGCCGAGGAAGCCCGCATGAAGCTCGGCCCAGGCGGTGAGCGCTTCGCGCCTGGCGACCAGCTCAGTGTAGCTGCGCGGCATCTGCCAGGCGCGGTTCGCGCGGCGGCCGGTCTCGGTCTCGAAGGTCATGCGCTCGACGTTTTCGGCGGCGGCCTGGAAGTCGTAGAGGGCGGCGGCCGAGCGACAGGCGGAGGCGAAAGCCGGATGGTCGGCGACGCGCGTGATCAACTCACCGTCGAGATAGACTTCCCGGTCCTTGTCGAGCGCGCGCAAATGCGCGGCACCGTCCTTCACATCCATCGGGCGATCATAGCTCGATCCGGGTCTAACCGGGACCGGCCGGATACGGAGAGCAACTAACCGTAAAGCGCGACGCAGCGCACCTCGATGCTCCAGCGATCGGGGGCATCCGACGCCGTCGTCGGGTCGGCGAAGGCGCTGTGGAAGCTGAAGGTGCAGGGCGTGTCCGGGCTCTCGGAATCGGCGTGTGCGCCCTGTGAGCGCGCCATCCCGCCGGCAGAATCCCATTGTTTGATCAGCAGCGCTTCGTCGCGGGTGAGCGCGGGATAGCAATACCAACGATGATTCTCGGCGTGCTTCGCGAGGTAATTCTCGCCGGTGCGGTCGCTGTAGAAGACCTCGAAGACCACGAGATCGTCGGGATGCACGGTGGCTGCATCGCAGAGTCCGAGCGGTTCGGTCGCCACGGGCTCCGGGGCGATGTTGCGCCAGAGGTTGATGATGGCAAAGCGGCCTTCCCCCAGAGCGCGCGCCACATCCGTCTCATCAAGGAGCGACTCTCCCTGGGCCAGCGCCGTGCGATAGGTGTCGTTGCCGGTCGGCGCCTTTGCCAGATCGCGTAGGCGGCGCGGTCCGCTGGTCAACGTGTAGTCGCCGTGCACCATGTGGATCGGCGGCTGCACCTGCTGCCCGCCCTCGATGCGGCGCCCGCTGCGATTGCCGGAGACCGAGCGGATATTGTGGTCGAAGGCGGCGACAATACGGGCGCCCGTCTCGTCTTGAACGGCAGCGGCGCAGTGTGGGTAATAGCGGCGCACGATCTGGTCATGGTCGAAGAAGTCGATAGCCGGACTCTCCATGGGGCGTTCGACCAGTTCGAAACCATTGGCATCGAGCGTGTGGCGCTGCGCCCCTGTCAGACAGCGCGCGTCACGAACCGCCATCTGTCGCTTCTCCAGATCGGTGCCTTCCCACGGGCTGTCGTTGCCGTCGCTGTCCCGGCGCATGAACACCTTGCCGTTGCCGTAGAGCGAGCTCTCTACCGAAGACGCCAGGTAGGTGAACTCTCCGGTACGCACCGCGTCGGCCTGGGCTTTGACCGCCAGATTCATGGGCATACGTTCCCTGGGCACATGGGGGCGCTCCGACGCTGGTCGGCAGCGGACTTTGGATAAAGCCCTGCCGACGAGGCGGGCGCCCCCTTGTCTCTCAATATAACGCGTGGTTGCGGCCTAAGCCTCGACCTGCGCGATGTAGTCTTCGTCCTCGCCCAGGTGCGGGATGCCGTGGTTGTGGCCGCCGTAGGCCTCGGTGCCCTTCAGCACGGCGGTCCTGCGGCTGAACTCGACCTTGAGCTCGCCTGCGAGAATTGCGCCGACGGCGTTGTATTGCCACTCGCTCACTGCCTTGCTGGCCGGGCGCTCGGACATCCTCTCGAACCACGCCGTGACGCGAGGGTGCTTGTCCCAAACCTTGTCGGGAATAATCTTGCCGGCGTGGTGGGAAACCATCTCGTGAAATCCGGCAAGATCGGCATAGCTGACCTCGTCGCCGCACACGTAGTCGCGGTCCTTGAGCCAGTAGTCCTCCATGACCGCCAGCGATTCATAGAGAACGTGGTAGCCCTTCCGGCGCTCGGCAGTGAAGTCCTTGTCCTCGCCGTAGATGAACGGGGCGAAGATGGTCCAGTGGAACGCACCGCCGCCGAGGCGCAGCGTGTACGCGTACCACTGCACGTACTGGTTGATCAGCGAGCGCTCGCGCAGGGTCCGCCCAAACCAGTGGCTGGGGCATTCGAACTTCTCGTTCAAGTAGCGCCCGATGGCCACGTTCTCCCACACGGTGAAGTCGCCATCGACGAGGATCGGAACCTGCCCGGTGGGGTTGTAGGTGTCCCTGAACTCTTGGGTCTCGTTGATGTTCGTGGTGATGTCGACGACCTCGTCCTCGAACTCGATGTCGTTCTCGACCATGAACTGACGCGCCGAGCGGCACGGCTGGGACGCGGGGTGATGGAGGTAGCGCAGCTTCGTGCTCATAAGAGTCTCCCTATAGTCCGCAAGCGAGCAGTCTAAATCCGTTGGACCCGCTCACGATAGTGCAACCCGCGCGGAGATGCGGTCAGGCCGGGAGCAGGCCCAAATTCTCCCTAAGCGTCGGCCCGGCATAGTCCTCGTGGTAGATGCCGCGCCGCTGTAGCTCGGGCACCACGAGGCGTGCGACATCCTCGTAGGCGCCCGGCATGTGGGTCGCGGCGAGGACGAAGCCGTCGCAGGCCCCGCCCTCGAACCATGCCGCCATCTGATCGGCGACCGCCGCTGGCGTGCCCACGAAATGGGGCATCTCGTTCACCGTGCCGCGCCGGCTGTAGGTCACGAAGTCCTCGACCGTCGGGTGCGGATTGCCGCTCAACGTCACGACCCGATCGCGGATCGCCTGCAGGCCGCTGATGGACGCCATCTCCTCGTCGGTGAAGGGCTCGCCAGCGGGCTTGGTCGCGAAGTCGTAGTTGAGCGCCTCCGAGAGCAGCGCCAGCGTGTCGATGGGCTGGGCGAGGCCGGCGATGAAGGCGGCCTTCTCCTCCGCCTCCGCCTGGCTCTCCGCGACCGTGACGTAGGCCGCCGGCGCCACGCGGCAGGAGTCCGGCTCGCGGCCGGCTGCAACCGCGGCATCGCGGGTCGCCGCGTAGGCCTTCCGGCCGAACTCCAGGGTGGGATAGATGGCGAAGATCACGTCGGCCCAACGGGCTGCGAACTGCCGCCCGCGCCCGCTCTGCCCGGCCTGGATCACGATGGGCCGCCCTTGCGGCGTGCGCGGCACGGTGAACGGCCCGCGCGAGCGCAGAAAGCGGCCCGCGTGGTCGAGCCGATGCACGCCCGCCGGGTCGGCGAAGACGTTCCGCTCCTTGTCGAGGACGATGGCGTCCTCGTCCCACGCGTCCCAGTGGCCGAGCACCACCTCCATGAACTCGTCGGCGCGGTCGTAGCGCTCGTTGTGCTCGATCACCCTGTCCGCGCCGTAGTTCGCGGCCTCGGAATCGTTGAGCGACGTGACCACGTTCCAGGCCGCCCGGCCGCCGCTCATGTGATCGAGGGTGGAGAACATGCGGGCCACGTGGAACGGCTGGTAGTAGGTGGTCGAGCAGGTCGCGCCCAGCCCGAGCCGCGTGGTCGCCGCCCCCATCAGGGTGAGGATCGGGATCGGGTCCATCTTGACCACCCGCACCCCGTTGCGCACCGCCTCGGCATGGTCGCCGCCGTAAATGTCCGGCAGCGCGAGGCGGTCGTCGAAGAAGGCGAGATGGAACTTGCCGGCCTCCAGGATGCGCGCGATGCGCTGGTAGTAATCGGCGGTGAGGAAATCCGTGGCGGACTCCGGGTGACGCCAGGACGCCGGGTAGTTGGAGCAGTTCTGCGCCTGGAGGAAGCCTACCAGGACCATCTGCCGCTTGCTCATGCTCGCCGTCGCTCGCTGGGACCGGGAGGCGGCGCCGGGCGCCCCTGGCACGGGGGTTTAGCACGGCGGGCGGGCGTTTGGCAGACGTGCCGGCCCGGCGCGTGGCGGGCCGACCGCGACTGTGCCATCCTGCCGGCTTGGCCGGGGAGGGCATCATGGAACTGGGCATCAGTATCAAGGGCGACCTCGACGTGCGCCGCACGGTCGCGCTTGCCCATCAAGCCGAGGCCGCCGGCTTCGACTACATGTGGTTCGCGGATTCGCACATCCTGTGGTCCGACGTCTACACCCAGATGGCAGTCTGCCTCGATCACACGCGCCGTATTCGGGTGGGCCCGCTGGTCACCAACCCCAGGGTGCGCGACTGGTCGGTCGCCGCCAGCATCTTCGCGCGGCTGGTTCAGCTTGGCGACGGCCGGGTCGACGTGGCGGTGGGCCGGGGCGACAGCTCGGTGCGCGTCATGGGGCACCGGCCCGCGACAGTCCAGACGCTCACTGAATACTGCGATGCGCTCCGCACCATGTTGCGGGGCGAGGCGTGCGAGTACGACGGCGCCAGGGGGACGGTTCAGCTCGACTGGGCCGATCCCTACGAGTTGCCCGTCTGGATCGCGGCCTACGGGCCGCGTGCGCTCGCCGCCGCCGGCACGCACGGGGACGGGCTGGTGATCCAGCTGGCCGATCCGGGGCTCTGCCAGTGGATGGCTAGCCAAGCACTCGCGGCGCGCAAGGCGGCCGGCCTCGATGCGGCCGGATACCGCGTGCTCTCCTGCGCGCCGGCCTGGATCGGCGACCGGGAGACCGCCATCGCCCAAACCAGCTGGTTCCCCGCCGTGGTCGGCAACCATGTCGCCGACATCGTGGAGCGCCACGGTGCGGATACGGACCTGGTGCCGGAGAGCCTGACCGCGTTCATCGCCGCGCGCCAAGGGCGCGGCGCGGACGAGGGTTACGACTATCAGAAGCACGCGGTCGCGGGCTCCGACAACGTGCACTACGTCACCGACGCCATCACCGAATCCTTCTGCCTGATCGGCCCGGCCGAGGCCCACATTGAAAAGATCAAGGCGCTGGAAGCGGCCGGGTGTACGTCGAGATTGTGAGATTTGAACGAAGTGTGTGGTCTGCGGTCGTTTTCGGGTATTGTTCTGACAGTGTATTCGGCTGTCAGAACGGAGGCCCCGATGACACCGCTCCCCGAGTTGTCCGAACTCGGCCTCAGG